>DPDV01000016.1 GCA_003534295.1 Clostridiales bacterium
GTCAATATTTTACCTCCTGTTTTATTATCCATTATTTTCCATACGCTATGATAATCCATTTCTTTTAAATTCTTTACTTCAAAATCTGTTATTAATATTACAATTGTTTTTTCTAGTAACGAATAATCTTCTCCTGTTTTTATTTGTCTTGTATACAACCTACTCCAATAATATAGTATTCTTTCTATTATATTGCTTTGATCTATTAATTGCATTTCTATATTGCATTTTTCCTTTCCATCAAGCTCTGCTAGTATGTCTAACACTCCTAATTTGTCGTCTTTAAATTCTCTTCTTAATATCGGGTTCTTACTTAAATCTATACTTTCTATTTTTCTTTTTAGTATTGTTTCTAAAAAACCTTTCGTTATTCTTTCGTTTCCTATCTCACCAAATAATGCTTGAAATACTACATCTAATTTAGGCGATAATGTTTTTGTTTCTTTGTTTTTTTCCATAAAATGTTCCTTTCATTGTTAACTATTGCTTAAACAGTTTCTTAAAGTAGAACATTCACCTCCTATCATTAGATTTTATTTTCTTATTTTTTGGATTTTAATTAGATTTTAAATTTTAGAATTAAATTATTTAAAATTTGTGTTGATTTTTGAATAAATAACTTTTTAGATTTTAATATATTTTTATAAGTTATTAGCTAATTGGTCTTCACTATTCAAGCAATGTAATTATATATAATCATAATTTACAATTTTTGTCAACTCATTTTTGTTATGTTTAAATGGTAATATTTCAGGGCTGTCCCTAATTGGGCAAATGGGACAATTGGGGACTGTTCCTAAATGAGGAATCGTAGGGGCGATTTTAATCGCCCGCCAAAATGGGGCAAAAAAAAGATGGTGCAGATGCACCATCCCTCGAAAGTTTCAGAAGACACCGTAAGCGCGGTGAAAACTATTTTAGTGATACTTTTAGCATATCTGAGCCGAATAGCTCCACGCTAAAATTTTTTCCTATGTGCTCTTCAATGCGTGCCCGCATTATCTGATGCGCTTGACTGCGCTCAGCCAGACTGGACTCCCGATGATTGTAATTACAGAAAACAATCATATGCTCGGGCATTTTAAATGTCCAATCGAAATTCCATACATAACGGAATTCGCTGGAGCAGGTATTGCTCCACAACTTTTCTGCCCATTCCTGGAACCCAGGGGTTCCGAAACTATCGGAATCAAGGCCGATGAAGATCGTGGTCTTGTATCCGCACTTTTGTACGTTCTCAACATAAAGTCCTTCGAACTCCTTTGCATATGAGGAGTTATGGCTCATTTCACAAGTCGCCTTTTTCAGCTTCCTTTTTGCCATAAGGGCTTTTATGCCCTTAGAGTTTGATTTTTCGACAAGCGTCGCATAAGCATTGATGTTCATTTTTTTTTCCTCTCATTCTTATACTAACATCCTATTGGATATTATACCTTTATTATACCACATACTTCACATAAAGTCAAGATTATGTAAAATTTATAAAAAATATTGCGTTATTTTTAAAAATGGGATATAATTAGTTATTAAATTAAGGGGATAGTGAATAAGCATGCCTAATAAAGAAACTCATAGAGCATTTAACCAGTTGTTAAATACTTTTTTAGAAATTAATAATAAAGAGGAAGAGTTGGCACAAGATGGTACTAGTAGTATAAAATTAGTACCTATATTTTTGTATAATGATACAGACAAAAAGCTAAAGGTAGAATTTAAAATTGGAAACGAACAATTAACTAAGATTAATAATCTTCCAGATTTTTTTGAAAGAATGCTTAATAGAGAAAAATATAAATATAACAATGTGCTAGAGTTTATACATGAGGAAAATGCTTTTGAAGAGCAAAGTAGGCCTTTGCTAAAATTTTTATTAAAATATGCAGAAATAATTAAATATGCAAATGATGTAAATAATAACTATGCATATTATGGAAGAAACTTTAATGTGAATAATGTGGTACTATCAAATACAGGTTTAGATGAACTATTTGAAATATTAAAAGGGAAAACAGTAGAATTTGAAACAAAAACAGGAGAAAGAAAAATTCAATTTATAGATGAGCCAATAGATATAAAATTTATACTAGAAAAATCAGATGAAAGTACATATTGTTTAACACCTAATATAGATGTGTATGGGTATGATATATTTTATGGAAAAAATTATTCTTATTTTTTGATTGATAATAAGATGCACAAATGTTTACCAAAAGTGGAAAATAGGAACCTAGAATTGCTAGAAGTGTATAAAAAAAATTATACTCAATCAATAGTATTTAACGAAAATAATTTAAGAAATTTTTTTGCAATTGTTGTACCAAAAATAAAAGATAATTTTGAAATAAAAAATATAGACAAAGAACAAATAGAAAAATACATGCCTAAAGATTTGTATGTAAAAATATATTTGGATTATAACGAAAAAGGTTATATAATAGCAGATATTAAATTCTGTTATGGAAATGTGGAATTTAATCCAATAAAAAACGTAAATTTGGAAATAACAAGAAACGCTATACAGGAAAATGAAGTACTTGATACATTTGTACAAACAGGTTTTATGCTTGATAGTGCAAACGCAAGATTAGTATTAGCAAATGATGAAAAAATATATAATTTTTTATCAAAAGAAATAGAAGATTATATGAAAAAATTTGAAGTCTTGGTTGCAGAAGACTTCAAAAAAAAGGACATAAAAAAAATAAAAATAAAATCAATAGGAGTAAAAATAGAAAACAATTTATTAGACATAAACTTGGGAGATTTTAAATTTAATATTTATGAAATAAAAGATATTATAAATAAATACAAACTAAGAAAGAAATTTTATAGATTAAAAGATGGAACTTATATTTCTTTAGAAAAAAATAGCAGTTTAGATTTTTTAGAAAATTTGACAGATAACATAGAAATAGAAGATGAAAATGTAGAAGAAAATTCAATAAAATTGCCAATATATAGAGCTTTATATTTAGAAAAAATATTTAAAAACATGCCTAATACTAATATACAAAAAAATGAGTATTATAAGAATATGATTAGCCAAATAGAAGATAGGCAAATAGATTTAAGTACAAAAATTCCACCAAAATTAAATGCAGAATTAAGAACATATCAAAAAATAGGTTATAAATGGTTGAGAACATTAGAACAATATAAAATGGGAGGAATTTTAGCAGATGATATGGGTTTAGGAAAAACAATACAATTATT
Source organism: Clostridiales bacterium (assembly GCA_003534295.1). Taxonomy (GTDB): domain Bacteria; phylum Bacillota; class Clostridia; order TANB77; family CAG-508; genus DNVW01. The sequence continues at coordinate 3,214 of DPDV01000016.1, forward strand.
AGCTGTTATACTTTCATATGTTCAGAAGAACAAAGAAAATGTAAAGCCCTCTATAATAATATGCCCGAGCTCTTTAGCACTAAATTGGTATAATGAAATTCAAAAATTCACTCCCACGTTAAAAGCATTAGTAATAAGTGACGATTACTTAGAGAGAAAAAGAAAAATAGAAGAAATAGGCAAATATCAAGTAATAATTACATCATATGATTCTTTAAAAAGAGACATAGATTTATATGAAAATTATTGTTTTAAATATGTTGTAGCAGATGAGGCACAATATATAAAAAATAATAATACAAAGAACTCAAAAGCAATAAAAACAATTAATGCAGAAACAAAATTTGCATTAACAGGAACACCGATAGAAAACTCACTTTCTGAGTTATGGTCAATATTTGATTTTATAATGCCTGGTTATTTATACAAATATAAAAAATTTAAAGAACTATATGAAACACCTATAATAAAAGAACAAAATGAAGATGTAATGAACAAGTTAAAAAAACAAATTGAGCCATTTGTTTTAAGAAGAACAAAAGGGGAGGTTTTAACAGAACTTCCAGACAAAACTGTAACTATATTAAATAATGAAATGTCAGAAGAGCAATATAATATATATATGTCATATATGGCACAAGCTAGAAAAGAAATAATGAGCCAGATAGATATAAATGGATTTGAAAAAAGTCAAATAAAAATATTATCACTGTTAATGAGATTAAGACAAATATGCTGCCATCCAAAATTATTTTTAGGAGAATATGAGGGAGAAAGCAGTAAGCTAAACCAATGTATAGAAATAATACAAGATGCTGTATTAGGAGGACACAAAATACTACTGTTTTCAAGCTATACTTCAATGTTTGAAATAATAGAGGAAAAATTGAAAAACATTGGAGTAAAATATCTTAAATTAACAGGACAAACTAAAGTTGGAGAAAGAATAGAGTTAGTAGATAAATTTAATACAGATGAAAATATAAAAGTATTTTTAATTTCGTTAAAAGCGGGTGGAACAGGTTTAAACCTTACAGGAGCTGACATGGTAATACATTATGACCCATGGTGGAATTTGTCTGCAGAGAACCAAGCAACAGACAGAACATATAGAATAGGTCAAAAAAGAAATGTACAAGTATATAAACTAATTACAAAAAACTCAATAGAAGAAAAAATATATGAATTACAACAGAAAAAAGCAAAATTAATAGATAATATGTTATCAACAGATGCAACTTTTATAAATAAATTATCAAAAGATGATATATTAGCACTGTTTGAATAAGAAATAAGCAAGAAAGTTTCAAAAATTTGTTTTAATAAAGTATATATTATATTAAAAAGAGGGAAAACCCTCTTTTTAATATTGTATGTTTTTTGTTGTTCCGTCTGTTAATAATACTTTTATACTCTCTGGTCCGCCATTTCCTAAGAATTCAGCTACACCACTGGCAACTTTGATTTTTTGTTGGTTAGGATCACTTGAATTTGGATCATGTATTACATATAAATCGTTATTTTTTGTTATAAAATATAAATCTATATCGTTAAATACTGATTTAGTTACTTTGTATAAATATTTAGCATTAGTATTTTCGATTAATACTGCTCCCATACTTTCGCTTATGGCAATTGAACCATTTTCTATTGAAGCTACTACATCAGTATCATGACTAGGTGAACCATAATATGTAACACTATCTATTAGTGTTACAGTAGTATATCTATAAAAATCATTTGTTGTATATTTAATGGTATTTGTGGTTTCATTATCATCATCAAAAGAAGTAGATTCACTTGAATTAAGTGGCACTTGTATAAATGAATTTTTTCCATTATTTTTGTTATTAACATTGTTTTTAAAATCTAATAATACTTTTTCAATATAAAATTTATCACTTGTGTCATCGCTTTTGATGTTGTTATATTTAATAATAGCAGAAACTAGAGTACATACAACAAGCACAACAAATATTATAATAGCTATAATTGCAGGGACCATAGAAGTTTTTGGCTCTTCTTCTCCTTTTAATCTTATATGAGTATTTTGTGCTTTCCAGTTTTCCATTTTAATAGGTAACCAAAAGCCATAAATTCCAAATGTAATAACAGTTAAAAACCACCATAACAAATAATGACCAATTAAACTTAAAGAACTTCCATTAAATACAATTCTTTTGCGATTTATAATGGTGTGTTTTGCAAGCCATTTTTGCTTGTAACATATTCCAAAAGGATATAGTATTCCTAAAGAAATAATAGTTAGGAAATTGCAAAGTAAATTTACACCTATTACTCCTAAAACCCCACCATCAAAATAGCTTTCACCTTTTACAAATGTTTCATCTTCAAAGTGAATATTTGAAACTATCCATTGTTCCTTTCTTATTGGAATCCAAAAACTATAAATTCCCAATGTTATAATAGTAAAAAATATCCATTTAAACCTTTGGACAAATAAAGAGGCGCCAGTTCCTTCAAATTTTAATCTTTTTCCATTGTAAACAGTATGGTCTATTTTATAAGCAATTAATAATTTCTCTGCCCATGCAGATGCTATTCCTAAAGTAGCAGCAGTTATTAGAAAAGATAAAATGCCATATCCAATTAATTCTAGGACTTTGCCATCAAAATAGGAATCAGTTCTTTCCACTTTTTTTTCTACTTTAATTTCATCATATACTGACTCTGTTTCACTTTGTTCAGTCTTTTGCTCGTTCATTATAAAATTTCCTCCCCTTTTTTATTTTATATAATTATAGTAGTATACAAATTAAAAAAAATCAAGCAAATATAGATATATAACAATGGAAAATATTGAAAAGATAGATAATACATGGTATAATTATTATGTTAATACGTAATTGCGTAATGCAGAAAGGAGAAAAAATGAAAATTTTTTTTGAAACGCAAAGCTCTGAAGTCACAGGATCCAGTCACTTAGTGACTATAATAAGAGACAACAAACCGCTAAGGATATTAGTGGATTGTGGTAAATTTCAGGGAGAAGCCGAAAAAGAAAAAAATAGGTTCTTCGGATTTGAACCTGATAAAATAGATGTGGTGTTTGTGACGCATGCACATTACGACCACATTGGAAGAATCCCGCAACTCATTAAAAGTGGTTTTAAAGGAATAATCATCTCTAATGAGGTGACAAGGAGAAGAGCCCAGATATCTCTGGGAAGAAGTAACAACTTTGTTTTTTCACAGTGGAAACACGTTGAAGAAACATTTTTATACTCTTTTTCAAGGGAGATAAAATTTGCATTTTTTAAAAATGCACACATTGCGGGCGCAACTGCGCTATTTCTCCGGGTAGAGAACCATAATTACTCTGAGAATTACCTGTTTACAGGTGATTATTTAGAGAAAAGTAATTTTGCCCAAACATGGTTTCCAGAATGGGTGTATAGGTTGCCACTGACAATTGTGGCTGAAACGACGTATGGGACAGGAGCAAAAAAGGAGCATGGCAAATTTGAAAGGGAATTAAAGGAGTGGATGAGATCTCCAAGTCATACAGCAGTTGTTCCTGTATTTGCTATGGAGCGGGGACAGGTAATCCTTAAGAAAATTGGCGAGATGCAGAAAAAAAGAAAAATTTCTGCAAATATCCCAATTTTTATACAAGGCGAAAGTCTTGTTGATTACACCAATCAATATTTGGCTGAAGGTTTAATCCCGTATCAGCCCAATGTTATCCCTGTACCTACTAATGTAGGTATAAGAACATTGCCACAATATAAGATTGTTGTAACAACTCCTGGAATGGGCAAGGATGGAGCTTCTCGTACGTGGATAGAACATGCCAAAAAAAACAAAAATATTATGCTTTTTAAAGTAGGCTATGCACCAGAAACAGCTCCCATGGGAAGACTGGGCCAAATGAATGTCAAATTCATGGAGACCAATGAGTTTGGCTCACATTGTACAGGAGAAGAGATGATAGAATTTCTATCACGATTCGAATGTATAAAAAACGTTATTTTAGTGCATGGTAACATGAGCACTAAGAAAATAATGTTTGAAGCAATTAGGGAAAGGAGAATTGCTTCAAAAGTTTGGATTCTTGAACCAGGTGAATTTATCTGGAAAGATCTGAACAACTAAAATTACAAGGACACTCTATTTTAGAGTGTCCTTGTTTCATAAATAATTAGTAATGAAAAGAAAAATGTTAAATTTTACTTGTACAACTAAATAAATTATGATAAAATATTTGACATAAGATTGGGGAGGAAACATATGTATAGAAACAAAAATTGTGGAGAATTAAATATTAAAAATGTAGGAGAAAATGTAGTAATAGCTGGATGGGTTCAAAGAATAAGAAATTTAGGCTCAATGAAATTTATAGACTTAAGAGATCAATTTGGCATAACTCAAATAATTGTAAATGATAATTGTGCAGATAATCTTGTAACAGAGTGTGTTATTCAAGTTGATGGAACAGTAATAGAAAGAACAAATAAAAATTCTAAAATACCTACAGGCGAAATAGAAATAGAAGCAAAAAAAATAGAAGTACTTGGAACGTGTAAAAACATATTACCATTTGAAGTAAATTCGGAAAAAGCAGCAGATGCAAGAGAAGACTTAAGATTAGAATATAGATTTTTAGATTTGAGAAACGAGAAATTGCATAAAACAATTATACTTCGTAGTGAAATAATGAAAACTATTAGAAATAAAATGGACGAGCTTGGTTTTACAGAAATACAAACACCAATACTTGCAAATTCTTCGCCAGAAGGTGCAAGAGATTTCTTGGTACCAAGCAGATTACACCCAGGAGAGTTCTATGCTCTACCTCAAGCACCACAACAATTTAAACAATTGTTAATGGTTTCTGGATTTGATAAATATTATCAAATAGCACCATGTTTTAGAGATGAGGACCCTAGAGCAGACAGAGCACCAGGCGAGTTTTATCAATTAGACTTTGAAATGAGTTTTGCAGAACAAAAAGATGTATTGTCAGTATTAGAAGATATTTTTACAACAATATTTAAAAAACATACAAACTGGAAGATTACAGACACTCCATTTCCTCGTATACCATATAAAGAAGCAATGGAAAAATACGGTAGTGATAAACCAGATTTAAGAAATCCATTAATTATACAGGATGTAACACAATTATTTAAAGATACAGAATTTAATGCTTTTAAAGGAAAAACTATAAAAGCAATAATAGTAGAGAATGGTGCAGAACAAGGAAGAAAATTCTTTGATAATATGGGAGAATATGCTGTAAATGAACTAGAAGCAAAAGGATTAGCCTGGGTTAAATTTGAAAAGGAAAATGAGATTACAGGCGGAATAGCTAAATTTATAACTAAAGAAATAAAAAAAGGGTTAGAAGAAATTGGTGCTAAACCAAACGTTGCAATTTTCTTTATTGCAGATGAATTTAAAAAAGCACAAAAAATAGCAGGTGGAGTAAGATTAGAATTGGGTAAAAGATTAGATTTAATTGAAAAGGGAGTATATAAATTCTGCTTTATAGTTGACTTCCCAATGTATGAATTATCAGATGAAGGAACAGTAGATTTTAATCATAATCCATTTTCAATGCCACAAGGAGGCATGGAAGCATTAATAACAAAAAATCCACTAGATATTTTGGCTTACCAATATGATGCTGTTTGCAATGGGTATGAAATAACATCAGGTGCAGTAAGAAACCATAGCCCAGAGATAATGGTTAAAGCATTTGAAATTGCGGGATATGAAGAAGAAACAATTAAAACAAAATTTGGGGCATTATATAACGCGTTCCAATATGGTACACCACCGCATGCAGGAGCAGCAGCTGGATTAGACAGATTAGTAATGCTTGCAGCAAACTCTGACAATATAAGAGAAGTTATTGCTTTCCCTAAAAATAAAAAGGCAAGAGATTTGCTAATGAGAGCACCAAGCAAAGTAACAGAACAACAATTAAAAGATGTACATATAAAAATAGATGAATAAAGGTTTTGACTCAAGGAAGGATAAAGAAAAAATGAAAAAGGTTTTAATAGGAATGAGTGGAGGGGTAGATAGCTCAGTATCTGCCCTTCTTTTAAAAGAAAAGGGATATGAAGTAATTGGCGCAACAATGAAACTATGGGAAAGTGATGACGAATGTGTTGAGGGTGGATGTTGTAATTTAAACTCTACAATGGATGCAAAAAGAGTATGTGATGTTTTGAATATACCACATTATGTATTAAATTTTAAGGAAGAATTTAATAAATGTGTAATACAAGATTTTATATCTGAGTATAAAAAATGCAGAACTCCAAACCCATGTATAGAATGTAATAAGTACTTGAAATTTGGCATGATGTATGAAATGGCAAAAAAACTGAATTGTGATTATATTGCAACAGGGCATTATGCAAAAATCGAATATAGCGAAAAATATAAACAATATGTATTAAAAAAATCAAATGCAGGAAAAAAAGACCAGAGCTATGTGCTATATAATTTGCCAAGACAGATGACAGATAAGGTACTATTCCCATTAGGGGATTTTGAGAATAAAGAGCAAATAAGAAAAATTGCAGAGGAGCATAATTTGCAAGTGGCAAGAAAGCCGGATAGTGAAGATATATGCTTTATACCAGAAGGAGATTATAAAAAATTTTTAGAGGTAAATTCTGATTTAAAAGCAAAGGTTGGAAATATAGTAAATACTGAAGGAAAAATCCTAGGAAAACATGAAGGACTTTATAAATATACAATTGGGCAAAGGAAGGGCCTTGGAATTTCAAATGAAGTTCCACTATTTGTAAAAGGATTTAATCCCGAAAAAAATGAATTAATAGTTGGGGAAGAAACAGAAATATTTTCAAAAGAGGCAATAGCAAATGAAATAAATTTAATATTAATGGATGAAATAACAAGGCCGATGGATGTAAAAGCAAAAATAAGATATGCTGCAAAAGAAGCTGAATGTACAATTTATCCAGAAGAAGAAGGCAAAATAAGAGTAGTATTTAATCAGCCACAAAGAGCAATAACACCAGGACAATCAGTGGTATTTTATATAGATGATATTGTACTTGGTGGAGGTAAAATTTGTGATTTGTAAAAATTAAATGTTTTAATAAAAGGAATTGAATTTATATGGAAATAGAAAAAAACAAAGCAATAATAGAGGCAATTTTGTATTCGGCAGGTAGAGAAGTTAAGATGACAGAACTTATGTCAGCTTTGGAATTAGGAGCAAACGAAATTGCGAATATAATAGAAAGTATGAAAGAAGATTATAAGAATTTAAATAGAGGGATAGAAATAATAGAAATTGAAGGCTCATATCAACTATGTACTAAAAAAGAGTATTTTGATTATATATATCCAATATTTGACAATAGAGCGAAACCAAACTTATCACAGGCAGCACTGGAAACACTCGCTATTATTGCATATAATCCTAAAATTACAAGAGCAGAAATAGAAGCAATAAGAGGGGTGAATTCGGATGGAACAATATATAAATTATTAGAGTATAATTTAATTGCAGAGTCAGGAAAATCAGATGCACCAGGTAGACCAATGACATTTTCTACAACCACACATTTTTTGAAAATGTTTGGAATGTCAAATCTAAGTGATTTGCCAGATTTACCAAAATACAAACTTGATGAAAATAGACAAATAGTAATAGACGAAATTATAGAGGAAAAAGCAGAGGCTCCTATACCGAGCGAGCAAGAAGAAAAACAAGAAAATGATGGGGCAGTTGTCTAAAGTATGCCTTAAGGAAGGAATGAAAATAAATGAAGTTAAGTGAAAGTTTTTTTTATACAATAAGGGAAGATTTGAAAGACGAGGAGTCTATAAGTGGAAATTTATTAGTTAAAAGTGGTATGTTTAAAAAAGTTGGAAATGGAATTTATATGAAATTGCCACTAGGACAAAAAGTAGTAGATAATGTTAAAAATATAATAAGGAAACATATGAATGAAGCAGGAGCTAAAGAAGTAACAATGCCATTATTACTTCCTATAGATGTATTTCAAAAATCAGGACGATATGAATTGTTTGGACCTTCTATCTTTCAATTAAATGACAGATATAATAGACCATATGCTTTGGGACCAACTCATGAAGAATTCTTTGTATTGGCAGCAATGATGCAATCTAAATCATATAAGGATTTTCCATACACTTTATATCAAATAGGAAATAAATATAGAGATGAAATAAGACCAAGATTAGGACTAATAAGAACAAGAGAATTTACAATGAAAGATGCATACAGTTTTGATATAAATCAAGAAGAATCAGATAAATCTTATCAAAAACAATTTGAGGCATATAATAAGATTTGCCAAGAAATAGGGCTAAACTATGTTGTTGTTAGAGCAGATACTGGAATAATGGGCGGATTGCTATCAGAGGAATTTCAAGCAGTAACAGATGTAGGAGAAGATATTTTGGTATTGTGCGATAATTGTGATTATGCTTCTAACATAGAAGTAAGTAAATGTATTGATGAAGAAATAGAAAACAAAGAGAAAAAGAAAAAATATGAAAAGATAAATACACCACATGTGGGAACAATAGATGAACTAACAAATTATTTACAGGAGAGCCCGGAAAAATTTGTAAAGACGCTAATATACAATGTTGATGGTAAATTTTATGCATGTATGGTACAGGGAAACAAAGATGTAAACGAAGTAAAACTTCAGAAATTGTTAAATGCAAAGGAAGTTGTACTAGCAGAAGCAGAAGATGTAAAGAAAATTACAAATGCAGAAGTAGGATTTGCGGGGCCAATAGGACTAAATATTCCTATTATAATGGATAATGGAATTAAATATATGAAAAACTTTTTAGTAGGAGCAAATGAAACAAATTATCATTATGTAAATGTAAATATAGATGATTTTAAACCAGAAATTGTTGCAGACATAAGAAACATACAAGAAGGAGATTTATGTCCAAAATGTAAAGGACACATACACTTTAAAAAAGGTATAGAAGTAGGAAACACATTTAAACTGGGAACAAAATATTCGTCAAGCTTAGGCTTAAATTATTTGGACGAAAATAATGAATTAAAACCAGTTGTAATGGGATCATATGGGATAGGTGTAGAAAGAATGATAGCAGCAGTAGTAGAGCAAAACCATGATGACAAAGGAATTATATGGCCAATGAATATAGCACCATATAAGGTATGTATAGTTTTAATAAGCAACAAAGACGAAAAGCAGAAGCAAATAGCAGAACAAATTTATACAGAGTTACAGAATATGGGCATAGAAACTATATTAGATGATAGAGATGAGAGACCAGGAGTAAAATTTAATGATATGGATTTAATTGGAATACCATTAAGAATAACTGTAGGAAAAAAAGTCGAAGAAGGACTAATAGAGCTAAAACAGAGAAAAGAGACAGAAAGCGAATTAGTAAAATTAGAAGAAATAAAAGAAACAATAAAGAAGTTCCTGAAATAGGAACTTCTTTTTGACAAAAAACTGTGCACAATTTTTTGTTATTTATGCATTTATAGCATTTAATTTTTTTGCTAAATTAGATTTTTTTCTAGCAGCTGTGTTTTTTACAATAACACCTTTTGTACAAGCTTGATCTATTTTCTTTGTGGCTTCTGAGAATAACTTTGTAGCTTCTTCTACGTTTTTATTTTCAACAGCTTGTTCAAACTTTTTAACAGCTGATTTGTATCCAGATTTAATCATATTATTTCTAGCAGTTTTCTTTTCGATAACGCTAACACGTTTAATTGCAGATTTAATATTTGGCATAATTTGCACCTCCCTTTAAGTTAGTAAATAATAACAAAATATATTTTAACACGGAAATACGAAATTTGCAAGAGGTTAGCATAAAAAAATTGTTATGGGAATTTAACTATATAAAACACAAAAATTTTAAAAATCTCTTGAAAAAAATAAGCATAACAACTATAATAAGAAAGTACCAACGATAATATTGTAAAAATTGGAAGGAGAGATAGTTATGAATATAACAATAACAGGAAAGGATTTAAAAGCTACAGACGCAATAAAAGAATACATCGAAAAAAAAGCTGAAAGATTGGTAAAATATTTCGGAGATGAATTTGAGGTAAATGTAACAATAAAAACAGAAGGATCTGAACAAGTTGCACAAATAGATGTAAAAATGGGAACAGATAGATTTAGAGCTGTTACAGCACATAAAGACTTATATGCTTCAATAGATAAAGACATAGACATATTAGAAGGTCAAATAAGAAAAATGAAGACAAAAAAAGATAAACAAAATATGACAGAATCAATTAGAGGAAAAGAAGAATTAAGACAAGAAGAAGAAAAAGAAATAGAAGGTGAAATATTAAAAACATTATATTATGATATAAAACCTTTAACTCCAGAAGATGCAAAATTAAAGTTAGAAGAGAAACCACAAGATAGATTTTTAACATTTATAAATGTAGAAACTGGAAAAGTAAATGTTATATATAGAATGAAAGATAATAAAAACTATGGTTTAGTAGAACCAGAAGCATAAAAAATAAAAGGCATACTGAATTTACAAGTATGCCTTTTATTTGATAGAAAATATACCAAAATATTAAAAAGTAATTTAAAATCATTAAAAAAATAGATTTTTAAAATAAAACTCATAAAACAATGGGGAAACCAACATAAAGCTTGCAAAAAATGTAAAATTATGTTATTATTATATATAGTAGTTAAAATAATATATTATAAAGGGGGAAATATAATGGAAGAAATAGAAAAAAATATTGAAGAGATTGATAAAGAAATCGCAAAAATACAAGATGAATTAAACGAAATATATAAAAATGTAGATTTTAATACAACAGATTTTGATGGAGTAGGTGATGTATATTCACCTGAAGGCCAAACAGAAGACCAACAGAAAAAAATAGCAGAATTGCAGACAAAACAAAAAGAATTAAAAAAGAAGAAAGATGAAATAATTAGCCAAATAAAGCAAGAAGATAAAAAACAAGAAGATAAAAAGCAAGATGATAAAAATCAAGATGATAAAAAGCAAGATGATAAAAAACAAGATGAAAATATGCCAGCAATAGAATTTAGAAAAATTTCATTTTCCTTATTGGATAATGAAGGAAAATATAATCCAAATTATACTGTAGAGTATTCTAATGGCATGCAACAAAAATTTAAACCGACAAAATACAAATCAAAAAAAGATGAAAGAAAAGCTAGAAGAAATATAAAGAGTGGAATAAAGAGATTATTTGAGAAATACAATGTTCACATTTCTGGAGCAAAAGTAAAGAAATTGATGAAACATATGGATATAGACTTCTTAGCGGCACTTGGGGAATACAAAGATGACAGCTTGTGTGCTCAATATTTATTTGCAACATATGCAAAATTAAAAGGAATAACAGAAAAAGCTGTAGATTTACCATATGCACTAGAATATGATACTAGAACTTTAAATGCGGAGAATATAGATAAAGCAGAGGCAAAACAATATAACAAATTAGCTAAAAGAATGAATAAAATAGGATTAGCAGAATGTCAAACTGAGCCATCATTTTTGAAAAAAATATTCGGATCAAAAAATGAAATGATAGCAGATAAAAGCCGAATGACTATTGATGAGCAGATAGCTTGGTATAATGGAAGTAAAGGAGAGAAGGAATTTGACGAAAACTTATATTGGAGTAACCTACGAGAAGCAGGGTATTCTGATGAAGAACTTGCACAAATAAAAGCTGGTTTAGAGCCTACTGCAGCACAAAAATATAGAGAAAGTAAACATGTTCCAAAGGATAAGTTACAGCCTATACCAGAAAAAAACAAGGACAGTGAAGAAAACAGGAATAAAGGAAAAGAAAATGAAGACAATGAAATAGAAAACGATTAAAACCATTGACATATCTGGAAAAAAATGATAAAATAGAAACCGCTAGTGTAAAATGAAAAATATAGCATTTTACCTAGCGGATTTTATTTGAAAAGAGGTGAAATTTAAGTGCCAACAATTAACCAATTAGTAAGAAAAGGAAGAAAATCTGCTACAACTAAATCTACATCACCAGCTTTACAACATGGTTATAATTCTATGAAGAAAAAAATGACCAATAAAAGAGCACCACAAAAAAGAGGTGTATGTACAGTTGTAAAAACAGTAACACCTAAAAAGCCAAACTCAGCATTAAGAAAAGTTGCCAGAGTAAGACTTTCAAATGGTTATGAAGTAACTTCTTATATTCCAGGTATAGGACACAACCTACAAGAACACAGTGTTGTTTTAATAAGAGGAGGAAGAGTAAAAGACCTTCCAGGTGTACGTTACCACATTATAAGAGGAACACTTGATACAGCAGGTGTTAAAGACAGAATGCAAGGTAGATCAAAGTATGGAGCTAAGCGTCCTAAAAAATAAATTTGATTTATACCATAGTGCATATAACTTATTAATTTAAGGTACTTAAATAAAAATAAATTATATAGCACTAAACTGAAAAAGTTTTGAGAAGAATTAGTATTGAACTTTTTAGAGTACCTAAGATACTAGGTAAATATTAGTATCAAATTTTATAAGGAGGGAAGAATAGTGCCAAGAAAAGGATATATAGCAAAAAGAGAAGTTTTACCAGATCCAATATATAATAGCAAAGTTGTTACAAAACTAATTAACAATGTAATGCTAGATGGTAAAAAAACAGTTGCTCAAAAAATAGTTTATGATGCATTTGATATTATAAAAGAAAAAGAACAAAAAGATCCACTAGAAGTTTTTGAAGCAGCACTTGAAAATGTTATGCCTGTTCTAGAAGTTAAAGCTAGAAGAATTGGTGGAGCGACATACCAAGTTCCAATAGAAATTAGACCAGAAAGAAGACAAACATTAGGTTTAAGATGGTTAGTCGTTTATGCTAGAAACAGACATGAAAAAACAATGGCAGAGAAATTATCTGCAGAAATATTAGATGCTGTTGCTGGAAATGGTGGAGCATTTAAGAAAAAAGAAGATATGCATAGAATGGCTGAAGCTAACAAGGCTTTTGCACATTACAAATTCTAAAGTTTTAACAACGTTAAAACTTTAAAAATATAGAATACAAATAGAAGGAGGAAAAAAATGGCTGGAAGAGAGTTTCCTTTAGATAAAACAAGAAATATAGGAATTGTAGCACATATTGATGCAGGAAAAACAACAACAACAGAGAGAATATTGTTCTATACAGGTAAAACTCACAAAATTGGAGAAGTTCATGAAGGCGAAGCTACAATGGACTGGATGGTTCAAGAGCAAGAAAGAGGTATTACAATTACTTCTGCTGCTACAACATGCCAATGGTTAGGAAATAGAATTAATATAATAGATACTCCTGGACACGTTGACTTTACCGTTGAAGTGCAAAGATCTTTAAAAGTACTTGATGGTGCAGTTACAATATTAGCTGCAAAGGGTGGAGTACAACCACAAACAGAAACAGTTTGGAGACAAGCAGACAAATATCAAGTTCCTAGAATGGTATATGTAAATAAAATGGATATTACTGGAGCTAACTTTATGCTTTGTGTAGAACAACTACACAACAGATTAAAAGCAAATGCAGTTCCAATTCAATTACCAATTGGTGCAGAAGACCAATTCAAAGGAATAGTAGATTTAATAAAAATGAGAGCTTTTATTCATAAAGATGACTTAGGCAAAGTAATAGAAGAAGGAGAAGTTCCTGAAGATATGAAAGCTCAAGCAGAAGAGTTTAGAGCAAAGTTAATAGAGGCAGTTGCAGAACAAGATGATGAATTGATGATGAAATATTTAGATGGTGAAGAATTATCTGAAGAAGAAATCAAAAAAGGTTTAAGAACAGGTACAATTAATAATAAAATTGTTCCAGTTGTATGCGGTTCATCATATAAAAACAAAGGTGTTCAAGAATTATTAAATGCAGTAGTTGACTTTATGCCATCTCCACTAGATATACCACATATAAAAGGTGTTACATTAGATGGAGAAGAAACAGAAAGAAAAACATCTGATTCTGAACCTTTTGCAGCATTAGCATTTAAGATTGCAACAGATCCATTTGTTGGAAAATTATGTTTCTTTAGAGTATATTCAGGAACATTAGACGCTGGTTCAACAATATTAAATGCAAATAAAGATAAAAAAGATAGAATGGGAAGAATCCTTTTAATGCATTCTAACCATAGACAAGATATTGACAAGGTATATGCTGGAGATATAGCTGCAGCAGTTGGATTAAAAGAAGTATCAACAGGTGATACACTTTGTGATCCAGCACATCCAGTTATATTAGAATCAATGGAATTCCCAGAGCCAGTTATTGATATAGCTATTGAACCTAAGGACAAAGCTAATAGTGAAAAAATGGGCATAGCTCTTGCTAAACTTGCAGAAGAAGACCCAACATTCAAAACATATACAAACCATGAAACAGGTCAAACAGTTATAGCAGGAATGGGAGAATTACATCTAGACATTATTGTTGATAGATTAAAAAGAGAATTTAAAGTAGAATGTACAGTAGGTAAACCACAAGTTTCTTATAAAGAAACAATTAGAAACAAAGTAAAAGTTGAAGGTAAATTTATTCGTCAATCTGGTGGACGTGGACAATATGGTCATGTATGGCTAGAAATGGAACCATTAGAGCCAGGTACAGGAATTCAATTTGAAAGCAAAATTGTTGGTGGTGTTGTTCCAAAAGAATACATCAAACCTATTGAAGAGGGAATTAGAGAAGCTGCTGAAAGTGGTATATTAGCTGGATACCCAGTTATAGACTTTAAAGCAACTTTGGTAGATGGTTCTTACCATGAGGTTGACTCTTCAGAAATGGCATTTAAAATAGCTGCTTCAATGGCATTCAAAGAAGGCTGTAAGCAAGCTAAATCAGTTATTCTAGAACCAATAATGAAAGTTGAAATAACAGTTCCAGAAGAATATATGGGAGATGTTATAGGAGACGTTAATTCAAGACGTGGTAGAATGGAAGGTATGGAAGCACAAAGCGGAAACCAAGTAATAAGAAGCTTTATTCCATTATCAGAAATGTTTGGATATGCAACAGATTTACGTTCTAAAACACAAGGAAGAGGAACATACTCTATGGAGCCATCACATTATGAAGAAGTTCCAAAATCAATATTGGAGACAATAGTATCTTCAAGAGCAAAAAAAGACTAAATTAAAAATAGTTAAAATACTTGCATTTTTCTCAAATTTGTTATAAAATGCAAGTGTTAAAAATTAGTTATTAATTTTAAAAATATAAAAAGGTTAGAAAAATTCTAACACTAAAATTAAGGAGGAAATTTAAATGGCTAAAGCAAAATTTGAAAGAACAAAACCACATGTTAACATTGGTACAATTGGTCACGTTGACCATGGTAAAACAACAACAACAGCAGCTATTACAAAATATTTAGGCTTATTAGGAAAAGCAAAATATGAAGCATATGATCAAATCGATAGTGCTCCAGAAGAAAAAGAAAGAGGAATTACAATTAACACAGCTCACGTAGAATATGAAACAGATAAAAGACACTATGCACACGTTGACTGTCCAGGACACGCTGATTATGTTAAAAACATGATTACAGGTGCTGCACAAATGGATGGTGCTATATTAGTTGTTTCTGCAGCTGATGGACCAATGCCTCAAACAAGAGAGCATATATTACTTGCTAGACAAGTTGGTGTTAAATATATCGTTGTTTACTTAAACAAATGCGATATGGTTGACGATCCAGAATTATTAGAATTAGTTGAAATGGAAGTTAGAGACTTATTATCAAGCTATGATTTCCCAGGAGACGAAATTCCAATTATAAAAGGTTCTTCATTAAAAGTATTAGAGAGCACATCAACAGATCCTAATGATCCAGTATATGCTCCAATGAAAGAATTAATGGATGCAGTTGATAGCTATATACCAACACCAGACAGACCAGTAGACCAACCATTCTTAATGCCAATTGAAGACGTTATGACTATCAGTGGTAGAGGAACAGTTGTTACAGGTAGAGTTGAAAGAGGAACAGTTAAATTACAAGATGAAGTTGAAATAGTAGGTCTTTCAAAAGAACCTAAGAAAACAACAATTACAGGTGTTGAAATGTTCAGAAAAATATTGGATCAAGCAGAAGCTGGAGACAATATTGGTGCATTATTAAGAGGTATCCAAAGAACAGAAGTTGAACGTGGTCAAGTTCTTGCAAAACCAGGAACAATTCATCCACATACAAAATTCAAAGCACAAGTATACGTTCTAACAAAAGAAGAAGGTGGACGTCATACACCATTCTTCAATGGATATAGACCACAATTCTATTTCAGAACAACAGACGTTACAGGTGTTATCGAATTAGCAGCTGGAACAGAAATGGTTATGCCAGGAGATAACGTAGATATGACAATCGAACTTATCACACCAATAGCTATTGAAAAAGGACTAAGATTTGCTATCCGTGAAGGTGGTAGAACAGTTGGTTCAGGTGTTGTTTCAGAAGTTATTGAATAATATAAATCATGGAATATAGAAAAGGCAAGGGTTACAAGAAATTGCAACACCTTGCTTTTTTGTACTATTTTAAAATTTCATCAACTTTTTTCAGACTCAATTACAAATAAAATTAATTTTATTAATAATATTTTCTTTAGTCTAAAGTAGAAAAATGTAGGGTCGATTTTAATCGCCTGTATAACAATTTTAAATCTAAGTTTAACCAATCCCTTAATCTTAGAAAAGTCTATTTTTCATTTGACTTTTTTTGTTTTTAATTATATACTATACGTGTTAAAATAATTGAAGGAGAGAGTTTTTATATGAAAATCTTCAAAATGACTATATTAATGGTGCTAATAATATTATTTACTATGTTTTTTACAACAAACATATCAAAAGCAACAACAGTAGAGGTAACAACAGATAATTTGAATTTTAGAAGAGAAGCATCTACAGATTCAGAAGTTATAATGGCGTTTCAAACAGGATATAAATGTGAACTAATTGCAGAAGAGGGAAATTGGTATAAAGTTAAATATTTAGGAATGATAGGATATATAAGTAAGGATTATGCAAAAAAAGAGCAAGAACCTGAAAAAACGGAAGCTAATGCAGAAACACCAACTACTACTAATACAGAAGAACCTCAAAAACCAGATGAACAACAAACAGAAACAATTAGTAATAAAGTATTAAAAGATACAAGTATAAAAATTTTACCACTTATTTATTCAGAAAATATAGGTTCACTAAAACAAGGAACACAAATAGAGGTTATTAATACAACAACTACTTGGGCATATATACAAACAAATCAAATAAGCGGTTGGATAAGAAAAGACATAATATCAACAGAAACAAGTACAAAGAATAATCAAGCAAATAATAATGCAGGAACTACAACTAAGAATGAAGAAAATAATAATGTAAAATACGAAGAAAAGACAGCATATGTAAATGATACAGCAGTTAACATGAGAAAAAGTGCTACAACAGATAGTGATATAATAAAGGTACTTGCGTTAAATACAGAAATTATACTAATAGGAGAAGAAGGAGATTGGTATAAGGTTAAAAGTTCAGAAGATGTAGGGTATATTGCTAAAAGGCTTGTATCAGATCAAAAAAAGGAAACAACGTCTAGAAGTGCAGAAGTAAGAACTACAACAAATATACCAGAAACAGCAAATGATAATACAGAAACAACATCTTCAACTAAAGGCGAAGATGTAGTGGCATATGCAAAACAATATTTGAACTGCCCATATGTTTATGGAGCAGCTGGACCAAATTCTTTTGACTGCTCAGGATTTACAATGTATGTATACAAGCATTTTGGAATTTCGTTGCCACATGGAGCAACATCACAATCACGTTATGGAACAGAGTTAAACATTAATAAAAGTGAGTTAAAAAGCAAATTGAAACCAGGAGATTTGGTATTTTTCTTGGATTATCCAACATATGATGGCATAGGACATGTTGGAATATATATAGGAGATGGAAATTTTATACATGCTTCTTCAGGAACAGGATATTGTGTTAAAATTTCTACTTTACTAGATGGTGGATATTATGACAGATATACAGCAGCTAGAAGAATAATTTAAATTAAATAGGGGGCATACACTTTAGGAGTGATAAATATTAAAAGATTATTTTGTGTTGCCTCGATAAGCTACATAATAGGAATAATAATGAGGCTATACTTTGGAAGTATAGCTTTTTTAAGTATACCAATAGCTGTTATAATTTTATTAATAACAAAAAATAAAAAGATAATAGTGATTTTAATATGTTTAATAATATCCATTGGTTATGTTAGTATTTTAGAAAACAAGTATAGCAAAATAAGTGATATGCCAATAAAAGAAATGGTAACAATTATCTCAGACATACAAGAAAAAGAGTATAAAAAAGTTTGTACTGCTAAAATTGTAAGGAATAATAAAAAAATATTAATAAATATAAAAATGTCACAAGATATTCCAAGCATAAAATATGGAGATTCACTATACATAGAAGGAGAATTTAAACAGCCAGAAGAAGCAAGAAATTATAAAGGATATAATTATAAGCAATATTTAAAAACTAAAAAAATTATAGGAACTGTAGAACTAGAAAAAGCTAAAATATTAAAATCAAGTAATGGTAGTTTTATACACAATATACAAAAATATATTAAAGATACAATAAATGGAACATTAACAGATGAAGAAGGCAATTTGTTGTTAGCAATATTATTGGGCGATAAGGACAAATTAAGTGAAGACATACAAGAGAGTTTTAAAACAAGCAATTTATCACATATGCTTGCTGTATCTGGGGCTCATGTATCATACATAATTCTTGGACTAACATATGTATTACAAAATTCTATTATTGGAAAGAAAAATGAAAAAATAGTTTGTATAATTTTTTTACTTTTTTTTATGGCTATAACAAACTTTACACCATCTGTTACAAGAGCTTGTATAATGGCGGTTTTGACACTATTTTCAGGCATAATATATAGAAAATCAGATGTATATACAAATATTTCTGTAGCAGCATTAATTACGCTAATATTTAATCCATATAATTTGTTAGATTTGGGATTTCAATTATCATATGGAGGGACAATTGGGATAATTATTTTTATAAAAAGAATACAAGAGAAAAAATCAAATAGTAAAGTAATAAATTATATAAAACAAATGGCATTAGTTTCTATATATGCTAACATTATAATTATTCCAATTATGATGTATCATTTTAACACAGTATCTTTTACATTTATAATTTCAAACATAATGGCTTCTCCAATTTTAGGAATAATTGTAATAACTGGATTCTTATTTATAATAGCATCAATTACAGTAAAACCACTAACAAGGCTTATTGCGATATTTATAAAACCAATATTAAGTATATTAATTAAAATATCACAGATATGCTCCAAATTACCATTTTCTAATATTTTAGTTGTAACACCATACATGTTTAATGTTATATCCTATTATGCAATTATACTATATTGCATAAAAAGCAAAAAAAATAATAAATGCAAAATTATAATATGTTTGTTAATTGTTTTAATTCTAATTAATTTTATAATATATATATTTCCACAAAAATTAAGAATATTTTTTATAGATGTAGGACAAGGGGATAGTACATTAATAATAACTCCAGACAAAAAAACGGTGCTAATAGATGGAGGAGGCAGTGATAGCTTTGATGTGGGAGAAAAAGTACTTTTACCATATTTGCTAGATAGGAGGATTTTGAAAATTGATTATGTTTTAATATCACATTTTGATACTGACCATTGCGGAGGAATACTTACTATAATGGAAAAAGTGAAGGTTAAAAATATAATTATTTCCGAGCAAGCAGAACATAGTGAAAATTATGAAAGATTTAAAAAGTTGATGATACATAAAAAAATTAGGTTAATAGAAGTAAAGAAAGGGGATAAAATAAAAATTGGAAGATATTCAGAATTTAAAATATTATTCCCAACAAGTAGACTATTATCAGAAAATCCGTTAAACAATAATTCAATAGTAGCACAGTTTAATTACAATAATTTTAAAATGTTATTTACAGGAGATATTGAGAAGTTGGCAGAACAGCAAATATTAAAAGCAGAAAAAGCAGAAATAAGGGCAGATATATTAAAAGTAGCTCATCATGGTTCAAAAACATCGTCAATACCAGAATTTATAAAAGCGGTTAAACCGAAGATAGCATTAATAGGAGTTGGAAAAAATAACACTTTTGGTCATCCAAATAAACAAACAATTAAAAATTTAGAAAACATTAAGTGCAGGATTTATAGAACAGATATACAGGGAGAAATAATTATAAAAATAGATCAAAAAGGAAGGATGAATGTTAAGAGTAAATTAAAAATAAAATAATACAAATTTAAAATTTACTTGCCAAAAGGAAAAAATTGGGCTATTATTATATAGATAAGTAACAAGAAAAATTTTCCAGATTAATAAAAGGGGGCATAAAATTAAAAATGGCAGACAAATTAATTATTGTTGAGTCACCAGCAAAAGCAACTACAATTAAAAAGTTTTTGGGTGGCAATGTAAAAGTATTAGCGTCTATGGGACATATTAGAGATTTGCCAAAATCTAAGTTAGCAATAGATATAGAAAATGATTTTACTCCAGAATATATAAATATAAGAGGAAAGGGAGCTTTAATAAAAACATTAAAAAAAGAAGCAAAAAATGCAAAATATGTGTATCTGGCAACTGACCCTGACCGTGAAGGAGAAGCAATAGCATGGCACTTAGCATATATATTGGAAATACCAGAAGATGAAGTGTGCAGAGTTACATTTAATGAAATAACAAAAGAGGCGATACAAAAATCTATAAAAAGTCCGAGAAAAATAGACAAAGACCTAACAGATGCACAGCAGGCGAGAAGGGTATTAGACAGAATAGTAGGATACAAAATAAGTCCAATACTATGGAAAAAGGTTAAAAGAGGGTTATCAGCAGGTAGAGTTCAGTCTGTAGCGGTTAAGTTAATAGTTGATAGAGAAGAAGAAATAGAAAAGTTTATACCAGAAGAATATTGGAATATAACAGTACAGTTATTAGAACCGAAAACAGAAAAAACATTTGAAGCAAATTTTTATGGTAAAGAAGGAAAAAAACTTGAATTACATTCTAAAGAAGATGTAGATAATATAATAAAGCAAATAGAAAAAGGGCAATATATAGTAACAGATGTAAAAAAAGGTGAGAAAAAAAGAACACCAGCTCCACCTTTTACAACAAGCACAATGCAACAAGAAGCTTCACGAAAATTAGGATTTACTCTTAAAAGAACAATGAGCATAGCACAAGGATTATACGAAGGAGTTAATGTTGGAGCAAAGGGAACAGTAGGATTAATAACATATATGAGAACAGACTCTACAAGAATATCTGAAGAGGCAAGAGCATATGCAAAAGAACATATAGTAAAAACTTATGGAGAAAATTACTACGAGAATAGATATTATAAAACAAAACAAAATTCTCAAGATGCACATGAGGCAATAAGACCAACATATATAGACTTAGAGCCAGAAACTATAAAACAGTATTTGACACCAGAACAATATAAATTATATAAATTAATATACAATAGATTTATAGCAAGTCAAATGTCAGCAGCAATTTATAATACTGTATCTGCTAATATAGATGTAAATACATATAATTTTAGAGCTTCAGGACAAAACTTGAAATTTAAGGGATTTATGACTCTATATGTTGAAGTTCTAGAAAATGAAAAAGAAGAGGTTGAACTATCTTTACCGGAATTAGAAATAGGTGCAACAGTTATAAAACAAAAATTGAATTCAAAACAGAGTTTTACAGCACCTCCACCAAGATATACAGAAGCAAGCCTTGTAAAAGCTTTGGAGGAAAAAGGCATAGGTAGACCAAGTACATATTCTCCAACAATTACAACAATATTAGAAAGAAGATATATAGAAAAAGAACAAAAACAGCTAATGCCAACAGAATTAGGCAAGGTTGTAAATAAATTATTGGTAGAAAACTTTCCAAATATAATAGATGTGGAATTTACAGCTAAAATAGAAGAAGAATTTGATGCTGTTGCAGAAGGAAAAGAAAATTGGAAACAAATATTAAGAGAATTTTATCCACCATTTAAAGAGCAATTGGATAAGGCAGAAAAAGAATTAGAACATGTTACAATAGCAGATGAAGTAACAGATATTCCATGCGAAAAATGTGGAAGAATGATGGTAATAAAATATGGTAGATATGGCAAATTTTTAGCTTGTCCGGGTTATCCAGAATGCAAAAATGCAAAACCAATAGTAGAAAACATTGATGTTCCATGTCCGGTATGTGGAGCAAAAGTACAAGTAAGAAAAACAAAAAGAAAGAAAAAGTATTATATTTGCGAACATAACCCAGAAACATGCAACTATATTTCTTGGAATAAACCAAAAATAGGAGAAAAGTGGGAACCAGAAAAAGAAAAAGAGGTTACAAAACCTAAAAGAAAAACAAGGAAGAAAAAATAGTAACCAATAAATAAACAAAATTAAAAAAAGAACTTGTTAAAAAGCCAGTTATGTGATATAAAATATATATAAATGGAAGTGGAGAAAGGTGGAATTTTCTCGTGGAAGATATTGAAAAAAAAGACAAAAGAACAATATTAGTAGTAGACGATGAAAAGCCAATTGTTGAAATTTTAGTATATAATTTACAAAAAGAAGGATATGATACATTAGAAGCATATGATGGAGAGACAGCAATACAGCTTGCACTGGAAAAAAAGCCGGATTTAATTTTATTAGATATAATGTTACCAAGAGTGGATGGATTAACAGTTTGCAAAAGAATAAGACATACACTAAATGTACCAATAATAATGTTATCAGCAAAGGATGAAGAAATAGACAAAATATTAGGATTAGAATTGGGAGCAGATGATTATATAACTAAACCATTTAGTATAAGGGAACTAATAGCAAGGGTAAAAGCTAATTTAAGAAAATCAGAAGTTTCATTAAATGTTTCTGAAGAAAAATATAAGGAAAACGAAAATTCTAAAATAGAAGTAGGAGACTTATCATTAGATTTGGAAAAATTTGAGGTAAAAGTAAGAGGAACAGTAATAGATTTAACTATACGAGAGTTTGAAGTCTTAAAATATTTGGCAAACCAGCCAGGACAAGTAGTAACAAGAGAAACTTTATTGGAAAAAGTTTGGGGATATGAATATTATGGAGATATAAGAACAGTTGATGTTACTGTAAGAAGAATAAGAGAAAAAATAGAAAAAGATACATCAAGTCCTAAAATATTAATTACAAAAAGAGGAGTAGGTTATTATATAGCTTCAAAATAGATAAAAACGCAGTAAAGAGCAACTCAATCTTTACTGCGTTTTATAATTTATCATATTAAAAATAAACCTATATAAAGACAGAAAGGAATGTAAACCAAAATGACAAAAAATATTCAATTTAGGATACTATTAATATTTTTAATAATAGGAATAGCATTTATAGTAGGGATATCTTGTTACAGCATATCGATTTTGGAGAATTTGAAAAATATGCAAAATCAAGTAGAACTGCAACAAAATTTGACAAATCAAATTGAAAATTTAAAATCTATTTCGGCTGTGAGCTTGGGCACATTTTTTATTATTATATTAATAATGGGAATTTTTATTTCTAAATCTATAACAAAGCCAATAACAAAATTGATAAAAAGTGTAGAAAAAATAACAGCTGGCGAAGATGTAAAATTAGAAAGTGAAAATGGAACAGATACCCAAATTGGAGAACTAGTTAATGCATTTACATTAATGACAAATGAATTAAAACAAAATATAAATGAAATAGAAAGGCAAAAAAAACAAATAGAAACTATATTGTTGCATATGACAGATGGAGTAATTGCATTTAATATGGAAGGAAAAATAATACATATTAACACAGCAGCAATGAATTTATTAAAATTAGAGCAAAAAGACAATTCATTTGAAAAGATATTTAATAAACTTAAACTTAATATAAACTTAGAAAAAATAATATATCTGGAAAATTGGACTTCATCAGAACATAGATTAACAATAGAAGATAAATGTGTAAATCTATTTTTTGTGCCATTTCAAGACGAGAATAATAGGCAAGCAGGGTTAATTGTGGTTATACAGGATATTACAGAGCATGTTAAACTAGATAATATGAGAAAAGAATTTGTAGCAGATGTATCTCATGAATTAAAAACGCCAATTACATCTATTATGGGGTATGCGGATACTTTATTGGAGGGAGAATATGACAAAGATACACAACAAAAATTCTTAGGTGTAATAAGTTCAGAAGCAAGAAGAATGGCAAGACTTGTTACAGACTTGCTAACTCTTTCTAAATATGATAGCAAAAAAGTTAAATTAGAAGAAACTGAATTTGATTTAGGAGAACTAACAAAAAAATGTCAAGAAAGATTAAAATTTGAAATAGAGAAAAAACATCAAAATGTAGAATGTTTTGTAACTGCAAATGTGCCACCAGTTAGTGCAGATAAATATGGAATAGAAAGAGTGGTTTTAAATATATTATCTAATGCAATAAAATATACTCCTGAAAATGGTAAAATTAAAATTTATGTTGGATTTGTGTATAATGATGCATATATAAAAATAATTGATAATGGTATTGGAATTTCGGAGCAAGATTTAACTAGAATATTTGACAGGTTTTATAGGGCAGATAAGGCAAGAACAAGAGAAATGGGAGGAACTGGACTTGGATTATCAATTGCAAAAGAAATATTGGATCAAAATAAAGGAAGTATAGATATTAGAAGTGAATTAGGAAAAGGAACAGAAGTTATAATAAGAATACCAGCGAAAAAGTAAAATAAAGGTATTGCAAATGATACAAATAAATAGTAAAATTAATACTGATAAAGTAAAGGAGAGAGCGCTGTAAATGAAGCTAGATAGTAAAACAAAAGATATTTTAGAATGGATAATTTGTATAATAATAGCATTTATACTTGCCTTAATAATTAGATATTATGTAGGAACACCTACAATAGTTAAGCAAACATCAATGTTTCCAACATTAGTTCAAAATCAAAGACTTATATTAAATAGATGGGTCAGAACAAAAAAGGTAATGCCAAATAGAGGAGATATAATAACATTTGAGGCTCCAAACATGCCAAGATATAAAACAATAGAAGAAGTTGATTTAACTAATCCTATAGCAGATTACAGTGGAAGACCAACTACGTTTTTTTCTAAATTTGTATACTATGTATTAGAATTAGGAAAGGACAGCTATATTAAAAGAGTTATAGCACTTCCAGGAGAACATGTTCAAATAAAAGATGGAAAAGTGTATATAAATGGGGAAGAACTTAAGGAAGATTACTTAGAGAAAAGTGTTGTAACAGAAGCAGAAAATGGAGCATATACAGACATAATTGTTCCAGATAATTGTGTATTTGCAATGGGAGACAATAGAAAACATTCTTCAGATAGCAGAAGGTTTGGCTGTATTCCATTGGAAAGAATAGAAAGTAAAGTATGGATTAGATTTTGGCCTTTTAATTTATTTGGTAAAATAAAATAAGCGAGGAAAATAGTTGAAATTTGAAGATTTAGTAGGAAATGATAAAGTAAAAAATATGCTTAAAAACTCAATAAATGAAAACAATATTTTACACAGTTATATGTTTGTGGGCACAGAAGGAATTGGAAAGGCAATGTTTGCAAAAACATTTGCTAATATGTTATTTTGTGTTTCTGATGAGGAAAAACCATGTGGGAATTGTAAGCCATGTATAGAATTTTTGGGAAATAACAATCCTGATTTTATGCAGATAGATGCAGAAGATGGTAAGAGTATTAAGATAGAACAAATAAGACAATTACAAGAAAAGGTAATAGAGAAGCCAATAAATTCAGGGAAAAAAGTATATATAATTAATAATAGTGAACTGATGACAATAGAAGCTCAAAATTGCTTATTAAAGACATTGGAAGAACCACCAGAATATGTAGTAATAATTCTGATAGTGTCAAATGAAAATAAATTGCTTACAACAATAAAATCGAGATGTACAAAAATATATTTTGAAAGCTTGTCTAATGAAAAAATAGAAAATTATATAGTACAAAGGCAAAAAGAAAAAGTGTTAAATAAAAACATGCTTGAACTTTGTAATGGAAGTATAGGCAAAGCAATTACTATTCAAGAAAAAATAGAAGAATATGAACAAGTCGAAAAAATAATATTAAATATTGATAAAAATGATATAATAGAAATATGGAATACTGCAGAAGTGTTATATAAAGCCAAAGAAGATATTTTTAATATGCTAGATTATATAAATATTATACTATATAATGAATTATGCAAAAAAAATGAAATTAAATATGCAAATTGCATAAATAGTGTAGAAGAAACAAAAAAAAGATTAGATAATAATGCAAATTATGATATGTCAATAGACATTTTATTACTTAAAATATGGGAGGAATTGAATGAAAAACATCATTGGAGTTAGATTTAAAAAACCAGGTAAAATATATTTTTTTGATCCAGGAGACTTACAAGTTGATTTGAAGGATTATGTTATTGTAGAGACTTCTCAAGGTGAGGAAATGGGAGAGGTAGCAATATGCAACAGAAAATTACCAGATGAAAAATTGGTTGCACCATTGAAACCAATTATTAGAATTGCTACAGAAGAAGATAAGAAACACAATGAAGAAAATAAGAAAAAAGAAAAAGAAGCATTTGAAATATGCCAACAAAAAATAAAAAAACATAAATTAGATATGAATTTGCTTGATGTTGAATATAAATTTGATAACAGTAAAATTTTATTCTTCTTTACAGCAGATGGAAGAATAGATTTTAGAGAACTTGTAAAAGACTTGGCAGCAGTATTTAAAACAAGAATAGAGTTAAGACAAATAGGAGTAAGAGATGAAGTAAAAAGAATTGGTGGCAATGGTGTTTGTGGTAGAGAATTATGTTGTTGCTCATTTTTAGGAAATTTTGAAACTGTTTCTATAAAAATGGCTAAAGAGCAAAATATTTCATTAAATCCATCTAAAATTTCTGGAAATTGTGGAAGACTTATGTGTTGCCTAAAATATGAACAAGATGTATATGAGGATAAATTAAGCAGAATACCTAAAGTAGGTTCAATAGTAAAAACAGAAGATGGTGAGGGAATAGTTGAATCTATAGAAACTCTTAAAGAGATTATAAGGGTAAAATTAAAAGATGGAGATGAAACTTTTTACAAAAAATTTAATGCTAAAGATGTTACACTTATAAAAAGTCCAGAAAATGAAGAAGAGGATCCTGAAGAGAAAGAACATTTAAAAGAACTACAAGAGCTAGAAAAGTTAGAAAAAATGGATACACAAAACAAGACAGATGATGATATATAATAAACAAAAGATGTATTTTTAGGGAGGTGAAAAATATGGCATATAAGATAACAGATAAATGTATAAGTTGTGGAGCATGTGCACAACAATGCCCCGTAGAGTGCATAGCACAAGGCGAGGGAAAATATGTAATAGATCCAGAACAATGCATAGAATGTGGAACATGTGCAGGTGTTTGCCCAGTTGAAGCACCAGAGTTAGCAGAATAAACACGAAGGATAGAGTAAGGTAATCTATGAAAAATGTAGGGGCGATTTTAATTGCTCGCACTTCGAAGAAAGGAAAAATAAAAATGAAAAAAGCAGTACAAATAATATCAATAATAGCTATATTAGCTGTAACATTAATTACATTAACAGGATGCATGAACATAAATTATGAGATAAAATTAAATAATGATGGAAGTGCAGAAATATCATATTTAATGGGATATGATAAACAATTTTTAAAAGACATGGGAATTTCAACAGATACATTGAAAAATGATGAAACAATGGGAGAAGCAAAAGCAAGCATAGAATCAGAAGGATACACAACTGAGGCATACGAAGACGATAATACATATGGTTTTAGAGCTACTAAAAGTGTTGAAAATATTGAAGATTTTGATATAGAATTAGGGTTATTGACAGAAGGTGAGCAAGCAGATGAAAATAATAAAATAAAATATGAGAAAAATTTATTAAACACAAAATTTGCTCAAGATGCTAAATTGGATTTAACAAATATGCTAGAAGAGTCTACAGAAGAAACATCTGCTATGTTAAACACAATGATAAAGAAAATGAAAATGGTATATAAAATTACATTACCATTTAAAGCAGGCAATAACAATGCTACAACAGTATCAAAAGATGGAAAAACATTAGAGTGGGTATTAATGCCAGGGGAAATAAATGAAGTAAAATTTGAAGCTGCAAAAAGTCCAGTAATAATATATGCTATAATGGTAATAGTAATAGCAGGCATAGCAGTGGCAATTGTGCTAATAATAAATAAGAACAAAAATAAATCAGTAGTAGCTGAAACTGAAAATAAAGAAGAAATAAAACAAGATGAAACAAACCACATGTAAATAACATAATACTAAAAAAACAACACATACTAACAAATGTGTTGTTTTTTTGTATAAATAAAAAACAAGTCTTGACAGATATTTTTTTTAATCATATACTTTACTTATATTTATATAAGGAGGTATGCTTTTAAATGAATAATTTAATTGAGATTAGATGGCATGGTAGAGGTGGCCAAGGTGCTAAAACAGCTTCTCTTTTGTTAGCAGATGCTGCTTTTAATACTGGCAAATATATTCAAGGTTTTCCTGAATATGGTCCTGAAAGAATGGGTGCTCCTATTACTGCATATAACAGAATAAGTAACTCTCCTATAACAATACATAGTAATATTTATGAACCTGATTATGTTGTTGTAGTTGATGATACATTACTTGAAAGTGTAGAAGTTACAGCTGGGTTAAAAGAAGATGGTGCAATAATTATTAATACAACTAAAAATTATGACTATCTAAAAAATGTTTTGAATGGATACAATGGAAAAGTTTATACAATTGATGCTAGAGAAATATCTATGGAGGCTCTTGGAAAATATTTTCCAAATACTCCTATGCTTGCTGCAGTTGTAAAAGTAACTGGAATTATGACAGATGAAGAATTTTTAAATGATATGCAAGGATCTTTTAAGCATAAATTTGCAAAAAAACCTGAAGTCATAGATGGCAATATGAAAGCTTTACAACTTGCATTAAATCAAGTAAATTTAATCTCATAAGAAAGGGGTAATTTTATATGTCAAATATAAATAAAAATACTACAGCTGAAAATATGACTATTGGTGGTAATATTTATCAAGCAGGGAATGCTACAAATTTTAAAACTGGCGATTGGAGGAGTATTAAGCCTATATACATTAGTGATAAATGCAAACAATGTGGCTTATGTTTTCCTGTTTGTCCAGAAGATGCAATTCCTGTTAATAAAGATGGAAATCGAGAAGATTTTAATTTTGATTACTGTAAAGGATGTGGCGTATGTGCCAAGGTCTGTCCTTTTAATGCTATAGAAATGAAAAATGAAGGAGAGTAAAGAAAGGAGATTTAATTATGAGTATAAGAGAACGTTTAAGTGGAAATGAAGCTGCTGCTACTGCAATGAAACAAATTAATCCTGATGTTGTAGCTGCCTTTCCTATTACACCTTCTACAGAAATTCCGCAATATTTTTCAACATTTGTTAGTAATGGTGCTGTTGATACGGAATTTGTTGCTGTTGAAAGTGAACATAGTGCTATGAGTGCATGTATTGGTGCAGAAGCCGCTGGTGCAAGAGCAATGACTGCAACTTCTGCTAATGGATTATCTTTAATGTGGGAGATGATATATATTGCCTCAAGTTTAAGACTTCCAATTGTAATGTCTTTAGTAAATCGTGCGGTATCTGGCCCATTAAATATACACAATGATCATTCTGATGCTATGGGAGTTCGAGACAGCGGTTGGATAATGTTATTTTCTGAAAATAATCAGGAAGCATATGATAACTTAATTATGGCGCACAGAATTGCAGAAAATAAAGATGTACTTTTACCTTTAATGGTTTGCCAAGATGGTTTTATAACATCACATTCTATTGAAAATATTGAATTAATAGAAGATGAAAAAGTAAAAGAGTTTGTCGGAAAATATAAGCCAGAACATTATTTACTAAATGCAAAAGAGCCAATGGCTATAGGACCTTTAGACTTGCAGGCATATTTGTTTGAGCATAAGTATCAACAAGCTGAAGCAATGAAAAAAGCAAAAGATGTAATTTTAAATGTAAGTAAGGATTTTGAAGAACTAACTGGAAGAAAATATTCTTTCTTTGAGGAATACAGATTAGATGATGCAGAATTTGCAATTGTATGTATGAATTCAACTGCGGGTACTGTAAAAGCTGTTGTAGATGAATTAAGAGCTAAAGGTATAAAAGCTGGTCTTCTTAAAATTAGAGTATTTAGACCTTTCCCAGCTGATGAAGTTGCAAATGCATTAGGCCATTTGAAAGCAGTAGCTATATTAGATAAAGCGGATTCTTTAAATGCTATTGGTGGAGCATTATTTGAAGATGTTACATCAAGTATGTATGTTAATGGTAAAAATGTCCCAGCTATAAACTATATTTATGGTATTGGTGGTAGAGATACTACTACAAAAGATATTCACACTGTATACACAGATTTACAGGAAGTTGCAAATTCTGGTAAAGTAGAAAACCCATATAGATATTTAAGTGTTAGGAGGGATAAATAATGGCATATAATTTAAAAGAAGTTATGGCAAATAAGCCATCAAGACTTACTGCTGGTCATAGAATGTGTGCTGGTTGTGGTGCTCCTCCAATTGCCAGAATGGTATTAAGAGCATTAAAACCAGAGGATAAAGCAGTTATTTCTAATGCTACTGGATGTATGGAAGTATCAACATTTTTATATCCTTATACTGCTTGGACAGATTCATATATTCATACAGCTTTTGAGTGTGCTGCGGCAACAGCATCTGGTGCGGAAGCAGCCTACAAATCATTAAAGAAACAAGGTAAGCTCCCAGAAAATCAAGAAGTAAAATTTATTACATTTGGTGGCGATGGAGGAACTTATGATATTGGATTGCAAAGCCTATCTGGAGCAATGGAAAGAGGACATGATATGGTTTATGTGTGCTATGATAATGGGGCATACATGAATACTGGAATTCAGCGTTCTTCTGCAACACCAAGATTTGCAGATACTACTACATCACCTGCCGGAAGTGTTATTCCAGGAAAAATGCAATCTAGAAAAGATTTAACAGAAATAATGGTTTCACATCATATTCCATATGTTGGTCAAACCATTGCAGTCAACAATTTTAAAGATTTATATGAAAAATCTGAAAAAGCTATATATACTAAAGGACCTGCTTTTTTAAATGTATTATCTCCTTGCCCTAGAGGTTGGGGATATCCTACAGACATGCTAATGCAAATAAATAAGCTTGCTGTTGAAACTTGCTATTGGCCTTTATATGAGGTTGTAGACGGAAAATATAAAATAACATATAAACCTGCTAAAAAACTACCAATAGAAGAATTTTTAAAACCACAAAAAAGATTTAAACATATGTTTAAACCTGGAAATGAATGGATGTTAGAAGAATTTCAAAATGAAGTAGATAAAAGATGGCAAGCATTATTAGACTTAGAAAAATTAAGTATCTGATATGAACTATATCCCAAAAGGTGTAGTTTCACAATTATATTAGGCAACTACATTTCTGTAATTGCCTATTTTATATACTTATTATATACCCCAAATAATAAAATTGTCATGAATATGATTAATTTCTCTGATATTTTTCTTATATACATTGACCTTTGGACAAAATCCGTATATAATATAAACATTGAAAAGCACTTTTATAATAAATAAAAATGAGAAATTAAAATTCTCTGAAGTTTAAAGGAGGACAAATAAAGATGGGAGAAGTTATAGTTGTAACATCCGGAAAAGGTGGTGTTGGAAAGACAACAACAACAGCAAATCTTGGGTCTGCTTTAGCATTAAGAGGGAAAAAGGTAGTTTTAATAGATACAGATATTGGACTAAGAAATCTTGATGTTGTAATGGGACTGGAAAATAGAATAGTGTATGACATAGTAGATGTTGTTGAAGAAAAATGCAAATTGAAACAGGCATTAATTAAGGACAAGCGTTTTAAGGATTTGTTTTTACTTCCAGCAGCGCAAACAAGAGATAAAAGTGCAGTAAATGAAGAACAAATGAAAGAATTAACAGAAAAACTAAAAGAAGAGTTTGATTACATAATTATAGATTGTCCAGCAGGAATAGAACAAGGCTTTAAAAATGCCATAGCAGGAGCAAATAGAGCAATAGTAGTAACAACCGCAGAAATTTCCGCAATAAGAGATGCAGATAGAATTGTAGGACTTTTGGAAGCGTCAGAAATAAAAAATCCAGAATTAGTAGTAAATAGATTAAGACCAGCAATGGTAAGAAAAGGCGAAATGATGGATGTAGAAGATATTGTAGACTTGCTATCAATAGACCTAATTGGAGTTGTACCTGATGATGAATATATAATTACGCAAACTAATAAAGGTGAACCAGTAGTATCTAACCATAAGGCTCCATCTGGAAAAGCATATATAGAAATAGCTAGAAGAATATTAGGAGAAAACATAGAGGTGACTATACCTGGAAGAAAGGAAAGTTTTTTTGCTAAATTAAAGCATCGTTTTTCTAAAAAATAATTACTGATGGGGGTATAAGATGTTTGAAAATATAATAAATTTCTTTAAAAACATAGGAAAGAATGGAAAAGAAAATTCTAAAGAAACGGCAAAAGAAAGACTACACTTAGTATTGGCACAGGATAGAGCAAATATATCAGCAGACTTTCTAGAAATGATGAAACAAGAAATAATAGAGGTTATAAAAAAATATATAGAGATAGATGAAAAAGCAATAGATGTTAGACTTACAAATAAATCTGGTGATGATGGCACAGTAGGTGCGCCTTCACTATATGCTAATATTCCAATAGTGACTATAAAAAATGAAGCAAGAAAAATTCAAAACAAGGAAGAGGAAGAAAGCACAGAAAAAGAAAAGGAAGAAGACTTAAAACAGATTGAGAAAATATCTGAAGAAGAAAAACCAGAAACAGAAGAAAAATCCACAAAAAAGGAATCAAAAAAGGAAGTAACAAAAGAAAATGAGGAGGAGAAGGAACTAGGAACAATAGGAAAATCACCAAATGAAAAAAATGAAAAAGAGAATAAAGAAGATATAGTTTCAAACGAAAATGATAATGATAATGAGGTAAGCAATGAGGAAACGAATTCTTAAAAATATGGAATGGGGAATACTAATATGTACTGTTATATTAATTATAATAGGCTTGGTAGCCCTATTTTCAGCTACTCAAAACTCAAATTATGATGAACTAAAAAAACAAATAGTTTGGATAATGGTAAGTATACCAATATTAATAGCAATTATAGCAATAGATTATGAGTTACTAATAAAAATAGCCCCAATATTATATGGGATTATTATATTGTTGCTAGCAGGAGTTTTATTTACAACTCCAATAAATGGTGCAACAAGCTGGTATAATATAGGTGCAGTATCATTTCAACCAGCAGAATTAGCCAAGATTGTAATAATATTATCCTTAACATATACAATAGTGAAAATACAGGCAAGAGGGAAAAAAGAAATAAATGTAATATATAAATTAGCAATAATATTAGGTGTAGCAATGGTTCCGGTATTACTAATAATTAAACAACCAGACTATGGAACGGCAATAGCATTTATTATGGCACTAATTTTTATGTTATTTGTGGCTGGAATAGATAAAAAATATATAATTATTGCAATAGCGGTGGTTATTGTAGCAGTTCCATTACTCTACTTTTTTATATTGCCAGAGCATGCAAAAACAAGAATAGATGTATATTTAAATCCAAATTTGGATCCAAGGGGGGCAGGGTACAATATTATACAATCAAAACTTGCAATAGGTGCAGGTCAATTATTTGGAATGGGTCTATTAAAGGGAAATCAAACTCAATTAGGCTTTTTGTATCCTAAAACTACAGACTTTATTTTTTCTGTTATTGGAGAAGAATTGGGATTTATAGTTGCAGCAGGAATAATAGTTTTATATGTTGTGCTAATTACAAAGGCTATATATGTTGCTAAAACTGCAAAAGATCTAGAAGGATCATATATTGCAGCAGGAATTGCAGGAATATTCTTTTTTCATATGCTGGAGAATAT
Organism: Clostridiales bacterium; assembly: GCA_003534295.1. Classification (GTDB taxonomy): domain Bacteria; phylum Bacillota; class Clostridia; order TANB77; family CAG-508; genus DNVW01. The sequence continues at coordinate 37,535 of DPDV01000016.1, forward strand.
AGGAATGACAATGGGTTTGTTGCCAATAACGGGAATACCACTTCCATTTGTAAGTTATGGGGGAAGCTCACTATTGAGCAATATAATAATGATAGGAATATTATTAAATATTAGTGGAAGAAGACAAAAAGTATTATTTATAGAATAAGTTGTAATTATAAGATAGTGTAAGGTATTCTATGAAAAATGTAGGGGCGATTTTAATCACCCGAACTTCGAAGAAATTACTAAAAAATTGTAAATGAGGGGAAAATGTATTTAAAAAAAATAAAGATAGGAAATGTAGAATTAGAAAACAATATATTTTTAGCGCCAATGGCAGGAATAACAGACCTGCCATTTAGAACAGTTTGCAAACAATTTGGCCCAGGACTTACATATACAGAAATGGTTAGTAGCAAAGCTTTATATTATAATGATGAAAAGACAAAAAAATTGTTAAAAGTAAACGAGCAAGATAGGCCTATTGCAGTTCAAATATTTGGAAGTGACATTCAATCAATGGAGTTTGCAGCGAATTATGTAAGTGATACAGCAGATATTATAGATATTAATATGGGATGTCCAGCTCCTAAGGTAGTGAAAAATGGGGATGGAAGCAGATTGTTGCAAAATTTAGAATTACTAGAGCAAATAGTAAAAGTGGTTGTAAAAAATGCAAAAGTACCGGTAACCGTAAAAATACGAAAAGGTTGGAATTCAGAAAATATTGTTGCTGTAGAAGTAGCAAAAATAATAGAAGCGGCGGGAGCTTCGGCTATAACTATACATGGTAGAACAAGAGCAGAATTTTATTCTGGAGTTGCAGACTGGGATATAATTAAAAAAGTAAAGGATGCAGTAAAAATACCTGTTATAGGAAATGGAGATATAAAAACGAAGGAAGATGCACTAAGAATGTTTGAACAAACTGGTGTAGATGGCATTATGATAGGTAGGGCAACAATTGGAAAGCCATGGATATTTAAAGAAATAATAGATTTTTTACAGGGAAAAGAGGTTGAGCCTATTTCTAAGAGTGAGCAACTATGTATAATATTAAATCACATTAATTTAGAAGTACAGGAAAAGGGCGAAGAAATTGCAATAAAAGAAATGAGAAAACATATAAGTTGTTATATAAAAAATATGAAGAATGCAACAGAAATAAGAGAAAAAATAAATAAAATAGAAAAGCAAAACGAATTAGAAAAATGTTTAATAGAATACTTTAAAAATAATTGAATAAAAATATATAGAGAATAGAATATTTCTATTCTCTTTTTTAGACTGTAAAAATAGGGAAGGAGAGAGTTAGATTAATTATGGAAAAAAAGAAATTAATAATTATATTGGGCATTTTGGCTGTTTTGGTTACATCAGTAATTATATATTTTTTTATAAAAAATAATTATAAAAATTTAAAAAGTGGAAATAATATGAGTAACAAAAATTTAAAGGAAATTGAAGAATATATTTTAAGTATTAGATCATACAATGCCAAAATTGAAGTTGAGATACAAAGCAATAAAAACAAAAATAAATATGTACTAGAACAAAAATATGCAGAACCTAATGTACAAAAACAAATAGTATTAGAGCCAAGTAATATAGAAGGCTTAGAAACAATATTTGACGGAAACAATTTGAAAATAAATAATACTAAGTTGAATCTAAGTACTATATATGAAAATTACTCTGATGTAACAAGTAATTTTCTGTGGCTAAATACATTTACAGAAGAATACAAAAAGATGATAGAAACAGGAAAACAAAATATTATAGAACAAAATGGAATCATAATAATGGAAATAAAAGATGCAGATGAATTAAATAAAAAGTTATATATAGATAGAAAAACAGGCAAACCTATAAAAATGCAAATAAAGAACGTTAGCAAAAATACAACCGTTTACATATTATATAATGAGATAGAAATAAATAGTTTAAAAAGGGATGATGTGTTGGTATTTAGATTAAAAAATGTATATGTAAATATGTAAAAAGGCTAGTGTAGTTACTATTATTTTTATCTCAACTAATACTAAAATATATTAAAAAACAAACCTTAAATATGCAAATACTGGGAGTGAAGATAATGGTAATAAAAAGAGGAGATATGTTTTATGCTGATTTAAGCCCTGTTGTTGGGTCAGAACAAGGAGGAATAAGACCAGTTCTGATTATACAAAATGATGTTGGAAATAAGCATAGTCCAACAGTAATAGCAGCGGCAATAACATCACAAACCACTAAAAATAAGTTGCCTACTCATATAGAGATAAGTCCAGAAGAAAGTGGGTTAAAAGCTGATTCTATTGTTTTAACAGAACAAATAAGAACAATAGATAAAAGCAGGTTGAAGGAAAAAATAGGTCATATAAATGACGAAAGAATAATAAATGAATTAAACAGTGCTTTAGGTGTAAGTTTTGGATTAGAATTTTAAAAAATAAAATATTATAGACATAATCAAAATAATATTGTAAAATTGTTACAGAGGAAAGTGATTAAATGAAATCTATATATTTTAATGAAGAAAAAGAAGTAAAAATAGAAGAAATAAAGGAAGCAGCAAATGGAATAAAAGAAGGAAAGTTGGTATTATTTCCAACAGAAACTGTATATGGGATAGGCGCTAATGCTTTAGACACTAATGCTGTACAAAAAATATTTGTGGCAAAAGGAAGGGCAAGTGACAACCCACTTATAGTACATATATCAAATATCAACATGTTAGAGCAAATTGTGGAAAACATAGGCGAAATAGAGAAAAGACTTATAAATAAATTTTGGCCAGGACCACTTACTATAATTTTTAATAGAAAAAGTGAAAATATTATACCAAACAGTGTAACAGCAGGATTAAACACAGTAGGAGTAAGAATGCCAAGTAATGAGATAGCAAGAGAATTAATTGAACTATCAGGGGTACCTATAGCAGCTCCAAGTGCTAATGTATCTGGAAGACCTAGTGGCACAAATGTGCAAGACATTATAGAAGAGTTAGATGGTAAGGTACACTATATAATAGATGGTGGTAAAACAATAATAGGTTTAGAATCAACTGTTATAAGAGTAATAGATAAAAAAATAGAAATTTTAAGACCAGGTAAAATAACATTAGAAGAATTGGAAAGTGTTGCAAACGAAGTGGAAGTTAATAAAAATGTTTTTGAAAAAGTTACAGACAAACCGGTGGCTTCACCAGGAATGAAGTATAAACATTATGCTCCAAAAACTAAATGTGTTTTAGTATATAGCAATGACAAAGTTAAAATGATAAATAAAATAAACGAAATATCAAATGACTACAAAAATGTGGTTGTATTAGGAACGCAGGGAAATATGCCTAAATATATTTCAAAGAATAAATTGAGCATGGGAGCTACATTAGAAGATGTTGCACAAAATATATTTTCACTATTAAGAAAAGCAGACAAATGCAATGCGGATTTAGTTATTATAGAAGGTGTAACTAAGCAAGGATTAGGATTGGCAATAATAAATAGGCTTATAAGGGCATGTGAATATAATTACATAGAAATTTAATGTATAAATTTTACAAAATTTTCTCATACTATAAAAAAAGATATAAGGTGATAGTATGAAAAAAGTTTGGATTATTGTAATAATTTCTATTGTATTATTAGCAATAGGTGGGATAACAGGAATATATATATATAATATAAACAATACATTAAACCAGAATTCGATTAAAGCAAAAGAATTAGCTGATGAACTTAAAAGAAAAATGATAGAAGAAGAAAATCGAACAGTAAGTACTTCTTCAAACACGGTAAAAACATCTCCAAATTCAATTGTACAAAAAAATACAGTTTATAAAATTTGCAATCATACTGTACAAAAAACTGAAATAATACCAGAAGAATTAATAAATAAAGAAGAAAAAGATATAGAACAATATTATAAAGATTGGCAGATAAAAAAGTTCACTTCTTCTGAGATTGTTTTGTATATGGAGAAAGATGAATATTGTGATAGACATTATGTATTGAAAGAAAACAATGGGGTTATAGCAATTTATAAGGTAAATCAAGAAAATGAAGCAGTATTTAAAGAAAATACACAAATACAAGTTCAGTATTTACCAGAAGTGGATTTGATAAATCTAAAAAAGGGAATATATGCAATAGGAGAGGAAAAATTAAATTCAATATTAGAAGATTTTGAATAAAAGTATAGCCAGTGTGTAAAAACACTGGCTATATTCTCACTTTTCTATTTTTAAATTTTCTTTCTTTAAATAACCTTGTTGATAGAATGCTCTAAAATACATTATTAACGAAAAAATTGTGGCAATAAGTGCTAAATAATATATATATTGATCAAAGTTTGGTAAAAGAGGTAAACTATATTCTGGGTGCCCAAATAAAGAACCATTCCAAACACGTACAATAAATGAGCAAACTATTGCAATGTAAAATAATACGGTAGTAAGCTTGCCATACCATCTACTAGAAACAACTAATTTTTTACCATATAGAAATGATGCACCAGAAACCATTAGAAGTTCTTTTACGAAAACAACAACCAAAATCCATAAAGGTATAACATTTTTTAATGTAAGTATTATCAATATAGAAACTTGAGTTGCTTTATCAGCTAAAGGGTCTATTAATTTTCCAAAATTTGTTATTAAATTAAATTTTCTAGCAATAAAACCGTCTAATATATCTGTTAAGGCAGAAATAGTAAGAAATATAAATGCCAAAAGGTAATTTTCTGCATCAATAAAATATACAATAAAAGGGATTAAGGCAAATCTGGATAGTGTTAAAATATTTGGCACATGTTTAAACATTTTTTTCCTCCATTTATAGTTCTATTTATAATTCTACTTTAAAAGTTAAATTTTCATTATTACAATCTATTAATACTTTTTGTCCGTTTTTTAATTCACCCTTTAAAATCATGTCAGACAGTTCATCTTCTAAATATCTTTGTATTGCTCTTCTTAAAGGTCTTGCACCATATTTTACGTCAGTACCAACTTTTAATAAAAAGTTAGTTGCAGATTCTGTAAGTACCATTGTAATATCTTTATTAGACAATGCTTTTTGAGTATCTTTTAACATTAAATTTATAATTTGTAACAATTGTTCATTAGTTAGTTGATTAAATATAACAATTTCATCTACTCTGTTTAAAAATTCGGGTCTAAAAGTTTCTCTTAAAGTATCTAATATTTTAGAATTATTAATTTGAGTACCACCAAACCCTATAGAATTTGTATTTAGGTTAGAACCAGCATTAGAAGTCATTATAATAATAGTATTTTCAAAGCTTATGGTATTTCCTTGAGCATCTGTTAATCTGCCATCATCCAAAACTTGAAGTAATATATTAAACACATCAGGGTGTGCTTTTTCTATTTCATCAAACAATATAATTGAATAAGGGTTTCTTTTAACTTTTTCAGTTAGTTGGCCTGCATCATCATAACCTACATATCCAGGAGGCGAGCCTATTAACTTGGATGTAGAATGACTTTCCATATATTCAGACATATCTACTCTAATAATGGAATCCTCATTTCCAAACATCTCGTATGCTAAGGCCTTAGCAAGCTCAGTTTTACCAACACCAGTAGGACCTACAAATATAAAAGAAGGTGGCCTTTTTGTACTTTTTAATCCAGCTCTATTTCTTCTTATTGCTCTAGAAACAGCTTCTACAGCATTATCTTGGCCAATTATTCTTTGATGTAAGTTTCCCTCTAAATTTAAAAGTTTTTGTGTCTCCTCTTCAGTTATTTTCTTAACAGGAATTTTAGTCCAACTCTCGATTACTTCAGCAATATCTTGAACAGTTAAATTAACAAGTTTCATTTTTTTATTTAATTTATCAATCTGTTCTATTAAAGCACATTCTTTTGCTTTTAATTCAGCAGCTTTTTTATAATCTTCTGTTGAATCAGCAGAAGCAGCTTCTTCTTTATCTTCTTGAACATCTTTTAATTGATTTTTTAGAATTTCTAATTGATATAGTTCTTTATTATTTAAATTGATTCTAGAACATGCTTCATCCAATATATCAATAGCTTTATCTGGCAAAAATCTGTCATGGATGTATTTTTCGGACATTATAACAGCTTGTTTAATAACATCAGTAGAAATCTTTACCTTGTGAAATTCCTCGTAATATTTTTTTATACCTTCAAGAATATCTATTGAATCTGTAATTGAAGGTTCTTCTACAATAACTGGTTGGAATCTTCTTTCTAAAGCACTATCTTTTTCAATATATTTTCTGTATTCTTTTAATGTAGTGGTTCCAACTAATTGAATTTCTCCATTTGAAAGAGAAGGCTTCAAAATATCTGCAGCATTCATGGAATGTTCAGCATCACCAGCACCTATAATATTATGGATTTCATCTATAACTAATATAATGTTTCCTAAGTTTTTACATTCATCTATAATAGATTTCATTCTTGCTTCAAATTGTCCTCTAAATTGTGTTCCAGCAATTACAGATGTCATGTCTAATAAATAAACTTCTTTATTCAATAATTTCGCAGGTACATTTCCATTAGCAATTTTTATGGCTAATCCTTGAGCTATTGCTGTTTTACCAACACCAGGTTCTCCTATTAAGCAAGGGTTATTTTTGGAACGTCTATTTAAAATTTGAATAATTCTTTGAATTTCTTTATCTCTACCAACAACCATGTCTAATTGATTATTTTTTGCCTTATTAGTTAAATTAGTTCCAAATGTATCTAAAGCTTTTTTCTTTTTATCTTTAACTTTTTTATCAACTTTAACTTTTTTTCTGTCAGAAGATGATTCTTGTGCACCTTCGGCATTTTCGCCAAACATATTAGAAAAGATAGAACCTAATGGAATAGCACTAAACTGTGGAGTAGGATTATCTTCAAAGTTAGTAGAATCATCTGATGTAAAACTAGAAGGGTCAATACTAGATAAATCTATATTATTTGCCATATCTTTTACAATAGTTTCTAGTTGCTTAGTCATGTCATTTAAGTCATTTTCAGACAAATTAGCTTGTTTCATTAAACTATCTATAGGATTTATTCCTTTAGCCTTTGCACATTCATAGCATAAACCTTGTAATTCTTGTTTACCGGTTTCATCTTGTTTGTTTATAAAAATTACAGCTGTATTTTTATTACATATTGAGCATAACATATATTAAATAATCTCCAATCTTATAAATTAATTCAATATATATAATAACGCAAAAAGGCAAACTAGTCAATTAAAAAATTTGTATTTTCTGCAAAAAAATGGTATAATAGATGAAGATTTGCTAAAATGTAAATGGAGGTATTACAAAAAAATGGAAAACGCAAAAAAAATATATATAATCATATCTATAATATGTGTATTATCAATTGTTTTAGGGGCATATGCACAATTTTTTGGCAAGAGGGATAGCAAAACTTCTGATATACCAACTAATAATACAACAGATGAAAATGTAATAGAAAATCCGGTTCAACCAGAAAAAGAAAAAACTATGGAAGAGTTAAAAAATGAATTTGTTAAAACTATTAACAATAGTTTTAATGTAGAAGAAAAGGATATTTCAAAAATAGAAAGAATTAATACAGAAAAAAGCATAGTATATATAGCTTATAGTATACAACAGGAAAATAAATTTTATGATATAGATTTAAACATACCAATGATTAATATAAAAGGAAATATACCAAAAGAATTTAATAAGGTAACTCAAGAGGTGTTTGTAAAAAAAGCAAATGAAGTGAGAAAAAATAAAAATAATGCTGAAAAAATCATATACAGCATAGATTATGTAGGATATTTAAATGATAATATTTTATCTATTATTATTAAATCATCATTAAAGCAGGGCAATAATCCACAAAGAATAATAATTCAAACATATAACTACAATATAGAGACAAAAGAAAAAGTTTCTTTAAATAATATAATTGAACAAAAAAATATAAATGTACAAGAATTACAGAACAAAATAAATGATGTCTTAAAAAGTGTAAAAAAAGAAGAGACAATATTAATAAATTCTGGGTACCCTGTATATGAAAGAAATTTAGAAAGTGAAATATATAAAATAGAAAATATAACTAATTTCTTTTTGAATGGAGAAGGAAAATTATACATAGTATTTGCATACGGAAATCAAAATTTTACTTCAGAATTTGATATAGTAAAATATGAATAAATTATAGCAAAGGAAGATTTTTTTGAAAAATATATTAATAACGGAAAAGCCATCAGTAGCTATGGAATTTGCAAAAGTTTTAAAGGAAAATGGAATAAGAAAAAATGGATATATAGAATCTGCCAATTGGATAATAACGTGGTGTGTGGGTCATTTAGTAACAATGTCTTATCCGGAAAAATATGATGAGAAATTAAAATTTTGGAGATTAGACACATTACCATTTATGCCAAAAGAATATAAATATGAAGTGATACCAAATGTTGAAAAACAGTATAATATAATAAAAGAACTGTTAACAAGAGAAGACATTGAATGTATATATGTTGCAACTGACTCTGGAAGAGAGGGAGAATATATATATAGACTTGTAGAAATGCAAATAGGACTTAAAAATAAACAAAGAAGAAGAATATGGATAGATTCTCAAACAGAAGAAGAAATAAAAAGAGGAATAGAGCAAGCTAAGCCATTAGATGAATATAATAGTTTATCAGATTCGGCATATTTACGTGCAAAAGAAGATTATTTAATAGGAATTAATTTTTCTAGACTGTTATCTATAATATATGGTAAAAGATTGGCAAAAGACTTGGGAGAAGAGAAAATATCTATATCGGTTGGAAGGGTTATGACTTGCGTTTTAGGCATGGTAGTTTCCAGAGAGCGTGAAATTAGAAATTTTGTTAAAATTCCATATTACAAGGTGATTGGAAAGTTTGGAGAGCAAGAAAATGCATTTAGTGCAGAATGGAAAGTGGGAGAAAAATCAATATTATGGAATTCGCCAAAACTCTATAATGAATCAGGTTTTAAAAGGGAAAATGATGCAAAGGAATTTATAAATTATTTTAAAGGTAAAAATGCAGTTGTAAAAGAAGTAAAAAAAAGCAAAACCAAAGAAAAAGCACCATTGTTGTTTAATTTAGCGGAAATTCAAAATGAATGCACAAAAAGATTTAAAATAAAACCAGATGAAACATTGGAAATAATACAAAATTTGTATGAGAAAAAGTTGGTAACATATCCAAGAACAGATGCTAGGGTTATATCTACGGCTGTCGCAAAAGTTATTTCAAAAAATTTGAATGGAATAGCAAAGGGATTTAAAAATGAGGAAATACAAAAATATATAAAGAAAATGGTGGAAGAAAAATACTCTACAGATTTAATAAAGACAAAATATGTAGATGATAGTAAAATTACAGATCATTATGCGATAATACCAACAGGTCAAGGCTATGAAAACTATGATAATTTAATAGAACTACATAAAAAAGTGTATATTTTAATAGTAAAAAGATTTTTAAGTATTTTTTATCCATCAGCAGAATTTAGTAAAATATCAGTGGAGATCGACATAGAAAATGAACAATTCTTTGCAAATGGTAAAGTATGTACTGTGTTATGATATTTAGAAGTATTAAAAGACAACCAAAAAGAGAATTCGCAAGAAAATTTAGACATACTTAATAAATTAAAAAAAGGACAAGACATAGAAATTACAAACTTTGAAATAAAGACATCTGAGACAACTCCTCCTTCAAGATATAATTCTGGTTCTATTATATTGGCAATGGAAAATGCGGGTAAACTGATAGAAGATGAAGAGTTAAGAGAACAAATAAAAGGAGCTGGAATAGGCACAAGTGCTACTAGAGCAGAAATTATAAAAAAATTAGAAAGAATTAACTACATATCTATAAATACAAAGACACAAATTATAACACCGACCGAGAAGCGGAGAAAAAATATATGATGTAGTATATAACTCTATGCCAGATATGTTAACCCCAAAATTAACGGCAAGTTGGGAAAAAGGATTAGAAATGGTAGCAAATAGTGAGATTAAATCTGAAGAGTTTATGAAAAAACTAGAGTTATATGTTAGTTCAAAAATAAATAAATTGGTAGTTAAAATGTAAAAATTGAAATTTAATGTGTAAAAGAAAGGAATGTGAGAAAAAATGAGAATAGGACTGGCTTTATCTGGTGGAGGAATAAAAGGAACGGCACATATAGGGGCAATAAAAGCATTTGAAGAGAATCAAATAGAAATAAGTGCTGTAACAGGAACAAGTATAGGCAGTATAATTACAGTGTTAGTAGCAATGGGATATACAGCAGACCAAATGCTAGATTTATTCAATTATTTTGCCAAGGACATATTTAGAGCGGAGCCTAGATATTTAATGTCAAATATAAAGAATTCAAAAAGACTCTTAGGCTATGGTGCACTGTCAGGAGAAACAATAGAGAATGTAATAGATGAGTGTGCAAAATACAAGGGATTGTATAATATAACAGATATAAAAATGCCTATAGCTATTTCAAGTGTTGATATAATTAATTGCAAAAAACATGTATTTACAAATAGAATAGTTAAAAATGATGAAAAATATATAAATAATATTTCTATTGGAAAAGCAGTAAGAGCAAGTTGCAGTTTTCCAGGATTATTTGCACCATGTGAATTTGAAAATTATAAATTTGTAGATGGTGGAATATTAGACAATGTACCAGTAGAAGAATTAGAAAAACTAAAAGTAGACAAAAAAATTGCAATTAAATTTCCACCAGACCTTACAGATAATCCAAAAAGCGCATATGATGTAGCATTTAAGGCAATAGACGTTATGTTTAATGAAAAAGATGAAAGAACAGTTAAAGAATGTGATTATGTAATAAATGTAAAAATTCCATCTGGAAATGTTTTTAATGTAAAAAAAATAAAAGACTGTTACAATAAAGGATATATTGAAACAGTATCTAATATTAAAAATATAAAAGAAATTTTATAAATCATTGTTTTCACTAGTAGTATCTGAAGTACTACTAGTGTTGTTTTTTTCATTTTTATTAAAAGTTTGTTGAACTTTAACTTTTATATCATTAAATACTTCTGGATAAGAGATTATCCCAAAATAAGTAATAGCACCAATAATAACTAAAATAAAAACAATTATAATAGTCATAAATAATGTTTTTCCAGAATTAGATTTAAATTTCATAAAATCAACCTCCGTACAGTTATTAACTATAATTACTATACCACAAAATGGCAAAAAAAACAAGACTATTATTGTAATACTAGAAGTGGTATATATAATAAAGGGAGGAGTTGCAAAGGAGATATAGAATATTTATCAGGAACAATTAAAGAAGAACTGTACTCACATAATCAAAAACTCACAATTTATGAAAACAAGACATAAAATATAGCAAAATAAAATAGAAAGGGTGAATAAAATGTCTAGTTACATAATAGAAGGAGGCAGAAGATTAGAGGGTGAAGTAGAAGTATCAGGTTCAAAAAATGCATCATTACCAATATTAGCAGCAACAATATTAAATAAAGGAAATACAAAGTTATACAATGTACCTAATATACATGATACAAAAATAACACAAGAAATTTTAAAATATTTGGGTTGTAAAATTAAGAAGAATAATGGTAAAATAGAGATAAACTCTAAGAAGATAATCAAAAGAGAAATTCCAGAACAACTAATGAGGCAAATGAGGTCAACAGTAATATTGGCCGGAGCTATATTAGGAAGATTTAAAGAAGTAACTTTCTCATATCCAGGTGGATGTGATATTGGAACAAGACCTATAGATTTACATTTAGCGGCTTTTAAAAAATTGGGAGTAAATATTTCAGAAGATAGTGGATTTATTACATGTAAATGTGATAAAATAATAGGCACAAATATAGACTTAGATTTCCCAAGCGTTGGTGCAACCGAAAATATAATACTTGCAAGTGTTTACGCAGATGGTATAACTAAGATTTCTAATGCTGCTATGGAACCAGAAATAGTGGATTTAGCAAAATTTTTAAATAAAATGGGTGCTAAAATAGAAGGAGCAGGCACAAACATAATTAAAATAACAGGTGTAGAAAAATTAAAGGATGTGTCATATTCCATAATGCCAGATAGAATAGAGGCAGGCACGCTATTATGTGCAGTTGCTATAACTGGTGGAAAAGTTAAACTAAATAAAGTAATTCCAGAACATATAAATCAAATTTTAAACAAACTAGAACAAACAGGTTGTGAAATAAAGATAGAGAATAAATGTGTTTGTTTAAAGGCACCTAAAAAAATCAAAGCTGTTGATATAAAAACAATGCCATATCCGGGTTTTCCGACAGATATGCAATCTGTTTTTGCAAGTATACTAACAATTGCAAAGGGAAATTCTGTTATAGTGGAAAATATATTTGAAAATAGATACAAATATGTAAGTGAGTTAAAACGAATGGGGGCCAAGATAACAGTAGAAGGAAGAATTGCTGTAATAAAGGGATGCAAAAAATTATCAGGAGCTACTGTAGAAAGCACAGATTTAAGAGGTGGAGCAGCATTAGTTGTAGCAGGTCTAGTTGCAAAAGGAACGACAACAGTTAATAAAATAGGATATATTTTAAGAGGATATGAAGGCTTGGATAAAAAATTGAACAAGTTAGGTGCAAAAATAACAATAAAAGAAGAAAAGGAATAGAGAGGAAGGAAAGGGCAAATGACAAAGAAATCAAAAGAAGACATACATTATAAAAAAAATAAGGTCAACAAAAAAACAAAGTCAAATAATGTAAGTGCTAGAAATAAAAACAACGAATTATTTGACTTTGATAAAGAAATTGTTATAGGTATGCCCAGAATTTCAGATGATAAGGAGAAAAACAAGAAAAATAAAAAAACAAGTGTGAACACTAACAAAAATAAGCAAAACGCCAAGAAGAAGCTTACTAAACAACAACAAATAGCAATAAAAAAGAAAAAAGCAATTTTGAAGATAGTAAAAGTATTAACTCTAATTATAGTAATTATAGGAGTAAGCATATATGTTGCCTTGTCTCCATTATTTAATATCAAGGAGATAAATGTTACAGGAAACAGCAAACTAAGTAAAGAGGAAATAATAAGCTTATCTGAATTAAAAACAGATGAAAATACTTTTAAAGTATCAAAGAAGAATATAAAAAATAAAGTAAAGGCAAATGCATATATAGAAAATGTAAAAATAAGAAGGAAATTGCCAGATAAAGTAGAAATTATAGTAGTAGAAAGAGTAGCGACTTATATGATACCATTTGCCAATAGCTACATATATATAAATAACCAAGGATACATGTTAGAAATAACAAGCCAAAAAGCAGAGATGCCTGCTATAGTAGGCATTTCTACACCAGAGGAAGAACTACATGAAGGGCAAAGGCTAATAAGTGAGGATTTGGTAAAATTAGGAGAAGTGTTACAAATAATGGAATCAGCAAATGCAAACGAGCTAGTAGACTTAATAACCAAAATTGATATTTCAAATAGACAAGATTATATACTTACTTTGGAAAAAGAAAAAAAAGCTATACATTTGGGGGATGTTTCAAATTTAAGTACTAAAATGGCATATGTGAAAAAGATATTAAACGATGAAAAAGGAGTAGAAGGCGAAATCCTTGTAAACACGGATTTGACCAATAAAGGTGCAGTGTTTAGAGAAAAAGTATAAAAATGGATGGGAGAGAAAATGAATAAAAAACAAATATCAATTACATTAGGAATAATGTGTTTTATATTGACAATGTCAATAATAGTTCAAATAAAAACAATGAACAACGCTAGCGCAACAGTTGGACAAACACTAACAGAAAATGGATTAAGAGATGAAGTGCTAAAATGGAAAGAAAAATATGATAGTGTATATTCGCAATTAGGACAAGCAGAAAATAGACTAGAAAAAGTAAGAAACATAGCTACACAAGACAGCAGTACATCTAGTGCCAAACAGGAAGAATTAAAAAATAACAATATATTATTAGGACTAACAGATGTAACTGGACCAGGAATGGAAATAATTTTAAAAGATAATACTAACATTTCTTCTGAATTATTAAGTACACAGATATTAGATATGAGCAAATTAGTAGTACATAATACGGATTTAACAGCAATTGTAAACATGTTAAGGCATGCAAATGCAGAAGCAATTTCTATAAATGGACAAAGGATAATTGCAACATCTGCAATTACATGTGAAGGTAGTGTTATTAAAATAAATGGAGAAAAAATAACATCACCGTTTACAATTAAAGCAATAGGCCCTACAGATTTATTTTATGGTTCATTAATGATGCCTGGTGGATACATATATTATATGGAAGAAGACGGAATAATAGTAGAAAAAAAGAGAATGGAAAGTGTTACAATAGAAAAATATAATGGAGTTATAAATCCAAAATATATTAAATCTAAGAGGTGATATATTTGAAGAAAATAAATAAAGAGCAACTTGTAATGGGCATAATAATTGGGTTGGTGTGTATAGTTCTAATTTGTGTTATGTTTGTACAATTTAAAACAGTTGAAGAAACAGATATAACAGCTATAGAAAACATGAAAGAAGATGAACTAAGAACGACATTATCAGAATGGAAAACAAAATATGAAGAAACATATGAAAAATATGAAGAAACTATAGCAACAATAGATGAATATAATAAAAAAATAGAAAGCAGTGAAGAAGCATCTGAACTATTAGACAAAGAATTAGAAAATTCAAATTTAATAGTTGGAAATACAGACATATATGGTGAAGGAATTATAGTTACTTTAACAGATAATAATAATCAAGTAATAGTTGCAGAGGATCTATTAGAACTAATAAATGAATTAAGATATGCTGGTGCAGAAGCAATTTCAATAAATGATGTACGCATAATTAATACTACAGATATTGTAGAAGTAGGTAATACACTTATAATGGTAGGAGGCCAGAGACTATCTTCTCCATATGTGGTAAAAGCGATAGGAAACCAAGCGTATTTATCAAGTATATTAAGCCTTAAAAATAGTGGGTTTATAGATAAATATAACAATAGTGGTAAAACAGTTACTTTAGTAGCGAGCAAAAAAGTAGAAATTTTAAAATATAATGGTGAGACAGAAATAAAATATATCAAAAAATAATATTTTCCTAAAGTGGAGGGAGAAAACATGATTTTAATAGCAATAATAATAGGTTGTGTTATAGGTGCAATAATAGGTATTTTTATGCCAATAATTCCATATACATATTCAGGATATTTAGCAATAGCAATAATAGCTGCACTAGATTCTGTCTTTGGTGGAATTGTAGCAACATTAAACAAAAACTTTGACCTAAAAATATTTGTATCAGGCTTTTTTGGCAATGCCATACTTTCTATTTTATTAACGTATTTAGGACAAAAATTAAATGTAGATATTTATTTAGCAGCAATTGTTGTTTTTGTTGGAAGAATGTTTAATAACCTTTCTATGACTAGAAGGTATTATATAGAAAAATTTATGAAAAATAGACAAGAAAAGGCTAAAAAAATTTAATAGAAATACATTGCAATTTTATTACGAGAATATTACAAAAATATTACAAATTCTATTGACTTTTGCAGAAAAATGTAATATTCTAAAGACGATATTTAAAACAAATTGGAGGGTTAACTTTGGCAATAGGAGATATAATTGTAGGTATGGACATTGGAACCTCAAAAGTAAGCATAGTTATTGGGGAGGTTAATAATTTTAATCAAATAGAAGTTATATATACAGACAGCCAAAAATGCAGAGGTATAAAAAAAGGAAAAATAATTGATGAAGATGAAATTGTTCTTGCAGTTACAAAATTAATAAAAAATGCAGAAATTGATGCCAACTTAACAATTAATTCGACATACATAACAATTCCAGGGAAATATGTAACAATTGTCCAAAATAGTATATTAAAAGATGCAAAAGATAGATATGCTGGAATATCAATGAAGGATGTTTCGGCAAGTATAATGCAAGTTAGTGACATAGATATTCCAGAAGGAAAACAAATAATAGATATAGTTACAGACAGATTTATCCTAGAGAATGGCAGAATTGTACAAGACCCAGTAGGAAGCTTAAGTTCAAGCTTTACGTTAAAAGCTCAAATTATTTTAGCAGATAAAGAGTATATAAAAAAAATAACCAATATTCTAAAAAGAGCATATATAGAAATAGATGGGTTAGTACCAGTAACACTTGCAGAAAGATGTATAGCTCTAGATAGCAACGAATTAGGTGACAATATAATGCTGCTAGATATTGGAGCTGGAAATACAGACATAGGTGTGTTTGAAGGTTCGTCATTTGTTTATACAAATACCATACCTTTAGGAGGAGACAACATTACAAATGATATTGCTTTGGTTCTTGACATATCAGAAGAAGAAGCAGATAAATTAAAAAAACAATATGGCTTGGCGATGAAGTCTTTCATAGATAATGATAATGAAATTTTATTATCTACATGTAAAGATGAAAATAGAAAGATAATTAAAAGTTCTGAATTAATAGAAATTATAGAAGCCAGAATAGAAGAAATTTTTTCTTTAATTAATAAAGATATTACAATGCAAGGTATAAAACAAAGAATCAATAATGTAATACTTACAGGACAAGGAATTACAAATATAAACAAAAGTGATGTTGCTGGTAAAATCGCATTAAATATACCAGTTAAAATTTCAACAGGAAGACTAATAAGTACAGTAAGACCAGAATATAGAACTGCATATGCACTTGTAAGATATATTTCATCAAGGGCATTTGCAAAAAATGTTTCAAGCAGTATAGAAACAAAGTCAAATGAAAATATATTACATTCAATATTAGAAAGAATTAAGGAATTCTTTTATTCATAATAAATTTGTTGTTAATTTAAAAATAAAACAGAACATAAGAGGTCAGGAATAAGAGGTCATAGTAGAAGTCGGAAATCCGATATCAAATATAAGACATCTGAATTTCGACAACTAATATAAAGGAGGAAAATATAATGTTTATGGATGGAAATGATGATAGCGCAATGCTAGATGGGACAGCAACAATTAAAGTAATAGGTATAGGAGGGGCAGGAAATAACGCTGTAAACAGAATGGTTGATTCTGGAATAAAAGGAGTTGAATTTATAGCAGTTAATACAGATAGACAAGCTTTATTACTATCAAAAGCACCTTCCAAAATACAAATAGGTGAAAAAATAACAAGAGGATTAGGTGCAGGTGCTAACCCAGATATAGGAGCGCAAGCAGCAGAAGAAAGTAAAACAGAAATTGCAGAAGCATTACGCGGAGCAGACATGGTATTTGTTACAGCCGGAATGGGAGGAGGAACAGGTACTGGAGCAGCACCTATAGTTGCGGCATGTGCAAAGGAAATGGGAATTTTAACAATAGGTGTTGTTACAAAACCATTTACATTTGAAGGCAAAAAAAGATTATCACAAGCTGAAAGAGGAATAGAAAGCTTAAAGGGAAAAGTTGATACTTTAGTAGTAATTCCAAATGATAAATTATTACAAGTTATAGATAGAAAAACATCAATAGTTGAAGCGTTTAAAATGGCAGACGATGTATTAAGACAAGGTGTTCAAGGTATATCAGATCTAATAGCTATTCCAGGACTTGTAAATTTAGACTTTGCAGATATTAAAACAATAATGTTAAATACAGGTATGGCACACATGGGTATAGGTAGAGCATCTGGTGAAAACAGAGCAGAAGATGCAGCAAAACAAGCTGTACAAAGTCCAATGTTAGAAACATCAATAGAAGGAGCAAGAGGAGTTATTATAAATATAACAGGTGGAACAAACTTAGGATTACATGAAGTTAATACGGCAGCAGAATTAGTACAAAGAAGTGTAGATCCAGAGGCTAATATTATATTTGGAGCAGTTATAGATGAAAGTCTAGATGAAGATATAGTAATAACAGTAATTGCTACAGGATTTGAAAAAGAGCAGAATTCAATACCAAATATGCCACCAGTTGGAGACATTGTAGACAAAGCATGGGATAGGAAGTTAAACTCTATTCCAACACCTTCAGACAACAATAATTCTCAAAGTGATTTAGACATACCATCATTTCTAAGAAAAAATAAAAAATAAATAACGAAAATTAAAACAAAATGTAGATATTAAAAAAAATACATAAAACATAAAAAGAAATAGTCTTAAAAGGTAGATTATTTCTTTTTTTCTTGCTCACAAAACGACAGATTTTTAATCAGACTAGTTATATAATTTATTAGCAAAAACAAATAAGAGTGAGCGGTGAAAATATGACAGTATATATAGATATTATTTTATTAGAAAATCTATGCATGAATTATATTATTCTTTTTGCAACAGCATATATAATGAAATTAAAAATAAGTCATATAAGATTAGTTGCATCAAGCGGAATAGGTGCAATATATTCAATTATGTTATATATGCAAATATTACCAATATATTCTAATTTGATTATGAAGATAGTGTTATCAATAGCTATGGTTTACATAGCGTATATGCCAAGAAATATTAAAAATATAGTAAAGCAACTAATAATATTTTATTTAATATCTTTTGCTTTTGGTGGTTGTGCATTTGCACTATTATATTTTATAAAACCGGAAAATATAATAATGAAAAATGGAGTTTATATAGGAACATACCCAATAAAAATAGCACTACTAGGAGGGATTGTGGGATTTGTTGTTACATATATAGCATTTAAAATTATAAAAAATAGAGCTTCTAAAAAAGATATTATATATCCGCTAGAAATTAAGATAAATGAGAAAAGTATAAGTATGAATGCTTTGCTAGATACAGGAAATATGTTAAAAGATCCAATAACTTTAATGCCTGTAATAGTAGTTGAAAAAGAAATGCTATATGATTTCTTACCAAAAGAGATATTAAATAACCTTGAAAAGATTATAGGGGGTGACACAAAGGAAGTAACAGAAAAAAATGTGGAGTATATGTCAAAATTTAGAATAATACCATATAACTCAATAGGAAGACAAAATGGACTAATGCTTGGATTTAAAGCAGATAAGGTAAAAATTATAATAGATGATGAGGAAAAAGAAGTTAATAATGCAATAATAGGAATTTTCAATGAGAGTTTTAATAGTAATACATATTCAGCACTTATTAGTTTAGAAATTTTATAAATAGAAGGGAATGATAGTAAGGTGAATCTTTTGCAAATCTTAAAGGAAAGTATAAATACTATATATGTAAATTATATAGGAAGTGATGAAATAGAAAAAATGCCAATATATTATATAGGAGGCAGTCAAACTTTGCCGCCACCACTTTCACAGGAAGAAGAAGAAACAGTATTAAATTCTTTGGCAAAAGGCGATGAACTGGCAAAAAAAACATTAGTAGAACGAAATTTAAGATTGGTTGTATACATAGCTAAAAAGTTTGAAAATACCGGGGTGGGGCTAGAGGATTTAATCTCAATAGGAACTATAGGATTAATGAAAGCAATAAATACATTTAATACAGATAAGAAAATAAAACTTGCAACATATGCTTCGAGATGTATAGAAAATGAAATACTAATGCATTTAAGAAGAAACAATAGAATTAAAAGCGAAATTTCAATAGATGAACCATTGAATCAAGACGGAGATGGAAACGAATTATTGTTATTGGATATTTTAGGAACAGATCCAGATGTAACTTCAAGAAGAATGGAAGACGAAGTGGACAGAAAACTATTAAAAGCATCTATGGAAAAATTGAATAATAGAGAAAAAAATATAATGGAACTTAGATTTGGATTTGTAAGTGGAAATGAAAAGACCCAAAAAGAAGTAGCAGATATGTTGCGGAATATCACAAAGTTATATATCTAGATTAGAAAAGAAGATTATAAATAAAATGAAAAAAGAAATAATGAGTAAAACAGGGTAAAAATGGTATACATTATACTTCTTTTGGAAATAATGTAATTGATATTATTTCCAAAGGAGGTTTTTTAATTTGATAAATAAGGTTGAAATCTGTGGAGTAAATACAGCAAAATTGCCAGTTTTATCAAATGAAGAAAAAGAAGCATTATTTATTGAAATAAAAAATGGAGATGAAAAAGCAAGAGAAAAATTTATACATGGTAATTTAAGATTGGTATTAAGTGTAATAAAAAGATTTTATGGAAGAGGAGAAAATGTAGATGATTTATTTCAAGTTGGATGTATTGGACTAATAAAAGCAATAGATAATTTCGATGTTACACTAAATGTACAATTCTCGACATATGCAGTTCCAATGATAGTTGGAGAAATAAGAAGATATTTAAGGGATAATAATTCCATAAGAGTAAGCAGGTCTATAAGAGATTTGGCATACAGAGTATTATCAGCCAAAGAAAAACTAACAAAGCAAAATGAAAAAGAACCTACAATAGAAGAAATAGCAAAAGAATTAAATGTGCCAAAAGAAGATATAATAATTAGTATGGATGCAATACAAGAGCCAATATCATTACAAGAACCGGTATATGGCGACAACACAGATAATATATATGTAATGGATCAGATAAGCGATAAGAAAAATACAGATGAACATTGGACAGACAGCTTAACAATTTCATCAGCAATACAAAAGCTTAATGATAAAGAAAAAATGATAATAAATAAAAGATTTTTTGAAGGAAGAACACAAATGGAAGTTGCAGACGAAATTGGCATATCACAAGCACAGGTATCAAGACTTGAAAAAAACGCAATAGATCACATAAAAAGAATATATAAATAGAACTAATATAATTAATAATAATACAAAAATAAAGAGTTGCTAAGATGTACTAGCAACTTTTTTATTGCATATTAATATATTGTAAATATATTTAAGTAAATAATAGGAAGGGAGAAGCAACAAGTGGGTAATAAAGGATTAGATTTTAAACATAAAGAAGTTATAAATATCAAAGATGGAAAAAGATTAGGATTTGTACAGGATGTGTGTGCAGATTTGGAAAGTGGAATGATAACATCAATAATAGTTCCAGGTAATAATAAGATATTGAATATGTTTTCGGGTTCAAATGAAATAGTAATAGAATGGAGCAATATAAAGTGTATAGGAGATGATGTTATATTGGTAGAAATATAAAAATTAAAAAAATCTGAAAAAACAAAAAAATCGACAAAAAAGTGTTGACATTACATCAGGGATATGGTATTATAATTTTAGTGCTTAAACAAATGAAAAACAAGTTATTAAATTAGTAAAAAAGCAAGACTTTTTTAAATAGACAGTAATTACTAATTTATTATTTTGCACTCGAATAAAAAAGTTAAAAAACTTTCAAAAAAGTGTTGACATTTTAAGCACAAAGTAGTAAAATAAAACACGTTACACCGAAAAGGGTAACAACGCGAAAAGAAGTACATTGAAAAGTAAACAATAAACCTTTGAGAAAAGAAACCAATAATAAAGATAGAAGCAAACTATCTATAAAAAAAATGGTCAGCAAAATAAAGAGCTAAATAACTCAAAAAAGATATATAGGTAGCATAGAAATATGCGAAG
>DPDV01000006.1 GCA_003534295.1 Clostridiales bacterium
ACTAGCTGACAAAGAAAAATAGATGCAAATTCTTTAATCGAATTTTATATTTGAAATGATGAATAATAAACTGAACATATAAATAAGAAATGGTATACTAGCAAAAAGGCTAATATACCATTTTCTTTAAGGAAATTTATGATTTATTTATTAACTAGCTCTTTTAAAGCTTTACCAGCTTTGAATGCTGGAGCTTTAGAAGCAGGTATTTTTATTTCTTCTTTAGTTTGAGGGTTTCTTCCTTTTCTAGCACTTCTTTTTCTTACATCAAAAGTTCCAAAACCAACTAATTGAACTTTATCATTTGCTTTTAGTGCTTCAGAAACAACAGAAATGAAAGCATTTAAAGATTCTGCTGTAGCTTTCTTTGAATGACCTGTTCTAGGAACCATTGCTTCTATTAATCCTGCTTTATTCATACAAAAAATCCTCCTTTAGTAAAAAAAGCAGCCTATGTTGTGCTAGAAATTGATAAAGATGGAATGAAAAAAGATTTAACAATAACAATTGGAAAAAATGAAAGTGCAAAATATTGGATGACTGTATTAAACGAGTTTAAAAATCACGGAGTACAAGATATTTTAGTATTATGTGCAGATGGATTGACAGGGCTTAAAGATGCAATATCAGCAATATACCCTAAGACGGAATATCAAAGATGTATAGTGCATCAAATAAGGAACTCTTTAAAGTATGTACCATATACAGCTAGAAAAGAACTTGCTAATGATTTAAAAACAGTTTACAAAGCAAGTACAGAGAAATTAGGGTATACTAACTTATTAGAGTTGGAAGAAAAATGGAAACATAAATATCAAAGATAATTTTTAGCGTTTTGTATCATAAAATAGTCCTTTTTAAAAAAGAAAAGGGCTATTTTAATAAATTTGTAATTGTAGATATAACAAACTCAATCATTTTATTATAATCTAATTGCTCATGTTTGTGGTAAACAATTTCGTGACATAAATTATCTATCATACCAATTGCAATATGAACTTTTTCATTTATATTTTCTGTTTTAAAACCATTTTTTAATAATATACTTGTTACACTTGTTGTTATTTCCATCTCGGCGTTATGAAAAAGTTTAGCAACTTCTTTATCAGAATGGGTCATAGAAATAATTTCTTCATGAGCAGTTTGAGATAACTTGTGATTATTTATGAACTTGTCTATCATTTGTCTTAGAATACTAGGAAAGTTATTAGCAGTTATTTTTACATCAGTATTACTAACAGCTAACATAGGAAAAAAAATAGAATTGGCATATAGTTTAATTCCTTCTATTAATATATCATGTTTATCTTTAAAATATTGATAAACTATTCCAGTTGAAACTCCAGCCAATTTAGCTATTTCAGCTGTATTAGTATTATAATATCCTTTTTCGCAAATTAATTCAAAACCAGAGTGTATTATTTTTTCTTTCTTTTCAATTGAGCGCTTTTGAATAGGTTCTCTTATTTCAGAAATTCCCATATAATCCTCCTTGTAAAAGGCTAATATAACAATATTATATTGAGCAATGAGAAAAAAGTCAAGAAATATGAAAAAGAATTCATATTCTATTGACTTTTTGTAAAACTATATTATAATAATAGAAGAAATGTGAATAATAATTCATATATATGAAGGAGTTGCGAATGAAAAAGTACAAATATAATATAAATAATTTAGACTGCGCGAATTGTGCAAGAAAAATTGAAGAGATTTTAAACAAAAATAAAGAATTAAAAAATGCAATAGTAAATTTTAATACTTCAAAAATTTCTTATGAAGCCGAAAGGGAATTTTCCATAAAAGAGTTAAACGATATTATAAAAACGGTAGAACCAGATGCATATGTTACAAAAGAAGAAAACAAAACAAAAAAAGAATTTCATCTTTCTATTTTGATAATTGCATTGGCAATAGGATTATTGGGCTATTTTATGAGACTAAATAATACAGCTAAAATGATTTTATACATTGTTGCTTATACCTTATTATTGTATAGAACAGGCATAAATGCTGTAAAGTTATTATTCAAAAATAAAACGATAAATGAAAATATGTTAATTACTATTTCGTGTATAGGGGCATTAGCAATAGGAGAAGTAGTAGAAGGAATGCTTGTAATTGCTCTTTACACAATAGGAAAAATATTAGAAGAAAAGGCTGTTAATAATTCAAGAAAATCAATAAAAGACTTAATTGATATAAAACAACCATATGCTAATCTTAAACAAACTGATGAAATAAAAAAAGTTGATGTAGAGGAAATAAAGATAAACGACATACTGGTTGTAAAAAAAGGAGAAAAAATTCCTGTTGATGGTATAGTTATTACAGGAGAAACAATGCTTGACACATCAGCTCTTACAGGTGAATCAGAATTAATGCAAATAAAAGAAGGCGACCAGGTTTTGTCAGGAAGTATGAATATGGGAGAAATAATAGAAATAAAAGCAACTCAAATAGCAGAAAATTCAACAGTGTCAAAAATATTGGAACTCTTAGAAGATGCTACAGATAAAAAAACAAAGACAGAAACGATTGTTTCTAAAATAAGTAAAATATATACGCCAATAGTAATTATATTAGCACTTCTAATTGTAATTTGCTTACCTATAATATTCAATATACCTATGCTAGAAGCTATACATCGTGGACTTACATTTTTGGTAATATCATGCCCATGTGCAATAGCTATATCTGTACCACTTTCATATTTTACTGGAATAGGAGTTGCAAGCAAAAAAGGAATACTTATAAAGGGAAGCAATTATTTGGATGCATTGGATAATACAAAAAATATTGTATTTGACAAAACAGGAACTTTAACAAATGGGGCATTTACAGTAACTAATATAGAAATATTTGATAAAGACTATACAGAAAATCAAGTTATAGATATTTTGATAAAGGGAGAATCATTTTCAAATCATCCTATTGCAAAATCCATAATGAATTTAAAAAATGAAAAAGTGAATAACGATGATGTAAAAAAATATCAAGAGATAGAAGGCAAAGGAATTACCTTTGAATTAAATGATAAAAAAATATCTATAGGAAATAAGTTAATATGTAATTGTGAGGAAGATGCAATACTACACTTGAATATAGATGGAAAACACATAGCTTCTGTTTTTATAAATGATGGTATAAAAAACGATGCAAAAGAAACCATAGAAGAGCTAAAAAAACAAAAAATAAAAACTTTCATGTTTACAGGCGATAAGAAAGAAACAGCACTGAACATAGGAAAGAAATTGAACATAGATGAGATTAAATATGAAATGTTGCCAACAGATAAGTTTGAAGAGTTTGAAAAAGTTTCAAGCAAAAATGAACTTACAATATTCGTTGGAGATGGAATAAATGATGCACCAGTTTTAAAAAGAGCAGACATAGGAATTTCTATGGGAGGAGTTGGAACAGATTCTGCAATTGAAGCTAGCGATATTGTACTAATGTCAGATGATTTAAAAAAAATCCCAGTAGCAATACAAATATCAAAATATACAAAAAATATAATAAGGCAAAATTTGGTCTTTTCTATTTCAATGAAAATAATTATTTTATTGTTAAGCGTTTTAGGATTTGCCAATATGTGGCTTGCAGTATTTGCAGATACTGGATTAACATTATTAACAATACTAAATACATTAAGGATAATGAAAAGGTTTGCTTAAAAACAAGGTTGAAAAACAATACTGTAGTATGTTATAATTAGCATGCTACAATTTATTTTTTAAGGAGGAAAAATGTTTACTTTTGATAAAAGATTTTTATATATAATAATGGCAATTATAATTATAAGAGGATTAATGCCATACTTTACAGATGTAAATATGTTAATAGGATTATTAATATCGTTGCCGGCTGTGCTTATAGCAATTACATTTCATGAATTTGCACATGCTTATGCGGCAGACAAACTGGGGGACGAGACACCAAGGCAACAGGGAAGACTAAATTTAAATCCATTATCACACATAGACCCAATAGGATTTATTCTTTTGATTTTTGCTGGATTTGGATGGGGAAAACCTGTACAAATAAATCCAAGAAATTTTAACAGAGATATGCCAATGAAAAAAGCAGAAGCAATTGTTGCAGCGGCAGGACCAATAATGAATTTTATACTTGCAATTTTATTTACAATAATAAATCTTAGCATTATAAAATTTTTCAATGGATTCTATAATCTACAGATAGGAATGATAACAGTAGGTATTATAGAAAATTGCGTAATAGTAAATTTGGGTTTGGGAATATTTAATCTTATACCACTACCACCACTGGATGGCTCAAAAATATTGAGTAATTTCTTACCGTATAAAGCAAGAGAATGGTTTGAAAGCCGTGAGCAAATATTTTATATTATATTTGTAGCTATATGGGTTACAGGACTTGCAGGTACAATAATATCACCACTTATAAATGAAGCTTATAGAGGTTTAACATACATAATGGCGAAAATGTTTAAAATAATATAATAAATAAACTTAATCCTGTTGTGGATGTAAATGGTCTAAGGAAGGAATGATGAGCGTGAAAGAAAACATAATTACATTGGGAATTGAATCAAGTTGTGACGAAACTTCTGTTGCCGTTGTGAAAAATGGCAGAGAAGTTCTTTCCAATGTTATAAATTCACAAATAAAAATACATGAAAAATATGGAGGAGTTGTTCCAGAAATAGCTTCAAGAAATCATATTGAAGCTATTTCTGGAGTTACAAAACAAGCGTTGGAAGAAGCAAAAATAACATTTGAAGATATAGACATAATTGCTTGTACATGTGGACCAGGATTAGTTGGAGCACTTTTAGTAGGTGTATCTTATGCAAAGGCTTTAAGTTATGCATTAAATAAACCATTAATTGGAACAAACCATATAGAAGGACATATAGCGGCCAATTATATAACGCATAAAAATTTGACACCACCTTTTTTATGTTTAATAGTTTCAGGAGGACATACTCACTTAGTACATATAAAAAACTACAATGAATTTGAAATTTTAGGAAAAACCAGAGATGATGCGATAGGAGAAGCGTTTGACAAAGTAGCAAGAGTAATAGGACTAGGATATCCAGGTGGTCCTAAAGTAGATAAATTAGCTAAAGAAGGAGTTGCAAATATTGAGCTTCCAAAGCCACATATGGAAGGCTTGGACTTTAGCTTTAGTGGAATAAAAACTGCAATAATAAACTTACATCACAAAAACCCTGACATAAATAAAGCAAATTTATGTGCAAGTTTTGAAAAAGATGTAAGTGAAATATTGTTAGAAAATACAATTGAAGCGGCCAAAAAGTTAAATATAAACAAAATAGCCTTGGCAGGGGGGGTATCAGCTAACTCATACATAAGACAAGAGTTTTTGAAATTACAAGCCAAAGGATATGAAATTTATTATCCAGAAATGATACTTTGCACAGATAATGCGGCAATGATTGCATCAGCAGGATATTATAACTTTATGGCAGGCAAAGTATCAGATATGTATTTAAATGCAATACCAAACTTGAAAATATAGGGGGAAAAAATGTCAATATATGCCATAGGAGATTTACACTTATCTTTAGCGAAGGATAAGCCAATGAGTATTTTTGGGGAAAATTGGAAGGAACATGAACAAAAAATAAAAAAAAATTGGCTAGAAAAAGTGAAAGAAAACGATTATGTTATACTGCTTGGGGATTTTTCATGGGCAACATATTTAGAAGAAGCATATGATGATTTTAAATATTTAGATGAACTGCCAGGTAAAAAGATTTTGCTAAAAGGCAACCATGATTATTGGTGGACAACGATTACCAATATGAAAAATTATTTAAAAGAAAATAAATTTAATACAATCGATTTTTTGCATAATAATAGCTATTTCATTAAAGATAAGATAATAGTTGGAACACGAGGATGGAATTTGTTAGAAACAGAAAATAGCGAAAAAATGATAAATAGAGAAAATAATAGATTAAAATTATCAATTGAAGATGGAATTCAAAAGTTTGGAAAAGAAAAAGAAATAGTAGTATTTATGCATTATCCACCAATAACCATAAACAATGCAAATTCGGAATTTGTAAAAACTATGAAACAGTATGAAATAAAGAGGTGCTATTATGCACACTTACATGGAAATTCTCATAAAGATGCAATAGAAGGCATAAAAAATGGAATATATTTCAAATTGATTAGCGCAGATTACTTGAAATTCGACTTATTCGAGATTTAAGTATTGCAAAAAATAAAAAGTGTGATATAATTGAAACGTTAATTATCAGAGAATAGAAAGGAATGTTTAAACAAAATGAGTGTAAAAGTAGAAAAAACAGAAAATACAAACGAAGTAAAATTAAGCTTTGAAATAGAGGCAGAAAAATTTGATGAAGCAATGAAAAAAGTATATTTAAAAACGGCTAAGTATTTTAATGTACCAGGATTTAGAAAAGGAAAAGCACCAATGCAAATGGTAGAAAAGCAATATGGAGCTTCAATTTTTTATGAAGATACATTTAATGAATTAGTTCCAGAAATATATGATGAAGCAATAAAGGCAAATAATGTGGAAGCAGTAAGCAGACCACAAATAGATATACAACAAATGGAAAAAGGAAAAAATTTAATCTTTACAGCGATAGTTCAAGTGATTCCAGAAGTAAAGTTAGGAAAATATAAAGGTATAGAACTAAATAAAATAGAGTATAATGTATCTGACGAAGACATAGAACACGAATTAGGACATATGCAAGAAAAAAATTCAAGAATTGTTACTGTAGAAGATAGACCAGTAGAGCCAAAAGACATAACTGTAATAGATTTTGAAGGATTTGTAGATGGAAAAGCGTTTGATGGTGGAAAAGCAGAAAAACACGAACTAGAAATAGGAAGTAATACATTTATACCAGGCTTTGAAGACCAAATAATTGGCATGAGAATAGAAGAAGAAAAAGACATAAATGTAAAATTCCCAGAAGAATACTTTTCAAAAGATTTAGCAGGAAAAGATGCTACATTTAAAGTAAAATTACATGAAATAAAGAAAAAAGAATTACCAGAATTAGATGACGAATTTGCGAAAGACGTTAGTGAATTTGACACACTTGAAGAGTTAAAGAATAGTATAAAGGAAAAAATTCAAACTGAAAATGACTCAAGGGCAAAATACGAAACAGAGGAATCTGCAATAAAAGCTGTTTGCGAAAACACAACAATAGATATACCATCAGCTATGATAGACAATGAAATAGAAAATATGATACAAGACGTTAAAACAAGATTGTCTTACCAAGGACTATCAATAGAACAATATTTAAAAATGATAAACAAGACAGAAGCAGATATGAGAAATGAGTTCAAAGAGCAAGCCGAAAGATCTGTAAAATCAAGATTGGTTTTAGATGCAATTGCTAAAGCAGAAAAATTAGAAAATTCAGAAGAAGAAATAGCAGAAAAGATAAAGGAAATGGCTGAAAATTATGGAAAGAAAGAAGAAGAACTTCTAAAAAATGAACAATTGAAAAACTATTTAGAAGAAAATATGAAAACAGAAAAAGCTATTAAATTTATCGTTGAAAATGCAAAAATAAAATAAAGGGAGGAAAAGCACATTGGAAGAAAATAGTTTAGTTCCATATGTAATTGAACAAACAGCTAAAGGAGAAAGGTCATATGATATATTTTCAAGACTTTTGAAAGACAGAATTATTTTTTTGGGAGAAGACGTTAATCCAACTTCAGCTAGCCTAGTAATAGCACAACTACTTTTCTTGGAATCCGAGGATCCAGATAAAGAAATATTTTTATATATAAATAGCCCAGGAGGTTCAATTACTGATGGTATGGCAATAGTTGACACAATGAATTATATAAAATGCCCAGTATCAACAATATGCGTAGGAATGGCAGCAAGCATGGGAGCTGTACTTTTGGCATCAGGAGAAAAAGGGAAAAGATATGCTACTCCAAATGCAGAAATTTTAATTCATCAACCATTAATAGCAGGTGGAGGATTATCTGGACAAACAACAGAAATTAAAATACACGCAGACCATATGGTTAAAACAAGAGAAAAATTGAATAAGTTATTAAGTGAAAGAACGGGTCAACCATTAGAAATAATAGATAGAGATACAGAAAGAGATAACTATATGACAGCAGAAGAAGCTTTAAAATATGGACTTATAGATGGAATAATGGATAAAAGACACTAAAGTTGCTAAATGATTTATGCTTTTAGAAAGGAAAGAAAAGTTAACATGGCAAATAAAAATATAAAGTGTTCATTTTGTGGAAAGTCGCAAGAAGGCGTGGATAGAATAATTGCTGGGCCAGGAGTGTATATTTGCAATGAATGTATTAAAGTATGCTCAAATATATTAGAAGATGAATTATACGAAGATAGCGAATTAACATATACATTGGACAAAATTAACAATTTACCTACACCAGCGGAAATAAAGAATATATTGGATTCTTATGTAATAGGACAGGAGGAAGCTAAAAAAACATTATCTGTTGCAGTTTATAATCATTATAAAAGAATCAATAATAAAAATAATGTTGAATCTGACATAGAAATACAAAAGAGCAATGTGTTGCTTTTAGGCCCAACAGGCTGTGGGAAAACACTTTTAGCGCAAACATTAGCAAAAATATTAGAAGTTCCGTTTGCAATAGCTGATGCTACAACCTTAACAGAGGCGGGCTATGTTGGAGAAGACGTAGAAAATATTTTGTTGAAATTGATTCAAGCCGCAGATTATGACATAGCAAAAGCAGAAAAGGGAATAATATATATTGACGAAATAGACAAGATTTCAAGAAAGTCAGAGAATCCTTCAATTACAAGGGATGTAAGTGGAGAAGGTGTGCAACAGGCTTTACTAAAAATAGTTGAAGGCACAACTGCATCTGTTCCACCTCAAGGAGGAAGAAAACACCCACATCAAGAATTTTTACAAATCAATACTGAAAATATATTATTTATATGTGGAGGAGCCTTTGAAGGGCTAGAAAAAATAGTTAAAGATAGAATAGGAAAGAAAACAATAGGTTTTGGAGCAGAAATTGAAAGTAAAAAAGATATAAGCAAATATGAAGTATTTGAAAAACTGCTACCACAAGATTTATTAAAGTTTGGATTAATTCCAGAATTTGTTGGAAGACTACCAATAATAGCAACTTTAAAGGAATTAGATAAGCAAGCGTTAATAGATATAGTAACTAAGCCTAAAAATGCACTAGTAAAACAATATCAAAAGCTATTTGAAATTGATAATGTTCAATTGGAATTTGAAGAAGATGCATTGGAACAAATTGTGGAAAAAGCAATAGAGAGAAAAACGGGAGCAAGAGGGTTGCGCTCTATTATTGAAGAAATAATGAGGGACATTATGTTTGAGATTCCTTCAAACCCAAAGATAGAAAAGTGCATTATAACAAAAGAAACTGTTACTAGTGGAGAACCTCCCAAAATTATAATCAATAATAATAGAGAAGTTACAAAAATGAATACAACAAGAAAAAAAGAAACAACTAAAAAGATAACAGAAACAGCATAAGAAGCAAATAATTTCCTTGCCAAATTCTGAAAACTTGGCAAGGAAATTATTGAAAAAACATCATGGTTAAAGAAGTAAAATAAGAAAAAGAAAGAACTTCAAAAAAATATAAAAATTTTTCAAAAAAAATTAAAAATTGTGTTGACAACAGATAAACGCTGTGCTAAAATAGATATTGTTGTTACCCAAGAAGAGCAACAAAAAAAGTACATTGAAAAGTAAACAATAAACCTTTGAGAAAAGAAACCAATAATAAAGATAGAAGCAAACTATCTATAAAAAAATGGTCAGCAAAATAAAGAGCTAAATAACTCAAAAAAAGATATATGGGTAGCATAGAAATATGCGAAG
>DPDV01000018.1:0-205 GCA_003534295.1 Clostridiales bacterium
ATAAAATAATTAATAAAAAAACAAATAAATTCTTTAATTAAAATAAAATATTTAATTAATAAAAAAATTATAAATTAAATAATAAAAAAATAATTAATTAATAAAAATAATAATAAATAATTTTTTGAAATTATAAATAATAAAAATAATATATTATTAAAAATAAGAAATTAAAAATTTTTAAAATAAATTAATTAAATAAAAA
>DPDV01000018.1:447-63956 GCA_003534295.1 Clostridiales bacterium
TTAATTAAATATAAAAATAAAAAATATTTAATTAAATAATAAAAATATTTTTTATAAGAATAAATTTTATAATAATTAATATAATTTAACAGGTGATATATATGAAATTGGCATTATGTTTAGCAGGAGGACGGAGTTAAAGGTGCAGCACACATAGGAGTTCTAAAGGCACTTGAGGAGGAAAATGTTGAATATGAATACATTTCAGGAGCATCATCGGGAAGTATAATAGCAATATTAAAAGCAATAGGTTATTCTGCAGATGATATATATTTATGGTTTAAAAAATATTGTAAACAAATTAAATATGTAGATGCAAAAAACGTTTTTAAATTAATATTAGGATTAATATTTAGAGGTCAGATTATAATTGATGGATTAAATAGTGGAAAGAAAATAGAAAAGATAATAAATAAAATATGTAAAGAAAAAAATATAGAGAATATTAATCAGATAGAAACTAACCTGTTAATTCCGAGTGTTGATTTAAATGATGGAAAAATCTATTTTTTTACATCGTTTGAAAAAAGGCAAAGATATTCCGACCAAATAATATATGTAAATGACATAAACATAGGAAAGGCAGTTAGAGCAAGTTGTACATATCCAGGTGTTTTTTCTCCATGTGAGTATAATGATACATATTTGGTTGACGGAGGAATAAGAGAAAATGTGCCATGGAAAGGATTAAAAGAAAATGGTGCAGATAAAGTATTTTGCGTTACGTTTGAAGAAGAACTAAAAGAGAAAAAAAAGGCTAATATAGTTGATGCTATATTTGATTCTTTGTCAATTCTATGTCATGAACTTTCAACATATGAATTGCATGAAGCTGACTATTTGATAAAAATAAAAACAAAAAAAGTTTCTCTTTTAGATACAAGTCAAATTGATTATTTATATAATGAGGGATATAACCAAGCAAAAAAATTTTTAAAGGAAACAAATATAAAATTATAAAAAAATAAAATTTCCAAAATTAATTGGAAATTTTATTTTTTTCATCTATAATGTAATTTTCTTTTTTTATTGCTTTGTTTATGTTATTTTTATTTTTTAAGTTATCTTTTGCAACTGTCATCATCAATTTAATTCTATTAGTTTGATTTGCTTCACTTGCACCAGGGTCATAATCAATAGGAGCTATATTAGCTTCAGGAAATTTGCTTCTTATTGTTTTAATTACACCTTTACCAACTACATGGTTAGGCAAACAAGCAAAAGGTTGAACGCAAACAATATTAGGAATGTCGTGTTCAATATATTCTATCATTTCTGCCGTTAGGAACCAACCCTCACCAGTTTGATTTCCTATTGATAAAATATCATTTACTTTTTCTTCTAAATCCCAAATATTGCAAGGCAATAAATATCCCTTCTTAGAATTATTTAGAGCAGATATAACAGGTTTCTCCAGAAGGTCAATTAATTTAATTGCCGTTTTGAATAATTTTGCCTTTATTGCATCTGTTTTTATTAATTTATTAAATGTAATTTTATGTGTTGCTATAAACTTTATAAATCCCATAAAGTCAGGAAGTATAACTTCAGCTCCTTCTTGCTCTAATTTATCAGCTACAAAGTTATTTCCAAAAGGATGGTATTTTATTAAAACCTCGCCAACTATACCAACCTTAGGCTTTATAACAGATGTATCAATTTCAATTTTTTCAAAATCTGATACAATGTCAAAGATACTCTGTTTAAATTCTTTAATACTAGATTTATTTACTAATTTTTTGCACTTTTCCATCCAATAGTCAAATAATTCTTTAGTTTTACCTTTGTTTATTTCATAAGCTCTATTTTTTGTAAGCATTTTTTGCAATAAGTCCGCATAAATACAACTTTTTATTAATCTTTCAATTAGAGGAATTGTTAATTTAAATCCAGGCATTTTTTCCATACCAACAACATTAAATGATATAACAGGCACATTTTCAAATCCAGCATCTTTTAAAGCTTTTCTAATAAACCCAATATAGTTTGTTGCCCTACAACCTCCACCAGTTTGAGACATTATTAGAGCTGTTTTATTTAAATCATATTTACCAGATTCTAGTGCTTCTATCATTTGACCAGTAACTAATATAGAAGGGTAACATGCGTCATTGTTTACATACTTAAGACCAGTTTCAACAGTATGCTGAGTGCAATCTCTTAAAAGTTCCATTTTGTATCCACTATTCTTCATTGCAGATTCCAAAAATTCAAAATGAATTGGAGCCATTTGGGGCATTAATATAGTGTAATCTTTTCTCATTTCTTTTGTGAATATTTTTTTATTTACTTCATAATTACCATTACACATTGAAGAATTATTATCCTTTATACGTTTATTCATACTGGCCAATAATGAGCGTATACGAATTCTAATAGCACCTAGATTATTTATTTCGTCTATTTTAATAAGTGTATACATTTTTTCATAACTTGTTAATATTTCTTCTACCTGATCAGTTGTTACAGCATCAACGCCACATCCAAATGAATTAAGTTGTACTAATTCTAAATTGTCATGTTTACCAACAAAGTCGGCTGCGGCATATAAACGTGCATGAAATACCCATTGATCAACAACTCTTAAAGGACGTTTGGCTTCTGTTAAATTTGAAATGCTATCTTCTGTTAAAACGCATAAACCTAAACTTGTTATTAAAGTATCAATACCATGGTTTACTTCTGGATCTACATGATAAGGACGACCAGCTAGTACAATACCCTTTAAATTATTTTCTTCCATGAATTTTAAAGTTTCTTGTCCTTTATTATGTATATCACTTTTATAATTTTGATACTCTGTTTCAGCCTTTTTAGCAGCAGATAAAAGCTCTTTTTTAGTAAAATTATATTCTTTAAATTCTGGTAAATTCATTATAATTTCAGCTAATTTATCGGGTTCAAAAGGTAAAAATGGATTTAAAAACTTGATATTTTTATCTTTTAATTCTTCAACATTATTTTTTAGAACTTCTGAATATGAGATTACAATAGGGCAGTTATAATGGTTGTCAGCCTTTTGGTATTCTTTTCTAGAATAAGGAATACAAGGATAAAATATGGTTTTTATACCAGAGTTAATTAGTCCTATAATATGCCCGTGAGAAAGTTTTGCTGGGAAGCAGACTGATTCTGAAGGCATAGATTCCATACCCTTTTCATAGGTTTTTCTATTACTTTTCTCAGAAAGAATAACTCTAAAACCTAAGTTGGTAAGAAATGTAAACCAAAAAGGATAATCCTCATACATATTTAATACTCTAGGAATTCCAATTGTTCCCCTAGGTGCATTTTTTTCTTCTAATGGAGTATAGTTAAAAGTTCTTTCAAATTTATACTTAATAAGGTTTGGTCTGTCTAATGTTTTATCAACAATTCCAGCACCTTTTTCACAGCGGTTTCCAGATATATATTTAGTACCATTACTAAATTTATTTATTGTAAGTAGACAATGATTTTCACATCCTTGACATCGTATATGAGTTATATTTATTTCTAATTTATCTAATTCATTTATATTAGATATGGAAGATACATAGTCCATATCTAAATTATTTTCGTATTGTTCTTTTGCAAGTAGAGCTACACCATATGCACCCATAAGTCCAGCAATGTCAGGTCGTACTACATTTCTGCCTACAATTAATTCAAAAGCTCTTAAAACTGCGTCATTATAGAATGTGCCTCCTTGTACTACAATGTGTGCACCAAGTTTTTTTACATCTCTTACTTTCATTACTTTCTGAATGGCATTTTTAATAACTGAGTAAGAAAGTCCAGCAGATATGTCGCCAACACTATAACCTTCCTTTTGAGCTTGTTTTATTTTAGAGTTCATAAAGACAGTACAACGAGAGCCTAAATCTACAGGTCTTCTTGCTTCCAAAGCACTCTGAACGAAGTCCTGTATAGAAAGCCCTAAGCTTTTGGCAAATGTTTCTATAAAGGAACCACAACCTGAAGAACATGCTTCGTTCAACATAATGTTATCAATGGCGCCATTCTTCATTTTTATATATTTCATATCCTGACCACCAATATCAACAATGCTAGTAACATTAGGCATAAACTCTTTGGCAGCAGTATAATGTGCTATAGTTTCTATTTCGTTTAAGTCAACATTAAGAGCGGTTTGAATTAGTTTTTCTCCATAACCGGTAACACCACTGAAGCGAATAACTGCTTCAGAAGGTTTTTCTGCATATAATTTTTTTAGCATATTTATAACGCTTTGAAGTGGATTACCTTCATTACTTCCATATAAAGAATAAAGAAGAGTGCCATCCTCAGATATTACAACCAATTTTGTAGTTGTTGAACCAGCGTCTATACCTAAAAAACAATTTCCCCTAAATGTTTTAAAATCAGCTCTTTTAACCTTGTCTTTTTCATGGCGTTTTTTGAATTCATCATATTCAGCATCTATTGAAAAAAGTGGATTCAATGGATTAGAAGTATCATCATGAGATGATTTTAAAACTTCAATTTTACTTTTTAGTTTTTCAATTGTAATTGTATGTGAATTAAGAGAATCCAAAGCAGCACCCTTAGCAACCAATAAATGGGCCTCATTTGGTACTATAATCTCATTATCTTTTAAATTTAGTGTTTCAATAAATCTATTTCTTAGTTCAGATAAATAATTTAATGGACCACCTAAAAATGCAACATTTCCTCTAATAGGTCTTCCGCAAGCAAGTCCACTAATTGTTTGATTAACAACTGCTTGAAAAATAGAAGCTGCAATATCCTCTTTAGCTGCACCCTCATTTAAAAGTGGTTGAATATCAGTTTTAGCAAAAACACCACAACGCGATGCAATAGGATAGATTAGCTTATGTGATTTAGCAAGTTCATTTAAACCGGTTGGATCCGTATTTAAAAGACTTGCCATTTGGTCTATAAAAGCACCTGTACCACCAGCACAAGTTCCATTCATACGTTGCTCTATGAATTTATCAAAATATATAATTTTGGCATCTTCTCCACCAAGTTCAATAACAACATCAGTTTCTGGAATATATTTTTCAACTGCTCTTTTGCAAGATACAACCTCTTGAATAAAAGGTAAATCTAAAAATTTAGCAGCACTTATAGCACCAGAGCCCGTCAATGCAATAGTAAATTCAGTATCTGGATACATTATAATTAAGTTTTCTAACACATTACAAATAGTGTTTTTGGTATCAGAGAAATGCCTCTTATAATCTGTATATATAGTATTTAAATTTTCATCCATTACAATTATTTTAACTGTTGTAGAGCCAACATCTAACCCTACGTGTAAAGTCTTTATCATATTAAAGTAACTCCTTTCGATACTATCAATTTTATATTGAAATGTATAATTTGTCAAATGATTATATTGGAAAAAAGCAATAGAAACACAATGAACTTTAAAAAAAGAGTTCTAAAAAATACTTGTCTATAATAATAATTAATAAATTATTTATTAGAGAAGAGGGAGAGTGTTATTTTTGAATAAAAAAATAGTATTAATAATTATTATTTTAATAATTATTTTATTGGGTGTATTTTACTTTTTTATTAGTAATAAAGAAGAAAAAATGGAAGAAGAATATCAGCCACAAGAGGAGATAACAGATGAGCAAATGCGACAAACAATAATTTCTTTGTATTATGAAAACAAAGAAACAGGAGAGCTAATGCCAGAAGGTAGATTAATAGATGTAAAAACATTATTAAATAATCCATATAAAATATTAATAGAAATGCTTATAGCTGAGCCAAAAAATAACAAATTACAATCTGCTATTCCAAATGGTACAATTATTAATAATGTGGAATTAAAAAATGATATTTTGTATGTGGATTTTTCAAAAGAATTTACAGAAAATCATCAAGGTGGAGAAGAAAAGGAAAAGGCAACTGTGTACTCTATAGTAAATACATTGTGCGAATTAACAGAAGTAAATAAAATTAAAATATTAATAAACGGAGAAGAAAATAAATCATTTAAAGATGAAAAGATAAAATTTGATGTGCTATTTACAAAGCAAAATTAATTCTTTAATATATTGAATAGTTTTATTCCATTTATGATCTTAGTACCACTTCGTAAAAATTTTTCTACTTCGAAAAGAGAGCAAATAGTGTTCTCTTTTTTTAGTGCAAAATTTATTTTTTCTTTTTTATCATATTTCTTATCCATAATAAATCGCTCCCTAAAAGTTTTTTAATATATTATATGTAAATAAATATATTATGCTTTATCTTATTGAAAAAATAAATAAAGTTTATTATAATATATAGTACATATGGGTTAAAAGTGGGGCGAGAGTAAAATGCATTTAAATAATAATGAGAGAATTGATGATTTAGAATATAAAGATTTAAAGATAATACAACGAAAAGATGGATTTTGTTTTGGAATAGATAGCGTATTGCTTTCAAATTATGCAAAAGATATAAAAAGAGGAACAGTAGGTTTAGATTTGGGAACTGGCACAGGAATACTTGGAATACTATTATGTGGGAAAACAGACTTAAGCAAAATATATGGTATAGAAGTACAACAAGAAGTTGCAGAGATGGCACAAAGAAGCATAAAATTAAATAACCTAGAAAACAGATTTGAAATTATTAATAAAAATATTAAGGACCTAGAAAGTGTATTTGATAAAAATAGTTTTGACTTTATAATAACAAATCCGCCATACAAGAAAATGGATACAGGCAAAACAAATGAAAATAGCAAGAAATTAATATCGCGACATGAAATAACCGCAACATTGAAAGATTTTATAAAGATAAGCTACATAATGCTCAAAGATAAAGGAACATTATATATGGTACATAAACCAGAAAGACTTGTAGATATAATATATCAGTTAAGAAAGAACAAAATAGAACCTAAGGAAATAAGATTTGTCCATCCATATGAAAAAAAAGAGCCAAATTTAATACTAATAAAAGCTGTGAAAAATGGAGGTCAATTTCTAAAAATAGACAAACCATTATATGTTTACAACGAAAGAGGAGAATATACAGAAGAAATATTAAAAATATATAATAAAATGTAAGGAGAATTACAATGAACGGAAGATTATATTTAGTAGCTACACCAATAGGAAATTTAGAGGATATAACATTAAGAGCATTAAAGGTATTAGAAAAGGTTGATGTTATAGCAGCAGAAGATACAAGACATACGTTAAAATTATTAAATTTTTATGCTATAACAAAGCCTTTAATCAGTTACCACAGACATAATGAGGAAGTAAAATCAGATGTGTTAATTGACAAATTAAAAAATGGTGAAAATATTGCTCTAGTTACAGATGCTGGGACACCAGGGATATCAGATCCAGGAGAGGAAATTGTAAAAAAAGCTATAGAAAATAATATAGAGATAATTCCAATACCAGGAGCATGTGCACTTATAAATGCATTAATATGTTCTGGATTTAACACAAAAGAATTTATTTTTTATGGATTTTTGCCTATTAATAAAAAGTTAAGAACAAAAAAGCTAAATGAGATTTCAAAGCAAAATAAAACAATAATATTATATGAAGCACCACATAAATTACTAAAAACATTAAACGATATCTTAGAAAATATAGGAGACATAAATTGCATATTAGCAAAAGAAATAACCAAAATACATGAAGAATACATAAGAGGTAAGATAAGTGAATTGATTTCAAGAAAAGAAGAAATAAAGGGAGAATATGTAATTTTATTAGACTTAAATGATAATGAACAGGAAGATTGTTCAAAAAAGGAAATGCCATTAGAAGAACAATATGAATATTATGAAAAAAAAGGATTGGAAAAAAAAGAGATAATTAAACAGATAGCCAAAGATAGAAACACAAATAAAAACGAAATATATCAAAAATTTTTAAAAAAATAGTGCCTTAAAGACACTAAGACACTATTTTTCATCTATTGTAGAAATTTTATTAATACATTTTTTACATATTTGTTTATCTCTATATTGTGTTAAATCCTTATCAGAACCACAAAAAATGCAGTTAGGTACAAACTTCTTTAAAACAATCGTAGAACCATCAACATAAATTTCTATTGGATCTTTTTCAGATATGTCAAATTGATTTCTTAATTCAATAGGAATTACAACTCTTCCTAATTCATCAACTCTTCTTACTATTCCTGTAGACTTCATTTTATCCTCCTTAAAACAACATTATTCGACAAAAAATCTATAATTATAATAGCATAAAATCAATGAAAAAGCAATATGTAATTTACAAAAACTTACAAATAATATAAATGTAGTGTTACAATTGATGTGAAACAAAAAATATAGAAAAAAAGTGATTCAAGTAGTATAATTGAATTGTTGAAAAAAAATTATACGAAAGGACTTGAATCACTTATGAATAGTATAACACAAAATTCAAAAAATACACATTAAGGAGGAAAAAATATGTTTAATTTATATAGTAATTTACGTAAACTTTATCCGGTTCAAAAAACACTAAGATTTGAACTTATTCCCCAGGGCAAAACGAAGGAAAATATGTATTTAGAAGCTGCAATATAAGTAAATAATGTTGTTATAGTTTAATACCTTATGTAAATTTCTACTCTATGCTAATATAATAAAATTACTTTGAAATAAAAGATGACAATATCTTTTATTTTTTAGGTAATATAGTTATAAATATATGAATACATATATAAAAAAATCAA
Source organism: Clostridiales bacterium (assembly GCA_003534295.1). Taxonomy (GTDB): domain Bacteria; phylum Bacillota; class Clostridia; order TANB77; family CAG-508; genus DNVW01. The sequence goes on from DPDV01000018.1 coordinate 9,130, forward strand.
AAGGAGCAATATGTTAAATATAATCTGGCCTTTATTTATTATTATATCTTTTATATATGCTTTTTTTTCTGGAAATATAGAAAATGTTAGTAATGGAATCTTTACATCATTAACAGAAGTTGTTAATTTATGTCTTACTTTTTTAGGAACTATGTGTTTGTGGAATGGAATAATGGAGATTGCTAAAAGAACTACATTAATTAGAAAATTAACTATTTTTTTTAGGCCGTTAATTAATTTTTTATTTCCAGAATTAAAAGAAAATGAACAGGCAAAAGAGGAAATTTCTATGAATATGATAGCAAACATTTTAGGATTAGGAAATGCGGCTACACCATTAGGAATTAAAGCAATGAAAACATTGCAAAAAGATAATAAAAACAAAATGATTTTATCAAACTCAATGTTAATGTTTATTTTGATAAATACAGCTTCAATTCAGCTTATACCAACAAATGTAATTGCTATAAGAAACTCACTAAATTCTTCTATGTCAACTCAGATAATTTTTCCAGTGTGGATTGCAACTATAACTGCGGCACTTGCATCAATTATTACGGCAAAAGTATTAATTAGATTGGGAAAATAAAAGATAGTATGGAAAGGAAGAAGAGAATGCAAATAATAAATTACATATCTTCTGCAGCTATACCAACAGTAATATTAATAATAATTATGTATGGTGTAATACAAAAGGTTAAAGTTTACGATACTTTTATAGATGGCGCAAAAGAAGGAATAGAAATAGTTTTTAGACTTTTTCCAACATTAATAGGAATTTTTTTGGCAGTAGGAGCATTAAGAAATTCTGGCATAATAGATTTAATTATTAATATTATTTCTCCAGTAACAAGTTTATTGAAAATACCAAGTCAAGTTTTACCACTAGCGATGTTAAGACCGATTTCGGGCAGTGCTTCTATGGCAGTAGCAGTAGATATCATGCAAAAATATGGGGTGGATACGACAATAGGATTAATAACTTCTACGATAATGGGGTCTACAGAAACGACTTTATATACGATAGCAGTATATACAAGTTGTGTTGGAATAAAGAAAACAAGGTTTGTATTATTTGCGGCATTAATGGCAGATTTAGTTGGAATAATTTCATCTGTAATAATTTGGCAAATTTTGTCGTGAAATTTTAATTGACATTACGTAAAATAAATAGTAATATATATATGTAAAACGTATTTAGAAGGAACATAAAAAATGTTATTTAAATTCATATTATTTTTATCAATATATTTTTTAATCAAAAAAGTAATTGTAAATTTTTTATCCAAAATAGTATTAAAAAAAATCAATTAATTTGTTTTTAAGCTTGTAGAGGAAATAATTTCTATTTGGTATGCCATTTCCAAAACCGTATTAGAGACTTTATAAAATAAAAAATATTTGCCCCCGAATAAATTATTATTTCTCTTTGTTTCCTCTACAATATATATTATATATTAAGCTAATTTAATAATGGGGCTAGGTTCATATCTTTTAGCTATACTCAAATTAAAAGAAGAATAGTCAAAATCCTTGTTACTTTCAATTAATTCATTCATTACAGTTTTATATGCAAGCTCAGGAAAATTATTTTCCTTACTTAAATGACCAAGCATTACACTTTTTAAGCCGTTTTGTGCTAAATATGATATGGTTTGGCCAGCCAAGATATTAGATAAATGGCCATATGGACCAGATATTCTCTGCTTTAAATTGTAAGGATATGATGAACATTTTAATATTTCTGGATCGTAATTTGATTCTAATAATATAAAAGAACTATTTTCTAATTTACTAATTATATTGGAATCAATATGCCCCAAATCTGTAGCAATACTAATTTTGTTATTGTTATAATAAATATTAAATCCACAAGGTTCTGCAGCGTCATGAGGAATTGAAAAAGGAAAAATTTTTAATTCTCCAACTGAAAATAATTTGTTAGAATTAAACAATCTTTTATTACTATTTTCTATTTTAGAACTTTGAACTGGCATTGCTTGCCAAGTGCCATTGTTTGCATAAACTGGGATGTTATACTTTTTTGAAAGTGTGCCAAGACCTTTTACATGATCGGAATGCTCATGTGTAACTAAAATAGCGTCAATATTTTCAATATCAACACAAATATTAGAAAGTGCAGAAACAATTTTTTTTGCACTTTCTCCAGCATCTATTAAAATTTTTGTATTAGGCGTTTCTACAAATAAACTATTTCCTGTACTGCCACTATACAAACTACAAAATTTAAACATATATATTCTTCCTTTGCTATACTATTCTGTAACTCTTTTTATGTTTGCTCCCAAATTTCTAAACTTTTGCTCAATATTTTCATAACCTCTGTCAATATGCTCTATATTATATACTTGAGTTTCTCCTTTGGCGATAATTCCAGCCATTATCAAGGCTGAGCCTGCTCTTAAATCTGTAGCGTACACAGGAGAACCAGACAATTCCTTAACACCTTCAAAAAAAGCTGATTTACCTTGAGCCGTAATCTTTGCTCCCATTTTATTTAATTCATTTGTATATTGAAATCTAGAATCCCAAATGCTTTCATTTATAGTGCTATTGCCTTCAGCAATAGAAAGAACAACACCCATTTGTGGCTGTAAATCTGTAGGAAAGCCAGGGTATGGTAAAGTTTTTACAGTAGCTCTGTTTGGCCTTTTGCTACAAGCAACTCTTATAGAATCTCCTAAATCTTCAACAACTCCACCTATTTCTAATATTTTAGCAGTAACACAATCTAAATGCTCTGGGATACAGTTTTTTATTAATATATCTCCTTTGGAAGCCACAGCGGCAAGCATAAATGTTCCAGTTTCAATTTGATCAGGAACAACTGAATATGTGCCCTCCTTAGACAACTCTTTTACACCATTTATTTTTATAACGTCTGTTCCGGCACCACGGATGTCTGCTCCCATAGAATTTAAAAAGTTAGCAACGTCAACAATGTGAGGCTCTTTAGCAGCATTATCAATAGTAGTTGTACCTTCAGCTAAAACACTTGCTAACATTACATTAATTGTAGCACCAACAGATACAATATCCATGTAAATTGAATTTGCAACTAATTTTTTTACCTTAGCTGATATCTTACCTTGTCCTACATCTACTTTAGCTCCTAGTGCTTCAAATCCTTTTATATGTTGATCTATAGGTCTTGCTCCCAAATTACAGCCACCAGGAATTCCTACTTCAGCACATCCACATCTTCCAAGCAAAGCACCTAATAGATAATAAGAGGCTCTAAATTTACTTGTCATTTCTAATGGCGCATTTGTACAATCAATATTTCTGGTATCTATAGTAATCTCATTTGGTGTATTCCATGTTATTTTAGCACCAAGTTTTGTTAAAATTTCACAAAATATTTTAACATCACTTATATTTGGTAGATTGTCAATAGTACAAACACCATTAATTAATAAAGTAGCTGGCAATATTGCAACAGCAGCATTTTTGGCACCACTTATTGTAACTTCTCCTTTTAGGCGTGTGCCCCCTTTTATAACGAACTTATCCAATGTATTCCCTCCAATATTTATACAATAAAAAGATAGAGTAAAACTCTATCTATATATATAACATAAAAGAAAATTTTTTACAAGATACTAACTTAATTTAAAAAGAATAATAGTTACCAGACAATTGTTTTTAGAATTATATTATCTACAAATATTGAAACATATTAAACAGTAATAAAAAGTCTAATTATTAGCTAATTTAATATTTTGAAAAAATTCTAATAATTTAAACTTAAACTTTACATCAGCTGTCTGGGCATTATTTATCAAATTATATTCTTCAGTGTGCAAACTATCTTTAATAGTCTCTTTTGAATCCTCTGGCACTATGCCTGTACTTATATCGACAAAGCAAAGAGGAGGGAACATTACGCACCACCAGTTTTGTCCGCTGGCATTTCCTATTTCGACTTTTAATGCATCATAATAACCTGCAGGTAAAGAAATATCTCCATAGTTTTTGGTTGGAAAGGCAAAATTTCCAATGCTAATATTTACATTATAGTCATATCCATTGTCATTAATTACTTTTTTTGCTATTTTATAAAAATCTGATTTATGCTGATAAGCTATAGAAATTGCTTCATCTTTAGAATTAGAATTCTTAGATACAGAATTCATATAATCTATAAGTGCATCTCTAACTAAATATTTTAAATTTTGATCTTCTGCTGAATCACTATTAGCAATAACATGTAATCTAAATACACTACTAGATATATTGGCTGATACAGCATTAACATATGAAAATGCACAAATAAACACATATATACTAAATAAAATAATTAATACCAAAAATCTTTTTAAATTAGAAATATTAAATATTTTTTTCATATTCAACCTCCATTTGAAATAATAGTATGTATAGTAAAATTATTAACTTTATTTAAAAAAATATACATAAATACCAAAAAAAATATATGTCGAAATAAAGTACACGATTATTGGAAAAACGCATTGACTATAAACACCATAAATGGTAAAATTTACCAAAAGACATTAATAATAAACAACAGTAAATTAGCTTGAAAGGAATGAAAATAATATGAGCAATATTAAAAAATTGTGTGGGTTTTGCATAAACGAGTGGCATTTAACAACAATGGTTCTTCCTTATATAAGTAAAGAGATAAATAATAATTATAAAATAATTACAATATTAGAAAAAGGTATAGAAGAGAATATAAAATTATTAATAAAAAAATTAAATTTAAAAAATGAAGAGAAAATATTAGGAATAGATTGGAAACAAAGTATGGCAAGAAAATATACTAGTATTAGTAACAAATTAAATATAATAGCAAAAACAAAGGAAAACTACATAATATTGGTAAATGGAAAAAAGAATTATATGGATATGGTAAATAAATATATAGAAAAATGGTTGCAAAAAAATAGAATACAAAATGAAATTAAAATAATAAATTGTTATGAAATAACAGAGTTTAATTATAATATAACAGCAATATTAGATTCACATGATAAAATGATAAATACATCTGGAGAAAAGGAAATACAAGAAGTGTTTGAAGACTACGGAAAAACAAAAGCGAAGAAAGCATAGTATAATATCTTACTAAATATAATTGACGAATATTTTTTTATGATATAAAATATGAAAAGAAAAAAATGAAAGGAAAGTGAAATTATATGGAAGAAAAACTTTTGGCAACAAAGGAAATTCTAAAAAAATATGGTCAAGAGCATTTATTAGAAAATTATGAAAATCTATCAGAAGAAAATAAGAATGTTCTACTAAATGATATATTAACAATAGACTTTGGAGAGATTGCAGAATTATATGAACAAACAAAACATAAGGTTGAATTTGAAAATTGTAAAATTGAGCCAATAGATCATGTCGAAAAGGCAAAGCTTTCTGATGAAGAGTTAAGGAAGTATTCTGAAATAGGAATTCAAGAAATAAAAAAAGGGAAACTTGCAGCTGTAACAATGGCAGGAGGACAGGGAACTAGATTAGGACACAATGGACCAAAAGGAACGTTTGACCTAGGATTGGAATCACACAAATCGATTTTTGAGATATTATGTGATACTCTAAAATTAGCTAAAAAACAATATGATGTTGTAGTTCCATGGTATATAATGACAAGCGACGAAAATAATGATGAAACAGTTAAATTTTTTGAGGAAAATAACTACTTTGACTATCCAAAAGAAGCTATAAAATTTTTTATACAAGGAAAAATGCCAATGGTAGACAAGCAAGGCAAAATCTTATTAAATGAAAATGGCTTAATAAAACAAGCAGGAGCAGGACATGGAGCTATTTTTGAAGCAATGAGAAAAAATGGTATTATATTTGAGATGCAAAATAAAGGTATAGAATGGGTATTTATAGGTGGCGTGGACAATGTTTTAGTAAAAATGGTAGATCCTGTATTAATAGGTCTTTCAGTAGAGAAAAAAGTATTAGCTGCAGGTAAAAGTGTTGTTAAAGCAAATGCACACGAAAAAGTAGGTGTTTTTTGTAAAAAGGATGGTAAACCAAGTGTTATAGAATACTCAGAAATATCTAATGAGCTAGCAGAAGCAGTTGACAAGAATGGAGAGTTGCTATTTGGGGAATCTCATATTCTTTGTAATCAATTTAATATAAAAATTTTAGAGGAATTAGCCAAAGACAAATTACCTTATCATGTTGCATTTAAAAAAGCAAGCTATATGGATGAAAAAGGCAATGTTATAAATCCAACAGAGCCAAACGCATATAAATTTGAAGCATTCATATTTGATGCATTTTCATCTATTCCAGAAATGCTAGTTATGAGAGTGAAAAGAGAAGAAGAATTTGCACCTGTAAAAAATGCAGAGGGTGTTGATAGCCCAGAAACAGCAAGAAAATTATATATGGATTATTTTGCAAAACATTAAGAAAGGGAGATATTATATAAATGGAAGAATATATGCAAAAATATAATAACTGGATAAATGATTCGGTTATAGATGAAGAAGCAAAAAAGGAACTAAAAGCAATAGCAGGAAACGATGAAGAAATAAAAGAAAGATTTTATAAAGACTTAGAATTTGGAACAGCAGGCTTAAGAGGAATTATAGGAATGGGTACTAATAGAATGAATAAGTACACTGTTACAAAAGCAACACAAGGATTAGCAAATTATATAATAAAAAAAGGCGGACAAGAAAAAGGGGTTGCAATAGCATATGATTCTAGAAGAATGTCAGATGAATTTAGCGAAGAAACAGCACTTTGCTTGAATGCAAATGGAATAAAAACATATAAATTTGAATCATTAAGACCAACGCCTGAATTGTCTTTTGCCGTAAGAGAGTTGGGCTGTATTGCAGGAATAGTTATAACAGCAAGCCATAATCCACCAGAATATAATGGATATAAAGTATATTGGGATGATGGAGCACAAATAGTAGAACCTATAGATGCAGAAATAATACAAGAGGTAAACAGTATAACAGATTTATCAACTATTAAAACAATAAAAAAAGAAGAGGCAGAAGAAAAAGGATTATATAATATAATAGGAAAAGAAATAGATGATAGATATATTGAAGAATTAAAAAAATTAGTTATAAATAAAGATATAATAGAAAAAATGCAAAAAGAAATAAAAATAGTATATACACCATTACATGGCACAGGTGGAATGTTAGTTAAAAGAGTACTTAAAGAAATAGGATTTGAAAATGTATATATTGTAAAAGAGCAGGAAGAGCCAGATGGAAACTTCCCAACGGTTGATTACCCAAATCCAGAAGAAGGAAAAGCATTTAAATTAGCATTGGAGCTTGCAAAAGAGGTTGATGCAGACATAGTAATGGCAAATGATCCAGATGCAGATAGATTAGGAGTTTACGTAAAAGATGTAAAAACTAATGAATATATACAATTTACAGGAAATATGACTGGAAACTTAATAGCAGAATATATTTTATCACAGAAAAAAAGTAGAGGAGAACTAAAGGTAAATAGTGCTGTTATCAAGACAATCGTTTCATCAAATTTAACTGATGCAATTTGTGAACATTATGGGGTTAAAATGTTTGAAACATTAACAGGATTTAAGAATATAGCTAAAATAATTAGAGGATTTGAGGAAAATAATAACAGCTATAATTGTTTATTCTCATATGAAGAAAGTTATGGTTGCATAATAGGAACACATGCAAGAGATAAAGACGGAATAGTTGCTGTAATGATGTTAAGCGAGATGACTGCATATTATAAAGAGCAAAATAAAACTTTATGGGATCAAATGAATGATATGTATAAAAAATATGGATATTATAAGGAGAAGAATTTTTCAATAGTTCATAAGGGAATAGAAGGCGCTGAAAAAATAAAATTAATAATGGAAGATATGAGAAATAATCCGCCAAAAAAATTGGGAAAATACAATGTATTATCTGTGGGAGATTACTTAACAGGCAAAATAAAAAATAATCAAACAGGAGAGGAAACTTCAACGGGAATGGCTAAATCAAATGTGCTATATTATTATTTAAACGACAATGCATGGTGTGCTGTAAGACCATCTGGAACAGAACCAAAAATTAAATTCTACATAGGTGTAAAAGGAGAAAGCGCAGAAGATGCTGACGAAAAGTTAGCAGAAATAGAAAAAGAATTTTCAAAATAGAAAATAGACGAAAACGGAGATTATAAAATTATAAAATCTCCGTTTTTGTTCTATATAAATTCAATTGATAAAAACATTATATTATATTATAATAAATTGAAAAAAGAAAAATTTGGGGAGGTTGAAATGGATAAAGATATATTTATTGAAGAAGAAAAAAAGTTGGCAGAGACAATATGTAGAATTGACGAGGAAGAAAAACAAATGGAAAGTAGATTATCAACCTCATATAATGTAAATGATATAGCAAAAGGATTTGTAATGCAAATGTATGCTAAAAAAATAAATGATATAAAAAAGATAAGTACAAAGCCTTATTTCGCAAGAATGGACTATAAAGAGAACAATAGAAAAAAAGAAAGTTTCTACATAGGTAAAATATCAATAATAGATAGTAAAACATTGGAACCAATTGTAGTTGATTGGAGAGCGCCAATTGCAAATTTGTATTATGAAGGAAGAATAGGAAAAGCAAGTTATAAGGTATTGGATGAAGAAATATTTGGAGAAATATTTTTAAAAAGACAATTTATAATAGAAGAAAGAAAACTTAAGAAGTATGTTGATATAGATGTTACGGGTAATGATGTATTATTAGAAAATGCACTTGAGGAAAAAGCAGATGATAGGTTGAAAAATATTGTTGCTACTATACAAGATGAACAGAACAAAATTATCAGGGCACCAATAAATAAACCATTAATTGTTCAAGGCGTTGCGGGTAGTCGGGAAAACGACTATTGCACTTCATAGAATAGCATATTTAATATACAATTATGAAAAGGAATTTAAACCAGAAGAATTTATGATAATCGCACCAAATAGGTTTTTCTTAGACTATATTTCTAGTATCCTACCAGATTTAGGAGTAAATGATGTTAAACAATATACTTTTGAGGATTTTGCATATGACGTAATAGGAAAAAAATTAAAAATTCCGGACAGCAATGAAAAACTAGTGCAGATAGTAAATAATATGATAGACGGAAAATATAAAGAAAAAATAGATATTGTGCTAAAAGAATCAAAGTTTAAGTCATCAATTAAATTTAAAATATATATTGACAGATACTTAAAAGAAGTTGAACAAAAATATATACCAAAAGAAAACTTTGAATATAACGGATATAACATTATGAACTATAAGGACATTAATGAATTGTTTTTAAAAACATATAGTAATTATAATTTTAAAAACCGAATAAATGAGATAGAAAAACATTTGGCAACAGAATTTAGAAAAAAATCTAAAGAAATTATAGAGAATTTAAAAAATCAAAGAACCAGAGCTATAGAAAATCTACAGGGAGAAAAGCGTATACAAGTATTCGAACAATATGCTAAAGAAATAGAAATGGTTGAAAAAAAGTATATGAAAATCATAAAAGAGTATTTGAATAAAATACAAAATAAAGATTGTATAGAGTATTATAAGGACTTTTTAGAAAATTATTTTATGCAATATACTTTCAACGACAATGCAGATGATGTATCACAATATTTAAAAGATACTACATTAGTAAATATAAAAAACAACGAGTTTGCATTTGAAGATTTAGCTCCACTCATGTATATTCAATATAAAACATTTGGTATAAAGGACAAATGCCAAATAAAGCATGTTGTAATAGACGAAGCTCAGGATTATGGTGAGTTTCAATTTGACGTGCTAAAAAGTATTTTAAAAAGCAATTCTATGACAATTTTGGGAGATATAGCTCAGGGAGTACATTTTTACAGAGGAATTGAAAATTGGAAAAGATTTATAGATGTTGAATTTAAAGACGTAAGTGTTACATATACTACATTGAAAAAAACTTATAGAACTACAAAAGAAATTATGAAAATTGCAAACAAGGTTATTAATAATCTTCCAGATTACGAAAAAGAATTTATTGTTTTGGGAGAGCCAGTCATAGACAGGAAAAACTCCGTTTATTGCAAGCATATAGAAGAAGGCTCACTAATAAAGAATATTAATGAAAGAATAATGGAACACAAAAAAAAACGGTTATAAATCAATTGCCATAATAGGAAAAGACATAAAAGAGTGTAAAGAAATTGAAAAACAGATAAGTAAGATAAGAGAGGATGTAAAATTGATACAGGGAAAAGACTCAAAATATAATGCAGGAATATCAGTTGTTCCGTCATATCTAGCAAAAGGACTGGAATTTGACTGTGTAATAATTGCAAATGCCAATAATGAAAGATATAGTAATAATTCATTAGATATTAAGCTATTATATGTTGCTATTACGAGGGCAATGAGCAAGTTAGATATATTTTACACGAATACAAAATCAAAAATACTTCCTTGCTAAATAAGAATTTCAACAAAATATATTTTATAATGCACCAAAATTTCAGCTTTTTTGGTCAGCTATCTAAAAAATAGTTACATCTATCAGCAAAACATGTAAAAGTATATTCAATAAAATCAAATTTTGTTATAATAATATCAAGGAGGCAGAAAATGAATATTAAAGTACGTACAAATATATCAAGTGAATTTCAAGATATTGAAATTTGCATAAATGCGCCGGAAAGAAATGAAATTGTTCAAACATTAGAAAACGAATTATTATCTAAATCTTTAAAATCTATACAACAAATTGTAGCAATGCAAGACAATGATATTTTTATAATTAATGTGTCAGATATAATATTATTTTTTGGTGAAGAAAAAAACAATTTTTGCAAAACAAAAGATGGTATCTATAAAATAAAAGAAAGATTGTATTATCTTGAAGAAGTTCTACCTACAAAAGAATTTGTTAGAATATCAAATTCTGCAATTATAAACATAAATCATGTAAAGTGCTTTAATACTAGCATTGTTGGAAAAATTAAAGTTAAATTCAAAGACGGAACAGAGGAAGATGTCTCAAAGAGAAGAACAACGGAAATTATGAGGTTTTTAAAAGAGAGGAGGATGTAGAATGGAAAAACAAGAAAGAAAAATTTCATTAAAAAAGTTATTATTAACAATTTTATGCACAACTATAGTTTCGATATTTGTTGGAAATACAGTATTATTAGTGGATACAGTACCTCAATGGTTAGAAACGGAAAAAATACTTAGTATAAATAGGAATTCAAAATATTTAATTGAAATTGGCGAAAACAATCAAGATAATGTTAAGCAATTAGAAGAAAAGTATAAAGAAGAAAGAGCATTATTTGGAGAAAAATACCCTGCAGAAATGATGCACCTTATGCAAATAGCAAATTATTTTACAAATAGAATTATAAAAGTATACACATTATCAATTTTAATAGGAGTATCAACAGGTGCTATAATTTATATAATTTCTATACAAAGAGCAAAAGGTAAACAATTAATTATCGAACTAATTGTTTCACTTTTAATTGTATTTGGTTTGGTACTTTTCACGAATTTAGGATATGAAACATACATAAATAATCACGTACAAATTTTTAATATGACAAAGATAAGAACATCTGCATATATTTATGAACTAGAGATTAAGGACATATTAATTTCATATGTAATTGTTGCTATAGTAATATATATAGGAAATATAATTAGACAAAAGATTTTAACACACAAGTTAAATAAAGAAATTGAAAATAAAAACTAATGATATAATTAAAATGGAATTGTTTGAATTTAAGGAGGGTTCAATATGTTAAAAGATCATCAAATTGAATTCTATGGTAAAATGCTGACAATTTATGCTATTGCTCGAATAGAAGGAATAGAAAGAGTCACATTAAGAAAATATTATGATATGTATGGAGATATTTATTTAGCTGTAAATAGATGCAAAGAAATAAGAGAAAAATTAGAAGCAACAAAGATTGAATATAATGGTGAAATGCTGGCAATTTATGCTATTGCTCAAAGAGAAGGAATAGGAGCAAGCTCATTAAGAAAATATTATGATGAGTATAAAGATATTTATTTAGCTGTAAATAAATGCAAAGAAATAAGAAGAAAATTAGAAGAAACAAAGATTGAATATAATGGTGAAATGCTAGCTATGAGAACTATTGCTCAAAGAGTGGGAACAACAGGAGACACATTAAAAAGATATTATGAACAAACAGGAGATATCTATGAGGCAATAAAACAATATTACCAAAAAAAGGATGAGTATGAAAGTGGTAGAATCGAATATAAAGGCGAATTAAAGTTCTTAAGAACAATAGCTAAAGATGAAGGAGTAGCAGAAACTACATTGCGTAGGTATTACAAAAAATATGGTAATATTGATAAAGCAGTTTATATGGCAAAAATCCAGAGGAGTAGAAATCAAAAAGTTACAATCAGAAATACAGAATTAAGTTTGTCAGATTTATCAATTGTTTTAGGAATAAAAGAATCTGAATTGTTAAATATGTTGAATTCTGGAATGAAGATTGATGACATAAAAAAGTTAAAAACTGAAAAACCAAGAAAATCTCCAATGTCAAATAAAAAATTAGTATTACCTAATGGACAATCGTTACTTGAATATTGTATTGAAAATGGACTGAATTTTTCGTGTATATATTATTCAATTCATACATATGGAAAAACAATGGAAGAAGCAATTAAGCATTATAGGGGAAAGGGACAAGAAATCCCATCAAGTTGGATATATGAAAAGTATGGAATATTATTAAAACATTTATTATTAAACAATAACATCAATAGTCAAAGAGTAGTTTCGTATATGAGAAAAGAAAATATATCTTTAAATGATGCATTGGAAGAATATGTATTAAGAAAAAACTCTAAAGAAGCAAACGTGGATTATGATTGGATGCACGAATTATATAGTGTATTAACTGATGAAAATATGAAAGATGAATATGATGCCTTCAAGAATACATTTTATGTGACTGATCAGGAAGAAGAGTGTATAATAAAGAGCTATGATGAAATTGAAAATTTACAAAGAAAATTATTGCTTTATGAAATAGCAGAAGCATTTAAAGCAAATGTTTTTGAAGAAACAGAAAAGGAAGAACTATTAAAAATATATGAAGTTACAGAAGATGAAGTGGAAACAATATTTTTAGATTTTTATAATTACTTTGAAAATAAAATAAAACTTACTGAAAAAGAACAAAGAAGAAAGGAGGAAATATCAGATATAGCTAAAAAATGGTACTATCTTTCAGGAGATGAGAGAAAAGATATATTAGATATTAATAATGTTACTAATTATGAACAATCAGTAATTGAGAAACTGTCTCAAAACATTACAAAATATAAAAATATTATTAATGCGAGAGGTAATAAAAAAATGGAAGGAGTAAGTTTTAATGAAGAATAATAATTTAAAAACAGGTTATTGATATATTGTTGTTGTGTCAATGATGTGACACAACAACATCCCTCAAAAAAGTTTAATATAAATTATTTTTTAATTTAATTTTGAGTTTTCTTTATTTCTATTCGAAAAGAAAGCTTTTAACTTACTTAAAAAAACTTTAAAACCACTTTGCTTATTTATTGGTTCATTAATTATAAAATTTACTTTTTTATATATAACAGTTGGAACTTTTAACTCTGATTCATTATAGACATTTTTAAATTGGATATTCTCTAAATCTTTTCCACTGTTTCTTAACAAGAATCTTATATATGCAGTACCAATATCTTTATGTTTGTATAAAAATTCAATCCAATCTTCATCAGCTGAATCTGTAAAACTGCTTTCATTTGATTCGAATTTCTCTATAAATAATCTAGAATATAGTTTATCAACACATTCTTTATAAAATTCTTCTTTAAATTTTATTTTTGAACCGGGTCTTTTTTGAACAATTTTTGAACACTCATTTTTGTAGTATTCATTTATAAAAAATGCTGATTTAATTTTTAAGATATCATTTATATTTGTTATTTGCATATTAGTCTTGTTATCATAAACATTCAAACTTCTTTCGTTATATGAGTATGAATTTAAAATTATATAAATTTCATTGTAATCCAACATATTTAACTCCTCAATCTTTAGAATATAATTAATTATATCAATTCTCAAGGTTTTTAACAATAATTAATTGAAGAAATTTTTATTTTATATTATAATCTATATGAGGGAGTAAATTAATATGAATAATGAACAAAAGCAAGTAATAAGGAAAGAAATAGAAGAACATGTTGCCCAAATTTCTTCATATAAAGAAACAGCAAAAAGAGCTTCTGATATGTCTGGAATAAAAAGATTACTACAATATATGGAATCTTCCACTGCTAGTAAAAATTTTTTTGATAATGTTGATGTAGATGATTTAATGGCTAAATATGAAGAAGAACTGATTAGAGTGTCCAAAGCACTGGGAAATTCAACATTTCCTAGCAAACAAAAGATGTTAAATTTCTTAGAATATATTAGAATTAACGGAATGTACGAGAACATAGATATGCGTAATTTTTTTATGTCACAAACTGTAGCTGCTATAAGTCAATCGGGAATTAATATAGCATTATTAGGTAAAGGTGTTTGTGCATCTCAGGCTAGGTTTTTAAGAGATTTACTACTTACTTCTGGTGAAGAAGCTATTACTAAAAAAGTCTATTTTATTGATGAAGATGGAATAATTGAAGACCAACATCTAGTTACATATGCATGTTCATCTAATAATGGTACTAATTTTTTTCTAGATCCTACATGGTATAATGGGACTATAAATAGCCTAGAAGGTTCTTTTAATTCTGCTGATATTTCAGAACAACATAGGTCTTTATTATCTATACTAGATGTAACACAAGAAGAAATAGAATCAGCTAGAAATAAAGTTCAAGAATATTTAATTGAGAGGTTTCAAATAAAAGATATTTCTACTCAATTAGGTATTGATAAAGCAAGTGATTTAGATAAACAAATTCGAATGTTAACTTTTATGGAAAAACATTTATCTCCAGCTAGCGGATCATTGAATTGTAGAAGTGTAGTTTTAGGAGATAGAGAAATAGAGTGTGGTAAACTATTAGAACTATTTTATAAAGCTAATAATATTCCGTATATTTTAAAATGTTCAGGGGATAAGTATAATTCTGCATATATTACTACTATTGATGGAATGGAATCTACTATATATCCTAAAGTAGCATTTTTCAGTGATAGGAACAATAATCCACTTTCAAGAAAATTGCACTTTGCAAAAAATAAAAAAGATGAGAATCAATATTTGTGGGCATTTTCTGATGAAAGACGACAACAATTTATGACTTCAATTAATAAATCTAGAAAAATAGCCGCTACAGTTATTGTTCCAGGACAAAAATTAGATACAAATTTAACAACAAATAGACAATTTGCTGACACATTAAAAGTTGATGTTTCTCCTGTTGAAAATTCTGAAAACACCCCAGCTGCTGTAACACAAGTAGTTACTCATAATGACACTACTTTAGGATCAGATGAATAAACTTTAAAATGCACGTGATTTACGTGCATTTTATTATTATATTAATATATTTCTCTTGCTCATATTTTTGTATTATTTCAAATTTATCTATATATTGCTATTACTTCTAATTTGACCTTTTAAATCATATTTTATTTTATTAAATTTTTTTTTTGAGAACTGCATAGAAAAAGAGTATTAACCAAATTCCTTTGATTAATACTCTTTCAGACTTTTGCAATTTTATTGAGTTTCCTCAAAATTGCTATCGCATGGTCGAGGTGACTACCCTTATATCTTTTCAAAGTGCAGTAATATCAATATATTGAAACTTTGTGACTGCACTTTGACTGCATATATAAATTCCTATATTTTCATAAAACATTTTTCTTTTAAAAACTTTTTAATTTTTGTTTTATCTTTTCCCTCATAATAATTAATTAATAAATCTTTATATTCATCTGCTAATTCTGCTGGAATTACAATAATTCCTTTTCCCTTTGATATTAAATAATGATTTGCAAATATTATAGATGTTCTTTTATTTCCATCTATAAATATTTGTTTTTTCATAATATATAATAGAACTTCAATAGCTTTATCTATATCACTTATTTTTTTATTAAATATATCATCTAATTCTTCTTTCATTATGCTTTCTATTGGCAATTCAGGAGTCCATTTTGTTCCACCAATACTTACTCGAACAGTTCTAATTTTTCCTGCACTATAGTAAAATCCTTCTTGAACAAATTTATTTATTTCGCATAATAATGGAAAATTTGTGTCTAACAATATTACATTTTTATTTAATATAAATTCCCAAGCATGTTTCAAATTAATAATTTTCAAAACATCTTCTGAAGACATATTATTAATTTTTCCACCTTCTATAATACTTTCTGTATCTGCAAAAGTTGTTGCAATACCTTCTAAAATCGCTTGTTTATAAATAGTATCTACTAAATGTCTTTTAGCAAAATCTATATTTATTTCTACTTGTGGACTAAGTTCCTCATCAATATAATTAAATTGTTTTAATTGTTTTTCAATTTTCTTAATTTCTTTTTTTAATTCTTTTGCTTTAATACTATTATTCAATATTAAATTATATAAATTATCAGAATATTCTCCAACATATTTTGTAAGTAATATTCCATCTTCTCTGTAATGTACATATATATATTTATTAGAATTTTTTTCTCTAATCTCAACAGAGCCATATATCAAATCATTCAATTCTTTAGTTAATGTTTGTTTGCTTTGAAGAAGATTCATAATTTCATACTTTTCTTCCATAAGATCACTCCTTTATAAATGTGAAACTTTTTGATATATAATCATGTTTTTTGTTTCACATTTATATTATAACATAAAACTCAAGAAATGTGAAACATTTTTTGAAATATTTATAAATATTGTTTCACATTTTTAGAAATTTTATACAAAAAAATACTATTATCTAATATTAGTACTATAAAAGTTTAACAAAAATGGTAGCCCAAAAAGTATACACAAAAAAGACTACCTTGAAATACAAAAAATGGTAGTATAAATTTGTTTTTCTTCATCAACATTGTATATTTTTACTATGTATTTTTTGCTACTACTATTAATAACAAATATATCATTTATTGTAGTAATTCCTAATTTACGAATATTTTTAATATTCATATTATAATTATCATTTATATTTATTAATAAATCTTTCATTCACTATCGTCTTCTTGTATATCATCTATTTTCAGTTTATGTCCGTATCTTATACTATTTAACTCTTCTTTTATTCTAAAACATTTTTCTAGATTTATGTCATATGTATTTGCAATCATCAAAACATAATATAAAACATCTGATAATTCTTCTTCTATTGTACCTTTAATATTGCTATCTTCCATTCTCTGATTTTTTCTTATTACTTCTGCTAACTCTCCTACCTCCTCTATTAATTTTAAGAAATACCTTTGTGTATTTTTCAATTCTTCTGGTTTAGTTCTCTTGTACTTTTCTTCTAAGTACTTTTGCATTTTACCTACCGTTAAACTCATGAAATATACCTCCTTTATTTTATTAAAATTAATACAGTATATTTAGTATAAAATCTTGATGTATTATAATCATATTATTTTTGACATTACTATATATCAAATTTCATTTTATGTCAATCTTTTTAAAATTCGCAATTTATCATTTTAACCAATGCTTATTTTAATTAATATATTTTCTATGTGAATTTTTTACATTATTTTGGTTTACCATCGCATATTCCATTGTAGTATCGATTTTGATATGACCTAATAATTTTTGTACTTGCTCTATGGGCATACCTTTATCTATTGCCATAGTTGCCATTGTTCTTCTAAATTTATGAGGATGCACTTTATATTAGCTTCTTTTCCAAGATTTCTAATTAATATTTCTACACCAGATATTCCTAGTCTGTTATATGGTTTTATTAATGAGACAAATAGTGCCTCATTTTTATTATCTGAAATAAATTTATATGCAGTCAAAATTGAAGAAAATCAATTAATTATAAAATTGACTGCATTTACTTAAAGATTTATAGATTTTATGGAAGTTTTAGAAAGGCTGAAAAAGTTTAAATAAATTGTGTGTAATGCAGTAATAGTCAGTATTTGCTCATAAATGCAAAAGAAGAAGAACTCCTAAGAATTCTTCTAAATATGGTCGAGGTGAAAACATTACTAAAAATGCTACATTACTCTATATATCAACATTTTACCTATTCAAATTTCAATTGCGGAGCGAATTTGCGGATTAACAAGTACTTTTTAAACCTTGAAATTCTAACAAATTCTCCACAATTTTATCATTTGTTTTAAGTTGTTAAATAATATTCGTTAAACAAATTGTGTTTTTTCATATAATTAACAAAGTTTTCATTCTCTGAATCAATGAAATGGCGGTCAACATCAATATAATACTTATTAGTTATCTGTATGTCTGCATGACCTAATATTTTTTGTAAAACAATTGGTGGCATTTTTGCTTCAGCACATCTTGTTGCAAAAGTTCCTCTTAACATATGTGTATGAACTTGGGTTTTTGTTTTTCCATCTGTATCAACATATAAATAAATTCCTAATTTAATTGCAATTCGCTTTATAGCAGAATTTATTGTGCCTTCTGCATAAAATCCTCCAGTAGTATTTTTGGGGTTATAGAATAGTAAATTAAACTTATTCTTTTTAACATGAACTAGACATTCATTAAGATATTTTAAAGCAATATTACTTAAATGTATAGTTCTTCTTCCTGTTGGTGTTTTTGTGTCTAACCCAATACAATCTTTTCCATTTTCGTCTTTAGTAATAGTTTTAGAAATTGTAATTGTCCTACTTTCCAAGTCAATATCTTTCTTAAAGTCTTGAAAATTAGGGAAAAAGGTGTTATAATATGGTCAAATATAAAAGAGATAAAAATGTATATGATAAAAATAGGTTATATATAAGTAACTAAAAAAATAGGAAACTAAAGATATTATTGTGTAAAGTTATATAAAAGATGATAGCTTCTTTGAACTAATTAACTAATATGAAGTATATATTTTTATGATTGATATAAATTAAAAATGATAAGAAATATAGTATTAGCTAATATGTTCTAATACTATATTTTTAGTTGTAGAGAAAAATATATTTTGATATAAAAAATGGAGTATTTAGGAGGAGCAATGTATAAAGAATATTTTAATGAACTGAAAAGATGTATTGATTTATTGGATGTCAATGAAATAGAGCGAATTGAAAAGCTAATTGTAAATACTATAAAAAATAGGGGGAATATTTACATTATTGGTAATGGAGGTAGTTCATCAACAGCATCGCATTATGTTGTTGATTTTACTAAAAAATTAGATTTTAATGAATTACCTAGAGTGAATATATATAATTTGAGTGATAATATCTCAACTGTTACGGCATATGCAAATGATATTTCATATGAAGATATATATTTTGAACAATTAAAGAATAAAATCGTAAATTCTGATATGTTGATTGTATTAAGTGCATCTGGAAAATCAAAGAATTTACTTAAAGCAGCGAAATATGCAAAAGAGAGGAAAGCATCAGTTGTTTCAATTGTTGGAAATTTTGAAGGAGAAGTATTGAAATTTTCAGATTATAAACTGATTATAGATTCAAAAGATTATGGAATAATTGAAGATATTCATTTAAGTTTAAATCATGTTATATCAAGTAACATAAAGGAGGTATATAATCATGGCTAAGATACATGTTTTAGGAGCTTCAGGCTCTGGAACTACAACGACAGCTAAAGCTTTAGCTAAAATTTTAGGATATGTTCATTTAGATACAGACAATTATTTTTGGAAACCGTCTGATATACCTTTTACCAAAAAGAGAGATATAAAAGATAAAATTGAATTATTACGACAAGATTTACTAGGAAATGAAAATATCGTTTTAAGTGGAATATTTTATCCATGGGGTGATGAACTTACTAAATATTTTGATTGTTTTGTTTATGTTGAAACAGATAGAAATATAAGAAAAAAAAGATTAATAACACGTGAATATAATATGTTTGGTGAACGCATGCTTGAAGGTGGAGATATGCATGTTCAATTCAAAAGATTTTTAAAGTGGGCAATGAATTATGAAGAAAATACTAATGAAGACATAGGCCAAGAAAAAACGGAACAATGGTTAAGCAGAAGTAATACAAGATTAATTAGAGTTAATGGTGCAATGCCAATTGAAAAAATAACTAAAAAGATATTAAGTGAATTGGATTATTGTAGAGAGGAGAGATAAATTGTGGAAATAATAGGTAATATTATTTTAGGTTTGTTAAGTACATATTATATTGTTAGTGGATTAACAATGATAATTATGAGTTTAAAAACAATAAAAGATATAAAGAATGCTAAAAATTCAAAGATAAAATTAAAGAATAATTATTATATTATTTTACCTGTATTAAAAGAGCAAAATATTATAGTCGAATCAATTGACTATTTTTATGATTTAACTAAATATGAAGAAAAAGTAAAAGTTTTTGTTATTACAACTGAACGTGAAGATGATGAGTATATAAAGAATCCTAAATATACAACTTATGACATTGCCAAAAATAAAATTAATAAATTAGGAATACAAGATAAAATAATATTGCTCAAAGCCCCAAGAGAGTTTATAGGAAAAGTTGGGCAAATGAATTTTGCATATCAATACATTATTGAAAATAATAAAAATGGTTATATCGGAGTATATGATATAGATTCTAGACCTCCAAAAGAAATATTTTATAATATAGAACATTTATTAGAAAATAAGAATATTAAAACTGATATTTTTCAACAAGCTTCAAGCTATTGTAATGGAATAGAACAATTAGAAGGAATTGGAGGAGATTTTGCTATTGCGGATGCTTTTTCTCAAACAAGATGGGCTATTGGATTTGAATACCCAATATACAAAGCTTATTATAATTCTGTTTCAAAGAAAAAATTAAGACCACTAGTATATTGCATTGGACATGGATGTTTTGTTAATACAGAATATTTAAAAAAAATAGATGGATTTCCAACATTCAATAAAAATGATGATTTGTCTTTAGGCTATTTAACTTCAACAATAAGTGGAAGAATATATCCTATTCCATTATTGGATTTTTGCCAAATTTCAAGAACTGCATTAAATTCTATCAAGCAATATAAATTTTGGTTTACTGGTTCAAGTAAGTATTATTCAGATGTTAAATACTATATGTCGAAATACAATATTGAATTATCAAAAAAACAAAAATACTTATTTAAAATACAAGGGGGAATTAGAAATTTTTTATGGGCATGGCGTAGTAATTTAATCATTTTTAACTTGTTGTTAAGTATTTTATTAGGTTCAACTATACATATAACATTAAGTTTGTTAAGCATATTATCATATGTTATAGTACCATATTATATAACATATTTTGAACTTAAAAGTCTAAACAAAATGAATTTGAAAATTAGAACTCTTGTATTGGCACCAATCATATCTATTTTAAATTTTATAATAAGAGGGATTGGACCATGTATGGCAATGATAACTAATTCAAAAAGCAAGAAAAACATTGAATATAAAACAGAAAGGTAATTAGATTGCAAGAAATGAAAAATTTTTTATAACATGTATGCCTTTGAGTGAAACAAGAAAGGAATGAAAATTTTTATGGATAATATAGAAAATGAGTTGGATAATAATTTCTTTAAATATAAAATATTAACATATCCTGATGTCTTAGACAAAATGGTTAAAGATGAAAGTGTAAATCCAATTAATTTAGAGATTAATCTTACTAATATATGTAATCACAAATGTATTTGGTGTACGTATGGATATTTACATTCTAGTACAGATACATTAGATAAAGTTGATGTAAAAAATGTACTAGATGATGCTTATAAAATGGGAGTAAAGTCTATAACATGGACTGGAGGAGGAGAACCTTTAGTTCATAAAGATTTTTATGAAATTATTGAATATGCTGCTAAGTATAAATTTAAACAGGGATTGAATACGAATGGAGTTTTACTGAATGATAAAATAATTGAATGTTTGGCTAAAAACTTTTCATATGTAAGATTTAGTGTAGATAGTGGTTCTAGCGAGTGTACTAAAAGATGTCACCAAACAAGTGAAAATGATTTTGATAAAATTATTAATAATATAAAGAAACTTTGTAATGCAAAAAAACAATATGAAACTAATATAGTGATTGGATATTCATTTTTGATAGATCAATCTAATGTAAATGATATGATTACTGCAACACAAATAGCAAAAGATGCTAATGTAGATTACATTCAATTTAAACCAATAGTAAACTATTATAAAAGTAATAGTCAATTTTCTAGTGAATCAGCTATTTGGGAAAAAATAAAAGAAAATTTTTCAAAGATACGTTTAATGGAAGATGATAAGTTTAAAATAAGAATTCTTGAGCACAAGTTTTCTAATATTAAACTTCAGAATGAAAATTTTGGCAGAAAATATGATAAGTGCTATGGATGTGATTTATTAGCATCAATAGGTGCAAACGGTTCAGTTGATTTATGTTGTGCTTATAAAGGGTTAAAGCAATGGTCTTTAGGAAATATAAAAGAAGAGAAATTTATAGATATTTGGAATGGAAAGAAAAGACAAGATGTAAAAAGAGATATAGAGATAAAAAAATGTCCACCGATGTGTAAAGCAGATGAGATAAACAGATTGGTTGATTTTATAAAAAAATTTGATGCTAATAAAGAATTTATTTAGAAAGGGAAAGTATATATGAAGAAAGTTGGTATAGTAGGAATAGGAGGAGTCGCAAGTTATGCACAAATTCCAGCATATATTGAGAAAGGAATTCGAATTCAGGCAATTTGCGATATTAATGAGGAAATTTTAAATAAAATAGGAGATAAATATAATATTAGTAATAGATATACAGATATAGAAGAAATGATTGTAAAAGAAAAAGTTGATATTATAGATGTCGCAACACCACCTCAAACGCACTTGGATATAATAAGAATTGCTAATAAATATAATGTAGAGGTAATAATGCAAAAACCATTAATTGTTGATATAAAAGAATTTGAACAATTAAAAGAATTAATAAATGCTAATAAGCATCTAAAGTTAAACTTGACTGGAAGATATGTATCTGCATGGCAAAAAATAAAAAAAATTCTTAATAATAAAGAAATAGGAAAACCATTAATATGTACCATTACAAATAACGATTGGTGGGATAGAGAACCAGGTAGATGGGATTTAAAAACTAAAGATTATATTATTTTTGAAATGTTAATACATCATTTAGATTTGTGCAATTTTTGGTTTGGGTATCCAAAAAGAATTACTGCTAGAGGTGGACATAGTGAGAAACAATTAATGAAAAATATGAATTTTGTCAATGTAACGCTAGAATATGAAGATGGATTTATAGTTCAAATTATTGAGAATTGGTTGATGCCTGAATTTGATTTTGCTACTGGACATCCTTTTGAAGACGTTTTAATAACTGGTGAAGAAGGAGCAATAAAAGCAAATAGCGAAATAGTAAAATTGTCTAAAATAGGAGACAATGACATTAGGACTTGGAAATTACCAAGACCAGGACAAAAGCTTCCAGTCGAAAGTCTGGAAAACAATTGGTTTATAGATTCTTTCGGTTGTGCAATGGCGGATTATTTAGATTATTTTAATAAAAATGAGAAAGAATTAGAAGACAAAGAATATGCAATAGAATTAACAAAATTAACATTTAAAGTTTCAGAGGCTACTAAATCAAATAAATGGATAGAAATATAATTGGATAGTGAGGAGAAATAATGGAAAAAATCGAAATGGGAAAAGGTGTGTTAGTACCTTCTTATAAATGCAATCAAAGATGTAGTTGCTGTTATGCAATGGCTGATATTATGCAAGCTAAACAAACAATGAGTTTAGAAGAAGCAAAAAAATCTATAGATTTTTTTGAAATGATTGGAATAAAAACATATACGATTCTTGGAGGAGAACCTTTAATATATCCATACATAAATGAAATAATTAAATATGCAATCTCGAAGAATA
This sequence comes from Clostridiales bacterium, assembly GCA_003534295.1. Classification (GTDB taxonomy): domain Bacteria; phylum Bacillota; class Clostridia; order TANB77; family CAG-508; genus DNVW01. The sequence goes on from DPDV01000018.1 coordinate 33,271, forward strand.
TAACTTCTTGGATTGTAACTAATGGATTAATGTTATCTGATAGTGAGCTTGGAAACAAATTATTTGAGGATGGTTTAATAGGTGGATGTTTGAGTATGTTTTCTTTAAATAAAGAAATACATGAATCAATAACTAATGTAAAAGGAAGTTATGATAAATTAATCAAAGCTTTAGAAAATATAAAAAGATATGATTGGAAATTTTATCCGATGTTCACAGTTGGAGAAGAAAATATAAATACTATTATTGAGGATGTAAAAACAATTGCTAAAATGGGATATCGTAGAATTTATATAAATTATGGAATTCCAAATGTTGTGGAAGAATTTAATACAGGATTTGATGCAAGTCCTAAAGCTTTAGCTAAGATTACCGAGCAATTATATGATATGCAAGATGATTTGGGTGTAACATTTATATTTAATTGCGAAAAAAATAAAATACCGATTTGTTTTTTTAATGAAGAAAAATTCAAGGAAATGCGTGAAAAACATCAAATAGGAACAGGATGTGAACTTGTTCAAGGAAATACAGTTGTTATTGAACCTGGGGGAGATGTTTTAGGATGTTCACATTGGGTAAAAAATGTATTGATGAACATTTATAAGGATTATAGTAAATTAGAAACATATACAGAAGAAGAATTTTGGAATATTTGGTTAAATGGATATCCTGCTGAGGTTAGAGAAAAATATTCATTATATCCATTTGATAATTGTCAAAATTGTAAAACAAGAGAAAAAAAAGAATGCTTTGGTGGATGTAAAACATGGCATGTTTATGCTACTTTAGCGAATAAATGCAAAATTATATAAAGGAAATTTAAATGAACAAAGAAATAGAAAATTATATAAATAGTAAAGTATTACCATTATATGAAAATAATGATGAGAGTCATTCATTATCACATATTAATAATGTTATAAATTATAGTTTGCAATTAGGAAAAAAATATAACTTAAATGAAGATATTTTGTACACAATTTCAGCATATCATGATGTTGGAGTATTTAAGGATAGAGATATACATGAAAAAATTTCAGCGGAATATTTCTATAAAGATAAATTTTGGGAAAATAACTTTTCAGAAGAGGAACGCAAAATAATATATGAAGCAATACTTGACCATAGAGCTTCCAGTAAAAGAAATCCTAGAAGTATATATGGAAAAATTGTAGCCACTGCAGATAGGCAATTTGATTGCTTTGAAGATGCTGTTAAGCGTACATATACATATTTGATTAGTAAAAATCAAGAAAAAAACATTGATGAAATTTATGAATTAATTTATAAAGATTTCAATAATAGATATGGGAAAGAAGGATATGTAAAAGTATATGCCAATGAAGAAGAATTTGAAAAAAAATTAAAACCAATAAAAGAATTGTTATTAGATAAAAAGAAATTTATCAGAAAAGTGAAAATAATATTAAATAATAGGAGATAAAACTATGGGAAATGAAGTTCTTTATGAAGAATTTAAAAAAAGTATAACAAATAAAAAATTAAAAGTAAAATTGGATACATATTCAGAAAGACTACAAGAGGTTTACACAAATGAGGATATTCGTAGAGGATTATTAATGGGAAGCAAGATAAGAGAGATAACTCAAAGAATATTGTTTGAATCAGATGCTACATATATTTGGTTACCACCATTAGAAACAAGTATTGATGAATATAGTTCAGAAAATTTTGTTGCTAGAAATCCATATACGAATAAAAGCTATTCACTAGTTCAATCCCCTCAAATTCAAAAAGAAGCGGCAGCTACAACGATTGGTACTAATTTTAGGATTGTAGATTGCTATAGAGGAGAGAAAACGGATGCAACACATAGTAATATTTTTCAACAAATTGATATTGAATTTGCTAATAAACGTGAAGAAGAAATAAGAAGTGTTGCTAGAAGGATTGTTGAGACATGTTTTAGAGAGATTGTTGGAATTGCATTAACTGTAGATGAAATATATTCCTATGAAAATTTAGTTAAATTGTATGGCACTGATTGTCCAAATTTAAAAAATGGATTTTTAATAGAAGAAAAAGATGGTCGTTATAGTATTGGAATTGCTAGTCCAGAAGAAATGAAACAAATTTTACCATTTATTTCAAAAATACAAGTGTGTGAGATTCTAGGGGAACAGATAGTTTTTGTTGATAAGTATCCAATTGAAAGAGTACGAGAGATAAGAGATGAATTAATTAGTTTAACTGGAAAAAGAGAAGAAACAAATGCGACAGAACTATTAGGATATTGGGTTAGTGATATGCCTTATGCGGAATGCAAAAATGGAATAATAAAACCAACACATCATATTATGAGTAAACCTAAAAGTAGTTTAGAAGAAAATTTTAGTTTTTTGAATTTGACTGATGAAGAATTGTGTAGACTAAAATGTAACAGTTTTGATTTGTTAGTATGCACACCTGATAGAGTTGTTGAAGTTTTAGGTGGAGATGAAAGAATTAGTGATTTCAAAACACAATATGAAGCAATAAGAAGAATGGGATATGATCCAGAACAGTATGCATTTTTATTAGAAACTCTAAAATTTAATGATGAACATTCTAAAACTAAATTAGGAGGATTTGCAATCGGAGTGGATAGATTTGCACAGTTTTTATCTGGTACTAATAATATGAAATTTGTTCAATTATTTCCTACTAATCTACCTAATGGAGAGCTAGTACATGCCATTAGCTTAGAAGATATGAGTGAAGAACGATAATGTGAAGATAGAGGATTTCGTATATGAAGAAAACATATATTTTTTGTGGTTTTACTAAAGAAAAAAAGTTTGGAAACAAAATTAGTGCATATTTTAAACATGACATGAAAGAAACTAATAGTATAGTTTTTGTCCCTGGAGAATATAGGATTTCTTCCAAAACAGAACGTTTTATAGCAAGAGATCTTGAATGGTTCAAAGAAATAGGAATAGAATTTCAGAAAGTTTATGTTTTAGGTAAAGATATTTATTCTCAAGAAGAAATGAAAAATATTCTAATAAATGCAAATGTTATATTTTTGATGAGTGGATTTGCAGTTCAACAAAATCAATTTTTAGAAGAAAATGGATTGAAAGAAATTATTAGAGATGCAAATGGTATTGTTATAGGGATTAGTGCAGGTGCAATTAACTTAGGGAAAATATCCGTTTGTTCAAAGGATACCTTAAAGGGAATTGAAAAAACTAGTATTTATAAAGGAATAGGAAGAATTGATTATACTTTTGAACCTCATTTTAATATGGAAAGAGATTTTGAATTAAATCCTGAATTAAAATATATTTCTAGTAGAATAAAATTGTATGGAATTTCAAATGATATTGGAATAAAAATTTCAGATAATAAATATGAAGTAATTGAAGGACATATGTATATTATTGAACATAAAAATGTAAAAGAAGTAGGAGAATTTGATAGATGTTGTTAAATTATAAAATAAATAATTATAAATATATAAATAAAGAAATAGAGTTAAATTTGAAAACTAATATATTTTTTATATGTGGAAAAGAAAATTGTGGAAAAACAAGTATTTTAGATTCGATAATTTTTGCTATTTCTCATATAATTTCGCCAGCACAATATATATTAAAAGAGCAAATATCATTTTACAAAAACTTTATTTCAAATTTTGAAAAAGATGATAAGAGGTGTTTATTTGAAATAACTGTAGAAATGAACAATATAGTATATAAATATAGTTTAGAATTAAACAAAGACGAATTAAATAACATTAATGTTGACAAGGAGTGGCTAGAAGTAGATGGGAAAATTGTATTTAAAAGAAATGGTAAAGAAATTCAAGAAAGTAATATGCTTAAAGAATGTGAAATTGAAAAGTATATAGATGATAGTGTTCCGTTAATATCTACTTTAATAATTTCAAAGAAAAATGAAAAAGTAAATAAGTTATATGAATATTTAAGTAATATAGTAGTAATTGATAGTTCATTAAATAGTTTAATAATTAATGATAATGTTATTGAGAAATTAAATAAAGAAAAGAAATTAGTTTTAAAGGTTTTAAATAAAATTAATAAAAATTATCAAGATTTTATTGCAAAAGAAAAAAATATCATAAGCATATATAAAGATGGAAATGAAGTGAATTTTATGAATGAATCTTCATCTATTCAAAATATATTGCTTTATGTTCCTAGAATAATTGATGCTATAAAAAATGGAAGTATAATAATTATTGATGATATTGATAAAAAGTTTTCTAAAAAATTAGTTAATATCATAGAAGAGTTATTATTAGATAAAACAATTAATAAAAATAACACGCAACTAATTGCAACTGTAAGTGATAAAGAGTATATAGGAGAAAGTGAAAAGGTATTATGGATATAAATGAGGTATTATGTAATAATAAGCAAAATTATTTTAGTGAAGTAATTGAAAATTTTAATGAATCAGATAAAGAACAGATAGCTTTGGAATTAGAAAATATTAATTTTGATGAGTGCATGAATTATTTAAAAGAAAAAGATATAGAGAAGAAAAAATTGATAATATAAGACCAATAACATATATAGATCAGAACAACATTGCAAACAAGGAAAGATACTTTAATATTGGAACTGAAGCTTTGAAAAGAAATGAATATGCGATAGTTATTTTAGCGGGAGGACAAGGGACAAGGTTGGGCTTTAATGGACCTAAAGGAATATATAAAATATTTCCTGATGAAAATATTACATTTTTTTCTTTATATATAGAAAAAATAAAAAAAATTGAAGAAAAGTATTCTTGTAAAGTCCCCTTGTACATTATGACCTCAAAAAAGAATAATAATGAGACAGTAAAATATTTTGAAGAAAACAAATATTTTAACAGAAAAGAATATATTAGATTTTTTGTTCAAGACGAGTTGCCAATGTTTTTGGAAAATAAAAATTTAATTGTTGATGAAAATAGGCAGATTAAATTTGCTTCAAATGGACATGGAAATGTTTTTATTGCATGAAGAAAAATGGTGTAATTTCAAAGTTGAAAAAAAGAAAAATAAAATATCTTTTGATTACAGGATTGGATAATATTTTAATGAAACCAATTGACGAAGTGCCACTTGGTATTATGATAGATAAAGGTGTAAAAAGTATAGGAAAATCAATAAAAAAAGAAGATCCAGAAGAGAAAATGGGCGTCTTTTGTAAGAAAAATGGAAAAGTTGGAGTTATAGAATATTCAGAAATAAGCAAAGAATTAGCAAAAAAGAAAAAAGGAAACGAATTGCTTTATGCAGATGCACATTTGTTATGGAATATATATAGAGTTGATGATTTAGAAAAAATATCAATGAAAAAGGTTAAATATCATTTAGCATATAAAAAATGTAATTATATGAACAAAAATGGAGAATTAGTAGTACCAAATAAACTAAATGCATACAAATTTGAAAGTTTTATATTCGACTTTTTCGATATACTTAATGATATGATAATATATAGAGTTGATAGATACAAAGAATATGCACCGATAAAAAATAATGTAGGAATAGATTCTTTAGAAAGTGCACGCGAGAAATATAAAAAATGTTAAGAATTAGTTTAAGAGGGGGTAGATTATTGAATACTACAAATAATATAGTTATTACACGAACACCATTTAGAATTAGTTTTTGCGGAGGAGGTAGCGATTTAGAATCATATTATGAAAATAATGGTGGATGTGTTATAAGTACAACTATAAATAAATATATTTATGTTATATGCAAAAAAAATTTTGACGAAGATGAAATAAAGCTAAAATATTTAGATAATATAGAAAACATTGCTAGGTATAAAGAAATTAACAATGATATATTAAAGAAAATTATAGAAAAATATAATATTCATGGAGTAGAAATAATATCTACTTCTGATGTTCCAAAAGGAACTGGATTAGGCTCTTCAAGTACATTTACAATAGGTACACTTAATGCAATAAACGAATATAAAAATGAAAAAAAATTAACTTGTACCCAATTAGCAAACTATGCTTGGCAAATTGAAAAAAATACAGGGAATAAATCAGTCGGAAAACAAGATCAATGGGCTGCTGCCTTTGGAGGATTGAAATATTATCAATTTAATAAAGATGGTTCAGTTTATGTTGAAAAGATTGAATTAAAACCAGAGACATTAGAAGCATTGCAAAATAATTTATATATGATTTACGTTGGAGGAGAGCATAAATCATATGAAATTTTAGATGAACAAGCAAAAAGAATAAAGAAAGGTACAAATGTTGAGAATCAACAAAAAATATGCGACTTGGTTCCAGTCTTAAAAAAGGCACTATATGATGGAAATATAGATGTATTAGGTGAAGTACTAAATCAGAATTGGAACTTAAAAAAAAGTTTGGCTTCAGGAATATCTAATGATAGATTAGATGATATTTACAAAAAAGCTCTAGAAAAAGGTGCTACTGGTGGGAAATTATTAGGTGCAGGAGGAAGCGGTTTTTTTCTATTTTATGTTCCTAGACAAAATCATAAACAATTTGAAGAATTTAGTCAAAACTATAAGGTTCTAGATTTTAAATTTGAAGATGAAGGTTCAACAATTATCTATAAAGTATGAATAAAAATAGGTGAAGTTAATATGAAAATAGGTGTAGATATAGATGGTACAATTACAAATTTGCATAATGAAATAATTAAATATGGATTACAGTATAATGATTATATTTTAGGAAAAGGAATAAAAAATGAAAATGCATATAGGATTTCTGAGATTTTCGATTGGGAAAAAGATGATTATGTAAAATTCAAAAAATATATACAAATGGAAGTACTAAATATTATTAAACCAAGGGATGATGCTGTAGAATATCTTAATAATATAAAAAAACTTGGTCATGAAATATATATAATTACGGGAAGAAAGTCAACAGAGATGAGGGATACATATAATGAAACTCTGAATTGGCTAAAAATTAATAATATTCCGTTTGATAAATTTATTATTGAAGAAGCAAATAAAGGGAAGGCTTGTCTAGAAAATAATATTGATATTTTTGTTGATGATAGCTTAAAACATTTAAATAGGATATATGATGCTGGAATTAAAAAAATTTATATATTTGATAATGTATATAATAGAGAAAATAATAAATATAATCGTATTTACTCTTTTCGTGATTTGTATTATAATGTTATTGGTTAGTATTGATTATATGAAGAATATGGGGGGATAATATGAAAAAAATAACATATATTTTTAGCGGTTTTTCAGTAGAAGAACATTTTGGCAAAGAAGTAAGTAGAGTATTTCAAAAGGATTTAAAGGATTGTAAAAATATAATTTTTATTCCAGGAGGAATGGGAAAAAATAGTAAAACAGATAAATATGTAAATACGGATGTTGAATGGTTTAGAGAGATAGGAATTGATATAGAAAATGTAGATATTTTTGATGTAAATATGAATGAGGAGACACTTGAAGAAAAAATTAATAATGCAGATATAATCTTTTTAATGGGAGGAGATACAATTAGACAATTTGAATTTATTTCTAAATTGAATATATCTGAAAAAATAAAAGAATTTCAGGGTGCAGTTATAGGGGTAAGTGCAGGTGCTATAAATTTAGGAAAGATATCAATATGTTCAAAGGATATTGATGATGGTGTAGAAAATACAAAGATTTATTATGGAATTGGTAGAATAGATTACACTTTTGAGCCACATTTTGAAATTAATAATGGTGAATTATTAAAAAGTGAACTCTTTCCTGCATCAAATAAATTTAAAATTTATGGAATAACAAATAATACTGCTTTAAAAGTTAGTAATGAAAAAGAAATAGATATTATAAAAGGGGATTTATATATAATAAATAATAGTGAAGTAAACATCATTAAATAGCATGAAAATATTGAATAAGAAAACTGAACAAGAATAAAATGGCAGAAGAAAGCAGTAAATAACTGCTTGCTTCTGTTTTTTTGCTGTCATAAATGACAACGTGATAGGGTTAAGGTGTAAGTCTTTTAGGGTTACGAGACAAGAATGTCGCACTTCTAATGTTGGGAAGCTCAAGGAGTTTCATAATCAGACGGGACAAACCAAAACCATAACCACCATGAGGGACAGTTCCGTATTCGAAGAATTGCAGGTAATATTTGAGAGATTCAAGTAATTTTGCATCGTTCTCAGTTTCCTGCTTTTCGAGAATTTGTGCCTTCAAGACATCATAACGATGCTCTCTTTGAGCACCAGTTGTTACTTCGAGACCGCGATAAAGCAAGTCGAAGCTCTTAGTCAGTGTAGGATTGTTTTCGTGACGCATGTGGTAGAACGGACGAGCAGAAACAGGATAGTCTGTAACAAAGACAAAGTCATGACCAAATTTTTCCTTAACATATTCGGAAAGAATTTTTTCATCCTCAGGATTAAGGTCATCGTCTTTGGGAGACACATATCCACGTTCACGAATAATCTCTTTTGCTTTGGCAAGAGAAATTCGAGGAAACGGAAGCTTGGGTACTTCGATTGTGATGCCATAAAGAGCAGAAACCTTTTCGCCAAGTTTTTCTTGTGCCTTTGCCATAAAATAGGCAATCCATTCTTCTTCCAGTTTCATAACATCTTCATGAGAGTTAATCCAAGAAATCTCTGCATCTACACTAATGAACTCTGTTTCATGACGTGCAGTGAAGCTGGGATTAGCACGAAAGACCGGACCAATCTCAAAGATTTTTTCAAAACCAGCATTCATAGCCATCTGCTTATAGAACTGCGGAGATTGAGACAAGTAAGCCTTCCCTCCAAAATAGTCAAGCTTAAAAAGTTCACTGCCAGATTCACTTGAAGTACTCATCAGTTTTGGAGTATGAATTTCAATGAAACCATTGTTCATCCAATACTCCCTCATTGCATGTTCGATGACTGTCTGCAATTCAAAAATCAGAAGATTTTTAGGATTGCGAAGATCCAGATACCGCCAATCCATACGAAGCTCAGGAGAGCTATTGCTGTCAATCGGAAGACCAGCAGCAGCGACACTGACGACAGAAATGGATTCAGGAATGAATTCAATACCGCCGTTTTTCACGTAGGGGTTCAGATTTGCGATGCCAATGACTTCTACAGTAGACTCTACATTAATAGAATCAATTGTAGCTACCATTTCAGGATTTTCCTTTTAGAATTAAACTAAAAAAATACTATTCTCTAAAACCTTAGAAAATAGTACTTTTATATAATAAAAACTGCTTTCAAGTTCTTTCGAATTTTCTTGAAAACAGCTCTAAATATGGTCGAGGTGACAGGGATCGAACCTGCGACCTCATGGTCCCAAACCACGCGCGCTACCAACTGCGCTACACCTCGAAATTCAAACTACTAATATAATATAGCACAGAAAAACACTTTTGGCAATACTTTAGCAAAAAAAAAGATAAATTTTAATAGAAATATATTATTATTAAGAAAATATTTTGAATTATATAGAGTTTATGTAGAGATATTTTAGGTATATTACTTAAATAAATACGATAAAAAAAGCATTTAAGTTGTCAGCTTAAATGCTTTTAAAAAAATATAAGGTTTAACGGAATCCACCGCCGCCTCCTCCGCCACCGAAGGAACCGCCGCCTCCACCGCCAGAAGAAAATCCTCCTCCGCCACTAGAATAGCTTTCTGCTCTCATTCTTGCGGTATTTGCAGCAGTTATTCCAGAGTTTACATATGAATATATAAACAAAAAGTCATTGTAAGAGTTAAAACTAGATTGTTCTATAATTTCAGGATATAAATCCTTAAATTGTTTAGCTACTTTTTGTGCAATACCAAGCATTTGTGCATATATTAGATATTCTTCAAATAAATGAACTTCTATGGCTTCCCTGTCAGATATAAGAGTATAGTCATTCAAATATCTTTTAAAGCCGGCAAGTTGAATAGCTTGTTCTTTTAACTTATCACTTGCATTATATTCTTTACGTGAAAGAAGATTAAATGATTTAACAGTATCTATAGATATAAGCCTTTCATTAATACATCTCTTCTCTTCATCTGATGTAATATCGTCAAAAACATTAAAAATTGTTGAATAGTTGTTGCTACACCAATTTTTAAATTCCTTCCTTTCTAAAATACCATCTTTGCTGGCTTTATACATTATATTAAATATTTTTTTTTCGTGTTTATTAGAAAAAGTGTGTCCTAAAGTATTAAAAATTATAACAGAATCCTCTTTTTTTATAATTGTGCCAACAATTCGCTTTTCCACCTTAACTAAACCACTTTTTATCCATCTTAAGATAAACGCACCTAATATATCGGTTCGATTTCTAAAAAGTTTAAATTTATTAGCGACATAATAGGCTCTGAATATATCTTCGTCACATGGGATATCTCTATAATATGGTGCCTCTTTTTTTTCTTCTTTAGACAGTTTAAAATTATATCTAGTAGTTTCACCATAAATAAGAAGTCCAATTATAATAAAAATAATAACAAAAAAGCATATCAAGAATATTGGTAAAAATACATCTTTAAAAAAGTTAGTTGAGTAATTGTTAGAAGAGCTATCGTAAGCAGTACTACCTTCTTTTGACATATCGTAATAATATTCAAAATCATTATCTATAATATTGGTAGAATCGAAAGATCCTAATGGAAATTTAACTAATATTGTCATATACTCATATTTTTCTAATGGACCATCTGACTGCATTTCTATATAGCCATCATATACATAAGCAGTGCCACCATAATTACCATATCCCCAAACATCAACAGTATCAGGAATATCAAAATCAGCATAAATTTTAATATAAGTTTTATCAATCCTGTTAGAAAAGTCGTGAGGAATTAAAGTCCAATAAACCATTTGAGCATCAGACAAAGTAGAGACAAAATTTGTAATAGTATAATTGACTGTATAAGTATGAGAACCATAATCACTAATTCCCCAACATAATTCAACTCCATTATCAATATAATTAATACCACATTTATAAGCTTTATCTGAAAAATCTGCACTAGTATCCCAATTAGAAATGGTAGAGTAATAGTCTGAGCCTTCTTTTACAGATAGGTTTATAATTTGTGAATTACCTAAGTTATAATAAGGATGATATACCTCTGTGCCACTATCAGAATAACAATTCCAAGTCTCAGTTATATTAGCATCACCATTTTTATCTATGTAAATGTCCATAGAAATAGAATTGATAGAATTTGCTTTTACACATTTATTTAAACTAATAGTAAAAAGAAAAATGAGCCCAAGCAAAAAACATTTAAAAAATTTTCGCATAAAGTTCCCTCCTTAATAAAATATATTATTTCACAAATTAAAATAATAATCAATACCAGTATTGTTTTTTTAAGATATATATGCTATACTAATTAAGGTTAAAATTTATGCACCAGTAGCTTAGCTGGATAGAGCACTCGGCTACGAACCGAGAGGTCGGGGATTCGAATTCCTCCTGGTGCACCACAATACACTTGATAGCAAGTGTATTTTTTTTGAAATTTACAAGGGAGACAAAAAAAGCATAGAATAGACAAATGTTAACTAAAAGTGACAAAATTCCAACATTAGTTGCTTGAAATAAGAATTGACAAATAGTATAATTGAATTAGTCACAAGAGAATAAACACAATATAAATAAAAAATAGGGGGATTTATAGAAATGAAACTTGAAGAAAAAATAATTAAATTAAGAAAGAGAAATGCATGGTCACAAGAGGAATTAGCAGAGAAACTTGATGTGACAAGACAAACAGTTTCAAAATGGGAATTAGGACAAACAACTCCGGATGCAGACAAATTAACTAAAATGGCAACAATATTTAATGTAACAGCTAACGACTTGCTAGACGAAAATACAGAGCCAGCTGAGAAAGAATCTAAAGTTAATAATAATGGAAGACCAACGAAAATAATTATAATAGTAATTATATTAATATTTGTTATCCTTGGAATAGGTGCAATAACCATTAACAAAGTATTAAATAAATTTGAGAAAGTATCCAATCAGATAGTACCAAACTCTATAGTAGAATTATTTGAACAATATTCTTTTTCAGATATATTTGGTATGATATTTGGAAAATTTCAAGAAACAGAAAAAGAATATAACGTAGATTCTTTTAACAGTAAATTTAAAACATTATATTATGGTAGTACTGATGGATTTTTCATGAATAATTTTTTGGATACAGTTATTAAATCAAATGAAGAAAATCCTGAGCATATTATAACGGTAAACTTTGCAGATACAGAAACAAATGATGCCAGTGAACTTAGAAAGATGAAAAAGAAGTTTTCTAAAGGAACAACTTATGAAATTATTTATGAATATGATGAAAATGGACTAATTAATAAGGCCATAATTGAAAAATAAGGGGGAATAAATATGGATACAATAATATTGATGACACTTGTTGTAATTGCAATTTTAATTATTTTAATTATAAAAGAATATAATAAAATTATTAAATTACAAAACAAAGTAAAAAGTTCTGAATCTGGAATAGATATTTATTTAAACCAAAGATTCGATTTAATACCAAATTTAGTAGAATGTGTAAAAGGATATGCAAAACACGAAAAACAGCTTCTAGAAAATATTACAAAACAAAGAACAGAATATGCAAAAAATCAAAATTTGAAAAAAGCAGGAGAATTAAACAAGAGCTTAAATAAAGTAATTGCAATAGCAGAAAATTATCCAGAATTAAAAGCAAGCGAACAATTTATAAGTTTACAAAATAATCTGGTAAAAATGGAAAGTCAATTACAAGCAGCTAGAAGAATATATAATACAGATGTACAAAGATATAACTCAGCAATTCAAACTGTTCCTAGCAATATAGTTGCAGGTATATTTGGATTTAAAGAAAAAGAATTTTTCCAGATAGAAGAATATAAAAAAGAAAATATTAAAATAGATGGAGAAAATATGTAATGAAATATAAAAATTTTGATGATTTCTTTTCAAGCATAGATATAAACAAAAATGAAATGATAGATAATTGGGAAAATTTGAAAAAGAGAAAGAAAAAAATAACAATAATCACAACAATTGTAATGATAACAATTATTTTGAGTTTATTTTATTTAATATGTTATAATACAAAACTAATACGTTTAATAATACCAATGTTTATTTTATTTGTAATAATAATAACCAAATTAATAAATACAGAGTCAAAAATTTCAAAAGAGATTATAAAATCTAATCAAGAATATAAAGAAAAAATAATAGAAAAAATGTTGCAAAATTTCATTGATGAATTAGATTATATTCCATTGAAAGAAATGCCAAGTGATATTTTTGATGAGGCGAATTATGGAGGCTACTATAATAGTTATGTATCAGATGATTATTTTGAGGGAAAAATAAATAATCAAAATATAAAAATGGCAGACTTGTTGGTACAAAGAATTACAGTGGAGAAGGACAAAGACGGAAATGAAGAGAAAAAAGTTATGACTATATTTGGAGGACTTTTTGGAAAAATAGAACTTGAAAAATCAATTAATTCTAATTTGAATATTACTAGAGATTATTCATCATCAATTAAAAAAACACAAAAGTTAGAAATGGATTCATATGGATTTGAAAAAATATTCAATGTATATACAGATAATAACATAATTGCTATGCAACTGTTAACATCTGATATACAGGAAGGTTTATTAGATATTTATAATAAATATAAAATTGATTTTCATATAATTATTAAACAAAACAAAATGTATGTGCTATTTGATACGGAAAGCATGTTTGAAGTTTTTTCAACAAAAGATAATCCAAGTGAAGTCTTAAAGAAATATTTTGAAATAATGACGTTTATATATATTCTAATAGAAAAAATACTTAAAACAATAGAAAGCACGCAAATATAAGAAAGCTTTACTTAGCCTTACGGAAGAAGAGATTAAACTAGTAACAATTGGTAAAATTTTTTGCTCGATTATTATTGACTTTATTCGACCCTTGATATATAATATAGTAATAATTGAAGAAAAAACAATCGAAAGAAGAGGAAACATGAAAAAATTATTAAAAGTATTACTTATTATAATATTAATATTAGCCCTAGTAGCCGTAGGAGCGGGAGTATATATAGTAAACAAAATAAAAAAATTAAATTATGTGCCAATACAACCACACGAAATAGAAGTAACAGAAGGAATAAAAGAAAACTTAGTAGAATATAGGAATATAGCACTATTTGGAATAGATACAGCAGGAACATATGAAGGAAGTAGATCAGACTGTATAATAATAGCAAGTATAAATCAAAAAAATAAGGAAATAAAACTAGTATCTGTATATAGAGATACATATTTAGACATACCAAACCATGGATTAGACAAAGTAAACCATGCATATGCCTACGGAGGTCCAGCTTTGTCAATGAGTACATTAAATACAAATTTAGATTTGAATATAACAGAGTTTGCTACCGTAAACTTTACATCAACGCAAGAAATAATAGACGAAATTGGTGGTATAAAATTAACAGTAACAGATGCAGAGGCAACACAAATTCCTGGAATAGTAGAAGGTGGAACATATGAACTAACAGGAGCACAAGCGCTGGCATTTGCAAGAATAAGAAAAATAGACAATGATTATGCAAGAACAGAAAGAATGAGAAAAGTGCTTACAGCAGCATTTGAAAAAGCAAAAACAATGAGCATATTAGAACTAAATACATTAGCAGATAAATTATTACCACTTATATATACAAATATAGAGACAAAAGAAATACTTTCTTTAATACCAACTGTAGCTTCATACAAAATAGTAGAAAGTAAAGGCTGGCCATATAAAACACAGGGAATAACATTAAATGGAGTATGGTATGGACCACCAATAACATTAGAAGAGAATGTTGTAAAATTACATGAAGAACTATTTTCAGAAAAAGAATATAAAGTAACAAATAAATTAAAAGAAATAAGCGAGAAGATAATACAAAAAACGGGGTATAGGTAAAAAAGAGCAAGACAAATAGGGGGGAAACAATGAAATTATTAAAAAAGTATAGAGCAATGGTTTTATACATAATAGATATAATCATAATTAATTCTTCATACATTATTAGTAGTTGCTTAATAAAAGGAAACCCAACGACAAATTTGCAATACTTAAATATGTTTTACAATACAGTAGTAGTTTCTTTATTTGTGTATCTAATTACTTTTAATCTACTAGATGTATACAGAAATATAACTAGATTCGAAAACGGATTTGATTATATAAAATATATTAGTATGTCTATACTTTCTGGAGCAATATTAGTGCTAGTAAAATTTTTGTTTAAAGCCCCATTAATAGGCTATAGAGAAATAGTGCTTGCAACAATATTAACAGCTGTAATGGTAGTTTCATATAGAGTTATTATAAGATTTACATTAAATGAATTACATCCAGTAAAAAATGAACAAGTAGAAAGAAAAAATATACTTATTATAGGAGCAGGAGAAGCATCAAGTGAAATGATAAAAACTATAAAGAACACTATGAGATGTCACTATAATATAGTAGGACTAATAGATGATAATCCAAACAAAATGAATTATGCAATTTCAGGAATAAAAATATTAGGAAATAGATATGACATAGCAAATATATGCAGACAAAATAATATAGATATAATCTTTTTTTCAATAAGCAATATTGATAGCAAAAACAAAAAAGAAATATTAAATATATGTCAAGAAACAGGAGTAAAAATTAGAGTATTACCAAGTGTGTCTGATATAATAAAAAATAAAAACTTACTACAGAATTTAAGAGATATAGAAATAGAAGACCTATTAGGCAGAGAACCCATAACATTATCAAATGACAATATAGAAGAATTGATAAAAGGACAAACTATACTAGTAACAGGTGGTGGAGGCTCAATAGGTTCAGAATTATGCAGGCAAATAGCCAAATTTAATCCAAGCAAATTAATAATTTTTGATATATACGAAAATAATTTATACAATATAGAAATGGAATTAAAGCAAAATCATTATGATGAGAAATTTGAAATTGATGCAATAGTAGGAAGCGTAAGGGATAAGCAAAAACTTGAGCAAGTTTTTAAACAATATAATCCATATTTAGTATTTCATGCGGCTGCACACAAGCATGTTCCATTGATGGAAGTAAGTCCATTAGAGGCAATAAAAAACAATGTTTTTGGTACATATAATATGGCAAATTGTGCAGACAAATACAATGTAAAAAGATTTGTATTAATTTCAACAGACAAAGCTGTAAATCCAACAAATATAATGGGTGCTACAAAAAGAATGTGCGAAATGATTATACAAGCATTTAATAAAAAAAGCAAAACAGAATTTGCAGCAGTTAGATTTGGAAACGTGTTGGGAAGTAATGGATCAGTATTACCGTTATTTAAGAAACAAATAGCGAACGGTGGCCCTGTAACAGTAACGCACAGGGATATAACAAGATTTTTTATGACAATACCAGAGGCTGTAAGACTAGTGCTACAGGCAATGAGTTATGCAAAAGGCGGAGAAGTTTTCGTATTGGATATGGGAGAACCAGTAAAAATTTATGATTTGGCAGTTAGTTTAATAAAATTATCTGGACTAGAGCCAAATGTGGATATAGAAATAAAAATTACAGGGTTGAGGCCAGGAGAGAAATTATATGAAGAATTATTAATGTCAGAGGAAGGACTTACAAAAACATCACACGATAAAATATTTATTGGACAACCATCAAGCATAACTTATAAACAATTGTTAATAAAATTAGAAAAATTGAAAGAAATAATACAAGATGAAAGTATAAGTATAGGCAAAATAAAAAGCACAATGAAACAAGTAGTGCCAACATACAAAGAACCAGAAGAAGTTAACAAAAAAATGAAAGAAAATATAAATGTAGCTGTATAACGTATATAGTTATTATAAATTACAAAAGAGGGGACGATGACCAATATGAGTAAAAAAATATTATTAGCTTCACCACATATGTCAGATGAAGGTTATGAACAGCAATTTATAAAAGAAGCATTTGACACAAATTGGATAGCACCATTAGGGGAAAATGTAAACAAATTTGAAGAAGAAATTGCAAATTATGTTGGAGTAAAAACTGGGGCAGCACTATCAGCAGGATCTGCGGCAATACACTTAGGATTAAAAGCATTAAATGTAAAGCAAGGAGACATTGTATTTTGCTCATCATTAACATTTTCGGCAACATGTAACCCAATAATATATCAAAATGCTACACCAGTATTTATAGATAGCGAATATGAAACATGGAATATGGACCCATTGGCTTTGGAAAAAGCATTTGAAAAATATCCAAATCCAAAAGCTGTAATTGTAGTACATTTATACGGCACACCAGCTAAAATGGATGAAATAATAAAAATTTGTAAAAAACATAATGTGCCTTTAATTGAAGATGCAGCAGAAAGTTTAGGCTCAATATATAATGGTCAACAAACTGGAACTTTTGGAGAATATGGGGTATTTTCATTTAATGGAAATAAAATAATAACAACCAGTGGTGGCGGAATGCTAGTTTCTAATAATGAAGATGGAATAAAAAAGGTTAGATTTTGGGCAACACAAAGCAAAGAGCCAGTGAGACACTATGAACATAAAGAAATTGGTTATAACTAC
Source organism: Clostridiales bacterium (assembly GCA_003534295.1). Classification (GTDB taxonomy): domain Bacteria; phylum Bacillota; class Clostridia; order TANB77; family CAG-508; genus DNVW01. The sequence goes on from DPDV01000018.1 coordinate 50,907, forward strand.
AGAATGAGCAATATTTGTGCAGGAATTGGTAGAGGTCAACTAAAGGTTTTAGATAAAAGAATAGAGAAGAAAACTGAAATATACAATAAATATAAAAATGAATTAGAAAAAGTAAAAGAAATAAAAATGCAACCAATACCAAAAAATACAAAGCCAAATCATTGGCTATCTGTAATGACAATTGACAAAGACTCAAAAGTTAAGCCACTAAATATAATGGAAACACTAGAAAAGGAAAATATTGACTCAAGACCAGTATGGAAGCCAATGCATTTACAGCCAGTATTTAAAGAATATGACTTTATAACAGCAAAAAATGATGGAACATCAGTATCGGAGGACTTATTTAACAGAGGAGTATGTTTGCCATCAGATACCAAGATGACAGAAGAAGAGCAAGAAAGAGTAATAGATATAATAAAAAAATGCTTTGAATAGTGTTAGTAGATAGGGCCATTAAAACCAAAAGGGGAGAACATAATGTACGCAAAATACATAAAACGAATATTAGACTTAATATTAAGTCTAATGGCATTAATACTATTAATGCCATTAATGATAATTATTGGAATATTAGTAAGAATAAACCTAGGAAGTCCTATAATATTCAAACAAAAAAGACCAGGAAAAAACGAAAAAACATTTACACTGTACAAATTTAGAACAATGACAGATAAAAGAGATATAGATGGAAACCTATTACCGGACGAGTATAGACTAACAAAATTTGGAAAATTCTTAAGAAGCACAAGCTTAGACGAGCTACCAGAACTAATAAATATAATAAAAGGAGATATGGCAATAGTAGGACCAAGGCCATTATTAGTAGAATATTTGCCATACTATACAGAAGAAGAAAAACATAGGCATGATGTAAGACCAGGACTAACAGGGCTAGCACAAGTAAATGGGAGAAATGCAATAAGTTGGGAAGAAAGATTTAGCTTTGATTTGCAATATAAAAAAAATGTTTCTTTTAAAGAGGATTTTAAAATTATATTAATGACAATAAAAAAAGTTTTAAAAAAAGAGAATATAGTTGTAAGGGGAACAGGAAAAACAAAGGACTTTGATGATTATAGGAGGGAAAAGAATGAATTTAGTAGGAGATAAAATTTATCTACGAAATATCGAAGACGAAGACATAAATGTGCTAAAAACTTTGATAAATGACGAAAATGTATCAAAGGATGTTGTTGGATGGAGTAAACCAATATCATCAATGGAGCATTTTACTTGGTTTAATAATTTAAAAAATGATAGTAATTTTAGATATATGATATCAAGTAAAGAAAACCCAAAAATTTCATACGGAACAGCGATAATTAGTAGAATTGATTGGAAAAATAGAAGTAGTTCCATTGATGTCAAACTGCTTGAAGAATTTCAAGGAAAAGGGTATGGCTACGAAACATTAATATTATTAACTAAATATATCTTTGAAGAATTAAATATGAATAGAATTTTTGTTAATATTTTGGAATATAATGAATGTTCAATGTCACTATTTGAAAAAATAGGTTTTGTAAGAGAAGGAATTCAAAGAAAAGCAATATATAAGAATGGAAAATATAACAACCTAATAATGTACTCGATGCTGAAAGAGGAGTACCAAAATGAAGGAAATAGGTAGCGAGTTTTGGAAGATAGAAAGTGAAAACTTGATTAAAAAAGATAATTTAAAATATTTTGAAAATCTAGGACTTGATGTAAAGTACTTGATGTCTGGGAGAACAGCAATAGATTATGTGCTAGAAGATATCAAGGACGATAAAAAAATAGTATATATGCCGGACTATTGCTGTAACTCTATGGTACAACCATTTATAGATAAAGGATACAACATTAAATATTATAATGTTGACCTGATGAATAATAAGTTTTATATAGACATTCAATTTAACTGTTCAATATTTTTTGGTATGTCATATTTTGGGTATAGTAATTCAAATATGGATTATTATATAAAAAAATTTAAAATGAAAAATATTGCTGTAATAGAAGATATAACTCATAGAGTTTTTTGTAAAAAAAGCCATTGTGAAAGTTCTAATTATTTAATTGCTAGTTTAAGAAAATGGTTTCCTATTTATACAGGAGCAATTGCAATTAATAAGAACTGTAACTTTAAGAAAAATATTGATAATTATACAATAAACGAGGAATTGGTAAAATGTAAAAAACTAGCAATGCAGTTAAAACGAGAGTATATATATAATGAAAATATTGATTGTAAAGATATGTTTTTAGATTTATTTAATAAAAGTAATAAACTTATAACTGATTACAAAAACAGGAAGATGGATGATGAATCTTTAGAGATATTAAAAAGAATTGATTTAGAAGATATAATAAGAAAAAGAATAGACAACTCAAAAACAATTGAAAAAAATTTTGTATTTAATGATAATGTAAAAATGTTATATAATTATAAAGATGGGGATTGCCCATTATTTGTTCCAATAATTTTAAAAAACAGAGACTATATAAGGAAAAAATTAATTGATAATAATGTATATTGCCCTATTCATTGGCCAAATTTTAATAATTTTAGAAACAAGACGTATGCAAATGAACTATCATTAATTTGTGATCAAAGATTTGACGAAAAAGATATGAAGAGAGAAGTCAAAATAATATTAGAAAATATATAAAGAAAAGAGAAAAATTATGAAAACAATATTAATAACAGGAATAGGTGGTTTAACACCAAGATCAATTGCAAAGATTATAAGAAAAAATCATCCGGATTATAAATTAATCGGATGTGATATAAATAAAAAGGCAATAGGATTTTTTATGAAGGGATTGCTTGATAAATATTTTGTATGCCCAAAGTGTACATCAAATGAATATTTTCCTTGGATTGAAAAATTAGTTAACGAAAAAGAAATAGATTACGCTTTTGTTCAGCCTGAAAGTGAAATCGTAGAATGGGGAGATTACTATGAGAAAAATGGGAAATATCCATGTAAAGTTTTTATGGGCGGTAAATTGTTATCAATGTCATTAAGGGATAAATCAATAATGGCTGATTTACTTAAAGGCACAGAATTTATTCCTAAAACAATAAAGGTTACACAGGAAAATCCACGTTATGAAGACGTAGAAAATGAGATAGGATTTCCATGTTGGATAAGAGCAACAGAGGGCACTGGGGGCTTGGGATCTTTGAAGTTAGATGATATATCAAGTTATAAAAGTTGGCTGTTTATAAATTCGACAATTCCAGAGTTTACAGTAAGTGAATATCTTACAGGAAGACATCTTGCAAACCAAATGTTATATTATAATGGAGAATATGTAAAAGGTGCTGCATTAGAATGTGTAGAATATGTTATGGCTAGTACTGCACCATCACATGTTACTGGAAATACACACTTTGGAAGATTTCTAAATGAAGACAAAATAAATGAATTCTGCGATAGCTGTATTAAATATTTAGAAAAAAAATTAAATGTAAAAGCCCATGGAATTTTATCTTTTGATTTGAAAGAAGATAAAGATGGCAAAATGAAAGTTACAGAAGTTAATATTAGGCATATGGCATATACAGGCGTAATGGCTGAAGCAGGTTTTGACTTAATCGAGGATACAATAAAAATAATGGAGGAAGGAAATTGTGACAATGTTGTAAGAAATCAATTTTATCATTATGAGAAACCATATGTATTTTTAAGAGATGTAGATGTAGAACCACTATTATTAGAATCAGAAGAGATTTTTGATAAAGGGAAATATTTATAAAAAGGTGAAAATAGATGGATATTGTTATAGTTTCACAATACTTAAGAGATATTGAATGCTTTGAAAGTAATAATAGTAGATTTGTTTATATTGCAAAATTATTGGCAATGTCAAAAAATAACAATGTTGAAATTATTACATCTGATTTTAATCATACTAAAAAAGAAAAATTTAATAAGATAGGAAAATTGGATGGAGTAAAAATAACAGCATGCCATGAACCAGGTTATTCTAAAAATGTGTGTCTAAAGAGATTTAATAGTCACAAAAAATTATCAAAAAATATTAAAGAGTATTTAGAAAAAAGAAAGAAACCAGATATTATATATTGTGCTATTCCCTCTTTAGCAGTTGGAAAAATAGTAGCCCAATATGCCGAAAAAAATGGTGTTAGATTTGTAATAGACATACAAGATTTATGGCCAGAAGCATTTAAAATGGTGTTTAAAATTCCATTATTAAGTAACGCAATCTTTTATCCAATGAAAAGACAAGCTAACTATATATATAAATGTGCAGATGATATAATTGCAGTATCTGATACATATAGAGATAGAGCAACAAGTGTTAATAAAAAATATAAAAACAAACTAACTGTATTTTTAGGTACAAATTTAGAATATTTTGATAAATGTAAAGAGAAGAATATTAAACATTATAATGATAATATTATTAGGATTGCCTATATAGGAACTTTAGGACATAGCTATAATATAAAAACTATAATTGATGCTTTAGAATTATTAAAAGAAAAATATAATAATTTGAATTTTCTAGTAATGGGAAGTGGTCCTTTAAAAAACCAGTTTGAAGCTTATGCAAAAGATAAGAATATTAATTGTGAATTTACAGGAAGACTAGAATATCCAGAAATGGTAGGAACTTTATGTTCATGTGATATTGCTGTAAACCCAATAACACATGGAGCAGCACAAAGTATAATAAACAAAGTAGGAGATTATGCAGCAGCTGGATTGCCGGTTATAAATACTCAAGAAAATTTAGAATATAGGAATCTCGTAGAAAAATATAATATTGGGTATAATTGTGAAAATAGCAACAAACAAGATATAGCAAATAAAATAGAAATTTTAATAAAAGATAAAAAATTAAGAAAAGAATTAGGAAACAATAACAGAAAATTAGCAGAAGAAAAATTTGATAGAAAAAAAACATATAATCAAATAGTTAAAATAATAGAAGGGAATTAATATATGAATTTATTACATGTATGTTCAATAACAAATAATAAAACAAGTGGTATATCAAATGTTGTGCCGGAACATTTTATAAACCAAAGCAAATTTGCCAAAGTAGCTTTACTGAATTGCAATAATACCCCAATAGAGAGACTAAAGTCAGAAAAAAACGTGTTTTACTATAATGAAATTAATAAAAATATTGATAATTTGCCAAAACCGTTTAACTGTCCCGATTTAGTTGTTTTTCATGGAATATATATTTCACAATATATAAGTATATATAACAAAATATTAAAAAAAGATATTCCATATATTATAATTCCGCACGGCTCTTTAACTAAAGATGCCCAAAAAATAAAAAAAATAAAAAAAGTATTTGGAAATTTAGTGCTATTTAATAGATTTATAAAAAAGGCTAAAGCTATCCAATATTTATCTGAAATAGAGCAAAAAATGTCATCTGATTTTAAAAATGATAGTTTTATTATGGGAAATGGTATATATACACCAAGCTTAAAAAAAGAAAAATTCTCAGAAAATTGCATTAAATTAGTTTACGTGGGAAGATATGCTGTATATCATAAAGGGTTAGATATTTTATTAGATGGATGTAAGAAAGCCTATAAGAACATGATAATAAATAAAATAGAAGTCAATCTTTACGGAGCAGGAAATGAGGGAGAAAATCATATCAGAGAAATGATAAAGAAAAGGAATCTAGAAAGAGTGGTAAAAGCTCATGGACCAGTATTTGATAATCAAAAAATAGCAGAAATTATTAAAAATGATATTTTTATACAAACTTCGAGACTTGAAGGACAACCATTGGGAATAATGGAAGCAATGGCCTTAGGAATGCCGGTTATAGTAAGTGAGGGGACTACATTTGGAAGTATTGTTCAGAGTAATGAGTGTGGACTTGTTTGTTCGACTCCAGATGAAGTTAGTACAATACTTAATGAACTAAAGAAAGAATCAAAACATTTTTTTAAATTTGGTAAAAATTCTAGGAAATATATAGAGAACAATTTAACTTGGAATATTATTGCGAGTAAGTCAGTAAAAAAATATAAGGAGCTAATAAAAGATGCTAGATAAAAAAATAAAAAATATATTTCTAATAGCGATGATTTTTATTTCCATAATTTCATTTTTTGTGGTTTTATGCTGTAATTCTACAATTGAAAGTAGATATTTATGCCTGTTGCCATTATTTTTAATATTTGGACTATCGGTGTATCTTTTAGCAAATAAAAATTCTGTGATGTATATAGGCTCATTTATTATCATAGTTTCATATTTTATTAGGATGTCCGTTGCACCTGCATTTATGGCAATTGGAGATTATTTTTCGACGAAAAGTTCAGAGTTAGATTACAATACAGCTATTCTATTCATGATTTATGAATTTATATTTGTTTTTTTTATACTATCTTTTCTATCAAAAAATAAAAACATCAATGCCGGTAAATGGAACGAAAGTACAGAGAAATCGGAGAACAATGAAAACATTAAATTTAAAGTTAATAAAAACATGAAGTTAATAATATTATTTTTAATAATTATATGTACGCTTTTCTGCTTTAGATATCCTCAAATATTAAATAGCTTTAAGTTTGGAGTGTTATCAAATTCAGAGCTAATACAATGGCAAAAAAAATATAATTTTTCTTTAAATTCTATGCCTAAGTTAATATTTTATATGATAAGTTGGTGTATTAAAATTATTAAAGAAGTTATAATCTTTATTATATTATTAGCCATTAAAAATAAGAAGAATAGTAAGTTTAAATTTATATCATCATTAGCCATTATTCTAATTGGAAGCTTAATCAGTGATGATACTCTTGCACAAAATTTATATTTTGCCTGTGTTTATTTTTTATTATTAACTGAATTTTATCCGGATAATAAGAAAAAAATATATACTATATTAAGCATAACAGTAGGACTGATTTTTTTCTATGGATTAATAAGTGAAAAAATATCAGATTACAACTATAAAGAAACGGCTTATAACATTGCTAATACATTGCAAGTGTATTTTACGGGAGTTTACAATGTGGCAGTTTCATTAAAACTAAAAGTAGAAAACCCTTTAAAAATAATTATGGGGGATTTTTTAAGAAGTATACCACTATTTAAAACCTTTTTTGTTAATATGCAAACGAGTACAACAGTTTTTTGCAGCTACATAAATGATGAATATAATAGCCAAATAGTGCCATCGCTAGGGCAGTCTATGTTTTTATTTGGAAAGATATTTGCACCGCTAATAGCTTCATTATTTACTATAATAACTGTAAAATGCGAATCTAAAATAAAAAAAATAGATAATTATTTTGATAAATTTATTTGCTATATTATTATAGTAAAATTAGCATGTATACCAGTAATTTATAATGGACAGATATTTTTACAAGGACTCTTTGGTACAATACTTCCATTAGTGATAATCAGTTTATTTAACAAAAAGGAGAAAAAATATGATTGAAAAAAAAATTCATTATTGTTGGTTTGGAGGAAATGAACTACCTACAAAGGCCAAAAGATGTATAAAATCATGGAAAAAATATTTTCCAGACTATGAAATCATAGAATGGAATGAAAAAAATTTTGATATAAATTTTAACAATTATGCCAAAGAAGCATATTTAAATAAAAAATATGCTTTTTTTACAGATGTTGCTAGGTTATATATAATTTATCATAATGGAGGAATATACTTTGACGTGGATGTGGAAGTTATAAAGAAATTCGACAATGATATATTAAGTAATGAAGCTTTTTTTGGACTGGAGACGGAAAATACTGTTAATACGGGACTAGGATTTGGAGCTACAAAAAAAAATTGGATTATCAAGGAGATGCTAGATGATTATAATGACAAAAAATTCTTAAGTAAAGACGGAAAGATGGATATGACTCCGTGCCCTATAATAAATAGCAGAGTATTTAGAAAAAATGGATTTGAATTAAATGGAAATTATGAAAAGATTAATGATGTAGCAATTTATCCTATAGATTTTTTTAATCCATTAGAGGCTGCTACGGGTAGATTGAATAAAACAAAAAATACACAAAGTATACATTGGTTTTTAAAATCCTGGGTACCAAAAAAACAACTAATTATTAGTAATATTACTAAACCATTTCATCGAATTTTTGGTATAAATTGTTTTAAGTGGATAAAGAAACTCGGAGGACATAAGAAGTGAAATATAAGTATTTTCTGAAAAACTTAAGCATTTTTACAATTAGTAATTTTATAACAAAATTATTAATGTTTTTGATGCTACCTTTATATACTAGTATTTTAACATCAAAAGAATATGGCACTATAGATATGATAACTACTACAGTGAATTTAGCAATGCCTATATTAACTTTATGTATTACAGAAGCAATAATAAGGTTTACAATAGAGGAAAACACCAATAGAAAACAGATACTATTAAACTCTCTTAATATTGCATTTAAAGGATATATATTATTATTGATAGCATCTATTGTAGCTTGGATAATAGGAATTGAATTAAAAATATTAATTATCTTTAATATTTATTATTTAGTATATACAGTTTCATCGCTACTAACTTATTATTTAAAAGGGTTAGAAAGAATTAAAATAATAGGATGGGCAAGTGTTATTAGAGTTATTACCTTAATACTATTAAATTGTTTATTGTTATTATACTTGAAGCTATCGGTAGTTGGATATTATGTTTCACTAATAGTAAGTGATATTATTGTAATAATTATCTATATTTATAATTTGAAAAAAAATAAAGTTGTGGGGAATGATGAAAAAAATACGACACTAAAGAAAGAAATGATAAAATATAGTAAAAATTTTGTGCTAAACTCTATAAGTTGGTGGATTAATAATGCATCTGATAAATATATACTATTACTATTTTATGATTTAGATATCACAGGTATTTATTCTGTTGCATACAAAATTCCTACAATTATTGAATTTGTGCAAGCAATATATTCACAGGCATGGCAAATTTCTGCAATAAAAGAATATAACAAAAAGAACTCAGTGGAATTTTTTTCAAATATGTACAAAATATATAATATTATAATAATATTTACGGTATGCTTAATATTAATCTTCTTGAAGGTTATATCAAGAATATTGTTTGCTAAAGAATTTTTTATTGCATGGAAATATGTACCATTTCTTTTGCTAGCAATCTTATTTGGAGCTCTAGCAGGTTTTCTGGGTTCTATATATGCTGCAAATAAAGACTCAAAAATGTATGCTAAGTCTACAGCAATTGGGGCAATGACGAATATTATTTTAAATTTTTTGCTAATACCTAGTATGGCAGCTCATGGCGCAGCAGTTGCGACTTGTATATCATATGTAATTGTTTGGATATTAAGACTTATATTTATGAAAAAGTACATGGTATTAAAGATTAATTTGAAAAAAGATGTTACATCATATCTGCTAATTTTAGTAATTTGTATTAGTGTTATTTGCTTAAAAACTTTAATTGCAGAAATAATAGCTACTACTGTTTTGACTATTATAATTCTCATGTACAGAAAAGAGTTAGCTGATTTATCTAAATCAGTAAGAAAGGATTTCATGAAATGAAAGAAGTAGGAATTATGACATGGTTTACATATAATAATTATGGAACGGTTTTACAAGCGTATGCTTTATCAAAAAAATTAGAAAACATGCAAGTTATTCCGGAGATTATTAATTACAGACCTAAGATAAGAAAAACAAATATATATGATATGAAAATTAAATTTATATTAAAGCAGTTAATTAATAAAAATTATCAAAAGAAATATATCTCCGAAATAAGCAAGATAAATGAAAAATTTAGTAAATTTAGAAAGGACAGTTTATCTATATCTAATGAAGTTGACACTTACACAGAATTGAAAGAAAAGGCAGATAGCCTAGATAAAGTGGTTTGTGGAAGTGATCAAATATGGTCTCCAATTTTTTATGATCCACATTATTATTTGGATTTTGTGGATAATGACACAAAAAAAATATCATACGCTCCAAGTTTTGGAGTAAGTGATATATATGAAGAAGGCGTAAAAAAAGGAATAGAAAAATTATTAAATAGATTTGAAAATATATCGGTAAGGGAAGAACAAGGAAAAGAAATCATAAAAGAAATATGTGATAAAAACGTTGAAATAGTGCTAGATCCAACACTATTAATAACAAAAGAAGAATGGATTAAATTATTTGAAATCAAAGAAGATAAAAACAAGGATAATTATATCTTATGTTACTTTTTAGAAAGTAATAAAAAATACCTTAAAGTTGCTAAGGAATTATCTAAAAAATTAAAAGTACCAATTAAAATAATTCCAACCAATAATTTAATTGACAAATTTAATAAAGATTCAATTTTATTTGATTGTGGACCAAAAGAATTTGTAGAATATATCAGCCATGCTAAATGTGTATTAACAGACTCATATCATGGAGTACTATTTTCTATTAATTTTAATAAACCATTTGTGGCATTAAAAAGATTTAAGGAAAATAAGTTTTCACAAAATTCTCGAATTATAAATATCTTAAGTAGATTTAATTTAGAAGACAGGTTGTATAACAATAAAAGTCTGAATTTAAGTCCAATTTATTATAAAACAATTAATCGAGAGATCGCAATAGAAAGAAAAAAAAGTATAAATTTTTTAAGAAAAAGCATATTTGATGGAAAAGTAAGTAATGAGCCACTTATTACAAATAATTGCACCGGATGTGGAGTCTGTGCGGTGGTATGCCCCAAAAAATGTATAAAAATAGAGAAGAATGAAGAGGGATTTTGGGAATATACAGTAAATAAGGAGCAATGTATAAATTGTGGACTTTGCAAAAAAAACTGTGGTCAAGTTCATAATAATGCCATAAAAATCGAAAGACAAAAAATATTTAGTGCATACTCTAAATCAAATGAAGTTCTGATGAAATCATCTTCAGGTGGACTAGCATTTGAACTTTCTAATCAGGCATTAATTGATAATATGCCAGTTATTGGATGCAAGTATAATGAGAAAAATAATAGGGCTGAACATGCTTTTATTAATGACATAAACAATGTAAATGAGCTTAGTGGATCTAAATATTTACAGAGTTATACAGTTGATGCTTTTGAAAAAATTAAGAACCTAAAAAGTGCTTTAATAATAGGTACTCCATGCCAAATTGCGTCTATCGATAACTATTTAAAAAATGTCAATAAAAGAAATGAGTTTGTTTTGGTTGATTTAATATGCCATGGTGTTCCATCATATCTAGTTTGGGATAAATTTTTAAAAGAAAATGGCGATAATAGAGAAATTATATTTAGAAATAAAAAATATGGTTGGAAGAAAGAACTTACGGTGGGGTCAAAAAGAATAAGAAAAGACAAATTTTATAATTATTTTGAGAGTGGACAAATTTATAATAGATGTTGCTATGACTGTAATTATAGGGAATATATGTGTTCAGACATAAGATTGGGAGATTTCTGGGGGAAAAAAAGTAATAAAGGAATAAGTGAGGTAATAATTAATTCCGAAAAAGGGTTAAACCTTTTTAATAGCATAAAGGACAAAATAATTTTTAAGGAAGAAAATATTTCAGAATGTTTTGTTCATCAACAAAAAAAGAATGTTGCGTTTCCACTGAAAAGATATGCCATTATAAATGAATTAAAGTCTGATAAAAAATCGTTAACTAAAATTTCAAACAAGTACTGCAAGAAAATTGTTAAAGATAGCAATTTCAGAAAAAAATTTTATGGACTTTATAAGTTTTTGCAGAACAGGCAATAAATTTTTGGGTGGAATAGATCCTCTGAACTACGGTTCTAAATTGCCACATTCCTGCGATTTGAAACTCCCTAATTGGGATGCTGGTATGCAATTTGATTGTGTAAACTTATGCATTAAACAAATTTTATAATATAGAAATGTGACTTTTGACTAAGTTGCATTTTTTTATGTTTTGATACAACTTTCGACAAATTTCGCAATAAGAAATTGATATACTATTAAAGGGCGATATCAAATGAAGAAAATTCATGAAAAAATTTTATTTATTCTATTCATTATTACAGGTATATTATTAATAGGAGTAAGCACTTTTGCACATTCTGGAAGAACGGATTCGAGCGGAGGGCATAGAGACAACAAAAACAAAAGTGGCTTAGGTAGTTATCATTACCATTGTGGAGGAAATCCTGCTCATTTGCACACAGGTGGAGTATGTCCATACTCATCAAATACATCTAAAGGTAGTAAATCAAATTCAGAAGAAGACACAAAAGAAACCATAGCAAAACCATCTGATATAGAGGTAACAAAAGTAGAAATAAATGCAAGTACAAAAAGTATTGAAGTGGGAGAAAGCAAAATATTGACAGCAACAATATTACCAAGTAATGCGACAGATAAAAAAATCTCATGGGAATCAAGTGATGAAAGAATAGCAATGATTAATGAAGAAGGAAAACTAGTTGCTAAAGGAGCTGGCACTGTGGATATAACTGCAACAATGTCTAATGGCAAAACAAGTACAATAAAAGTAAACGTTAAAGAGAAATCGACAGTAGAAAATAATACTATCATTAAAACTGCAACAAATAATCAGGTGGGCAATAAAGAAGAAACTATAGGAGACAAGAAGGAAAAAGCAAACCCGTTGGCAGGAATTATAGGGTTAGGCACATTAGGCGGAGCAGGATATGCAGGATATAGAAAATTTAAAAAAGAATAACATTAATTAGGGACAGTCCCTAATTGTCCCGTTTGCACAGTCTGGGACATCCCTTAAATTGTCGATTTTTGGGGTATGATTTTTCTTGTGCTAATTTAATGTATATATTAAAATAGAGATTGTAAAACTGCTTAATGTTTTACAGTCTTTTTTCATAATGTTTTTTTCAAGTTATTTCTTAGAGAAATGTTTTCTAAGAAGTTGTCTTACAATTTTTCAAATGTATTAAATCCAAAAAGAAAGTAGGTGATAATTTATCAAATAAAAAAGAAAAAAAGAAAGGATGAAGTAAATGAAAAATGTAAAAACATTATCACCAAAGTTAGACGTTGTATTTCAAGCATT
>DPDV01000003.1 GCA_003534295.1 Clostridiales bacterium
TTTAATTATTTATTTAATTATTCTAAAAAAAAATATAAGATACTTCGTATCTTATATTTTTTTGGCGGAGATTGAGGGATTTGAACCCTCGCGGCCCTAAACGAACCCTAACAGTTTAGCAAACTGTCCCCTTCAACCACTTGGGTAAATCTCCTAATACTATTATGGAAGTTAGAAATAATTTATATTTTACTAACTTCCATCTTTTGGCGGAGAGGGTGGGATTCGAACCCACGGTAGGCTACAAACCTACGCCAATTTTCAAGACTGGTGCCATAAACCAACTCGACCACCTCTCCATTTAGTTGCTATTTATAGCAACCTTTTATATATTAACACAATTTATCCGTATTTGTCAATACATTTCTTACTGTTTTATTAATTCTAATAATCTTTCTAGTTCTTCATTTGTTGAATATTGAATTGTAATTGTTCCACTTCTTTTTTTTGCATTTAATTTTACCTTTGTTCCAAAAAAACTTTGGAATGAATCTTCTATATCTCTGTATATTGCTTCATATTTATTATCTTTTTTACTTCTTGCTTCTCTTGTATTTTTTACTTTTCTTTCTATGTCTCTTACCGTATCTCCATTTTCAATTATTCTTAATGCTGCTTTATATTGCTTTTCTACATCATCTATTGCCATTAAAGATCTACAATGGCACTCTAACAATTTTCCTTCCTCTGCTAACTTCATTATCCTTGGATCTAAATTCAATAACCTTACAGTATTAGCTAATGCACTTCTACTAATTCCAACCATATCAGCTAGTTCTTGCTGTGTCAATTCATATTCATCTAATAATTGCTTAAATCCTCTAGCCTTTTCTATTGGATTTAAATCTTCTCTCTGAATATTTTCTATTAATGCTATTTCTCTATTTTTTCTTTCGTCATTATCTCTTACTATACATGGTATTTCCGTTAATCCCGCAATTTTTGAAGCTCTCCATCTTCTTTCTCCTGCTACTATCATATAATAGTTGTCTTTCTTGTTTACTATTATTGGTTGAATTACCCCATACCTTTTAATTGATTTTGCCAAATCCTCTAAACTTTCACTGTCAAAGTGCTTTCTTGGTTGTTCTTTATTTGGCTCTATTTCAATCACTTTAATATTTTGTACTAATTCTTCACCCTCTTTTAATATTTTTTCTTCTTCTGCCTGTGTTAATGGTTTATCACTAAACAATGCGTCTAGCCCTTTACCTAATCCTGTTTTTTTTGCCATTGTATTCACTTTCCTTTCTTTTTATTTTGCGTGCTTTCCTTTACTATCATTTTCGTTTGCCTTCATCAACTCTTTAACAAATTTCTCATAACTTTTTGCTCCCTTTGACCTTGGATCATATACTGTAATAGGCATTCCATAGCTTGGTGCTTCACTTAATTTTACGTTTCTTGGAATAACTGTTTTATATACCTTGTTCTCAAAATATCTCTTAACTTCTTTAACAACTTGATTAGATAAGTTTGTCCTAATGTCAAACATAGTCAATAAAGCGCCTTCGATTTCCAAACTTTTGTTTAGGTGTCTTTTTACTAAATCTATTGTATTCATCAGTTGTCCAAGACCTTCCAAAGCATAGTATTCACATTGAACTGGTATTAAAACACTATCAGATGCGGTAAATGCATTTAATGTAATTAAACCTAATGAAGGAGGGCAATCAATTATTATGTAATCATAATTATTCTTTTTTGGATCTAATTTTTCTTTTAGTCTGTACTCTCTTTTCTCCATATTAACAAGTTGTACCTCTGCCCCTGCCAAATTTATATTTGAAGCACATATATCTAGATTTTTTATTTTAGTCTTTTGAATTGCTTCATTCAATTCTATATCTTCAATTAATAAGTCATACACTGAAATTTCTACTTCTTTATCTCCACCTACGCCACTTGTTGCGTTGCCTTGTGGGTCTGCATCTATCATTAATACTTTTTTTCCTTTTTTAGCTAAGATAGTGCTTAAATTTATTGCGGTAGTAGTCTTTCCGACTCCTCCTTTTTGATTTGCTATTGATATTACTTTTCCCAAATTGATTGCCTCCATTTATAAAAAATTTAACATATTAATAATATAAAAATATTATTAATATGTCAATGAAATTTTTTAAAATATTTTATTTTTTTTGTATCTTCTACATATTCTAAGCAATCGGCTCCTTTGCAGGTGTACCAGGCTTTCTAGGGTATTGCTTTGGTGTTTCCCTTACTTTTTTTATTAATATAATATTTCTAGAAATATCTGTACTAGGAAGTACCATTTTATCTACTTTTATTATTTCACCACCTAAAATATTTAGAGCTTTCTTTGATTGTTCTATTTCCTCATCTATGTTAGAACCTTTCATACAAATACATTTTCCGCCAACTTTTACTAATGGCATCATATATTCTAATAAGATATTTAATTTTGCTACCGCTCTTGAGGTGACTACATTGTAATGCTCTCTATGATTACAGTTTTTTCCTATTTCTTCAACTCTGCCATGTATCGCCTCTACATTATTAAGTTTAAGAGCATCTTTAACCTTTAATAAGAAATTTATTCTCTTGTTTAATGAATCTACTAGTGTTATTTTATTCTCCATTTTTGTTATTGCAAGTGGTATACCTGGAAATCCAGCACCTGTTCCAATATCAATTATTGTTTCTCCTTCTTCAATATATTTATTTATTGTTAAACTATCTATAAAATGTTTTAATATTACTTCATTTTCTTCTGTTATTGCGGTTAAATTAATTTTTTCATTCCATTCTAATAGTAATTTCATATATTGATAGAATTGTTTGCACATTTGTTCATCTATTTCAACATCAATTTTCCTTGATAATTCTATAATTGTTTTATTAAAGTTTTCCATTCTTAAATTTTTCCTTTCATTTGCTCTAAATATACTAATAATACTGATATATCAGCTGGTGAAACACCTGATATTCTGCTTGCTTGTCCTACTGATATAGGTTTTACTTTGTCTAATTTTTGTCTAGCCTCTAATCGTAATCCTTTTATTTCATCATATCTTATTTTTTCTGGTATTACTTTATTTTCTAATTTTTTAAATTTTTCTACTTGCTCTTCTTGTAACTTTATATATCCTTCATATTTTATTTGTATTTCTACCTCTTCTATTACTTCGTTTGGTAAATCTTCTCTTTCTATATCTATTGGTTGCAATATTTCATATGTAATTTCTGTTCTTTTTAGCAAATCAGCTAATTTTACACCTGTATCTATTGAAGAAGAATTAAATTTTCTTAATAATTGATTTACTTCATCAGTTGGCTTTATTGTTGTTTTTTTCAATCTATTTATCTCTTCTTCTATCATCTCTTTTTTATTTTTGAATTCATTATATCTTTTTTCACTTATTAAGCCTACCCTATATCCTATTGGTGTCAATCTTAAATCCGCATTGTCCTGCCTTAGTAGTAATCTATATTCTGCCCTTGAGGTCATCATTCTATACGGCTCGTTTGTCCCTTTGGTAACTATATCATCAATCAAAACACCTATATATCCATCTGATCTTTTTAAAATTAATGGAGTTTCCTTTTTTATTTTCAAACCTGCATTAATTCCTGCCACTAAGCCCTGAACAGCTGCTTCTTCATATCCAGATGTTC
Source organism: Clostridiales bacterium (assembly GCA_003534295.1). Classification (GTDB taxonomy): domain Bacteria; phylum Bacillota; class Clostridia; order TANB77; family CAG-508; genus DNVW01. Next base: position 3,637 of record DPDV01000003.1, read on the forward strand.
CATTTATTTGTCCTGCAAAAAACATTCCTTCTATTTTTTTATGCTCTAATGATAGCTTAAGTTCCATAGGATTTATACAATCATATTCTATAGCATATGCCGGTCTTGTAAATTCCACATTTTCTAAGCCAGCTATTGTTCTATACATCTCTATTTGCACGTCTTCCGGAAGTGATGAGCTCATTCCTTGCACATACATTTCTTCTGTATTTTCTCCCATAGGTTCTATAAATATTTGGTGTCTCTCTTTATCAGCAAATCTTACTACTTTATCTTCTATAGATGGACAATATCTTGGTCCTGTAGCATCTATTTTACCAGAATATAATGGTGAACGATATAAATTTTTCCTTATAACTTCATGAGTTTTTTCATTTGTATATGTTAAGTAACATGGCAACTGTTTTGTATCCTTGTCAATTTTGTCCTCTAGTGAAAAAGCTTCTGGATTAATATCTCCTTCTTGTATTTCCATTTTAGAAAAATCTACGCTTTTTCTATTAATTCTTGCAGGAGTCCCAGTTTTAAATCTAAATATTTCTATATTTAATCTTTTTAATACATCCGCAAGTTTAATAGATGGAAATACTCCATCTGGTCCACTATCATAATTGGTTTCACCTATATGTATTTTTCCCCTTAAATATGTTCCTGTCGCAATTATTACACATTCAACATTATAAATTGCGCCTACATTTGTCTCTATACTTTTTACCTTATCATTTTCTACACATATATCCACAATTTCTGCTTGTTTAAGAAATAGATTCTCTTGTTTTTCCAATGTATGTTTCATTTCTGCTTGATATTTTTTTCTGTCCGCCTGTGCCCTTAAAGAATACACAGCTGGTCCTTTTGATGTATTTAACATTCTTATTTGTGTAAAAGATTTGTCTATATTCTTGCCCATCTCTCCCCCTAGGCAGTCTAATTCTCTAACCAGATGACCTTTTGAACTTCCTCCTATGTGTGGATTACATGGCATATTTGCAACTGCTTCTAATGTAGTAGAAAATAGTAAAGTTTTTAAACCCATTCTTGCAGTAGCAAGTGCTGCTTCACATCCAGCATGGCCTGCGCCAATAACTGCTATATCATATTTTCCTGCATCATATTTCATATATACATTCTCCTTTTTTCATTAAACCCATTATTTAAGCCGTTTTCCATGAAACAGAAACACGGTTTTGTCCAAACACTATTTTTATCAATATTTATATTTTTTATTATTTAGTCCATTATATTTAAAAACGTTTTGTCTTTTTGTCAAATAATGCCACTTTTGTTTTCAACATTTTCCTTTGTATCCCTACTCTTGCAAGGCTTTACCTATAGGTTAAATTTTATTTTCCAAGACAAAATTTAGAAAAAATTTCGTTTATAATATCTTCTGACACATTATCGCCTGTTATCTTACTTAAATCTTCTAATATTTGCTTTATATATATTGCAATAATATCTATTGGCATATTTTCATCAACTGTTTTTATAGCGTTAATAACATTTTTTATTGCCATACTTATCTGATTCTTGTGCCTAATGTTTGTTATAACCGTTTCTTCTCCTTTTTCTATCTCCTCAAAATCAAACATTTCTGTTATCGCATCATATAGTTCATTTAAGCCATTTTTTGTTTTAGTAGATATCTTTATTGTCTTTTTATTTAAACTGGCTATTTTTTTATTCTCGTCGTTCATCTTATCTTCCTTATCTATTTTGTTTAATAAGATAATGGCATTTTTATTTTTTATTAATTCCAATATTTTTTCATCATCTTCTTCTAAATTATTTGAATTATCAAAAATTGCAATTATTAAGTCAGATTCATCAATTAAATTTATAGCTTTTTCTACTCCAATTTTTTCTATTTTATCACTTGTATTTCTTATTCCAGCTGTATCCACAATTTTTATAGGAATTCCATTTATAGAAATATACTCTTCTATTGTATCTCTTGTTGTACCTTCTATTTCACTAACAATAGCTCTGTCTTCCTTTAACAGTAAATTCAAAAGCGACGACTTACCTGTATTAGGTTTTCCAATTATAACTGTTTTTACTCCATCTCTTAATATTTTACCATTATCAAAACTTTTTTCTAAATGTTCTAATTCTTCTTTTACAGATTTTAATTTTTTTTCAACACTCTTCTGTGTAACATTTTCTATATCATACTCTGGGTAATCTATTGTTGCTTCTATGTCTGCCATTATGTCTAATAGTTGTTTTTTTATCAGATTTATTTCCTTTGAAAGTCCTCCCTTAAGTTGATTTATAGAAGCCTTTGCTTCTCTACTTGTTTTAGAATTAATCAAATCCATGACAGATTCTGCTTGCGCTAAATCCATTCTTCCATTTAAGAAAGCTCTTTTTGTAAATTCTCCTGGTTCAGCCAATATAGCCCCATTTTTTATACATAATTCTAAAATTTCTTTTTCTACAACGATTCCCCCGTGAGAATTAATTTCGCACATATCCTCTGTTGTATAGCTTTTTGGACTTTTAAAGTATGAAACTAAAACCTCATCTATTTTTTCATTAGTTTCTTTATTTACTATGTATCCATATTTAATAGAATAACCTTTTATTTTATCTATATTTTCTTTTTTAGCAGGTTCAAATATTTTGTCTAAAATATCAAAACATTCTTTTCCGCTCATTCTTATTATACCTATTCCTCCTGCTCCCATCGCAGTTGATATAGCAGCAATTGTATTCATTATTATCCTCCTAAAAAAGTCAAAGTTAGAAATAGTGTTAAAACTAAAATCTGAACTTTGACTTCTGATTTTTATTATTTATTTTTTGATATAACTATTTTTCTATAAGGTTCTTCTCCCTTACTAAATGTTTTTACTTTCTCATTATTTTGTAATCTAGTATGTATTATTTTTCTCTCATATGCTGGCATTGGTTCTAGCATTATAGTTTTTCCTGTTTTTATTACAGTTTTTGAAATTTTGTCTGCTAAATCCTCTAAAACCTTTTTTCTTTTTTCTCTATAACCTGCAATATCTAATATTATTCTTACCTTCCCCATTACATTTTTATTAGCAATTGTAGACATTACTATCTGTATTGAATTTAAGGTTTCTCCTCTATAGCCTATTAGCTTACTTGAATCATTTCCCTTTAATTCAACATTTATGTCATTTCCATTTACCTTTATATCATAATCAAAATCTTCAAACTTTGTAGAGAATTCATCTAAAAAAACTGTTAAATTCTTTTTTGCTATTTCTATTTGCTCTGGAGTAATTTGATTAACATGTTCTTGCATTGGAGCATAATGTTCTTTTACATCTTTTAATGTTAGCTCCACTTTTACCACTCTTGGTGCTAAAATACTAAAGAAGCTTCTTTTTTCTGCATTTTCTAATACCTTTATGTTTACTTTATCCTTTGATACATTTAGTTGTTTTAATCCATTTTCTATTGCTTCTGCTGTAGTTTTTCCCTCTGCTATTACGCTATTCATTTTCAATTTCCTCCTTTTGATTTATAAATTTATCTATAATTAATCTTTCAATTATCATTAATACATTACTTATAAACCAATATAACGCTAATCCTAAAGGAGCTATAATTGCTATTAATACAGACATTATTGGCATCATATATGACATATTATTATTCATTTGTTGCATCATTTCCATTTCGTCTGGTTGTTTTTCCTCTTTTATGTTATCTTTATCGTTTGCTTCACATAACAATTTTTTCTCTTTTTTTGTACTATTTTTATTACTCATCTTTGTTGTTAATTTTATTGAAATTATAGAAGAAATAACATACAGTATTGGAATTATATATACCTTATAATCATCCAAGCTTTGTGTTGGTACTTTACTTAAATCTAATCCTAAGAATTCCATATTTATATATACTTCTGGATCTTCTGCCGCTTTTTTATTTATTATTGCTATTTCTGTATATGAAGAATTCGTTCCATCTTCTTTTAGCTCTTGAGCATATTTTTCTATTATTTCTGGATTAATTTTTTTCATATATGTTAGAGGCTTACTTACAAGCCAAAATACAGATAATATTATTACTATTTGTAAAATCCCACTAAGGCAACCACTAAATGGCCCCATTTTTTCTCTTTTATATAACTCTATTGTCTCTTGATTTAATCTTTCCGGATTTGACCTATATTTTTCCTGTATTTCTTTCATTTCTTTTTGCAGTTTAGCATTTTTCTTTAATGCTTTTTGCTGTTTTATTGTTATTGGTATTAAAATTATTCTAAGTAATACAGAAAAGACAATTATTGCAATTCCATAATTATTAAATATTCCATACAAAAAATTTAACACGTAGCCAAATATTTCCGAAATAAAACCCATATTTACTATCATTCCTTCCTTAGGCATGAATTTTTTTAATATATTTAATCTTTTACTACTTTAAAGGGTCATATCCACCTTTTGAAAATGGATTACACTTTAAAATTCTGATTATTCCTAAACAAACTCCTCTAATTGAGCCATACTTTTCTATTGCTTGTTTTGTATATTCTGAGCAAGATGGATAATACTTACACTTAATTCCTGTAGAACTGATTAATGGTGATAGCCTTTTTTGATAAAATAAAATCATCTTTATAAATATAGCTTTCATTCCATTATTCCTGCCTTGCTAAAAATATTTTCCATATCTTTTTTTATAGTGTGAAAGTTCAATTTATCTATTTCAGTGTTTTTATTCCATAGAAATACTATATTATTTCCTTTTTTTATCTTATCTTCAATTAGTCTATAATTTTCTTTTATTTTCCTCTTTATGTTATTTCTTTTAACTGCGTTACATAATTTAGAACTAATTGCAATTCCTATTAAATTTTCATTGAGTTTGTTCTTAGAAATATAAATAAGAATTTGTTTTCCCGCGTACATCTTTCCTTTTGTTAACACATTTTTAAACTCATAATTTTTTCTTAATGTTTTCTTTTTTTTCATAAAATCACTCAAATTCTATATTTTCTATTTCAAAAAGGTCACATTCACGTGACCTTTTCTCTTACGCACTTATTTTTTTTCTTCCTTTTGCACGTCTTGCCTTTAATATTTTTCTTCCTGATGCTGTTTTCATTCTTTTCATAAAACCATGTTCTTTTTGTTCTTGTCTTTTTTTAGGTTGATATGTTCTTTTCATTTTTGCACCTCCTGCATATTATTTCTCTATCGTAATAGATATATTTAACTTTATTTTCACAAGTAGTATAATTATATAACACTTAATATGAATATGTCAATATTTAGAAGTAACTTTTCACAATTTTTAAAAGTTTTCCACATTTATTTATTTTATGTATTGACTATTTTGTTACATTTTTGATATGATAGAAAAACAGTAGGGCAACAAGACTTTTCTAGATTTTTGTTTTTACTATTTTATAATAATAAATTTATTTACACACAGAGTTATCAACATTTGTGGATAACTCTGTGGATAACTGGAAGGATTGAAAAAGAAATGCAGAGGGAAGAATTAGATGAATTTTTAGAAAAAACAAAAGAATTGTTAAAAGGTGAAGTTACAAAAATATCTTATGAGACATGGATTAAAGATTTAGAATTGCAAAGTATGGATAATAACACTATCGTTTTAGTAGCACATACACAATTCCAAAAAGATTCCATAATGTCACGTTATTATGAATTATTCAAAAACACTTTTAAATATTTAACAAACAAAGAATGGGATATTACAGTTATATTAAATGAAGATAATGAAGATGAGCAAGAATCATCTATATCACAAGTAGGACAATACACTCAAACTTTAAATTCTAACTTAAATCCTAAATATACGTTTGAAAGTTTTGTTGTTGGAAATAACAATAGATTTGCACATGCTGCTGCGTTAGCTGTAGCAGAAGCTCCTGCCACATCATATAATCCACTTTTTTTATATGGTGGCGTTGGTTTGGGCAAAACTCATTTAATGCATGCTATTGCAAATGAAATATTAGTACATAATAAAAATACAAGTATATTATATGTTACTTCTGAAAAATTCACTAATCAATTAATTAATGCAATTAAAGATAATAAAAACGAACAATTCAGAAATAAATATAGAAATATAGATGTATTGTTAATAGATGATATTCAATTTATTGCAGGTAAAGAAAGAATTCAAGAAGAATTTTTTCATACTTTTAATGCGCTTCATGAAAGTGGTAAACAAATAGTTATATCTAGTGATAGGCCTCCTAAAGATATTAATTTTCTAGAAGATAGATTAAAGTCAAGGTTTGAATGGGGTCTTATTGCTGACATTTCAAATCCAGATTATGAAACACGTTTAGCTATTTTAAGAAAGAAAGCACAATTAGATAATATTATTATAGATGACGATATTTTATCTAACATTGCTACAAAAATAGATTCTAATATAAGAGAATTAGAAGGTACATTAAATAAATTAATTGCTAAAGCTTCTTTAATCAATAGTCCAATAACTATGGAGATGGCTGAAAAAGCAATTAATGATGTTGTTACTCAAAAAGAAAAAGTACTTTCAATAGAATTGATACAAGAAACAATTTCTAAATATTTTAATATTACTGTTAATGATTTAAAAGGAATAAAAAGGTCTGCTGATGTAACATTTCCTAGACAAATTGCAATGTATTTATGTAGAAGTGTTGCTGGACAACCATTGACAGTGATAGGAGCTAAATTTGGAAAAAGAGATCATACTACAGTTTTACACGCTTGTAATAAAATCGAGAATGAAGTAAAAGAAAATCCAAGCACAAAAAGAATTGTGGATAGTGTTAAAAACTTGCTTACATCAGACAAATAATTCATATATAAATAACTATATGGTTTTTTCAAAAATTTGTGTTTGATAAAATTGTGTTTGCAAAAAAAATTGCTTTCTCTTCCTACGGAAACAATGCATTAGATATTCACATATAATTGTTAATTGTTTGTATAAAACTTGTTAATATTAAACTTACTCACAAAATAATTTTCACACTGTAGATAACTTTATTAGTTTTCCACGAAATTATTAACATTGTTTTTCTTAAGGAAATAAGATATGCACAGGGTTTTCCACATAATCCACATAACCTACTATTACTACTACTAAAAATATTAAATTATATTATAATAAGGAGACGATAAAAATGAAAATAGTTTGTGAAAAGGAAAATATCCTTAAAGCTATTAATTCCGTAACAAAAGCTGTTGCTAGTAAAACTACAATGCCTATATTAGAAGGAATTTTAATTCAAACTAATGATAATGATATAAAGTTTACAACATATGATTTAGAAATGGGGATAGAATATATTATTAATGAAGCACAAATAATAGAACAAGGTGCTACTGTTGTAAATAGTATAATGTTTAGTGAAATTATAAGAAAATTACCAGATACAGAAATAAGTATATCTTTAGATAAGAATAATTTACTAATAATAGAATGTGAAGGTTCATTATATAAATTAGCAACAATGAATCCAGAAGAATTTCCAGAACTTCCAAAGATAGATGTTGAAAATTCTATAGAATTAGAACAAAAATCTTTAAAAGAAATGATAAGAAAAACTATTTTTGCTGTTAGTACAGAAGAAAATAGACCAATTTTTACAGGATGCTTATTTGAAATTAAAAATAATAGATTAAATGTTGTTGCTGTTGATGGATTTAGATTGGCATGGAAAACTAAAGCTTTAAAAGAAGCAGTAAAAGATTTTGTTGCTGTAATACCAGGCAGAACTTTAAATGAAATAAATAAAATTTTATTAGACTCTTTTGATATAGTAAAAATAGGAGTAAATAAAAATCAAGCATTATTTGAAATGGAAAATTGCAAAATTGTAACAAGATTATTAGATGGGGAATTTTTAAATTATTCAAGTGTTATTCCAGAAAACTGGGAAACAAGGATAAGGGTAGATAGAAAAAATATTCAAGACTGTTTTGAAAGAATAAGTTTGATTTCTGCATCAGCAATAGAAAAAGAAAAAAAATATCCTGTTAAAGTATGTGTGGATATAGGTAAAGTTATAATATCCTGTACAAATCAAACAGGAGATGCAAAAGAAGAAATTTATTGTGCTACAGAAGGACAAAACCTAGAGGCAGGATTTAATCCTAAATATTTCTTGGATGCGTTACGTGCAATAGATGACCCAGAAATATATGTTGATTTTGGTACAAGTATTTCACCATGTATTATAAGACCTATTGATGATGGAGATTATATATATATGATTTTACCAATAAGAATGAAGGAATAATATGCACATAAACAAAGTAGAATTACATAATTTTAGAAACTATGAGAATCAAGAAATAAAATTAAAAAAAAATATAAATGTTTTTTATGGAGATAATGCACAGGGCAAAACTAATATTTTAGAAGCAATTTTCTTATGTGCTTTTGGAAAATCTTTTAGAACAACACGAGAAAAAGAGCTTATTAAATTAGGTGAAGAAAATGCTAGGATAAAAGTTGAGTATTCTAAAAAAGACAGAGATGGAAACATTTTAATTTGTATTTCTGATAAAAAGCAAATTTTAGTAAATGGTGTAAAAATTAAAAAATTAAGTGAGCTATTAGGTAAAATAAATATTGTTATATTTACACCAGATGATATTAATATATTAAAAGGAACTCCTGCACTAAGAAGAAGATTTTTAGATATGATGATAGGACAATTAAGACCAAATTATGTATACATTCTAAATATGTATAATAAAACATTAGAACAAAGAAACAATTATTTAAGACAGATAAGACAAGAGGGAAAAGCAGAGAGTTTATTGGAAATATGGGATGAAAAACTAGTTGAATATGGTAATATAATAAGTAATTATAGAAGAGAGTTTATAAATAAAATTATAGAAAAGATAAACATAATACATAAAAAAATAACAAATGATAATGAAAAAATTGATATTATTTATACATCTTGTTGTGAAAATAAGAAAAATTATATGGATTTATTAACACAAAGAAGAAAATTAGACATTATAAAAGGATATACAACAAAGGGGATACATAGAGATGATTTTGAGGTATACATAAATGACAAAGAATTAAGTATCTATGGATCTCAAGGGCAAAATAGAACAGCAGTATTATCGCTAAAATTGTCTGAATTACAAGTGATTCATGATGAAATTGAAGAAGAGCCAATTTTACTATTAGATGATTTTATGTCAGAACTAGATATAAAAAGAAGAAGAAATTTTTTAAATAATATAAATAATACACAAGTAATAATAACTTGTGCAGAAAAAATAAACTTTATTAATGAAAATGTGGATTATTACTTGTATCAAGTAAAAAAAGGAGAGATAATTTAGTGTATTTGCATATAGGAAAAGATACCTTAATAGATACCAATGGAATTATAGCTATTCTAAATATAGAAACACTAGAAAAAAAAGAAAATTTAGAAAATGTTTGCAAAAATATAAATATTAGTGATAAGATAATAGATGTATCAGAAAAAAATAAAAAATCACTAATAATAACAGTAGAAAAAAATGAAACAAGAGGATATATTTCTAACATATCCACAAGCACCTTAGAAAGAAGGACTAATAAAATTGGAGGTATAAAGTAATGGAAAAATACGAGCATAAATATGGAGCAGATCAAATACAGGTTCTAGAAGGATTAGAAGCAGTAAGAAAAAGACCAGGAATGTATATTGGTAGTGTTTCTGTAAGAGGATTGCATCATTTAGTATATGAAATTGTAGACAACTGCGTAGATGAAGCTTTAGCAGGATACTGTACAGAAATAAATGTACAAATAGAGCCTGGGAATATAATAAGTGTACAAGATAATGGTAGAGGAATTCCAGTAGATATACATCCGAAAACAAAAATATCAGCAGCAGAAACGGTATATACTAAATTACATGCAGGAGGAAAATTTGGTGGAGATAGTGGTTATAAGGTTTCTGGGGGATTACATGGAGTTGGAGCATCTGTTGTAAATGCTTTATCAACATGGGTAGAAGTTACTATTCAAAGAGATGGTGGCATATATGAGATGAAGTTTGAAAGAGGAAAAACAATAGAACCATTAAAGAGGATAGGAGATTCTGATAAAACTGGTACGAAAGTAAGATTTTTAGCTGATGATACAATATTTGAAACACTTGAATATGAATATGAAGTATTAGAAAATAGATTTAGAGAAATGGCATTTTTAACAAAAGGTTTAAAAATTACAATAGAAGATTTAAGAGAAGAAACACCGAAAAAGGCAGAATTTCACTATGAGGGTGGATTAAGTTCATTTGTAGAATTTTTAAATAAAAATAAAGAAAAGATAAATGCTAAACCAATATATATAGAAAAAGATGGAGAGGTTCCAATTGAAATAGCTATACAATATACAACTGCATATTCAGAAAATATATATTCTTTTGTTAATAATATTAACACAATAGAAGGGGGAACACACTTAGAGGGATTTAAAAGAGCTCTTACCAAAACATTTAATGATTATGCAAAGTCACATAATTTAATAAAGGAAAAAGACGGAAACTTACAAGGAGAAGATATAAGAGAAGGAATAACTGCCGTTATTTCAGTTAAAGTAAAAGAACCACAATTTGAAGGGCAAACAAAGACAAAATTAGGTAATAGTAATGTTACAGGAATAGTACAAAGTGTTGTTAATGAGGAATTTTCGGCATATTTAGAAGAAAATCCAACAGTAGCAAAATCAATATTAGAAAAATGCATAAGTGCCTCAAGAGCAAGGGAGGCAGCAAGAAAAGCTAGAGAATTAGTAAGAAGAAAAAATGCATTAGAAACTTCTACACTACCAGGAAAACTAGCAGATTGCAGTGAAAAAGATGCCGAAAATTGTGAAGTATATATAGTTGAGGGAGATTCAGCTGGAGGTAGTGCAAAACAGGGAAGAGATAGAAAATTTCAAGCTATTTTACCTTTATGGGGTAAAATGCTTAATGTTGAAAAAGCAAGAGCAGACAAAATATATGGAAATGATAAATTGAATCCAGTTATATTAGCAATTGGTGCTGGTATAGGTGCTGATTTTGATATAACAAAAATAAGATATGGAAAAGTAATAATAATGGCAGATGCCGACGTTGATGGTGCACACATTAGAACATTGCTTTTAACATTTTTCTTTAGATATATGAGACCGTTAATAGAAAATGGGAATGTTTATTTGGCGCAACCACCATTATACAAATTGTCTAAAAAAGGAATGACAGATATATATTGCTATACAGATGAAGATTTAGATGAATCTTTTAAAGAATTAGCAGAAAAAGGTATTGCAAGAGATCAAATTAATATTCAACGATACAAAGGTTTAGGTGAAATGAACCCAGAACAATTATGGGAAACAACAATGAACCCGGAAACAAGAATATTAGTAAAAGTAAAACTAGAAGATGCAATAAAAGCAGATGAAATTTTTACAATTTTAATGGGAGATGATATTGGCCCAAGAAGACAATTTATAGAATCAAATGCAAAATTCGTTAAAAACCTAGATATATAATGGAGAATAAGAAATAGCAAGGAATATTACCTTGCTATTTCTTATCGATAAAGCTAGTATTAATCTTCAGCTAAAACTAATATACCTAACTTTTAACCTAATATACATTACTGCATAAATAAGCTATTCACCAAATATATTAATCAGTTGCTCGACTATTAATGCACCAATAATAACCATATTCATCCACGAAGGGACTAAAAATGACCACTATAAAATACAAGAATAATCTTAACTTCGAATATATTGCATATATTACAACCATATATTAAAAATATAAAAAAGTACAATATAGCTTACATACAAACAATATACTCTCGTCGCCGACTTATAATAATCTAAAGTTATTAAACCATTATAAATCTTTGCTCGAATAATATAAAACTCAAAAAATAAATCCCATATTACTCTTAGTTCAACTAATATTAACCTTATGCTAATATTATGTCTAATTTAATTTTTTTTATACATAAAAATAAAATAAAATAAAATGTCGAAAAATGGAATACGAAAAACATTGACTAAAAGCACAAATTATTGTAATCTAATTATAGTTAAAATTTATATTTTTAATTCTATAAAAAAGGAGGTTTATGAAAAAAAATAATTCTATTCAAGAATGGTTGCCTTTTGAAAGAATATTAAAAAATGGAATTATAAAATTAAAAAATAATTCTTATATAAAAATAATAAAAATATATCCAATTAATTTTAATTTAAAATCGGAATTGGAGAAAGAGGCAATTTTAAATTCATATAAAATATTTTTAAAAACATGCGATTTTAATTTTCAAATTTTAATTCAAAGTAAAAAAGAAGATTTATCTAAACATATTTCCAATATAAATTGTCAAAAGGAAAAAGAAGAAAAAAGTATATCAGAGTATTCAAATAAATATATAGAATATATTCAATCATTAAATCATCAAAAAAAATCATCATCAAAAAATTTTTATATAATATTAAAGTATAAAAATGATGATAAAAAAATTAAAACAGTAGATGATTTGGCGATTGAAAACTTAAATGATAAATATTTTAAGATAAAAGATTGCTTAAGCAGATGTGGAAATGGTGTTATAGATATAAATAATATTAATGATTCAAAAAATGTTTTATTTTCTTTTTTAAATTCCAGAATTTATTTAAATAATTAAAAAATGAGGTGATGAAAATATTAATATAATAAATAAAATATTTAATAAAAATAAAAAAAATGAGATGATTTTTTTACAAGGAACTTATGACGAAATTAAAGAAATAGCACCAACATATATTAATTTAAAAAATCCACAATATATAGAAATAGATGAGATGTACTATTCTAGTATATTAATAACTAATTATTACAGGGAGCAAACAGATTTAATTTTAAAAACAATAATAGATACAAATATTAATCTAAACATATCTATTTTTTGTGAAAAACAAGATACATATAGAACAATAAAAGATTTGACTTATCATATAGGCAATGTAGGCGTAGATTTAAAAACAAATAATCAAAATAGGCAAGACATAGATATTGCGGCATTTACGTATAATGACGCTAAATATATAAGAAAAGAACTACAAGTAAATAATGAGAGTTTATATTTTTTATATATTTATATAACAACATTTTCTACAAATTTGAAGGAATTGGAGTATTTTATTAATAAATTAGAAGGACTTTTACAAAGTAAAGGATTGCAAACACGTAAAGCATATTTTAGGCAAGAGCAAGCTTTTTTGTCTGTTTTACCAATAATGGAAAATAATGAAGATTTAAAAAATGTATTAAAAAGGAATGTATTAACAGGAGGATTAATATCAACATATCCATTTATTTCATCTGCAATTTTTGATGAAAATGGAATTTTTGTAGGAACTAATATTTATAACAATTCTTTAGTATTTGTGGATAGATATGATACAAATAAATACAAAAATGCAAATATTTGCATTTTTGGAACTAGTGGAGCAGGTAAGTCGTTTTATACAAAATTATTAATTTTAAGATATAGATTATTAGGGATAGAACAATATATTATAGATCCAGATCGAGAATATGGTGAATTATGCAAAAATTTAAATGGCACATTAATAAAAATTGGACCAGGTTCTGATACTTTTATAAATATATTTGATATAAGAGAAGATAGCTTAGAAGATGGAGAAACAGGATACTTAGCAAATAAAATTGGTAAACTAATAGGTTTTTTTAATTTGATTTTCGGAGATATAAATGAGGAAGAAAAAGCAATATTAGAAGAAAAACTAATAGAGTTGTATAAAAGAAAAGGTATAACATTTGATGATAATTCGTTACATAAAATTGAAAAAAATAAAATTAATATAAAACCAGATTTTAAAGACACATATGATATGCCATTACTTGAGGATTTGTGTAATTTACTTGATGAAGATGAAAAAACAAAAATATTAAAAATAAGGCTAATTCCATTTGTGAAAGGTTCATTAAGTTTCTTTAATAATTATACAAACCTCAATTTAAATAATAAATTAATTGTTGCAGATATTTACGAGATGGGAGAAGAAAATTTAAAATATGCAATGTATTTATTTGTTGATTATTTTTGGGATAGAATAAAAAAGGATAGAAATATAAAAAAGGCAATTTATTTAGATGAAATTTGGAGATTAATAGGTGTAACATCAAATAAAGACGTTGCTAGTTTTATATATAAAATATTTAAAACAATAAGAAAATTTGGCGGAAGTAGTGTGGCAATAACTCAAGATATATCAGATTTATTTAGTTTGGAAGAAGGAATATATGGTAAAAGTATTTTAAATAATTCAGAAATAAAAACGTTTTTTGCACTAGAGGAAGAAAATATAATATTATTAAGTAAATATACTAATCTTTCTGAAAAGGAAAAAATAGAAATAAAATCTCTAAAAAGAGGAGAATGTTTGATGTTTGTTGGAAATGAACATATTTTGACTAAAATAGATGCAGCAGAATACGAAAAAAATATTATTGAAAAAGGATTGTGATAAAAAATGAAAAAAATAATTACCGCATTAGCAGAACCACAACTTAATAATGAACTAAAAAAGGAAAAGGATTTTATTGTCATTGGAAAAGATATTCAATATCAAGAAGGGGTAATAGAAATACTGGAAACTGAAAAAGAAGTGGACTTTTTAATAATAAGTGAAGCTTTACCAGGTAATGAAAAAATAGAAAATTTAATAGAAAAAATTAAGCAAATAAATAATGAAGTAAATATAGTAATTATTTTAGAAAATAAAAAAGAAGAGTTAGAGAAAAATTTATATTCAAAAAATGTATATTTAATTTTATATAATAAAATAGAAATTAAAGAAATAATTAAATTAATAAAAAACAAAAAAGAAGACGAAAACGAAAAAATAAAAAAAGAAATAAATGATTTAAAGAAAATTATAATAGAACAAAATAGCAAAAATAAGCAAAATAAAAAACAAAAAATAAAAGAGGTAAAAGAATTAAATTCACAAAAAGAAATTATTTGTATTTTAGGTAGCGGCGGTGTAGGGAAAAGCATTTTCACAGTTAATTTAGCTAAATCATTAATTTATTCAAAGAAAAAAATATTAATAATAGATTTTGATATTTTAAATAATTCTCTTCATACAATTTTAGGTGTCAAAAAATATTCTGAAAAAATCTCCAAAAAAATAAAAGAAAATAATTTAATAAAAGATAAAATAGGTTTAAAAGAATTAAAAATTAAAATAAATAAAAGAATTGATTTAATTTCAGGAATAAATTTATTATTCGATTCTAAATATAAAATTAATAATATTCAATTTAATAATTTATTTAATGATGTTAAAAAATTTTATGATGTTATAATAATAGATACTTCTTCAGAATGTTTTTTTAATTATACAAAAGATATAATAAAAAAAAGTAATATAAATATTTTTATTGTTGAGCCAAATTTATTGGAAATACAGAAATCAAAAAATATTTTAAAAATATATAAAGAAGAATGGAATATAGATAATAATAAAATAAATATTTTATTTAATAAGTTTAATAAAAATTCAATAGATATTAACATTTTAAAAATAATTTTTTCTGAATACAATATTATTGGAAAAATAGATATAAATAATAAATATAATTTAATAATAAATAAAAATGCAAATAAAATAGATAAAAATATAAAAAAAGAGTATTTAAAAATTATAGAAAAATATTTAATGAACAGAAAAAAACAAAATTTTATAAAAAAAATAAAAAATAAAATATTAGAAGTTAGGAGAAGTAAAAATGAATGATTTAGAAATAGGACAAAATATAGCAAATGTAAATAATTTAGAAAAAGAGCAAAATAAATTTTTAGAAACAACACTTGGAAAAACAATTAACACGGCAGTAAATATAGGATTAAGATGGGTACTACCAGATTTAATTGAAGATGAAATAATTAATATAAAAGATAGTTTGGTTAAGGGAGGTTTAAAACAAGGAATTAATACAGCAATTAATTCTGCAATAAATTTAGGAAAAAGTGCGATGGGAATATTTACTGGAAACTTTGAAAATTTATCACAAGCGCAGGAGGCAATAAAAAGCGGAGGAATAATTGATAGTTTATCAAATGTTTTAGATTCAGTACTAAGCAAAGTAACCAAAAAAGGTTGGATAAAATATGGAACATCAACGCTTATAAGGCAAGGAAAAAATGTTATATTAGACAATATTTCTAAAAGTATTGAAAATAGCTTTACAAATCAAATAAATAATTTAGACAAATTAGTAAAATATGAAAACA
Source organism: Clostridiales bacterium (assembly GCA_003534295.1). GTDB lineage: Bacteria > Bacillota > Clostridia > TANB77 > CAG-508 > DNVW01. The sequence continues at coordinate 19,935 of DPDV01000003.1, forward strand.
ACTGGAAAGCGTATTATAAAGACAAAAACCTAAATGGAATGGAAAAAGAATATAGAAAAATAAACGAGAAGTTAAAAGAATTAATGCCATTTGAAACAGCTTTAAAACAGGCAAGACAAATAGAAAATCTTCATAAAATAATAAAAAACAATGGAGGAGATTTTAATTTGACTCAAGAACAAATAGAATTAAGTAAAATGCTAGTTTAGTTACTAGAAATAACAGTTTTTTCTGCGTTTTTCCTTGCATAATTTTTTTCAGTTTAGTATAATTATAAAAGACAAAAGGCAGAAAGGAATGGTAAAAAAATGGAATCACGTGACGGAAAGATTATAGAAAGAGATATAGAAACAGAGATGAAAACATCCTATATAGATTATGCAATGAGTGTTATTGTATCTCGTGCTTTACCAGATGTAAGAGATGGATTAAAACCTGTTCACAGAAGAATTTTATATGCAATGTATGAAGATGGAATTACTTCAGATAAACCATATAGAAAGTGCGCTAATACTGTAGGGTCAGTTTTAGGAAGATATCACCCACATGGAGATGCTTCTGTTTATGATGCAATGGTAAGAATGGCACAGGATTTTTCATTGAGATATAGATTAATTGATGGACACGGAAACTTTGGTTCAATAGATGGCGATGGTGCAGCTGCAATGAGGTATACAGAAGCAAGAATGGCTAAAATTGCAGAAACAATGCTTACAGACATAGAAAAAAATACAGTAGATTTTATGCCAAACTATGATGATAGATTGCAGGAGCCAACTGTTCTTCCATCTAAAATACCCACACTATTAATTAATGGATCTTCGGGTATAGCAGTTGGAATGGCAACAAACATACCTCCTCACAATTTAACAGAAGTAATAAATGGAATTATTAAAATAATTGATGAAGATAATGTTACAGATGAAGAGTTATTATCAATAATTAAGGGGCCAGATTTTCCTACGGAAGGCATAATAATAGGAAGAGAAGGAATAAAAGAGGCATATTTAACAGGTAGAGGAAAAATTACAGTACGAGCAGAGGCAGAAATAGAAGAAACAAGCAATAATAGACAAAGAATAATTGTTAATTCTTTGCCATATCAAGTAAATAAAGCAAAGTTAGTTGAAAATATTGCTTCATTGGTTAGAGAAAAAAGACTAGAGGGAATTTCAGATTTACGTGATGAATCAGATAGAATAGATAGAGTTAGAATAGTTATAGAATTAAAAAGAGATGCAAATGCCCAAGTAGTATTAAATCAACTATATAAAAACACACAAATGCAAGATACATTTGGAATAATAATGTTAGCATTGGTAAATGGAGAACCAAAGATACTAACTTTAAGACAGTGTTTGGATTATTATATAGACCACAGAAAAACAGTTATATTGCGTAGAACACAGTTCGATTTAGACAAAGCATTAGCAAGAGCACACATATTAGAAGGATTAAAAATAGCTTTAGATAATATAGACGAAGTAATTAATATTATAAGAAACTCATATGATGATGCAAAAGAAAGATTAATGAAAAGATTTGGATTATCTGATATACAAGCTCAAGCTATATTGGATATGAGATTAAAGACGCTATCAGGTTTGCAAAGAGAAAAAATAGACGAAGAATACAATGAGCTAATGAAATTAATAGAATATTATAGAGAAGTATTAAGTAGTGAGCGACTAGTATTTGATATAATAAAAAAAGAATTAACAGAAATTAAAGAAAAATATGGAGATGAAAGAAAGACAAAAATAGCAGCAGCCGAAGGCGAAATTGATGTAGAAGATTTAATTAAAGAAGAACAAAGCGTAATAACATTAACTCACTTTGGATACATAAAAAGAATGCCTGTAGATACATATAAAAGCCAAAAAAGAGGAGGAAAAGGAATAACAGGTATAGCAACAAGGGAAGAAGATTTTGTAAAACAAATATTTACAGCATCCACACATGATATTATATTATTCTTTAGTAACAAAGGAAAATTATATAGATTGAAAGGATATGAAGTACCAGAAGCAGGAAGAACTGCTAAAGGTACAGCAATTGTTAATTTATTAAGCCTAGATCCAGGCGAAAAAATATCCGCAGTTATACCAATCAATAACTTCTCAGAAGGAAAATATTTATTGATGGGAACTAAAAATGGACTAATAAAAAAGACTGCACTTACAGAGTATAATTCAGCAAGAAAAACGGGATTATTAGCAATCACATTAAAAGATGATGATGAATTAATAGATGTAAGACTAACAGATGGCGAAGACAATGTTGTAATGGTAACCAAAAAAGGTATGAGCATTACATTTGACGAAAAAGATGTTAGACCAGTTGGAAGAACTGCGCAAGGAGTAATTGGAATTAGACTTGATGAAGATGATAGTGTAATAGGTATGGAATCTATTATTTCTAACATTAAAGGTACCCTTCTTGCCATAACAGAAAATGGATTTGGAAAGAGAACAGAATTAGAAGAATATAGAGTACAAAATAGAGGGGGAAGAGGTGTAATAACTTATAAAGTAACACCTAAAACTGGAGATATAGTTGGAATAAGAATAGCGACAGATGAAGAAGATGTTATGCTTATAACTGACAATGGCACTATAATTAGATTAAATGTTAAAGACATAAGTATATTGGGTAGAGCAACGCAGGGAGTAACTTTAATGAGGACAAATGAAGGTAAGGTAGTAAGCATAGAAAAAATATCTTTGGAAGAAAGTGAATAATATGATGAATTTTAAAAAAGATTCAGTAAACCCAATAATGCTTCTTATTGAAAACCTTGGCGAAATAAGTATTTTGGCTGACGAGGTAGTAGATAATCCAGACGTAATATCAGATAATCAGGAGAGAGAAATATTAACAGATATATATGGAAAATTTATGAAAGAAAATATGGAGATAATAATTGAAATAACTAAAAGCTCTGGGCAGGAAGAAGGATACAAAAATGTGGAAGAAATTTCAAAGTTTTTTTATAAAAGATTGAATAAGCTTAAAACAGATGCTGTAGTAAAAAGACAAGAAAAAAGTATAGTAGCAATACTGAGTCAGAGACTACCAAATGGACTAAAGCAACAAAAACTTATGGAATTAGCAGAAGAAATAATGCAAAAAAACGGAGGTAAAAAAGGTGCAAGAATCAACGATGTAGGATATCTAAGGAAACGTATTTTATTCACTGCAATGGATAAAGGATTTGTTCCTCCTCACGGTACAGAAGAAGTTGGTGATACAGGAGATGAAGAAAGATAACAATATAAAAAATCTGTGATTAATTGATTAATCACAGATTTTTTTAAATCTTATATCTTCTCCGAAAAAATAGCAAATATTGTAATCTCCAATTATTCTAGAAACTATTCTTTCATCATAAGTATTATATAAGTTTTGTAAACTTAAATTTGTAGAAATTATTGTTTTAGTTATATTTTTTTGATTTAACAACCTTGTATTAATTATATTAAATAATTCAGTGAATTTCATGTTATTAACACATTCTGTGCCTAAATCATCAATTATTAATAAATCTACATTTAATATACTTTCTAAAATATTAGAATTATTAGATTTGCCAAATCTGTAGTCAATTATTGTATCTAACATTACAGGAGCTGTTTGATATAAAACGGTTTTTCTTTGCTTAATTAATTCATTTGCTATACAACTAGAAAGGAAAGTTTTGCCTAAGCCAGTATTGCCAGTAAATAACAAGTTTTTTTCCTCTGCTTTTTCAAAGTTATTGATAAAACTAAAACATATATCTTTTATTAATTTTATATTTTCTCTAGGAGAAACGTCTGAGTGATATTTTGACTCATCTATTTTATCAGAATAAAATAGTTCATTAAAATTCTGAAAGTTTTGATTCTTTATGTTATAAATATTTGATTTATTATATTCCAAATCAAATATTTTTTGTTTTAGACAATTGCACATTATAGAATTAGAGCCTTCTACAATATATCCGGTATCTTTACATATATTACACTCAAATTTAGGTAAAAAGTAAGATTCATTTATTCCGAGAGAATTTAAAACCTGTTTTTTCTTATTTTTTAAAACATTAATTTTTTCTTGAAATTTTTCTAAAAGAGTGGGATCATTTTTATTTATAAGAGATTTTGCAGTTGAAATAGCTAGAAAATTTAATTCGTCATCTATCTTTTGCAAATCTGGGTATTGCAAATATAATTCTTTTTTTCTTATATCAGCCATTTGAATTGCATTAATTCTTTTATTTTCATATTCTGTTAAAAGTTTTTTTAGAGTAGAATTATTCATTTTTTCACATCCTTATGCTTCTTGTTTTTTTTTAACATTTGCGTATAAATTGTTTAAATTATCATAAGTTCTTTGTTCATATTTGTTATATCCAGAAGATTTTTCTAAATTCTGTACATTCTTATTTTTCTGTTTCATTTCCAATAAAAATTTTTGGATTTCGTCAGAATTGGTAAATCCTCTGTCATGCCAATCACTTAATAATTTATCTAAATAGTCAAAATTTGGATTGGCTTTAGATGTAGTACGTTTTAATGCAATTTCAATTATATCTAGGTTATATTTAAAGTCAATTACCCACTTTTCGATGTAAGCGTACTCGTACTGAGATAAGTTTCTTTTTAAACCTAATTTCTTTAAAATATTATTAGCAATTATATTTAATTTTTCTTGTTTTTCATAATAAATATCTAAATCTGTAAAAGTTTTGATATTATTTTTAGCCCATGCAGCAGCAACTGTTTGGATATAATTTCTGTGTAATGCAGATTTATCAAAGCAGTAACCAAATAATGCAATCATAACTTCTTCATCAAAATTGTATTTTTTGAACCATAATTCAATATCTGGATACCATGAAGTAGGCATTAACCCAGAAAAATACTTATTATTAATATATTCTATAGCTTGAGCTCTTTTTTGACCTTCTGCAGATTTTTTTAGTTCTTCAGCAGATAAAGATGTTTTAGGTTTATATATTTTATATAACTCAATTTCTTGTAAATTATTAATAATATATCCTGTATTTTTTTTAGTAATTACGCCAATATCTTCCCAATACTTTAAGGCATCCTGTATAACCTTTAGAGGAAGTACTAATTTTTTTGATAAATCATTTAGTTTTACGTCTTTATCATATTTAGACAAAAATAATAAATACAAATATACTTTTATAAAATCACCATTTGCTTGTGATAAGTATTCTGAGAAAAAAATATCTGGTATTTCTGTTTTTGAAAACAAAGGTAATATTTCTGTATTTTCTAATTTCATAGCATAATGCCTCCCCAAAGTTTATTTGTCAAATTATATCATTTTCTGAATATTTTTACAATAAATCTTTTGGGAAAACACAGTTTATATGAAAAAAATTATAATAAATGTTATTTATACAAATAAAGTTTGTTTTTTAGTAAATATTTAAGAAAATATTTGAGAAAATACACAATATTTTCATTATTTACACCAATAAAAGTGAACAAGAGCAATGGGAAACATAATATGATAATTGCACTTATTTTTATATATAGACTGTTAAAAAAACAATTTGATATAAAAAATATTATACAGGCCCATATTAAATTTAGTATTAGAGAGCTGTAAGATATAAAACCAAATAATTTATTGTCAAAATTGTAATTTTGAGGAAAAATAAAATTCATTAAGACCTCCTATTAAATAAATTTGGTGATATGCCAAAATTATTTGACACATCTGTAGAAATTCCGCCGATTAATTGCCTTATATATGAATTAATATGTACTAAAGCGTATATACATCCTAGGTAAGTTAATTTTGACATAGTATTAGAATTGAAACTAATTGAAAAAACTAGTAATAGTATTAGAGCAATAAATGATTGCATTATTAATAGTGAAAAAATACATCTAATCCATGATTTGAAAAACCAACTTATTGAATTGTTTAATAATGTCAATAGTGCAAATGGAGTTAGTAGGCAAAAGAGTTTTATCATAATATACCTTAGAGAGTAAGAAAAAATTAAATTAAAAAGGCTGATAGTTATAAATGTTTTGGAAATTCCATCAAAGGAAAAAATATTAAAGTCAGAAGTTATAGAATATATATCAACATTTAATTTTTCAATAAGTTTTGAAAAAGAAATAGAAAAACCAAATATGGACTGTCCAAGCTCTTGTATAGAAGAAGAAAGCAAATGATTAATATTTAGAATCTGCTCACAAATAAAAAATGAAGAATTGATACTAATACCCAAAATAAGCAGTCTAAAAACAAAGTGATGAGGTGATTCTACAGGCTGACTAGTATAATTTGAATAAGCAAGTTTGACTGCATAATATATAACAAAAGCAATTAATAGAGAGTTTGCAATTAATAACAAACCATTAGTTGAAGAAGTACCAAATATTTTTTCAAAAAATGATATTTTTAATATATTTGTATCTATAAAAGCCAATTCATCTAATATTTCATAAAGGGTTGTATCAATGGAAGACAATAGATTGTTTAACAAATTGTTTATAGTTTCAAAAATTATATAAGAAATATTTTGTTGCTCCATAAATATCACCTATACTATAAGTGTTTTTATGGCGGATAATATTAAGTCAATTGCTAAAATAAATCCATAAGAAAAAAGTGAGCTTCTAATTAGCTTTTTGGCTATCCTTATTCTTTCTTCATCACCAAAACTAAATTTTTTCATAAATACACCTGTTCCAACGGCAACAGCGGCAGCCGGTGTAGCAAGCTTTAAAAGCCATTCTTCTATTTTAGTAAAAGCATCATTTAATTTAGTAACTATCTTTGGTGTAGAATCAAAAAAACAATAAGAAATGTTAAAAATATTAAATAATAAAATAAAAAATAGTAAAATAATAATAATTTTTTTAGTAAAAGTTTTCATGAAAATCCTCCTTATATAAAAAATATGGTATTAATTTTAATTTTTGGGGTGGTATAATTTTGGAACCATCTGATAAAAAGCCTAGGGCAGTAAAGTTTTCCAATTCTTGAGTAAAAAATTTTGTGTCATAGATAAAATCTGTTTGAATAGATGTACTAATGGTTTCCGAAATGTTAGAATTTTTAGAATTCAACGAATTAGTTAAATAACTAAATACTGTTTTTTGTGCATTTTCAGAAATTGAATGAGAAGATTTTTCTTTATCCTCTTTACCAATTTGCTTTTGTATATCTTCTATTGTAAAAATGTCGTCAGATCTAAACCATAATTTATTTATTAAATTTTGAGTAATCATTTTTACAGTAGCTTGATTATTAATGGTATTAAGAAGAGATGTATAGCTTTGTGTTGCCAGAATGTTAATGCATTTTGCTTCCCTACTTTGAGAAAAAAAGTTGCTGTCTGTTTCCGTACAGTATTCATGATATTCGTCAGAAATAAATGCAACACTTCTATTAGAAATTTGAAAATTATTTGCTAGCCTCATCATGACTTCTGATTGGAAATCTAATTTTAAATATGCTGATATTATTTTAGACAAAATTGCATATTCACTGATATTCATATTTAAAACAACTATTTTTCCATTTTCCAAAACATCTTGAAAACCTAAAAAATTAAGTTCCTCTAATGGTGGAGAAAAGGTTTTTAAAATATCATACTCTCCAATAAAACTATTAGTAATGCGTGTTATTTCTGATTTTATAATAGATAAAGTACGAGGGTCTAAATTTAGAAATTCTTTTTCAAAAAAGGTTATGGAAGAAAGTAAATCATAGGTTTCGGTATGATTATAATAATTATTATTAAATTTTTCTCTTAAAATTTTTAACTTATCCAGATAATAATCATTAACCATAATTATTTTATGTAGTTCATCAAAAGTTACATAACCATCATTATAAAGCCTGCATAATTTTATAGCTTCTGCTAAAACCTGCTCAGCTTTGTCTAACCAAAAAGATTCTGTATTATTTTTAGAAAACAGCAAAAGAATCGTTTTTAATCTATTTGCTAAGACAGAAGGCTTTAAGTTTGGCTTGTGTAAAGGGTTATATTTGTAAATTCCATTTAGTTCAATTGTAATTAAATCCTCTTCTCTATTATATATTTTGCAAAATTTTTTAACCTGTTTATAGTAATTACCTTTAACGTCTAAAATAAGCATTCCAATCTTTTTTTCGAAATTATTGGACTTATATTTAATTAGTTGTTGTGTAAAAGGATACATTGCGCTACTTGTTTTTCCAGTACCTATCGTTCCAGTTACTAAAATGTTTTGGTAAAGACTTTTTTCAGGTAAAAATATTTTCTCATCTGTAAAAATATTTTTTCCTATAAAAAGAGAGAGTTCGTTGGAATTAACAGAGGATATATGTTTGGGATGCTTAATCTTTTTAGAAAAAGTTTTTATAAATGGACGGATAAATAATGAAAAAAATGAACTAGAAAGAATAATGGATGAAAAAATATATGAGATTACAAATAAAATTTTTATGTATTTCCAAATCAAAGGTTGTTCTATACAAATGTCGAATGGATGTAACCCGTATTCAATAATAATTGTAGATGATGTAAAAATAGGATAGAAGATTTTTAGACCAAACAAACAGGAAATAGAAGATAAAAATAAAACGAAAATAAAGTGTGCAATAAAAATCACCTCCATTATTTGATTTTAATATTTAATTTAGAACCTTGCAAATTGTGGGAAACATTAATGTCGAAGAAATTGTAAATTGAGTAAAAAACAATAAAAAGATTAAAAATAAAGATAATAAAAAAATAGTCTATTAATTTTAAAATATAATATCACCTCCCAGTTTTTACCATAATACAACATTTTTGAAAATTTGTCTATACTTTTTGTAAAAAATTGTATTGATATTTGTTTTTCTTTTTGCTATACTTAATAAATAGAATCAGAACAAAAAGAAAGAGTGATAAATTTGAAGGAAAAAAACACAAAAGAAATAAACGAAATAAAATTTAAAAAGAAAAAAAAGGGAATTGGTAAGAAGATTTTACTTATTATAATATTTATATTACTAGCGATTGGAGTGATTTTTGGTTATAAGGTTTATAAAAATGGAGGAGGAACAAAAGGACTATTGATGACTGCTATAGGGCATGATAAAGATACGGTTTTATCATTAGACAAAATGTATTGCCTAATTTTAGGAAAAAGTCAAAATTTGACAGATACTTTAATATTAGCTTCATATGACCCGAAAGATCAATCAGCTGCTATGTTGTCAATACCAAGAGATACATTTATAGGGGATTATAAGTCAAGTGCAACCGCCTGGGATAAAATAAATTCTGTATATCAAACAGAAAATGGACCACAAAAGGTAATGAAATATGTGAGTAATCTTACGGGAATAGATGTTAAATATTATCTAATGGTTGATACAGAAGCATTAAAGGTTTTAGTAGATGAAATAGACGGCGTAACTTTTAATGTCCCAATTGATATGAATTATGATGATTCAAGCCAGGACTTACATATACATTTAGAGGCAGGTGAACAACTATTAGATGGCGATAAAGCAGAACAGGTTGTTAGATTTAGACATAATAATAATGGTAGTACATACCCAAGTGAGTATGGACAAGAAGATATAGGAAGAATGAAGACACAAAGAGCATTTTTAACAGCTTTAGCAAAAAAAATGTTAAGTTGGAAAAGTGTAACAAAAATAAATGGTATATTAGACATTGCACAAAAATATGTAGAAACAAACTTGGATTTTAATGCAATAAAAGATTATATACCATATGCAGTGGAATTTGATATAAACAATTTGAAAACAGCAGCTTTACCAGGAGTACCAGAGTATGCAAATGTTGTATGGATATATAGTAGTGATAAAGAGGAGACAAAGAAAGTAGTAAATAAGCTATTTTTCAATATAGATGAGGAAAATTCTCAGATTAGCAGTGAAGAAAGAAGTAATATAAAAATAGAAGTATTAAATGGAACAGGCGATAAAGATGAATTTGAAAAAATTATAGATAGAATAGAAACTGCAGGATACAAAGTAAAAAATACAGGAGAGACCTCAAAAACAACTAGGACAACAATAATAAATAGAAATTCAATATCTGAAACTGCAATATCAGAGATAAAAAATGCTATTAAAATAGGAAATATATCAACAGGAAATTATTCAGAAAATATAGATATAACTATCATTTTAGGTAAAGATAGTATAGAGAAGTTAGAAGATTAAGCTTCTAACTTCTCCTAAAAATTGCAAAAAATATAAATATTACAAGTAAGATTAAACCAAGTCTAAAAATAATTAAAACAAAGTTAACAATATTAACATCAGTTTCAGCAATTAATTCAGATGTATAAATTATTCCATCAATATCATAGGTAATTTTTCCAATTGTGCTTCCTCCTTTTATTGGAGCAACAAGTGGAGTATCTAATTCTAATTTAGGTTCTAAATTGTTAATATCAAAATTATTTTCCAAAAATACATTAATATCGTTTTTAACTAAGATATTTAAATTTTTAGTATCTTCGGTAGCACCTAATACACTAACTTTTGTAACAACTGAATTAGCTTTTTTTATATTCTTATACGAATAATTACTAAAACCATATTCAAAAAGTTTTTTACAATCTAAAAATTTAGGTACTAAACTTCCGTTGGTATCTTCTGCACCAAGAATAACAGCTATTAATTCTAAATCATCTTTTTTTGCAGTGGCTATTATGCAATCCTTTGCCGGATTAGTATAACCAGTTTTTAATCCAGTTGCATATGGATAATAATAATCATCTGGTGAATGGTGGGATAATAGTAGATTTGTGTTATAAAAAATTCTATTATCACTATTATATTTATCTGTTTTAGGTAGGTTATATACAGTTTTTTGAACAATATCTTTTATCGCTTGAAATTGCATAGCATGCTTAGCAATAAGCGAAAGATCATAAGCAGTCGAATAATGATTTTCATCATGAATACCACTAGGATTTTTGAAATTTGTATTTTCACAACCTATTTCTTTAGCTTTAGAATTCATCATATTGGCAAAATTTGCTATAGAGCCACCAACATGTTCTGCAAGCACATTTGCAGCGTCATTAGCAGATGGAATTAATAATACATGCAATAATTGCTCTATTGTTAATTTCTCACCTTTTTGCAAATATGCAGTGGAATAACCGGCCGGTACAGAATCAACGGCACTGTTACTTACGGTGGCAACATCAGTTAGTTGGCATTTTTCTAATACCAAAATTGCGGTCATAAGCTTGGTGGTACTTGCAGGATACATCATTTTATTTAAATTCTTTTCAAATAATATTTTACCGGTTGAATATTCCATAAGAACGCATACTGGAGCTGATATATTGATTTCTGCAGCGTTACAAAATTTATTAATTGATAAAATATTAAAAATAATTATTAAAAAGCAAATAATTTTTTTTATACGTCTCATATAAACTCCTCTAATATAACTATATATTAAGTGTTTGAAAAATTCAATACTAAAATTAAACAAAAAGGAATGATTTAATTGAAAAAAATAAATAATAATATCAAAATAATTATTATAATTGGAATAGCAACTTTAACTATATTTATTGTAATACTACTAAAGAAAATTGAAGAAAACAACTATAATAATTACAATTATGAGGAATATTTTGGAGAGCAAGAGAATAAAATAGTAGAAGAGAAAAAAACAATTGTTGTTCATATTACAGGTGAAGTAAATAAACCAGGAGTTATAGAGCTGGAAGAAGGAAAAAGGATCATAGATGCAATAAAAACAGCGGGAGGAGCAACTTCAAAAGCAAATTTAACTCAAATTAATTTAGCTTATGTCTTAAAAGATGGTATGAAGATATATATTCCAAATATTGAAGATAAAAATATAGAATATATTACAACAAACATCGGTGATAGTGATGATAAAGAAAAAATTAATATAAATCTCGCAAACGAAAAAGATTTACAAAAGTTGCCAGGAATAGGAACATCAACTGCAAAAAAAATAATTAAATATAGGGAGGAAAACGGGGAATTCAAAAATATAGAAGATATAAAGAATGTTAAAGGTATAGGAGAATCCAAATATGAAGAAATAAAGGAAAAAATAGAAATATAAAAAAATAATAACAAGGATAAATTTTTTCATAAGTATTGACAAAAGGGGATAATGGGGGTATACTTAGTAAGTAAGTAAAAATATCGCGGGGTGGAGCAGTTGGCAGCTCGTTGGGCTCATAACCCAAAGGTCGCAAGTTCGAGTCTTGCCCCCGCAACCAGATAAATTAAGAGTTCTAGAAATTAGCTAGAACTTTTTATTTGTATTTTAGAGTAATTAGCGCAAAATTTTAAAACAAGTTTTGCAGAATTTTACTTGTTTTTTTGATAGATACAATATATAATTATTTACAATAAAACATGTTTTTGCGTTGATATTTTAAATAATAAATTGAGGAAAAGAGTATGGAAGAAAATATATTTAATACAATTAGACATGAATATAAAATTGAAAACTGTATAATAGAAAAGAGAAATGATTCAACAGATGGAAATGTATATACTATTTTTGACAATCAAAATAAATTTATAGCTAAAATATATAAACAAGAAGAACATACAAAATCAATGATTAATCTTCACTTATTTTTAATAAAAAATGGATTTATTGTTCCCAATATAGTTAAAAATATAAATGGAGATTATTATTGTAACATAGAAAATAATTACATAGTTGTTTACACTTTTATAAATGGCGAACAATATGGGCCAAAAATTGAGAATATAGAAAATATAGAATACAAAAATAATATTGTAAGAAAACTTGCAATTCAATTAAGAAAATTGCACGAAATTACAAGAGATAATAATTTTAATCTTAAAGAAATAGAAATTCATAATTCAAAAAAAGAGAATGAGAGGAAGTCTGTTTTGCATTTTGACCTAACAAAGGATAATATATTTATTTGCAAAGATAAAATTGGCTTTATAGATTTTGATGATGCAAAATATGGAGATTCTTTATTTGATGTGGCAAGTGTGATATGTTTTTTGTTTATTTCTAAAAAAAGAGGAGTTGATGAAAACTCCATTAATGTTTTTTTAAACAGTTATTATAATAACGAGACAGAAGTTAAAAGAAGAGAAATTCACATGATAAAGACTTATGCACATGAATGGATAAAAGAAGTATTAAAAAATGAAAATTTAGATAAACCAATAAAAGAAAGTTTTATATTTAAGGACAAAATGATAAGAAAAATAAATATAGGAGGGAGTAAAAATGAGGCACACAATGAAATTAAAAGAGGATCCATTTGAAAGAATGAAAAATGGAACCAAAACAATTGAATTTAGATTGTATGACGAAAAAAGAAGGAAGATTAAAGTTGGGGATGAAATTGAATTTTTTAAATTACCTAAATTGCAAGAAAGAATTTTGGTTAGAGTTAAAAATTTATATAGAGGAGATTCTTTTAAAAATTTGTTTAAAATAATATTTCCAGATAAAGATAATAAAGAAATAAATAATAAAACTGAAGAAATGCTTAAATATTATACTCATGAACAAGAAAAAGAATATGGTGTAATAGGGATAGAAATTGAGATAATAGATAGCAACTTTAGATATACATATAACAAATTAGTAAGAGATAAAATTCCAGA
>DPDV01000015.1:0-58036 GCA_003534295.1 Clostridiales bacterium
TTATTAAAGAAAAGAATAGTGACAGTTCCATTAATATTTGGAAATTTTCCCACCTTTTATATTTGCTTTAGCAGCATTAAAAAACATATTTGTTTCACATATAAATTAAATTATATAATATTACATGCAAAAAAATATAAAGTGTGATTTAAAGTATATTATAATAAAAAATAGAGGAGTTAAATAAAATGATTGTTGAATATGACCCAAATACCGATGGCAGTGTTAGGATATTTGACACCAAAAGAAAAAAGAGCAGAATTAGAAGTATGTGCAGCATATGAATAAAATTTAAAACTTACAAAAATGTATAAAATTTATTTTATATATTTTTGTAAGTACTGGTGCGATAGCACCAATAATAAATTCAATGGTACTACATTTTTTTATAAAAGTTTGTTTAACATCATTGACACAAATACAATAACTATCTAATTTATTAGCTTGTCTAATCATAAGCACCCCAACTATAGATATTTTTCCATTATATACATTTGGTCTTCGTTTAATTCCTTTTGGCCATTAGAATATTCGTATCCTAATTTATGATAAAATTCACATCCAGCAATAGATGCAGGGATTACTAATTTTTTAGCAGGAATTGTTAAAGCGAATTTTTCTATTTCGTTAATTAACATTCTACCTATGCCTTGTTTATGGTGAGCCATGTCAACAAATACAGTTAATATCCAATACTCTCCATCATCATTATACCAAGACTTATCAAGACCCGCAGTACCTATAACTTTATCATATTCTAATGCTACAAATACTTTTGTCCTTTTGGAAAAATTCTTTTTAATTTCTTCAGGAGTAAATTCTTTAACAGATTTTCTCACAAATTCTAAGCCATAATCTTTAGAATTTACTTCCAATAAATTTTGTATAATAATCTTTGACATTGCGTCAGCATATTTATTATCATATTCTTTTATTTCTATCATATATTTTGCCTCCTTTTAGTATAAAATCATTCCAGAGCCTAATTCTTCATTAGGTCTTGTAATAAATCCAAATTTTTCATAAAAAGATTCTTTGCCTTTTGATGCACCTAAATAAGTTCTAATATTAGGATTAATCTTTTTATATTCATTTATTTTCTTTAGTAAGTTTTTCATTATACCAGTACCAATATGTTTATTTTGATATTCAGGAATTACCATTACATCCTGAATATATAAGAATATAGTTTTATCTCCTATAATTCTTCCATAGCCGATTAATTTGTCATCATCATAAACACATAGTGAATATAAGGTGTTTTTTAAGGCTTCTTCAATTATTAAATTTTTTCTAGTTCCCCAACCTACAGAGTCTGTTAAATAATTAAATTCTTTTGCAAAAGGAACGTGTTCTATGGATCTAATCATATTTTATACTTCCTTTTCTCCTAAATCTTCAGAAAATCTTAATAAATATCCATCAGGATCTTGTATTAAAAATTCTTTATTTCCTAACATTTTATCATCCTGTCTATACCAATTTTCTTGAATATCAAAAGTTATTTTATAATTTGAATTTTTAAAACTATTATATATTTCATCTAGATTTTCTACTTCTAATTGAAAGTTGATACCATTTCCAAAAGGATAGGAAAGGGGAGAAACATCCCATTTATCATTATTAGCAATTTCTTGTAACATAAATTGAATTTCGTCCAAACTTATAAATGCAAATTTATTCTCAGGTCTATCATATTCCACTTTAAATCCAGCAGTTTTATAAAAATTTAAGCTATTTTTTAAATTAGTAACAGATAATTCAGGAATATTTTTACTAAATTCTAAATATTTTGAACTTCTTAATATTTCACTTTCGAAATATTGCTCTTGAAAATCTGTTAGAACTCGTATTTCATTATTTGAAAAAGATTTATTTTCAGGCACAATAATTAATTTATCATCATTATCGTTTAGTCTATGTATTATTGCAATGCATTTACCTTTAAAGGTCTCTATTGGCTCATATATTCCAAGTATGTAACAATCCAATTCTTCTCCATCACCACTTATTGTATTTGGGACATATCCATAATTTACAGGATAAATAAAATCATGTTTGGGATGTTTACTACCTAGAGGTCTGTCAATTGTTACTTTCAAAGTTTTATTTAAAAAATCAATGTTATTCATATTTACATTTTACCTTCTTTCAAGTTCTTTAATTATATCTAATTTTAATACTTTCCAAGTCCTGCTCCATTTTTTAAGAATACTTTAATTTGTGTTATTATGTGAGGAATATTATAATTTCCACCAAATTTATTATTGTTTAACAATTCTTGATTAAGTTCTACCCATTCTAATTTGTTTTTTTCTTCAACTAAATTTACATCATGTTTTAGAATTCCATAATAAACTTGTAAATTATTCTCGTATTTAAAATAATTTAAATCCATAAAATGGTCTAATTCAATATCGTTTTTACTTATTCCTGTTTCTTCAAATAGTTCTCTATAGGCTGCTTCATCATTGGTTTCATTTTCTTCAACTTTACCACCAACAAAATTATATTTTCCCTTATATGGATTTTTAGATCTAATACAGAAAAGTCCTTTATTTAAATCTTTATTGAATACAACTATTAAATTTAATTTTCTCATATTCTGCTCCTTAAATTTACTTTACTAATGAAATTTTTATTCCAACAATACCATATTGTTTTTCTTCATCATGACTATAATATTGATACATTGCTGATGTTTTTCTTTTTATTTCTTCATCATCATCAAATAATTTTTTAAATAAATTTTCAAATGTATTATCCCTATATAAATCTAATACATCTACAAGGATAGTTTCTTGTAAATCAGGTAATTTAGAAAATTCTATTTGATCACCAATGTTTATCTTGCTTCTTTTTCATCATATAATCTAAATTCCACAGTTTTTGTTCCACTTTTAATTCTTTCAAATGGGCTTTCTTGTAATTTCATTTTGTGTAGCATGTTTTTTCACCTTCCTTCAACCAATTTAATAATATTTCAAATTCTTCATAGTGATTTTTGAAAAATTTATCTCCATTCATTAAAGAATTAATCTCATCTATAGAGAGCCAACAAACAGATTCAACTTCTTCTTTTTGTAAGGACAAATTTTGAATATTAGGTACATCCATTTTGATATAATAGTCATCCCAAAAAACTTTTTCTGAATCAGATCTGCCAGAATAATATAGTTTTAAATCTTTTGAATTGATATCTAATCCAATTTCTTCTTTTACTTCACTTATAATTCCTTGAATACTATTTTCACCAGACTTTGGATGACCACCAGTAGTAGCATATTTGCCATTTTTTATTTTGCTTCTTTTTTGAATTAAGAATTTTCCATCACTATTTTGTATAAATACTAAAACGACAACTATGTAGTTGTTATCTGGAATAGAATCACCCTTAAAGATAGTTTTTCCTGTTAAAACTCTGTTAATATCATATAAATCTCTTTTTTCTATATTTTTCATATAATTTCCTTCCTTTAATTATTTTTTTATCCATAAATACATTCCAGTTATTTTGTCAGGCTTGTATTTAAATCCAGCCTTTTCATAGAATGGTTCATTACCAGCAGTAGGGGTTAATTCTATTTGCATTTTTTCGCCATCAGACACATTATCTTCAATTAATTTTTTTAATTCTGATGTGATTTTTAGCCCAATACCTTGGCATTGAAATTCAGGCTTTACACAGATATCTGTTAGTATACAAACAATACTATAATCACCAACAACTCTACCTATGCCAGCTAGTTTTCCGTTGACAGTTGCTTTTACCATATACATTGTATTTTGTAATGCTTTTTCAATTTGCTCTCTTGTATATGACTTTCAACCAACAGATTCAACCATTTCCAAGAATTCATCTACGGTAATAGAATAATCTAATTTTACATCCATCTGTACCCTCCTATAATATAAATCTATTATCATTTTCAATAATATCAATTGTTTCATTAACTGATAAATTTGTAGTATCTAATATGTTTTGAGCATTATAATTTTTATTTTTAAAGCTATTTAATAAAACAATACAACGTTCTTTCATTTGACAATCTTCAGGTCTTTCCTTATCTCTTAAAAGTAATGTTTTTTCATCAACTACTAAGACAACAAATTTTATAGTATGGTTTTTTAATTTATTTTTTATCAATTCAACATTTTCAGGATTTACAATATAATTAAAAATAACATCATATCCATCTTCAAGATAAGTTTCTATAGAACTTAAACAAATTTTCCAGAATGTATCTAGATGATTTCCTTCTTTCCAAGCTTGAACATATCCACCAACTACTTGATGATAAATTTCATCACCTTCAATTAGTGCAGATTTGTTTTTTGATTCTGCTATTCTTCTTGAAATTGTACTTTTTCACACTCCTGCAGGACCAGTTATTATATATAAGTTTGACATTTTAATCCTCCAAATACTTTTTTATAATTTTATAAATTTTATCGCTGTGAATAATATAACTTCCGTGTTTTTCGCCTTTTATTATTTCTAATGTACTATTTTTAATATTATTTGCAATTAACTTTGTGTGTTCTAATTTTATAACATCTTTTTCACCAGCTAATACATGAACTGGAATAGAAATTTTTTGTAAATCTTCTAAAGGAATATTAGGCTCATCAAGCATCATCTTAATAAATTTACTTCTAGTGAAAAAGTAAAATAATTTAGTTAATAACATATCAAAAGTTGTAAAAACATCAGGAGATATATTTGCACCACTAATAATTAAATTCGATAATAACTCAGGCTCTTTTATTGAAACTAGTAAGCCTATAATTCCTCCGTCACTAAAACCATAAAATGTAGGTTTTGAAATTTTTAATTCTTTTATAAAAGCAATTGTATCTTCTGCCATTAAATCATAAGAAATTTCTTTTGGATTATCGCTTTTTCTATGACATCTGCTATCTAAAGCATAAACGGTATGAGTTTCCTCCAATTTTTCAATTAAATTGTCAAAAATTTCATGTGTTTCTTGATTGCCATGCAATAAAATTATAGGCGAACCCTGTCCATAAACTTCATAATTGATATTTATATTATTTACTTTTATTAGCATAGAAGTCTCCTTTCATAGATACTTAATCTTTAAATTCATCTATAGTTTTTAGTTTAGATTTTATTTTTTCATCTGATGTGTACTTTAACCATTTTTCAAAGGTTTTTGCATCCAAAGTGCCACTTTTATATTCTTGTAAATATTTCAAAGCCAAAGGTTTCCAATTTTTATAATTTTCTTTATATTCTGGAATATCTGGATGCCTTTTTACTGCCATAGCTTTTTTTGCATATATTTGTCTATATTTGCCATATACAGGTTCTTCATTTTCTTTTCTTTTTTGAGATGTTTTAATTCCATATTCTTTACAGGTAATATCTTCTGAATATTTACTATTACAATATAAAGTAATATTCTTATCAGAGAAAAAGTACTTTCCACAAACTTGGCATTTTTTTATATAATCGATATCATTTAATACTATATGATAAAGAATAATCACAAATATAATCTTCAGATATTTCTTTTAAGTCTTTATTAATATTTTGAAAGATATAAAATCTTTGTGCATTACTTAATTTGTTTAATTTTTTTTCTCTGTTATTATTAAAAACATAGTCAACGAAATTTCTAAATTATAATTGAATTTTGGACCACTAAGTTACATAACCTAACGATTAATTATATAGAAATTTCTTAACGTATCAATACTAAACTGTATTGATAAATCAAGTATTGACACTTATAAGAAATTTTTATTTATATCAGTTAAGAGGTTATTCGAATTATTATGTCATCCAAAAATTTTAATTATAAGTTGGACCATTTTTCACTTACAATTAACATTTGTTATTAAGTTTCCAGTTTTGTGATTTGGTGTTTCAATTATGTATGTTAGTTCGTCTTCATTTTTTCTGTATATACTGATTGATATGTCTTTTTCTTTGTCTAGGAAAAATTGATTTAATAATACTTTTTTCATTTAATTACCATTCATTTCTGTGTTTGTTTATATATTTAAATTAGAAAGCTGTCTTGTGATTGAAGATGTATTAAGCTTTCCATATTTTGATTAAGTCTTTTCTTATAAAAATTGGCAAGTATTCTATCTGTGTGAATATTGCCAATGTGGTTTGTATTAAAAACTAGTAATTATTATTGTACCATAATATGATATGCTTCTCAATATTATGCATACAATTTTTGATACTTTTTATTTAATTATTAGTGTTTTTGGCAAAACTGTTAAATTTTTTATTGAATGTGTTTGTGTGTGAAGGCATATGAGGTTATATATATGAACGATTATATATATAATCAAAGGGACGTATGGAAAATATCTATAGGTTAATACAAAAGTAAAAAATGCAATGTCTTTTGCTGTAACGTTGTCGAGTTTCACGAAATTTGCGATTGCATAGTCACATGCATTCAAAAAGTCAATTGCACGAGAGCGTTCAGCCTCAGTACTAGCAGCATTTGCTTCATCCAGATAGTTGTATCTCTGATGATCCTTGCGTTTCACATCATTAACTAAGTTCACCTGATATCTTACGATGTCAATTGAATATTGATAAAAATTGTGATATAAGTATTTTATTATTTTTAGAGTATTTTCTGAAAGGGAATTTAGTGTATGAAGTATAAAGATGTAATTGAAAAAATGTCTTTGGAAGAGAAGGCAAGTTTGTGTGTTGGTAATGATTATTGGCATAGCCTTGAACTTGAAAAGTATGGGATTCCTAAGATTACTATGTCAGATGGACCTCATGGGTTGAGGGTTCAAAAAACTAAGGCTGATAATCTTGGTATAAATGAAAGTGAGATCTCTACGTGTTTTCCTGCTTCTGCTAGTTTAGGTAATACTTGGAATAGAGAGTTGATTTATTTATTAGGAAAAACTTTGGGAAAAGAGGCTAGAAAAGAAGAGGTTAATATTGTTTTAGGTCCTGCTATTAATATAAAGAGAAGTCCTTTGTGTGGTAGAAACTTTGAGTATTTTTCTGAGGATTCTTATTTAACAGGAATTCTTGGCATAGAATATGTGAAGGGACTTCAAAGTGAAAATGTTGGAGCTTGTGTAAAACATTTTGCTGTTAATAATCAAGAGAATAGAAGAAGAACTATTGATGTGGTTATTGATGAAAGAGCTTTGAGAGAAGTGTATTTAAAGGCTTTTGAAATGATTATAAAAAATGCTAAACCTTGGTCTATTATGAGTGCTTATAATAAGGCTAATGGCGAATATTGTAGTGAGAATCAACATTTATTAAATGATATTTTAAGAAAAGAATGGAATTTTGATGGGATTGTTATTTCTGATTGGGGTGCTGAAAATGATAGAGTTAAAGGATTGAAAGCTACTCATGAGTTGGAAATGCCTGGTGGAAGAGGTAATGGTGCCAAAGAAATTATTGAGGCTGTTAAGAATGGAGAAATTTCTGAAACAGAGTTAAATGAAGCTGTTGATAGAATTATTAATATTGCTAGAAAGGGAAGTAATCAGTTTGCATATGATGAAAAGTTAGGAGCATATCTAGAAATGAATAAAGCCGGTAAAGAAACTTCTTTTGAATATGATCAGAAGGTTCATCATGAGATTGCTGAGAAAATTGCTAAAGAGACAATTGTATTATTAAAAAACGATAATAATATTCTTCCTATAAAAAATAAGAAAATTGCTGTTATAGGTGATATGGCCAAAACTCCAAGATATCAAGGTGCGGGAAGTTCGACTATTAATCCATATAAGATTGAAAATGCTTATGATAACTTGGTTCAAAATGGAATTGATGTTGAATATGCTCAAGGATATGAAAGAATTGAGTCTGAAAATGATGAAAAGTTGAGAAGTGAAGCTATTAAAGTTGCTAAGAATAATGACGTTGTATTTGTGTTTGCAGGCCTTACAGAGAATTATGAATCTGAAGGTGTTGATAGAGAAACTTTAGATATGCCTGAAAATCAAAATAAATTAATTGATGAAATTTGTAATGTTAATGAAAATGTTATTGTTGTTTTGTCAAATGGTTCTCCTATATTGATGTCTTGGAAAGATAAAGTTAAAGGAATTTTAGCAGGATACATTGGTGGAGAAGCTGGCGGAAAAGCTGTTGTCGATTGCATTCTTGGTAATGTGAATCCAAATGGTAAATTGGCTGAAACTTATCCTAATAAATTAGAAGATACTTCTTGTTTTAATAATTATCCTGGAAATGAAATAACTGTTGAATATAAAGAGTCTGTTTATGTGGGATACAAATATTATGACAAGGTTGGAAAAGATGTGTTATTTCCATTTGGATTTGGTTTGAGCTATACAGAGTTTGAATATTTTGATTTGAAAGTTAATATTGAGAATGAAAAGGTAGACATTAGATTTAAAATAAAAAATGTTGGAGATGTTGCTGGAAAAGAGATTGCTCAAATATATGTTAAGAAAGCTGATTCTGTAGTATTTAGACCGGATAAAGAATTGAGAGATTTTGCTAAGGTTGATTTAAATCCAGGTGAAGAAAAAGATGTTCATATAGTTCTTGATAGAGATTGTTTTGAATATTATGATATTGAAAATGATAGATGGCAAGTTGAGGCTGGAGAATATGAGATTTTAGTTGGAAAATCAAGTAGAAATATTGTTTTGAATGACAAAGTAGTAATTAATTCAGATGATGTTTGTGTAAAGAAAGAATTTTGCGAAAAATATTATACTGGTGATGTTCAAAACGTTACTGATGAAGAATTTGAAAAATTGATTGGAAGGGAGTTGCCAGATAAGGTTTTGAAGATTGAAGATATTACGGCTGAAAACACTTTGGAACAGATAAAAAATACTGCGATTGGTAAAGTGATTTATGATAATCAGATTGAGAAAATGAATAAATTATTGAGAGAGCAAAATGTTAATAAGGCAACTAAGGTTATGATGGATTTACAAAAACCATTAAAGAAATTTTATGAGAAAAAGAGTAGTAAAATTACAAAAGAAATGGTTGATGAATTGATTGCAATGGCTAAGAAAGGTGAGTTTTCAGAGAATAATGCATTTGTGAAAGAATATTTAAAGTAGTAAAAAGTTGGAATGAAAGGACTTGAAGATGATAAAAGCAGTTTTTATTGATATAGATGAAACACTAACAAATAGTCAAAGAGAGGTTACTGAAAAGACAAAATTAGAAATAAAAAAATGTGTAGAAAATGGTGTAAAAATAATTTTGACTTCTGGAAGATCTCGTAGAGAGGCTATGGATTTTCAAGAACAGATTGGCACAAGTCCATATATAGTTTCTTCAAATGGCGCTTCTGCCTATGATGCAGAAAATGGAGTTGAAATTTATAATGAGAGAATTGATCCTCAAATGGTGCTTCAATTAATAAAACATTCAAGAGAGAATGGATATAGAATAAAATTGAACTATAAGGATCTTTTAGTTATGAATGAAGCTGCTTATCCAGATGAAAAGGACAAGGAAGTTTCTTATGAAGAATTAGAAAGGGTTGCAGTAGAGGAGCAAGTTGTTTAGTTTGTTATTACAAGTACTGATTTTGAGAAAATGAAGGTTTTTAGAGATTATATAAAAAATGAATGTGTAGGAATAGCTGTTGCAAATGAGTCTAAACGTTTTAAAAATCCTGATTTGAAGCCAAGTAGAAATTATTATTGCGATGTTGCTTCTGTTAAGGTTTCTAAAGGAAATGCTGTTAAAGCTGTTTGTGAATATTTTGAAATTAAACCTGAAGAAATAGTTACAATAGGTGATGGAGAAAATGATTTGTCAATGTTTGAATTAACTCCAAATTCTGTTGCTATGGGAAATTCATTGCCCGAAATAAAAGAAAAAGCTAATTATGTTACGGCTTCAAATGATGAAGATGAGGGTAGCTAAGGTGCTAGGGTTTATCATTAAAGTTAATGAAAAAGAGATGCCAATTTGAAATTGACATCTCTTTTTGTTGGTTAAAAGACTACGAACCAACTGTTTACACTCATAAAAACAAAGATTTCATTGCTCCATAACATCCAGCATGGGAAGAATTGCTTCCAAAAACATCCTAAAATTGCATAAATGTTCAGCAAACTAAATCTTCTATAAATGGCTAAATACCAACAAAAGCTTAAACTTTCATAAATCTTCAAAAGTGCCTTTGCCGGCGCTCATAACCCGGATACCAATGATTTGATACTAGACTCGGAAAATATAATAAAATGAAGCATTTGCTAGATTTTGGCAGGTGCTTTTTTCTTGCGTTTTCAAGTGAAAATGTCACACTTTGGTCACAATTATGGCGAGAGTTGACTGAGTTAGACAAGTTTTAACAATAAATTTGTTGGAATTATGCACAGGGAGTGGTATAATTGGGGAAATTGAGAGGAGAGATTTATATGGATATAACAATTGATGTAGATGATTATAAGTTGAATGTAAGAGCAGCAGGAGTAATGATTCATAATGGTAAAATTTTGGTTCATAGAAATGTTAATTCTGACCATTATGCCCTAATTGGAGGAAGAGTTGAAATAGGAGAAAGTTCAGCTAATACAATTAAAAGAGAAATTAAAGAAGAACTAGGAAAAGACATTGAAATAACAGGATATATATCAACAATTGAAAATTTTTTTGAGATGAAAGGTTCAAAATATCATGAGATAATGTTTGTACATAAGATAGAATTTACAAATGAAGAAGATAAAAAAATAGAATATATAATGAAAAATGTTGAAGGAAAAGATTATTTACAATATGAATGGATAGATTTAGATAAAATAGAAGAATATCCATTGTTACCAAAAGCAATAAAAGATGTCTTAAAAGAAAATAAATTTCCAATACATAAAATAAATAATGATTTAAAATAAAGGTGAATTTAATGAAAAATATAGAAAAATATTACAATAACACAGAATCAGAAAAGCCTAGAAAAAATGTGCAATACTTGATTGAAAAAGTAAAATATAATCCAGGTAAAGCAATTGAACTAGGTTGTGGTGCTGGAAAC
Source organism: Clostridiales bacterium (assembly GCA_003534295.1). GTDB lineage: Bacteria > Bacillota > Clostridia > TANB77 > CAG-508 > DNVW01. The sequence continues at coordinate 11,010 of DPDV01000015.1, forward strand.
GATACAGTATATTTAATAAAAAATAATTGGAATGTACTTGCAATTGATAGAGAAAGTGTTGAAGAAAGAATTACTAAAAGATTAAATAATGAAGAGTTAGAAAAATTTAGATTTCAAAAACAAAATTTTGAAAGTCTTGAATTAGAAAAAAATAATTTAATCGTAGCTAATTATTGTCTCCCATTTTGCAATAAAAATAATTTTAAAGAATTATGGAATAAGATAAATAATAGTATTTTAAAAGATGGATATTTTGTTGGTAATTTCTTTGGAATTAATGACGAATGGAAAAGTACAAAAGAAGAAATGACTTTTCTAACAAAAGAGCAGGTAATAGAATTATTTAAAGATTTTGAGATTATAGAATTTAAAGAAGTTGAAAAAGATGGAGCTACTGGTTTAGGCAAAATGAAGCATTGGCATATATTCAATGTAATAGCAAAGAAAAAATAGAAGGGAGAATAAGATGAGTTTAAAACATAGTAATGAAATAACACTAAAAATTAAATGTGAATTAGATGAGTTCTATAATATAGTAGAGGAAAAAGGCTTCAAAATAATAGATAAATTCTCAATGGATGATACATATTTCGTACCTGAAGAAGTGGAGTTAGGCAAGGTTAATACAAGAGATATTCTATCTAAAGCAGTATTGGTAAGAGATATTATAGGAAAAATGTCAAATAGAAGAACAAAACTAATAACATTTAAAATCAAGAACTTTGATGAGTCTGGTAATATATTAAATCAAAAATCTGTTAATTGTAATATTCTAGAAATAGAGGATGCTAAGAAATTATTAAAAGCAATAGGGTACAAAGAAATTATGAATATAAAAGAAGATGATGTAGTATACGAAAAAGATGGATTTCAATTAGCAATTAAAGATATAAAAAATGGAGATAATTTAATAGAAATAGAAACAGAAGAAAACAAGGAATTAGATACTGTAGAAAAATTAATTCAAAAAGTTAATAAAATAGGGATACCAGTTTATACAGATAATTATTTTGTGAAAAAAGCAGAAATAGAATTAGATAAGATAATAAGTAAAAGTACTAATAAAGAAAGAGAAAAATCTTGTGGATGCATTATAATAAAGGACAATAAAGTACTATTAATTAAGCAAACAAAAGGACATTGGGGATTCCCAAAAGGACATGTGGAAAAAAATGAAACAGAGATTGAAACTGCAATTAGAGAAGTAAAAGAAGAAACAAATTTAGACGTAGAAATTGATGCTAATAAAAGATATACAATGGAATATGTAACAGATAAAGGAAAACTAAAACAAGTAGTATTATTTATTGCCAAATGTATAGGTGGAGAGATAAAAGCACAGGAATGTGAAGTGAATGATATAAAATGGTTAGATTTTGATGAGGCAATTGAAACAATTACATATGATAATACTAGAGAATTATTTAAAGAAATATTTAAAGAGAAAAAAATATGAAAGTATTAACAATAAAACAACCTTGGGCAACACTAATAATGCAAGGAGATAAAAGATTTGAATTTAGAAGTTGGCAAACTAAATATAGAGGAGATTTATTAATACATGCAGGAAAAGGAATAGATAAAGAAGCAATGAAAAGATTAGCAAAATATATTCCAAAAGATATGCCAAGTGGAAAAATATTAGGAAAAGTAATATTAGTAGATTGCATAAAATGTGATGATGATTTCAAAGGAAAATGTTTAAAAGAGAATAAAGATGTTTATGCTAAAAGCACATTTATTGAAAAATTTGCATGGCAGCTAGAAAATGCAGAAGTATTTGATGAACCGATAGAGGCAAAAGGAAAAATGAGTTTGTGGGAGTATGATATATGAAAAATAATTTTCTCACTTATTAAAGTAATCTAGAAGGCAAATTTGAAGTCTAAATTGAAAAATTCCTAAATTTTTTTAAAAATTCATCTATTTAAATGGACAAAAGAACTTAAATTATATAACATAATAATTAAGAAAAATCTGTTATAAATAAAAGCGTTTTGGTTTAAAACATATACAAAAATAGAAAAATATGTTAAAATTGTAATATATGTTTTAGGAGGAATATATGGTTAGAATAGTTGTTTTAAATGATAATAGAAAAAATAATCCACAATTAGAAAATGAACATGGACTTTCATTATATATTGAAGTTGATGGATATAAAATTTTGTTAGATGCAGGACAAACTGATATATTTAAGAAAAATGCTAAAAAATTAGGTGTAAATTTAGATGATCTAGATACAATCGTATTAAGTCATGGACATTATGACCATGGAAATGGTTTAAAACATATAGATAAAAAGATTCCTTTAATATGCTGTCCGGGATGCGATTGTTATAGAGTAAGTAAAAGAACAGGAAATTATGGAGGATTAAATCAAAAGGTAGAAGAATTATCAGAAAAGTTTGATTTAATACAAACTACAGAACCATATAAAATAACAGAAAATATTTTCTTTTTAGGTCAAATAGAAAGAAAAACTGATTTTGAAACAAAGAGTTTTCCAATGACAAAAGAAGATGGCACTGATGATGCAGCAATAGATGACACAGGGATTGCAATAAAGACTTCAAAAGGTTTAATTGTAATATCAGGTTGTGCACATAGTGGAATATGCAATACGGTTGAATTTGCAAAAAAAATAACAGGTGAAAGAAATATACTGGCAGTTATAGGAGGTTTTCACTTAAAGAATGTGGATGAAAGTACTTTAGAAACAATATCATATATGCAAAATAATAATGTACAAGGAGTTTATTTAGCACATTGTACATCAGATGAAGTTTGTCAGGAATTTGAGAAACGTATGCCATATAGAGCAACAACAATGAAAGTAGGAGAAGAATATTTATTAGACCAAAAACAAGTAGAAAGAGAGATTTAAATATGGTAGACTTAGAATTATATAGAATATTTACAATTGTTGCAAACGAGAAAAATATAACAAAGGCAAGTGAAAAATTAAATATTTCTCAGCCAGCTGTTACAAAACACATTAAAAATTTAGAAAATGCTCTTGAATTAAGATTATTTAATAGAACTAATCATGGAATAGAATTAACTTCTGATGGTCAAAAAATATATGAAGAAGCAAAAGAAGCGGTAGAAACGCTAAATAGTATTTTTGTTAAATATGGAAAAAACAGAAATATAAATTTAGGAGTACATGTAAGTATGTACAAAATGTTTAGTAAAATATTAACTAAATTTTCTAATATTAATGAGAATATTACAATTAATATATCTGATACAGATTTAATAAATATGTTAGCTCCAGATTTATCTGATATGATAGCTAAACTAGAAAATGAAAAACTTGATATTATTATTTCAAAAAAAACAGATAACTATAATCATAATAAAATAGAATTTATAAAGGTTGGAGAAATTCAAGATATTTTAGTAGTTAATAATGATTCAAAATTATTAGGCAAGCAAATTGGAATTGAAGATATCATAGGTATGCAAATATGTTTGCCTAGAAAAGGGTCTGCAACAACCAATAATTTTCTCAAAGCACTAGAAATTGAAGAAGACAAATTAGTAAATGCAAAATATATTACATATAATGCCATGTTGGATATTATTGAGGATGATAATGAAATTATAGGACTTATAAGTAAGGAATATATAGAAAAAGAATTGAATAATAAAGAAATATCAGAGTTGACAACAGAATTTAAAATTCCACCGATAGAATATGGTATATATATAAATAAAAAAAATAAGTTTAAAGAATTAAATCAATTAGTAAAATTTATAAGAGAAAACAAATAAGAAAATAGAGTTATAACCTTTGGTTATAATTCTATAATTTTTTTGTATTTCACATAATATACGAATCGGTTTATAATATAATTAAGATAAATCGAGGAGGTAAAAAAATGAAAAAACATAATTCTATAAAATTTAGTAGATGTGTACCACTTCCTATCGGATATAAATTAGCAGTATGCCCAATATGTGGAGGTATACATTTAACAGGAACATTATTAAATGAAAGTGTAGATGAGCAAGATCCAGATATAATGTGTAAAGATTGCGGTAATATAATTAGTGAAGCCATAGTTTAGAAAGCGAGGAAATAATATGAATGAAGAACTAAGAAGAAGAATAAAAAATTTTGCCGAAGCAGATTACCCAAGAGTTGGAGAGCATATATCATTAATAGAGTGTTTAAAAACAATTACAAAAGACCCTAGCTTTAATTTAGAAGGTGAATCAACAAGTGTATTAATTAATAATAGAGAATTTGAACTTATTGATGTATATTGTCCTGATTTAGGAGAAGCAAATTCATTTTTATGGGACGAATCAGCAAAGATATATTTAAAACATGGAATGTATGTTATTGAATATGTTTTTGATGACACATCCGATGAAATAAGTAGAGCAGTCATTTATGAAGGAAATGAAAATGGTTATATTGAAATAAAAGGCAAAAAATATAGGCCGATTAGTTTTTTAGATAAAAAGAAAGCTAACGATATAGATGAAGTCTCACCAGACGATTACCATAATTTGACCACTTTTTTGACCACAACCAAAACGAAAAACAAAGGAAATAAAGAGAAATAATAAAAAGAGTGTTGTTCTGAAACCTTACAGAATAGCACTTTTTAATATTCTATGGAAATAACGGGATTTGACCGCTAGTTCTCATAATCCAAAACAAGTAAATAAAAATTAAATTATAGAATATAGATAGGAGTAAGACTACAAGAAAATAAGTAGTCTTATTTTTGTACTTTACCCCAGTAAAATACCCCTACCACGATGAAAAGTAATAGAATTAATGGTAAACTATGGAATAATTTGTTGATTTATGATAAAATATTGCTAAAAATAAATAACCTATATTAGGTGGCTTGGAGGTACAATATGTTTAAGTCAGATAATGAACTTTTATCATCTTTGCTAGATAAAGTAGAAAACCATGATATACAACTTCCAGATTTTCAAAGAGGATGGGTATGGGAAGATAATAGAATAAAAGCATTACTAGCAAGTTTAACTTTGAAATATCCAGTAGGAGCAATTATGCTTTTAGAGTCTGGCGGAGATTTTCATTTCAAATGTAAAAATATAGAAGGCAGTGGAGATGAATATAAAAATCCAGAAAGTATGATATTAGATGGACAACAACGAATGACATCAACATTTCAAGCTATGAGGTCAAAAAATGCAGTTAGTACTTGGTCAGATCAAAAGAAAGCAATAAAAAGGTTTTATTATCTTGATATAGAAAAAGCATTAAATACTACCACGGATAGAATTGATGCGATAATTTCTGTAGATGAGAATAAACAAATAAGAGGCAATATAGGAAGAGATGTTTTATTAGATTTATCAACGGAAGAATTAGAATTTAAAAATAAAATGATTCCATTTAATAAGATGACACAAGCTAATGAAATTAATGAATGGAGAAACAAATATCAGGATTATTATAACTTTGAACCAAACATTATTAAAGAATATCAACAGATAGATACTAATATAATACAACCTATATTAAATTATAGGATACCTATTATTAAGGTATTAAAAGAAGCACCAAAAGAGGCTGTATGTCAAGTGTTTGAAAATGTGAACCAAGGTGGAGTTCCATTAACTGTATTTGAATTATTAACAGCAACTTTTGCAGCAGATAATTTTGACTTAAAAGAACATTGGAATAAAGTTAAAGAAATTTTTGAACAATATGAAACATTGAAAAAATTTGATAATACGTCCTTTTTAATTGCTATGACACTTTTAATAGCAATGCGTAAAAATTCAACTGTTAGTTGTAAAAGAAAAGATGTATTAAATTTAGATTATAAAGATTATGAAAAAAATGAAGAAGATTTAGTAAACGGATTTAAAAAGGCTTATAAATTATTAGTTGAAATGAATATATATTCTGTATATGATATTCCATATTCAACTCAACTTATTCCACTAGCAGTAATTTGTACTTTATTAGATAAAGAATTTGAAAATTCATCCATAAAAGAAAAAATAAAACAATGGTTTTGGTGCGGAGTATTTGGGGAACTATATGGTGGTGCAAATGAAACTAGATATGCTTTAGATGTAAAACAAGTATATGATTGGATTAAAGGCAAAGAAGAGTTGCCTAAAACAATAAATGATTGCAATTTTAATACAATGAGATTATTAGGCTTACAAACTAAAAATAGTGCAGCATATAAAGGAATAATGGCTTTAATATTAAACAATAGATCATGTGACTGGATAAATGGAATGGAAATGGGAGTCCAAACATATTTAGACGAGAGAAGTGATATTCATCACATCTTTCCACAAGATTATTGTATTAAGATGAACTATGATAAAAAGAAATGGAATTCTATAATAAATAAAACGCCACTTTTCTTTTCAACTAATAGATATATTGGAGGAACATCACCAAGTGATTATATGAATAAAATTATTAGAAATAAAAATATTTCTAAAGAACAATTAAAATCTCATATTTCTTCACATATGATAAATGCAGATTTATTAGAAAATAATAAGTTTGAAGAATTTATTATAGACAGAGCAATAAAAATTTTGGATGGAATTGAAAGATGTACTGGAAAGAAAATTACGGACAGAAATTCAGAAGATGTAGTTAATTATTTTGGTACTTCTCTTAAAAAAAAGGAGGAGAATAATGATTAAAAAATTAAAAGATTCTATTAATGAAAATTTGAAAAAAGAAGAATGGAGAGATATATTTTTATTAAGATTACAAGGAAAAACATTAGCAGATATAGCTTCCGAAAAAGAAATATCAAGACAAAGAGTAAAACAAGTGATAGATCTTGCATTTAGTAAAATATCAGAAGTAGAAGAAGATAAATATAAAGATTTATTTGAAAATTATATGTGGACAGAATCATTGTTTTGTGAATTTTTTAATGAAGAATCTATAGTATTTCGTTATTTAAATTTAAAATATAAAATGGGATATAATGATTTAATAGGTCTATATAATGAAACAATATCTGAAAGTCAAAGAAATATATTAGATGAATATCTAGAATGTAAAGAAAAGCAAATTAGTAATGACAATTGGAATAATGAGTTTAAAGCTTTTTTATTAAAGCATTCTTTGACAGCTAAAAAAGTGGCTGATATAACAGGGTTATCAAAACCAACAATAGATAGTTATATGCAAGGAAAAAGAAAACCTACAGATGCAAATAAACAAATATTAAAAGAAAAAATTGGATTCGATGTATTGAGATCAATGTATAATTTCAATGAAGTGGAATATGAATTTTGTACTAATTGTGGGAAAAAAGTTATTAAGAATTGGAAATTTTGTAAATTTTGTGGTTCTGAGTTAAAGTCTGATATAATATGATATTCAATAATTAATAGCCTAGATTCCATCATCTAGGCTATCATCATATAAACACTCGATTTTTTCCATATTTTCACGTTTCCTATCTGGAATAGCATAGCAATATTTATTCAAAGTGGTACTTATATCAGCATGTCCTAGAATTTTACTAAGTACGGGAATTTCCATACCTTGTTCAATTGCTCTAGTTGCAAATGTATGTCTTAAAGTATGGAATGTAACTTGAACTTTATCAGCATGAGATTTTGCTTTAGATTTTATATTCTTTTTAATTTTATTTCTAATTGGTTTTTCTTTTTTATCTCGTAAACCGGCATCTATTAACATTAAAGAATATTCTTTCCAAAAAGTTTTCTGATCATAAGGTTCTCCAATTTGATTACAAAATAGAAAATCTTTATTTATATAGGATTTACCAGCTAATTGGATTTCAATTTTTTGTTTTTTCTTGTGAGTTTTTAATTCTTTAACAATATGTAAGAGAAGAAATTATAGCAGATATAAAAAGAAAAAGAGCTATTTTAAAAGAAGAGATAGATTATATTTATAAAAAAATAACCAATAGTCAATTAGAAGGAATGTCAAATGCACAAAAACTATATGTTCTAGATCAAACAAGAGTTATTGAAAATAAACAAGATAATTTTTATATAAACAAACCATTTAATGTATTTTATAGAGCAGTTCCTAATTTAGATGAAAGAGTTGAATATAAAACAAGTAAAGATTTGATTGATGTGGTTAAAAGAGATAGCACAGAAATAAAGGAATTATATGAAATTAAGGATATGAACGATTTAATTCGATTTGAATTATTAAAATTTGTAAGCAGTGATATAGAGTTTAAAGAATGCGAAAATTGTCATCAATATTTTATACCAGTAAATAGAAAAGATGAAATATATTGTAATCGACCAATAAAAGGAACAGAAAAAACTTGTAAAGATGTTGGAGCAATGAATAGACATAAAGAAAAAGCAGGAGATATACCAGGAGAAAAAGAATATTGGAGAGTATATAAAAGGTATAAATATAAAGCTGATAGGAAAATAATTTCAAAAAGTGAGTTTAATCAATGGAATTATATGGCTTTAGAGTTAAAACAAGAATGTGCTGAAGGTGAAATTACAGTAGATGATATGTTAAAAAGGATAGAAGTATTTGAAAATAGAAAAAAAGTTGGTAAAAAATAGAAAAATTAAAAAATGAAAATTGAATTTGCCAGACGTCTGGCAAATTTGTGAAAAATATGATAAAATACGCATAGATATTAAAAAATAGAGATTAGAATTGAGAAAATGAGGTGTAGAAATAAATGCATAAAAGAGAGTTAAATATAATTGTTAACAAGGAAGATAATGCAATAAAAAGGGGAGATTTTTTTGAAGAAATAGTTTCAAACATATTTAAAACTCAAAGATATACTATAAAAGAAAGAGTTAATTTTACTGGAATGGAGATAGACTTAATAGCACAACATATAGATAGAAAAAATGAAATTGTGTACATAGAATGTAAAGCTAGACAAAGTTTAGAAGCAAAAGATATAAAAAGTTTTGCATTTAATACAAAATTTAAAGATGCACAGTATGGATATTTTTTATCTACTACAGATTATGCACATCAAGTTGCAGGACTAATAGAGGAAATGAATCAAAAGAAAGAATATAATAATTTATATTTTTGGGGACCTACAAAAATAATTGAATTATTAGAAGATGCAAAAATAATTAAAGAAGTTGATATAAGTAAATATAAAGATTTTAGATTTGTTAAAGAGATACTAGTATACTCTTATTTTGGAATATATAGAGTTTTTATTATGCAAGAAAATACATTGAATAATCAATTTACAGTAATGGATGCTAAGACAAATAAGATTGTAGAAGATGAAGAAAAAATCGAATTAATTTATAATCATATTGAAGAAATAAAGGATTTAGAATATGTGAATATTGAAAATGAAAAGATTCCATATGACTTATTATCTGAGCAACAACCAGTAGAGAAAGTGGCAGAACTAAAACAAAGTGATAATTGGTTTGATTATTTACCAACAGCAGGAAAACATTTTGTAGGAAGAAAAGATTTAATAGAAGATTTCTTTGGCTTTTTAAATAGTGTAAGAAATAATGAAACTGACAAAAGGGTATTTTATATAGATGGAAAATCAGGATGGGGAAAAAGTTCATTTATTTCTGCAATCAGAGATAAAAGTAAAAATAGATATAACAAAAAGAAATTTTTTATTTTTGCAGTAGATACAAGAAGTGCTTCAACTAATAACTTTATAGGACTTTCATTGAAGAAAATGATAGAAAAATCAATAGCTGAAAATTTTATAAATAAGGAATCACAAAGCACGCAAGTTGAAATTGGATCTAACTATGATATATTAAATTCTAGTTATATTGAAGAATTAATTAAATATTTAAAAGATAATAATAAATATTTAATTCTGATATTTGACCAGTTTGAAGATATTTTTAAAAAGGAAGATATTTTTAAAGTATTTTATAAATTTTTAACTGATATTAATAATTTATGTGGAAATATATTATTAGGGTTTTCCTGGAAAACAGAAATTAATGTTCCAATAGATAATGAGGCATATTATTTATGGCAAACAATGAAAGAATATACTTTTTCAATTAGTATGAGAGAATTTGATGCAAGTGAAGTAAATGGAGTTATAAATCAACTACAAAATTCTATAGGGAAAAATTTAGATCCAAATATCAGGAGAAGGATAGTAGAAGGCTCACAAGGATTTCCATGGTTAACAAAAAAGTTATGCATACATATGTATAATCAAATTAAAAGTGGAAAAACTTTTGAAAATTTATTAGAGCAAGAACTTAATATTAAGGCTTTATTTGAAAAAGAATTAGAAGATTTAAACTCAAATGAAATAAAAGCGTTAAAATACATTGCTAAAAGAGCTTTTGATGGGAATATGTTTGATGCTACAGAAATAGATGATGTAATTGACAATCAATTACTAATGGCTCTAATTAATAAGAGATTAGTTATACAATCTGGTACAAAATATAATATATATTGGGATATATTCAGAGATTACCTTGTTACAGACGATATACCTTTAATAGGAGAAAGTTATCTGTTAAGACAACATCCAGTGACGTGTCTAAATATGTTTTTATTATTTAAAGGAGAAATAAAACAAACTCCATATCAATTATCTAAGAAGATTGGAAATCTATCAGAAAAGAGTACAGACAATGTAATGCGTGAATTGATTAATTTAGGGTTAGTAGTAAAAGAAGGTAATTACTACAAAGTTGTCTGTGGAAATAATGAGATTACAAAGGATTACTTTGTGAAATTTATGAGGGAGAAATTTCAAAGATATACTCCATATTTGAAATTGCAGAGACTAAATCAAGAAAATATAACAATTGGACAGATTGAAAAAATATTTAAAGATACATTTAAAGGTAATAATTTCAAAAATAGAACATGGGGAACTTATATAAGGATTTTCTTGAATTGGATAAGATATGTTGATGATAAAGATATTGCAATTTATCAATTAACAGGAGATGCAAAAGGAAGAATTTTACCAAATAAAAAAGTAAAAGATCAATTAAGTAGCTTCACACCACAGAAAAAATTAGAAGATGATATAAAAACTTTTTATGATATTGTGGAAAATGTAGAAGTATATAATAAGAATAAAAATACTAAATCGTTGTATGATTTAAGTGCTATAGGATTATTATATTACTGGGGAGACACAATAGGTTTAACAAAAATGGGAAGAGAATATGCTAGACGAGTTGATGATATAGATTTTAAAAAGAAATTTTGTGAATTAGCAAAAAGACCATATAAAATAAATAAAGCAGTTGAAATAATTAAAGATAAGAATATAAAAAATATCACAGAATTTAAGGCCGAATCTAAAGAATTAGTTGAAAATATTAACTCAAAAGAATATAAAAAAGCATCTTACGGAAAAATATATAATTGGGCTAAATTTATAATAGAAAATAGTTAATATTATACCCCTAAAAATACCCCTACCGACCTAAAAAATAATAGAAATATTAGTAAATAATAAAAAGAGTGTTATGCTGTAACCATACAGAATAGCACTCTTTAAAATATAATAGAAAAAACGAAAAATGCATTCCATTTCTCATAACTCTAAGGCGAGTTTGAAATAATTTTGCTTTACAATTTTGATTTAATCGTTACAGCTTGAGTGGTTGTAGCGATTTTTTCTATTCTTCAATTAGTTAACAATAATGACTAAAAATAGGCATTTTATGTCAAATTGGGGAAAAGTTGGGGAAGAAAATATCCCAAAACGTTTATATTTCTAATAAAAATTCAGTAAAAGACTATGGGAAACCTAATTTTATAAATAGTAGTCTTTTACGTTACAACATATAATCGTTGGAACAAAATTAAGGATTTTGACAACGATTTATTTTTATCGTGAAAAGTCTAATGACTTTAGTGAAATCTGAAAAAAGATTTTAGACTAATTTTTGTTGTGGTAGTAGCAAGTTTTCTAAAGCATTTCCTGCATTTCTATTATGAGAAATAATAGGATGCACATAGAAATTAAATGTTGTTGTAATTTGTGCATGTCCAAGTCTTGCTGCTACAACTGCTACATCAATATTTTGTGATATTAGAAGTGTAGCATTTGTGTGTCTTAATCCGTGAAAATTAATTACAGGTAGTCCTATTTGACCAACATATTTTACAAACCATTTGCTTATTGTAGAAGGGTGCATAGGTTTGCCATCAAATTGTACAAATAACCTATTAGAATCAGTCCATAATTCACCACAGAACGATTTTTGTTCATCATACCATAACTTATATTGCTCAAGTAGAGAAACAACGAAATCTGGAATTGCAACTTCTCTGATAGAACTTTCTGTTTTAGGTGTTTTTGTAAATACACCTTTGTCAGCTAAATATTGACTAGAACGATTTATACTAACAATTCCTGTTTTTAAATCAATATCTTGCCATTCTAATCCCATTAATTCGCCTAAACGAACACCAGTAAATATTGTAAGAATGATTGCAACTTTATATTTTATTTGATCTTCACCAAGTAAGGATAGATTGTGTAATAATATTTTACATTGCTCATCATCATAGTATCTTCTTTTTGGCTTTCTTGCTTTTGGTGGTTGAACACGTTCAGCAGGATTAGATATAATTAGTTGCCAATATACTGCTTTATGAAGCATTGCTCTTAATAATCTGTGATGTTCTAATATTGTTTTACCAGATAAGGGTTTTAATGTTTTCTTACCATTGTTCCCTTTTTTTCTAACTAACTGAGTATCTCTACTAAGTAAATCATAAAAATGCATGATGTCAGTTGGTTTGATTTTGTTAATATAGAAATGTCCAAAGTAGGGTAGAAGCCTTGTTTCTAATATTCTACAATATCTCTTGTATGTTGATGGTGCTAGTTCTTTTGATGCATAGTCTCTTTTCCATATTTCTGTGAATTCAGAGAATTTTAAGGATTTGCCTTCTACAAACATTCCGTTTTGAACATCAGCAACGAATTTTGCTAGTTCTATTTCGGCTTCTTTTTTGGTTCCGTGTATTGTTTTTGTTTTCTTTATAGGTTTTCCTTGCAAGTCGTATCCTGCAAGACATACTAGTCTGTAACTATTTTTTCCTCTTTTTTCAATACTCCCAGCCATTACCTTTTTCACCTCCTTTCAGGCATAACTATGGGTGGGGGAGAAGAATTGATTATATTTCCTTTAGGATATCAAAGAAATCCATATCATTTACATATTTATTTAAAATAATTTTTATATATTTTTTTAAATGTTTAATTATAGTAGAATATATATAAAAATCTTCTAAAAAACAAACATCTTCAGCATATAATTTAATATTTTTGTTTTTTAAATATTTAGCATAAGTTTCTCGTTGTTCATCTGATCCAATAAGATTATTATCTAAATATAATTTTCTTATTTTTTCTAAGGTATCAGAAATATTATCAAAATTCCCATGAGCAATATCCGAACGTAAATCATAAATTAGAGAAAGTTCTTTTTTTAAATAATCTTTTTTATTACCAGGATTATCTAGATATAAAAGTAGTAAAATTTTATTTTGAAAAGACCTTTTTATGGATTGCTCTACATTATATCTATCGGCATTGGGTTTATGTGCAAGAAGCATTTCAAATAAAGAAACAAGCAAAATCAATTTCTCCTGATAATGTCGTTGATTTTCTATATGAGATATTTGCTCCGCAATATAATTAAATTTTTCATCGTTTTCAAAATTAATGATTGTATTAATTTTTGAATAAATAATGTTTTCTACTGTGGAAAATGGTAATGTAAACATGTCAAAATTCTTGGAGCTAGATTCACTCAAACTTTTAAATCCAAAGAGGTTATTAAAAGTGATAAATGCTGTATTAGTTTTGTCACAGTGTGCAATAGATCTTTCAGAACATAAAAAGATATTATTGTCTGTTCTATCGCTATTATCGATATTGCAAAAAGATAAAAAGTTTACTATTCTAGATGCTTTGGAATCACAGCTATCAATTAGAGAATAGTCATTGGATCTAATAACATAATCAAATCTGACAATAACCCAAATAGAGGCTAATTTATGGTATATGTCATAATTAGAATTAAAATTGTAATTTATTTCAAAATGTTCACAAAAATCTTTTAAATCTTTTTCAAGATCTTCTTCTTCTAAAGAAAGATGATCGTTTAAATTAGATTTTTTTAGAAAATTAGCCACTTCATTAATTTCTTTTTCGGTTCGTGGATTATCAAAATAGATATTATTCCAAAATTTATCAGATGGTTCTATAGGATATAAATATTTGGTTAATAGATAATCACTAAATATTTTTTCCTCCGATTTTTTTTCTTCATTTTTAAAAAATTTCATAATTAAGCTCCTTTATTTATTTTTATCTAACCATTTATCAAATTCTTCTTCAGTTCTTATTCCTTTTTTTATATCTTTTTTAAAGTTCTGTGCTGCTTCTTTCCAATTTTCATAGTCTTCTTTTGAATATATGTCAGGATTTCTCTTTAATAAGGTTGCTTTATTAGCAAACGTATTCCTGTATTTTTTATAAACTGGATTTTCATTTTCTTTTCTTTTTTGTTGTAACTGATTGCCAACTTCTCTACATTTTTTACCTTCATAGTAAATATTTTCACAAAAAAATGTATTTGATTTAGAGGTTAAAAAATATCTATGACAATTTTTACATTGTCTAATAAATTCATTATTGTTTACTACTAAGTTATACAATGATATATAAAATACTGTATATATATTTTGTGTTAGAATGTAATTATTGCTTGATATTTTATTTCCATTTTCATCAATTTTTTTTATTTTTTTTATTAATTCAGAAGAATTTTTATGTTTTAAATCATTCGCATATATTTGTGAGTATTCAAAATTAAATGATCCACAATGTTGAAAATTGGTAGAAAATTTATCTAATTCTTTTTTGTGTTCGTCATAAAAAACATAAAATTTTTGCTGCAATGTAAGAGAATTAATTTCATTATCATTGTTATATCCATAAAGTAGAGTTACAAAGGAAATTAGTAGTTTTTGCATGTCAATAATCTTCTTTTTTTCTAATGGATAAACTTTTTTTGCAAGAGTAATTATTGTCTTTAAATCGGTTAATTCATCTATTTCAATATTTTTTATATCTAAATCATCAAATAAATTGATAAACATACCAAAATATTTTGTAAAAAATATAACAAAGTCATTAAATTTATCAAAATCCAAATTTAAGAATTCTATAAGCAATTCTCCATTTTTATTAATAAGTGCGTTTGAATCGATGACAAAGTAACCTGTCATTTTATCTATATTATCATTTGGAGTAATATTTCTTAATTCATCAGGTGCTGTATATTTAAAATTATTTAATTTTTCTTGATATATTTTTGACAAATTGATAGTTTCTTTTTCAGACGGATTTTTTAGTTTTAATAATTCATTCCAAAATTCAGTGTTAATTTTATTGTTGTAAGCAATAGCTTCTTGTTCTTCCTTACTATAAGTATCTTTTATATATTTTTCTGTATCATCAATAGAATTTGTTGCATCTGCAAAAGCAACTGGTATTCTATATGGTATAGGCGTGTATAAAATTGATTTTAAACTTAACCCTTGATAATGATTATTTGCAATAGAATATATTTTTATATTCTTATCAAAATCTACTTTTTTCATATCTACCTCCTGTTAACTATTAATTGTTTGAATATGTACCTAAATTATTGTTTTCAAAGATTCATTAAGGTACTTTACAAAACTAACTATAGTTATTATAATTTAATTGTTAACAAAAGTCAAGTGCTAATAACAAAAAAATAGGAGGTGATTTTATGGAACTACAAAAAGTACAAAGAACAACACTAACAATGAAAGAAGCAGCAGAGTATTTAGGAATATCTTATTGGTTGATTAATCAATTAGTAAGAAGAAAACAAATACCTTGCTCAAAAGTTGGTGGAAAATTCTTGTTTAGAGTACAAGTGTTAGATGAATACTTGAGTTCTAAAGAACAAGAATCAGTTAATTACTAATTTAATAGAAAGCGAGGAAAGGAGGATATGTATGATATTCAGTGGTTTAAGGTAGAAAAGAATATTTTCTATAACAGGAAGATCCAATTGCTTTTAGGTTATAAAGATGGAGATACATATCTTAGAGTATGGATACAATTATTATCATTAGCTGTTGAATGTAACGATAATGGTAGATTAGTAATCGGAAATAATCCTATTTCTATCAAAGAATTTTCGAAAATTATGGGAAAATCTTCGAAAAAAATGAGCAAAATATTGGATAAATTTCTAGAATTAGAAATGTTAAAAAAAGAGGACGAAGTACTTGCTATTAAAAATTGGAACAAGTACCAAAGCTTTGATAGGCAAGAGACTTATCAAATTAATAATCGTGAAAGACAAAGACGTTTTAGTGAAAAAAAGAAAAAAGAACATGAAAAAACTAACGTTAGTCTAACGTTAGATAACGCTACAGAGGAGAAAAGAGAAGAAAAAATAACAAAAGAAATAAGAAAAGAAGAAAATATAAGAGAGGAGGAAGACAGTGGATTCAGAGAATACAAATTGTGATGATGTTATACACAATAGACTCAAAAAATGTGGATTTTGTGGTAAAGAATTGCAACCAATAGGACTTGATTATCTCTATGCAAATATATCCGAAGATAGTATTGAATATGAAAGGTGTAATTGTAATAAGTCTAAAGAATATTGGAAAGAAATAGACAATAAAGAATATGAACAGCAAAAAAGAAAAAGAATCAGAAATATTATAAATACAATCTATAAACAAAACTATATAGGAAGAAAATTGCAAGAAATGCACCTAGAAAACTTTTATTTTGACTCTAGTAATAAGAATGTATTAGATGCTGTAAATGATTATATCAATAAGAATAAAGATATAATGAAATCCGATAGTCTGATAATAATGGGCAAGTCAGATACAGGTAAAACACATTTGGCAGCAGCTATTGCAAACAAACTAATAGAAAATGATAAAACAGTTCTAATGGAGAGATTAACCAATTTATTAGACAGAATAAGAGAAACTTACGAGAATAATACTAAATCAGAAAATGAATTAATAGAGATTTATTCAAATGTTGATATGCTTATAATTGATGATCTAGGGACTGAAAAGATAAGTAGTTGGGCATTAGAGAAATTGTACACTATAATTCAAAATAGATATGAAAATGGATTACCAATAATTATAACAACAAGGTTTAATAAAGAAGGATTAATTGAAAGATTTAGTTATAGTAAAGATTCAAATTTAGTAGATGCAATGATCTCAAAATTGTATCAAATTTGCTTTGGAATAGTATTAAGAGGCACAAAAAAAGAGTTAGTAAAAAGTCCGCAAAACTAAAAATACTAACCCAATTGATTATATTATTATTGTAATATAAAAATAAAAAAATGTAAAGAGAAAGTGAGGAAAAAATATGATAATAGAAGGAACATTATATTATATAAGACCAGAAAAATAAAAATAGGATATAAAAAGTTTAGATCAATTAGACATGAAATACTAGAAACTTTGGAAGAAAATATTAAGAAAAGAGGACTTAGAGGACCATTTATTGTAACTAGAATAGGAAATGAATTAGTTACTTATACTGATTTTAATAGACTAATTGCAGCCAAAGAAATGGGAAAAGAATTGGTTCCATGTGTCATAATAAGTAATGAACTTATGAACAAAAGGATAAAACGTCTTAATAGATATAGAAGATATGATAAACTAAAAACAATCTAAAAAGTAAATTTATAGTACCTGAATAAAGCAAAATTCAGGTACTATTTTTATAAAAATTTGCACATTAATAGGTACGACTTTGGTACAAAAATAAGTACAATAAAAATACAAAATTGCCATTTCTATGTCCTAGCAAGCACTGAATATGGGCGACCGAAAATTCAATTTCTTGTCCCAGCAAGCAATGAACTTGGGAGACCGAAATTTCTACTTGCCTCAAATTCTATTCGATGGGATGAAATCCCAATCCCTTTTAATTGATTATAAAAGATAGACAACACGATATATTTTATAGAAAAATCTTAAAAAATATGTTATAATTCTATAAGTATTAAAAAAGGGGGTAAAAAAATGTCAAAATATTATGCAGTAAAAAAAGGAAGAAATATTGGAATTTTTAATACATGGGATGAATGCTTAGAATCTACAAAAGGTTTCCCTGGTGCAATTTTTAAGAGTTTTAATTCTGAAGAAGAAGCAAAAGCTTTTTTAGAAGATAAAGATATATATAATGAAGAAATTAGTAAGTACATAGATGAAGGCTATGCAGTTGCTTTTTCAGATGGAAGCTTTGATGAAAAATTAAATAGATATTCATATGGAGTAGTTTGTATTGATAGAGATATGAATGAAACAGAGTTATATAATTTTGGAAATAATCCTAAGTATATAGACACAAGAAATATTATAGGAGAGATATTAGGTGTTTTTAACGCACTTGATTGGGCTATAACTAATGGGTATGATAAAATTAAATTATTTTATGATTATGAAGGATTAGAAAAATGGGCAACTAAAGAATGGAATGCAAAATCTGAAACAGCCAAAATGTATGTTTATATGCTAGAAAACAATTACAAAGATTTAATTAAAATAGAATTTATGAAAGTAAAAGGACATAGTAATAATAAATATAATGAAAAAGCTGACCAATTAGCAAAAATGGCTTTAAAAGATAGAGTTAAGTTTATAAACACTGGTGGAAATTGGTTTACAATACCAGCATTTAAAAAAGAAGAATTGGAAGCAATCATTGATTTAATGAAAGACGATATGAGTGAATTAAATGTAAGTATTGTATGCGATGATAATGCAAGATATGTAACTAAACTAAGATTAGAAGATGATGAAATAACTATTACTTTATACAAAACTGGAAATAAGACTTTAATGATTCAAGGAAACATGAATACACTATTTCAAATGTTTTTGACATATATTAATGAATTATTGGGAATAAATAAGATAAAAACAGTTATCGATAAAGTTTATAAGAAGAAAATTGATAATAGTAAAATAATTGATGATTATAAAAAGATATGTCCATCTTTGCCATCAGACTATCCTGATAGTTGTAAGGCTTTGATTCAGCAATCTATAATCAATTTGAGTTATTATGTTGAAGCTGTTGAATATTCTCAATATGTATTTCCTGCATTAAGAGCTCTTGAAGGACATATTAAATATATATGCAATAAAAATGGTATTATAGTCACAAGAACTTTTGATGTATTTGATTTAGACAAAACTAATAATAGATATTTCTTAACATCAAAACAGAAAATTTCTACACAGACAAAACAATATATTGAAAAAATGTATAATTATTATGCAAAAAACAGACACACATTATTTCATATAGGAGATATGATTGGATTAGCAGTAAATACAAGAACATTAGAAACTAAAAAAGAAGCAGATGAAATGATTCATGAAGTTATATCAATGATAAATGAAATATGATATTTTGGAGGTGATATTATGAAAAAATATATTTTAGAAAAGATAAATGAAGATAAATATGCATATTTTATAATATCATTAACATATGAAAGTATATTAGATTATATAGAAGAAATTGAAAAAAAATTAAGTATAGAGAAAAATAAAATTGTAATTATTATTGATCAATTATTAACAACAGGAAATAATAAAAATAGATTTATTTCATGCGAATATCAAAATGGAAAAATAAAATTATTTACAGCTAAAAATGTTGATTGTAGCGAGAATATAAGGAAAATTTCTTCCCAAGTATTAAAAAATAACTATGAATTAATTGAAAACTCGATATTAACTAAAAATCAAAAACAGTGTATAAAAGAGGGAAGAGCAATCTAGTGATTTTACAAGAAAAAATTAAAAAGGCAGAATTGTATGAGGCTAATAGTAATTGGGAAGAAGCTATAACCTTATATAATGAAATAGTAAAGGAAGATAATTCTGTTCAAAATATAGAAAAATTAGGTTGGTGTTTATCCAGAGCTGGAAAATATGATGAAGCTATAAGGTACTTTATACAATTGGGAGAAAAAGAACCTAAAATGGCTAAATGGAAATATATGATAGGATATCAGTATTACTCTAAAAAAGATTGGAATGAGGCAGTAAAATATTTTGAAGAGACATTAAAAATAAAACCAAACTATTTAGTTGTTAAATATCGAATATCGTATGCATATCTTCAATTAGCTGGTACATATAAAAAATTAACTAAACCAGAATTTTGGAAAGCATTAGGACACATAAAAGAATGCCATGAATTGTGGGAGAGTTTTGATGAAAAAACAAAAAATAAGGAAAAGCATACTTATTTTGATATAAATTTTTTGCATGGAAAGATGTTAATGGATTTACCTAATCATAGAGAAGAATCAATTTTATATTTTGAAAATGCACTAAAGATAAAAGATGATGAGATATGTAGATATAACTTATCAAAAACATTTTACTTAATGGGGAAACATGAAGAAGCAAAAAAGTGGATTCCTAATAATTGTAGTTATTATGTGGTAGAATTAAATGCTTATATAGAAGCTAAGTTAGGAAATTATGATATTGCAATTGATATTATAGATGAACTATTAAAAAGAAGGAAAAAAGACTATTTATATGCTTTTTTAGCTGAAGTTTATTTGTTAAAAGAAGATAATAAAAATGCTTTTGATTATGCAAATATAGCAATAAAGGTTAATTATAAAAATCATAAAAATCATTTCGTATTAGCAAAAGTTTATTATAAATATAATTTATTATATTCAGCAGTAAAAGAGCTGGATAATGCTATACAATTAAAATTTAAGAATTATCATTCTGAATATGATGAGGCTATATTGCTAAAAGAAGAAATTATGGAAAAAAGTCCTGAGAATTATGTTGAAGATAAGCATATATTGGAAAAGATAAATTTTAATAATGATAAAAAAATCTATACTGGTACTATATATGAATATGATAAAAATAAAGGGTTTGGATTTATAATGTATGATGGCAAAAAGATATTTTTTCATATATCAGATTGCAAATTTGACAATCCAATAAAGAATAAACAGGTTTCATTTCAAAAGATTAGAGGTAAAAATGAAAAGTTGAAAGCAATAAATGTAAAATGGAAGTAGAAATACTTCTATTTTTTTTTGCAAATTTTTATGAAAATATTGCAATAAATAAGTATGTATGATATATAATATGTAAGCTTACAGTTTATGAAAAGAAAGGAAATGAAAATTGAACACATTTAGTGATTTTTTAAAGCGTGAAATGACAAGAAATAAATATAGTCAAAATAAATTTGCTAAAGAAATAGGTGTATCATCATATTATTTAGGTCAATTAATAAAGGGAGAAAAAAGACCACCTAGTAGAGAAATACAAAATAAAATTGTTGAGACTTTAAATTTTAATGAAACACAAAAAGGAAAATTTTATGATTTGATTGCAAAAGAAAAAAATGATATACCAAGTGATATCTATAATGAAATAAAAGAATCAAATAATTGGAATGAAATTAGAAAAAAATTAAAGGAGTAATGAAATGGAAAATAAAACAGGTGTAATTTATATATTAACAAATCCATCTTTCCCAGACTATGTAAAGATTGGATACGCAGATGATGTTGATAGAAGATTAAAGGAACTTAATAGGAGTGAATGCATTCCTTTTGCATTCAGGCTTTATGCATATTATGAAGTTTCAGCAAGACTTTCAGATCTGAAAATACATGAGATGATAGATAAGCTAAATCCAAATTTAAGATCAATTGAGGAATTCGATGGTAAAACTAGAAAAAGAGAATTCTATGCAATGAGTGCAGAAGAAGCTTACTCAATTTTAGAAACAATTGCTACGATAAATAATCTTAAAGATAGTTTACACTTGGTTGTTCCAACCCAAGAACAGAAAGATGATGAGAAGATTGCTAAAGAAATTAAAGAATTGGCACTTAATAGACATCATTTAAGAGATATAGAATTCCATTCTAGCTTAACAAATAAAACCTATTATACTAGAACAAATGATAAAGGAACATTGAGTGTATTTGAAAAAGATACTGATATAGAAGTACCAAATAATAGCAAACCATCTAAAAAGCAAATAATACGTCAAGCACTAATAGATTTAGGTGGAGATGGAAATAACAATTATACACTATACCAATTAGAAGATAGATTAGAAAAGAAAATATTAGGAAATTAGATATATATTTAGGGGGAAAATAAATGATAACAGGAACACTAAAACAAAAAATAAATGCAATTTGGCAGGATTTTTATAATGCAAATATGGCTCAAACTTCAGATATAGTCAATCAATTAACTATGTTAATGTTTATAAAGATGCTTGATGATAAACAAAACGAAATTGAAGCACAAGCAAGAATAATTGGGGTAATACCACAGGATGTTACTTTTAAAGAAGGAGAATATATAAATTACATTGAAAGAAATGGAAAAAAAGAAGTTAATTTTAAAATACCTTATGAAGAATTAAGATGGAAAAACTTTAAAAACTTAAATCCAATGGATTTATCTCATAGAATAAAAACATATGTTATACCATTTGTTAAAGATCCATCAAATGATGCAATAGGAGAATTTTCAAAGTATGCTCAAAAGTATGTATATGCTTTTGATGGCAAAGAAAGCCTATTGACAGCTGTTGTAGATAAATTATCAGATTCAGAAATGAATTTTAATAATACAGATTTAATGGGAGACGTATATGAATATATGTGTGCTTCAGGAGTTTCAGGACAATATAGAACTCCAAGACATATTATAGATATGGCTGTTGAGATGATGAAACCACAAATAAAAGAAAAGATAATTGACCCTGCAATGGGTACAGCAGGTTTCTTAATTGAAAGTGCAAAATATATTCAAGAAAATAATAAAGATGAACTATATAATATTGAAAACAAAAAAAGTTTTAATAATGAAATGTTTTATGGATGTGATAATGATGATAATATGGCTAGAATCGGTTATATGAACTGTATTCTTCATAATATAAAAAATCCTACTATCACAATGGAATCTTTATTGGAAGATGAAAATGCGAAGAATTATTTAGGAAAGTTTGATTTAGTTCTTCAAAATCCACCTTTTGCTGGAAGTATTGATAAAAATTCAATTAATAGCAAGCTATTAACACTTACAAATACTAAAAAAACAGAATTATTATTTGTTTCGTTAATGATTGAATTGATGAAAGTTGGCGGAAGAGGAATGTCAATTGTTCCTAGTGGAGTCTTAGAAAATACTAATGATAATGCATATATTCAATTAAGAAAAGAACTTGTAGAAAACCAGAGATTGATAGGTATTATAGATATGCCTAGTGGAATCTTTATGGCTTCTTCTAAAAAAGGATCTTCATCAAAAGGAGCAGGAGTGCATACTTGTTTTTTAATTTTTGAAAAAACTAATAAAGGTGGAACGGATAATGTTTGGTTTTATAAAATGGAAAATGACGGATATACTCTTGATGCAAAAAGAAGTCCAATAAAGGGATCAGATATATCTGACATCATAAATAGATTCAATAATTTAGAAGATGAAATTAATAGAAGTAGAAAAGAAAAATCTTTTATGGTGCCTGTTAAAGAAATAATTGAAAACAATTATTATTTAGGAATTAACAAATATCGTATTATTGATATTGAAAAAACTCAATATGAAGCTCCATCAGCCATTTATAATGATATTAAAAAATTAGAAGAAGAATTTAAAAAAGGATTCGATGAACTTGGAGGATTGATTTAATGAAAAAAATAAAATTATCTGATGTTTTAGAGTATGAGCAACCTTCAAAATATATAGTTGAGAGCGAACAATATAAAGATGAATATAAAATACCAGTGCTTACTGCAGGTAAGACATTTATTCTAGGATATACAAATGAGGAGAAAGGAATATATCATGCGGCTAAAGAAAATCCAATAATTCTATTTGATGATTTTACAACTGATTGTAGATATATTAATTTTGACTTTAAGGTGAAATCCTCTGCGGTAAAAATATTAAAATTAAAAAGAAATGATAATAATTTAAAATATTTATATTATCTTTTAAAAAACATTGTATACGATACATCCTCACATAAAAGGTATTGGATATCACAATATTCAAAATTTGAGATTAAACTTCCTAATATTGAAATACAAAATGAGATAGTTAAAGAAATAGGTAAAATAGAAGAGTTAATCGAAAATAAAGAAAAACAAATACAAAAACTTAATGAACTAATTAAGTCCAAGTTTGCAGAAATGTTTGAAAATGAAAAATATCCGAAGAAATGTTTAATTGATGTATGTGAAGAGTTATTTGCAGGAGGAGATGTAAAAAAAGAACATACATCAAGAGAAAGAACAGACAGGTTTAAATATCCAATTTATACTAATGGCGAAAATTTAGATGGTCTATATGGATATACAGATATTATAAGAGTAGATAAAGAAGCTGTAACTATCTCGGCAAGAGGAACAATAGGTTTTTCTTGTATTAGGAAAGAACCATTTTATCCTGCTGTAAGATTAATAGTTACTATACCAAATAAAAATTTAATTGATACAGTTTTTTTAAGGCAATTTATTGAAAATAAAAATTATGGTGGTCAGGGGGCAGGCATTCCACAATTAACAGTTCCTATGATTAAAAATGAGCAAATTCCCATTCCACCAATTAAATTACAAAAACAATTTGCGAATATTGTTGAGCAAATCAATAATGAGAAAATGATATGTGTCAAAATAGTAGATAAATTGAATGAACTAAAGGAATCTAAAATGCAAGAATACTTTGGAGGTGTAGTAAATGAATAGAAGTGAACAAGAAACAAGAGAACAGTTAATTGATCCAAAACTTAGATTAGCTAATTGGGATATATTAGAAGAAAAATACATAATTGAAAAGAATAAAGCCTGCATTGAAACTCTTGTAAATGATATGCCTATATCAAGTATAAATCCTAATGGAAACGGTTATGTTGATTATGTTCTTTTTGGAGATGACGGAAAACCATTAGCTCTTATTGAAGCTAAAAAATCAATTATTAATGAAGAACAAGGAAGAGTTCAGGCTTGTCTTTATGCAGACTGTTTGGAAAGAAAGTATGGAATTAGACCTATTATTTATTATACGAATGGATATTCAATAAAAATTCTTGATGGAATGTTTCCCGCAAGAGAAGTATTTGGATTTCATCGTAAAGAAGAACTAGAATATATGTTACAAAAAAGAAATTGTAAATTAGAAAACATTGAAGTAAGAAATGATATTTGTGGAAGATATTATCAAAAGGATGCAATAACTGAAATTATAAATAATATAAAAAATAAAAAAGCTCGTTCATTAGTTGTTTTAGCAACTGGAACTGGAAAAACAAGACTTTCTTGTGGATTATCGGAAATACTAATTAGAAATAATTTTGCAAAAAGAATATTATTTTTAGCAGACAGAAAGAACTTAGTAACTCAAGCTAAAGAAGAAACATATGATAAATTTTTAAGTGATGTTCCTATGGCCACTATAATTGAAGGGAAAAGTGAAGGAGCTGAAGATGCAAGGATTGTATTTTCTACATATCAATCAATGCTATCAATAATACAAGATACATCAAATGCTAAATTTGGAATAGGACATTTTGATTTAATTATTACTGATGAAGCACATAGAAGTTTATTCAATAAATATGCGGAAATATTTAGTTATTTTGATGCACTTATGATTGGACTAACAGCTACCCCTCGTAACGACATTAATAAATCTACCTATAAAGTATTCAACATAGATAATGATACGCCTAACTATGAATATGATGTTGTTAAAGCAGTTAAAGATGGGTATTTAGTTTATTTTAGAGCATTAGATAGGACTCCTGATATTTTAAGAAATGGATTAACTTATAATGATCTAAATGATGATGAAAAAGAACAATACGAAGAAAATTTTACAGAGGATGATGGAACATTACCAGAAAGAATTGAAGGAGAAAAATTTTATTCAGCTATTACAAATGAAGATACAATAAGAAAAGTATTAAAAGATCTAATGGAAGAAGGATTAAGAGTTGATAATGGTGACACACTGGGTAAAACGATAATTTTTGCTAGAGATCATAATCATGCATTAAAGATTCAGGAAATATTTAGACAAATGTATCCTGAACTTTGTAATGTTGAAGCACATGAAGGAGAAGACTATTGTGTTGTTATAGATAATAAAATAAAACATAATGATAAATTGCAGAGAATATTTAAGGATAAACAAAGTATAAGAATAGTTATTTCAGTTGACATGATGGATACAGGTGTTGATATTCCTGAAGTAGTTAATTTGGTATTCTTTAAAAAGTTAATGTCAAAAATTAAGTTTTGGCAAATGATAGGAAGAGGTACGAGACTTTGTGAAGATTTGAATGTTATATCGCCTAAAAAAGCTTATTTTGAAAGGCAAATAAATGATAATGCAAGAGAATACTATAAGGATAAGCAAGGATTTTTGATTTTTGATGTTTGCAATGTATTTAAATTTTTTAATCTAAATCCTGATGGTAAAAGAGAAAGTAGTTCACAAACATTATCATTAAATCAGAAAATTTTTATGGAAAGGGTTGCATTATATAAAGCATTACAATTTAAATATTTTGAATTAGACGATGATGATAAAACTCTATATGAAAATCTTAAAATTGAGCTTTGTGAAATAGTTAAATCTCTTAATAAAAATTACATAGGTGTTCAGAACAACTTACAATATGTTGAAAGATATTCTGAATTAAGTGCGTGGGAAGATTTTAAACAGGCAAAATTTGTTGAAATAAAAAATCATATTGCACCAAATGTTATAGGAGTAATAGATTTCGAAAGTGCAAGAAAATTTGATTTGCTTTGTTATAAATTTTCATCCTCAAAATTGCTAAGAAGTAAAGATTTTGCAATAACTTATAGTGCAATATTTAAACTTGTTACATACTTAGATAGATATAAATCTCAAATATCAGAGGTCGCTAGACACATAGAACTGATAAAATATATACAAACTGATGAATTTTTGAATCAGACTAATACTTCAAAAATGGAAGATATAAGAAAAGAATTAAGAGATTTGATAAGATTTGTAGAAAAAGATGTAATAGATCCAATTATTACAGATTTTACAGATAATATATCTTCTACTGATGATGCAGAAGATAATAGTATTGCTGATTTCAGCACGAGCTCAGAAGCTAAAGTAGAAGACTTTAAAACATTAGAAGATAAAACGATATCATTCATCGAAGAAAATCCTGAATTTCCTATTATTTCTAAAATAAAAAAATTACAACCATATGAAGAAAGTGATGTTCAAGTATTTAAGGATGAACTATTAAAATTAGCTAAATCTCAAGAAGACTATAATAATTTATTTAGTAATGATATTGAATTAACAATATTTATTAGAAAGCATATTGCTTTTGATGAACAAGCAGTTAAATCATTCTTAGAGAAACAACTAGAAAAAAGAAATCAAGAACAAGTAAAATATATAAAAGAATTATTAACTTTTATTAATCAAAATGGAACTTTCAAAGTTGATGATTTGATAAAAAATGAAGAATTACATTTCGTTGAATTATTTAATAGTGAAGAGATAAAAGAATTAATAAATGATATAAATGAAATATTATAAGAAATTAAAGTGCAATTTTTACATTCTAAAGTGCAAAAATTGCACTTTAAGTATTGATATTACATCTAATAACTGATATAATATATATGTAGGAGGTATTTCTAATGGATAAGAAAAAAGATTGGAATTTAGAACTATCAGAATATATTAAACAAGGCGAACCCAATAGAGTAGAGAAGACTAAAACATGGGAAACAGCAATTGGTTTGCAAGATGTAGATGGATTACAACCTTCAAAATACTTAATAAAAACTGCTAAAGAACATATTGAAGGAGCAATAGATATTGAAGAAGTAAAAACAAGAATAGATGAATATTATGGAGTTCAAGGTAGTAGAAAAAATTTTGAAAAAGAAAACGAAGAAGCAGATAAAGTTGCGGTTAGAATAACAGAAATATTAAGCGAAAAAGCATTTAATTTTTCACCAACAGAATTATTAAATATTCATAAAAGATTATTTAAAGATATGTTTGATGGAGCAGGATTATATAGAGACTATAACTTTACCAAAAAAGAATGGGTATTAAATGGAGATACGGTAATATATGCACCATTTGATACAATAAAAGAAACATTAGAATATGATTTTGAGCAAGAAAAGAACTTTTCATATAAAGGATTAAGCTTAGATGAATCTATTAAACATCTATGTAGATTTACATCAAATATATGGCAAGTACATCCATTTTGCGAAGGAAATACAAGAACAACAGCAGTTTTTATAATAAAATATTTAAGAACTTTTGGATTTAATATTAATGATGAAGTATTTGCTGATAATTCATGGTATTTTAGAAATTCATTAGTAAGAGCTAATTACAAGAATTTTCAAAAAAATATATTTGAAGATACTTCATTTTTGGAAAAATTCTTTTATAACTTGCTAACAAATGCTAACAATCAATTAAAGAATAGATACACTCATATAGATAATATTCAAAGTGCAGAAAATAACAATTTAAAGTGCAATAATTACACTTTAGAAGAACAGGCAATTATAAATATATTAAAAACTAATCCAGCAACTACTCAAGAAGAAATATCAAAACAGATTAATAAATCTTTAAGAACTGTAAAAACTTATATGGCAGAAATGCAAGAAAAAGGATTAATAGAAAGAAAAAATGGCAAAAAGAATGGCAAATGGATAGTGAGCGATTAATAGTAATTTGTCTATGTCTATAAATTAATAAATTTTGAAAAGTATGTTACTGTACAGAAGATGACAGAAAATTCTGATGACTAAAGGAGAAAAGGAGATAATATAATGGAGATTGTTACTCAAGATAACATAAATTCAATATTATTAGCTGGTGAAAATATCAAAGTTGAGTTCAAAGCTAATGTGAAAAGTGCAAGGAATACTTTGCCTAAAATTGTTAGTGCATTTGCTAATACTGAGGGCGGAGTCATAATTTTTGGCTATGACGAAAGAGATCGAACAGTAATTGGTACTTCTACCAATGATTTTGAGATAGTAAAGAAAGTTATTTTAGCAAGTAAACTTGAAGAAGTTTGTAGTGCTTATATTGTTCAGTATGAGGAAAAAGAGCTAATTATCACTCAAGTTGAAAAATCAAAGTCAACAGTTATTGCAGGTGGAGGAGCCTATATAAGAAATGGGGATGCAAGTATTTGTGCTCTGGAAAGCAAGGATGTGGTAACTCGAATTACCTCTACAATTAAAACTTCTGAGTCTATGACTTCAATAGAAACTCTTGAACGATTAGAAAACAAAATAGGACAGATATACGACGAAATGCGACGTTCTCAACAAGCACATGAAAAAGAACTAAAGGAGCAAAAAGAAGAACACGAAAAAGAAATAATCGATTCAAAAAGAAGTAATTGGTTTTTTTGTATATTAAGTGCCGTTATAGGTTGGGCATTAGGAAAATTTTTATAATAAATTACAATTGCTAGAGATAAAAAAGTGTGAAAAGCGACTTATAGAAAGTCAAATTTCACACTTTTACGATTTTACCACAAAGCAAGAAAATGTGGTAAATATGTACTATTCCTCAAAACATCCCATAACTAACTGAGAACCATCTACAAAGCCATTTCTATAATACTTTTCAGTAATATAAGTCAAATACCTCATAAAATCATCATAAAGAAGATCAAGTTGTTTTTCTACATAAGTTCTATTCTGCTTAGGAATATTCTTCAAAATATTCTCTCTAAAAAAATCAAATTTAAATTCATTTTCTCTATCTTGTTTATCAGCATAACACAAATAAGTTTCTTCTCTAAAATCAAACCATTCTTTCAAAATATCATTGTCATTAACATCTCTAAAATTAACCATATCTAAATCCTCCTACACATATAAAATCTCATTAAAAACAATTTCTTCAGCTCTATTTTTAATATTGTTCATAGCTTGAACCCACTCCATTTGATGATGCTCTTTCAAATTCTCATCAATATGTTCAGCTTCAGCAAGTTGTTTTATAAGCTCATTAACTTTGCTAGTAGTAATTTCATCTATCTCAATTAAATGTTGTTTCAAAGTACCATTTATAAGTAATTCAGTATATAAACCTCTTTTATGTTCTTTCAAATAATTTAATCTTAAGCGTCCATATTTTCCAATATGTTTCT
Organism: Clostridiales bacterium; assembly: GCA_003534295.1. Classification (GTDB taxonomy): domain Bacteria; phylum Bacillota; class Clostridia; order TANB77; family CAG-508; genus DNVW01. Next base: position 41,288 of record DPDV01000015.1, read on the forward strand.
CAGGTTGTTTAGGTAAATACAAATTAGGAACTAAATAATCTCCTACTCTGTTATAAGTAATTTTATTATTCATTTTCAAAACCTCCAAAATAAATTTTAGGTTTCCCATTTTATTCAAAAAGACTACGAACATATGTATTAAACCACTTGGGGAAAAGTTGGGGAAAAACTTCTCAAAAAAGTTCCAAAAAATACACAAATGTTCGAAAAACCATTTCCCCAATTTTTATTGATAAATCAGCTAAAACCCTTGATTTCACTAAATTACATAAACGTTTCAAGCACATCTCATAACCCGAAGGTCGTAAGTTTGAGTCTCTTTTTTACAATTGGGTACAATAAAGGTTTCATAGAAAAGTGGTTTTCTTGCATATACTACCAAATATAAAAAAAGGTTTTCTAAAAAAATATGTTCAAAATATTGAAAAATATTTAAAATTGATATAAATTTGTATAAACTTTTAGTAGGGTAATTTAAAAAAATGAATAAAAGATACCGATTTGATAGAATATTTTTATAGAAAAAATAAAAGAGGAAGGAGAAAGGTTGAGGAATGTCTCCATTCCAAGTATCACTGTGTACAGGTTGGCATAGAGCAATATAGGAAAATCAAGCTATACAAATATTGAAAAAAATCATATATTATGATATTAAATATATGGGTGAAATGTATGAATAAAAATAAAAAAAAATTAAAGCGTATTGCAATAATATTGTTATATATTATAATAACTGCTGTAAGCGTAAATTTTAACATTGGAAAGGGAAACCAAACAAGCAATATTATAGAAAACGACAAAATTTCTTACGCTATATCAAATATTCCAAAATACAGTGGAGAAATATTTATTGAAATAAACAACAATGTGCCTCAATTTACTGCGCAAGACATAAGTATACAGAAAGATTATTATTCTGATTTAGAAAATGGCAGAGTGCGGAAGGGCAATGATAAAAACTAGTTGGAAAAAGGCTAATGAAGATGACGAAAAAGATGATTATTCTTCAATTACACCAACAGGATTTAAACAACAAAAATATAACACAAACACTATTCCAGGAGGATATCTATATCATAGATGTCATATAATTGCGTGGAAATTAGGTGGAATAGATGTGGATAAAAGAAACATAATGACAGGGACACAAAGCTTTAATATAAATGGAATGAAACAATTTGAAGATCAGGTTTATAATTATTTGAAGGAAAATCAAACTAACCATGTCCTATATAGAGTTACCCCATATTTTGAGGGCGAAAATAAATTAGCAAATGGTGTAAATATTGAAGCATATTCTATTGAAGACAATGGAAAATTACAATTTAATGTATATGTATATAATGTGCAAAATGGAATTATTATTAATTATGCAACAGGAGAAAGTAAATTAGAAAAATAGGAGGTGAAATATTGGACTTAAATATATTTGAAAGAAACAATAATAATAGTAATGGTTTCATAAAGGAATTTATTAGAGATTTAAAAAATGCATTAAAAAATATGATGGATGAAGGTAAAGGTATGAATGAAAATGACAAAGTATTAGAAGAATATAACTTATATGAGAGAAGAAAGAATTTTTTAGATAACAAAAGCTGGAAAGGAAATGGCTATGCTTGGGTAATGGATGAGAATTCGGTTTGTATATCAGAAAATGGTGATGGTGGACCGTGTTCTATATTTGAGATAGATTTACCTAAAAATGCAAAAGTTGGAGAAGTTTATGAAAAAATTGATGGTAAGTATATTTATAATTTTGACATGACGGCTAAATTAAAAGAAATTAACTAGCACTTGCAACTTAAAGATATTTACAAATTAATAAAAGATAAATAATATAATATATCTAGCTTTTTTATAGTGACTATGATATTATTGTAATAACTTAAAAAAGTAGGAGGAAAGATATTATGGAAAAATTAATTATAAAAAAATGTTCTAAATGTGGAGCGCTGGTCGAAGTTTTAAAGGACTGTAGTTGCGATAATTGTGGTATAGTTTGCTGTGGAGAAAAAATGGAAGAAATTATTCCAAATAGCATGGATGCTGTAGCCGAAAAACATATACCAACGTATGAAAAAGTCGAAGATGAAATATTTGTAAAAGTAAATCATGTAATGGATAAAGAGCATTATATAGAGTGGTTGGCAATGATTGCCGGTGAGAAAATATGCAAAATCAAACTATATCCAGAACAAAATGCAGAATGTAGATTTAAATATATACCAGGTTCAAAAGTATATGCTTATTGCAACAAACATGGACTATGGTCTACAGAAATTAAATAATATGGAGTGATATAATTGTAGGATTAATGGTAGGTATAAAAGATCCAGAATCTGCAAATCCATGGGCATAGAAAAAACAGATCTCGTAATGAGATCTGTTTTGCCAATTAGAGAATATTTGAATAAAATTTACTAAATTTTAACTTTTTCTAGCCTTTAAATTTAATATTTAAGTGATATAAAGAATATAATATTAATATAGAAAAAATAAAGGTAGGGAAAAAATGAAAACAATTAAAATATTAATTCCAATATATAATGAGGAAGAATCACTTCTATTTTTAAGAAATAGACTAACATCTATAATAGACAAGCTAACAAATTATAGAATTGAAGTACTGTTCATAAATGATGGAAGCAAAGATAATAGTTTAAAAATAATAGAAGGAATAAGAAAAAAAGATAATAGATTTGAATATATATCGTTTTCAAGAAACTTTGGAAAGGAAATAGCTATAATAGCAGGATTAGACTATTCTAGGAAAAGCGATGCAGTAATAATAATGGATGCAGATTTGCAAGATCCACCAGAACTTATACCAGAAATGATACAGGAATGGGAAAAAGGATATGACGATGTGTATGCAACAAGAAAAACAAGAGATGGAGAAACATGGCTAAAAAAATTCACATCAACTATGTACTATAAAACATTACAAAAGTTTACTAAAATACCAATACAAAAGGATACAGGAGATTTTAGATTATTAGATAAAAGATGTGTACAAGCAATGTGCAAATTAAGAGAAACAGGAAGATGCTCAAAAAGTATTTTTAGTTGGATAGGATATAACAAAAAGGCAATATATTTTGATAGGGACAAAAGAATAGCAGGAGTAACAAAATGGAATTATAAAAAATTAATAGACCTAGCAATAGATGGAATAACATCACTTTCTATTTCACCATTAAGATGGCCAATATATATATCATTTATTACATTTGCATCTTGGCTAATTAATCTAATATATGTTATTATTAAACAAACAATAGAACCATATCAAATAATTATTTCATTAATACTCTTCTTTATGGGCATACAATTTGCATTAATTGGAATATTAGGTGAATATATAGGAAGAACATTTAATCAAACAAAAAATAGACCACTATATTTAATTGATGAGATAAATGGAGAAAAATATTGGGAGAATAAAGATGAGAAAAAAGACAACAATCATTTTAATAATAATTATATTAGTTCAGATATTAATTAGAATTTATTTTGGGTATCAAAAACAATACTTTCATATGGATGAAATGTACTCATATGGCCTAATGAATTATAATAAACTAAATATTGCAGATAATGAGGATTTTTTAAATAAATGGCATAATAAAGAATATTTTGAAGATTATTTAGAAGTTAACAACAATGAAATTTATAATATAAAACCTGTATATGAAAATCAAAAAAATGATGTACATCCTCCACTGTATTATTTACTATTAAGAATATCTGCAACTTTTACAATAAACAAATTTACAAAATGGACTGGAATTTTATTAAATATAACAATATTTATAATATCAAGTATAATGGTATATCTAATATCAAAAGAATTATTTAAAAATAAAATATATGCAGTATTGACAACATTAATTAATGGACTTACACTAATTAGCTTAAATAGTACATTATATATAAGAATGTATGAACTATGTAATTTAAATATATTAATAATTACATTCTTACATATGAAAATATATAATAAAGAAAAAATAAGACCAATAAATATATTTTTGATTTCTACATTTATGATTTTTGGAGGGCTAACACATTATTACTTTTTTATTTACGCATTTGTATTATATTTAATATATACAGTAAAATGCATAAAGCAAAAGAATTACAAAAACCTGATGATATATAATATTGGAATATTTATATCATCAGTTATTTATATACTCATATTTCCATATGCAATATCACATATATTTTTCGGCTACAGAGGGGTAACTGTAGAAGTGGATATAATAAAAAATATAGTAGGATACTGCAAAAAGATAAATAAAGAATTCTTTAATGGGTTATTGCCATTTATAATAATTTTAACAGGAATTATAGCAATAAAACCTAAAAAGAGTGATATTAAAATGAATGGAGAAATGGTTTTACTGGTAACTCCAATTTTGATTTATTTATTAACAATAGTATTAAAAGCTCCGTATATTGAAACAAGATATATAATTCCAATATATTCATCAATGATAATTGCAATAGCATATTGTTTAAGAGAATTTGTAAGAAAACGTGCAAGTTGCAAACATACATTATTTATAATATCAATAATATTTTTCACAATAATATACAGTCCATTTGTGAAAAATACAAAAATAGAATATATATATTCACAATATAATAATATAGCAGAAAAAATAGCAGAAAAAAACTTGCCAATAATTTATGTTTTTAATACAAAGGAAAATAGAATACTAGATGACCTATATTTATTCACATTAGTGGATAAATCAATTATAATAGATGTTGAAAATTATGATAAAATAGAAAAAACAGAAAGTAACTTCATTTTAATTTGTAATAATGGGGTAAACGAAGAAAAAATAAAGTCAACAATAAACGGAAAAATTGAATATGTGCAAAGAATGAATGCATGCAATATATATGAGGTGAAAATGGATGTATAATATATTAGTAGTGGATGATGATAAGGAAATAGCGGACTCAATTAAAATTTATCTAGAAGAAGAGGGTTATAATGTATTTGAATGTTATGATGGAGAAAAAGCTATTGAAATCTTAAAGAAAAAAGATATACATTTAGTATTGTTAGATATAATGATGCCAAAAATAGATGGAATTGCAGTGGCACGAGAAATAAGAAAAACAAATTCAGTTCCAATAATATTTATATCTGCAAAGTCACAAAGTATAGATAAAATAATCGGGTTAAATGCAGGAGCGGATGACTATATTACTAAGCCATTTGAACCGCTAGAATTAATAGCAAGAGTTAAGTCAAATATAAGAAGATATACTAAGCTTGGAAATCTTATAGAAAATGATAACATAATAATAGACGGACTAGAAATTAATGATAAAACAAAAGAAGTAATGGTTGATGGAGAAAAAATAAAGCTTACATCTATAGAATATAAATTATTACTTTTTTTGGCAAGCAATAAAGGACAAGTATTTTCAATAAAGCAAATATATGAAAATGTTTGGAAAGAGCCATTTGACGGATATGAAAAAAAAGTAGTAGTGCATATAAGCCATATAAGAGATAAAATAGAAATAAATCCTAAAGAACCAAAATATCTAAAAGCTGTGTGGGGACTAGGGTACAAGATAGAAAATATATAAAAATATTATTATATCTTAGGAAAGGGAAAATAAAGCATGAAAAAAAGCAGAAAAAAGTCAAAAATAAATATAGCGAGACTATTATTATTCATATCGGTAATCATATTATGGATTTTAGGAAACAATATATATTCAAATGTAAGACGATTTTCTTGGGCTGAAATTGCTAAAGCAAATTTTTTACAAACAGAATCATATAAAAGTGCAATAACGCATGAAATAGAAACTTTGGAAGATGCTATTTACTGGAGCATATGGAATGATGAGCTAGAAAGCTACCCAGGACTTGAATATATAAATAGAGAAAATTCAAATATAGAGTACATAGCAGATATTACAACAAACACGGGAAAACATATAATACTTAGCAATTTAAAAACAGTAATACAGGATAAAGAACATATAAAATCAGAATTTAAAGAAAGTTTACAATATTATATTTGTAGTTTAAATTCTGTACCAGATACAAATATAGATGTGTTGCAGAAATATGGATTTAAAGCAGACCAATCCAGATTTGAAGTATTGGATATATATGTAAAAGTAAATTTAGATAATAATGGCTATATGAAAACAATACAACAAAATTATTATAAAGCAAATCATAATATAAAGATAAATATAATCGGAGTAGTTATATTTTCAATATTATCTATAGTACTTTTATATAAAGCAATAAAAAGCGGTATTTACACGGATTTTTTTGATGTTAAAATACTAACGATATTAGGAATGGAAGCAATATTTGAAAAAATTAGTATAGAATTAATTTGCCTTATTTTATATGCTATTTTAGCAGAAATATTTTTTAATAGTGTAAAAAATATAAAGCAAGCTAAAGCACAAAATGAAAAAGTAGTAACCAATTTTATAGAAAAAATAAAAGAAAATTATAAATTAATAATAATAGTGGTGGTAGTAACAATAATAGCTATGGGAATAATTTCAGCAACTACATTACACTATGGTATTGTAATATATGATGTTAAAATTAAAGCATTGGTGATTTTGATATATGTGGCAATAGTAATTATTTTCTTAAAAAATGTCTCAGAATATAATAAAATAGAAAAGAAAATAAGAAATATAGTGTCAGGAGAATATCAATCAGAAATAAAAACAGACAATAAATACCTAAAAAATATGGTCCAAGACATAAACAATATAAAAAAAGGCATAGAAAATGCAGTAAATGAAAAGGTTAAATCAGAAAGATTAAAAACAGACTTAATAACAAATGTATCACATGACTTAAAAACTCCACTTACTTCAATAATAAATTATGCTAATCTTCTAAAAAAAGAAAATATAGAAAATGAAAATGCGCAAAAATATATAGAGATTCTAGAAAATAAATCAAAAAAATTAAAAAATTTAACAGAAGATTTAATAGAAGCATCTAAAATAAGCTCTGGAAATGAAACGGTAAATTTACAAAAATTGAATTTCGCAGAAATGATATTACAAGCAAATGGAGAATTTGCAGAAAAGTATGAGAGTAAAGATTTAAAATTGATTAGCAAAATAGAAAAAGAGGGGATCTTTGCGCAATTAGATAGCAAAAAAATGTGGAGAGTATTAGAAAATATATACAATAATGCATATAAACATTCTTTAGAAGGGACAAGAATATATGTAAATGTTGAGCAAAATGATAAAATAGTATTTACAATGAAAAACATATCAAAAGAAGAGTTAAACATAACACCAGAAGAGCTAATGGAACGATTTGTTAGAGGAGATAAATCTAGAACAAGTGGTGGCAATGGATTGCGGTCTTTCAATAGCTAAAGATTTGGTGAATTTGCAAGGAGGAAAAATGCAAATAAAAATAGAAGGTGATTTGTTTACAGTAAAAATAATAATTTAAAATTCTTTCCAACCGTTAATATTAGATCTTCTAATAGCACCCATAATATTTGCTCTAACGGTTGGAATTTCTATAACTAATTTAGAGATTAACTCTTTTATAGATTCCCTTTTAGAAACCCCATCCATAGGGCATACTTTAGGCATTACTTCTATTCCTTGTCTTCTAACAAATTTACGTACTTCTTTTTCAGGTATGTAAACCATAGGTCTAATTAAAGTTATTTTAGACCTATCCATATAGCTAGTTGGAGCAAAAGTTGACAAATTTCCAGCATATAAAAGATTCAAAAAAAATGTTTCTAAAACATCATCTTCATTATGCCCCAAAGCAATTTTGTTACAATCATGAGCGATTGCAGAAGAATTCAAAATTCCTCTACGCAAGTTGGCACATAAAGAACAAGGATTTTTTTCCTTCCTTATATCAAAAACAATTTCTTTTATATAGCTTTTTTCCTCAATAAATTCTACACCGATTTTATCACAAACACTTTTCAAAAATTCTGAATTAAAAAATTCAAATCCAGGATTAACACTTATTGCAACTACTTCGAACTTCTTAGGATAGAATCTTTGCAAAGCCTTTAAACCCATAAGTAAGGTAATAGAGTCTTTTCCGCCAGAAAGACCAACAGCAATTTTATCTCCTTCATTTATCATATTATAATTTTCGATTGCTTTTCTCATATAACTTAACATTTTTTGCATAAAAATCACCTATAAAATTATAGCACAAAAACACATAAAAAGTAAATGTTATACCTTGCCAAAACACAATTAATGGTGTAAAATAAAAATATATGTGTTTGTAGCTCAGTTGGATAGAGCGCTCCCCTCCTAAGGGAGAGGTCGGGGGTTCGATTCCCTTCAAGCACACCAAAGTTGAAAAGTCTTGTAAGTGCTGAAATATCAGTACCTTACGAGACTTTACTGTTTCATTAGTAACAAAAATTCTATTTTCTTAATATATATAATTAGGTGGTTATATATGAGAATGTTAAGACGAGTAAATACAAAAGATATTGTGCCGACAAATTTAAATTATACATATGAGCTAATGCAAACAAATATTAAAGCTTTAAGAAAAAGATATTCATTTTTGAATATTGGAAATATGGGGAAAAGCGTATTGGGAAAAGATATCCCGTATGTAAAAATAGGAAATGGGAATAAAGAAGTTATATATTCAGGTGGAATACATGCAAGTGAGTGGATTACATCATTATTAATGATGAAATTTGTAGAGAATTTTTGCAAATCAGTTGTAAATAACTTTAATATATATGGACAAAGTGCAAGAAATATATTTAATCAAGCTTCAATATATGTAGTTCCAATGGTAAACCCGGATGGAGTAGATTTAGTAACAGGAGCAATAAAAAGTAACACAAAAGAATATGAAAGTGCAAAAAAAATAGCCAATAATTATTCAAAAATATCCTTTCCAAATGGTTGGAAAGCAAATATCAATGGTGTGGATTTTAAAAACTTCCAACCGTTTTGCAAAGTCTTGTAACTGTTTATATTACACGACTTTGCATTTTTGATTTTCATTAATTAATTCTTCAATTTTGATAAATTCATCTAGATTTTCATTAATAGAATTTAGTTTTGAAAAATTAAAATATATGTAAATATTTTTGTCTTTATCAATCTCAATTTTATTAATTAATCGATACAAATATATCTTATCAATTTTTTCTAATTTCAAAAAATTTTCTATTAATTCATCTAATTCTTTTTCTTCTTTTGTTTGATTTTTGTTTTCAATTTTGTCTTTTGTTCCAATTAATTTCTGTTCTAATTCTTGCTTTTGTTCATTTAATTTTGTTCTTTCTAAACTTAATTTTTGTGATACTCTAACGTAGTCTTCTTCTTGTAAAATACCTCTTAATTTATCCATATACATCTTGTCTAAATTGTTATTTATATCTAATATTGCTTTATCAATTTGTTCTATTTTTTTCCTATATCCTTCTCGAATATCTGATGTTTTATTTTGATATTTTTCATAAATTGAATAAAAAATTTCTTTGTCAGCATATATTTGACATATCTTTTTTACAACATAAATAATATTTTTTTCAAATTTCTCGTAGTTCATATTTAATGAATAACATCCACGTTCTTTTGCATCACTACAAGTTATATATGGATGTGATTTTGCATTTCTTTTAGAGTTCTTCTTTAGAACTATTTGCAACTTTCTTTTGCAATGATAACAGTAAAGTAATCCTCTTAATAAATAATCATATTTAAGTTTTGTGTTTGTTCCTCTTTTTTCTATGATACGTTGCACTTTTTCAAATGTATCTTTGTCAATAATAGCTTCATGGGTATTTTCAACTCTTATATGTTCTTCTTTATCAACAGTTCTAAATTTCTTGACTTTATATGATATTATAGACCTTTTATTTTGAACGGTATTGCCTATATAGACTTCATTTTTTAGCATATTGCATAAGGTTACTTCATTCCAATTATAGCTAGTTTTGTTTTCATGCGACTTCGCTTGCATATAGCCGTGGACACGAAATCGAAGATTTCGACCACGTATTATCTTGCACTAGTCCTGTTTTCCTATAACCTGTTGGAGATAGAAATTTATTTGAGTTTAGATAATTTACAATTTCTACACTACCATGTCCATTTGAATACATATCAAAAATCTTTTCTACAATATCCCTTACCTGCTCATCTACAATCAATTTATTTTTTATTGTAGGATGCTTTTTGTAACCATAAGCTGAAATACTACACATATATTCTCCTTGCTTTTGCTTTTCCTTCAAAACACTTCTAATTTTCTTGGAAATATCTTTAGCATACATATCATTCATTATTGCTTTAAAAGGCGTTATATCGTTATTTGTGCTATCTATATATGTATCTATTCCATCTGTTATTGCAACATATCTAATATTATTTTTAGGAAAATAGTCTTCCAAATAAAAACCAGTTTTAATGTAATCCCTACCAAGTCTTGATAAGTCTTTTGTAATTACCATATCAATTGTTTTATTTTCAATATCTTGCAATAATTCATTAAATGAAGGTCTATCAAAAGTTGTACCACTTATGCCATCATCAACATATTCTTTAACTAAACATAAATTATTCTCCTTTACATATCTTTGCAAAATTTTTCTTTGATTACCGATACTTTCGCTTTCTTGCTTGTCGCCATCTTCTCTAGATAGTCTGATATACATTCCGTACTTTAAAATTTTGACTTCTTAAATCCAGCATTTAACCTCCTATCCGTAATCATCTATGCTTAAATTGTAACGTGCTCAATTAAATTTTGCAATTGTTTTAATATAATTACTTATTCTTTACTTTTATACTTTCTAAATAATCCTTAAAAACTAATCCTATCGTATCTCTAATATCTTGTTTTTCTTCTGTAAAAATGCAATATGTATTGAACTCTAATTTATTTTCTTTTGTATTATTATTATCCTCATTCATACTTATTCAAATCCTTTCTTGCTAATACAGAATATTAAAGAAAATGGCTCTTTATGACACTTAAATCAAGTGTATTTGTCAATGTGCAATTTTGCCCATCTAATTACATAGGCGAGAAAATTTTAAATTGTCCAAATTTTTTAATAATTTTTATCTCTCTACTATTAACAGCAATTGAAAATCCAAAACGTTACGGGTAAATGAAAAAATTTTAATTTTTTTATTTCTAACCTTAACAGCGATTCAACTTTAAAAATCTTACGGGTAAATTTTAAATTTTTTGTTCCTAATATTAACAACAACTGAAATCTAAAAACTTTATGGGCAATATTAAAATTTTTTCTTCCTAACATAAACAGCAATTCAAAATCAAAAATCTTACGGGCAATTCTAATTTTTTTTATTTTTCCTTCTACTATTAACAGCGATTAAATTTTAAAAAGGTTATTGGCAATTTGAAATTTTCTTCTTAACCTTAATAGCGATTCAAAATCAAAAATGTGACGGGTAAAACAAAAAATTTTAAATTTCTTACAAAAAAAATAAACATATGGTTATTCCCATATGCTTATCCAATAAAAATTACTTTATATTATATTTCTCGTTTAATACATTCAAACACTAAATTCATTGCATCTGTAAATCCAATCTTATAAAACTTTTCATTTTCATAAGAACCTATTACGTTTACCTTATCAATATAACTTTCTAAACTATCTTTAACTTTAGCTTTTGATATATCATCACTAGATAAATCTTCTAGCTTATCTAAGAGCATTTGATAAGTATTATTATCCTTTGTTAATTCTTTAATCCTTTTCTTATCAAATTCAGTTAAAGCACATATATTTTCCTCTCTACTAACAAATAAATCGTTTAAAACACTAGGTTTTTCTTCCACTTCTACTACCTCCATATATAAATTTACTAGTAGTATAACGTGCTCCATTTTATTTGTCAGCTCTTTTTATAAAAAAATTATTAATTGTAATTTATTAATCTAATACTTGTACGAAATATCAAAATCTTCTGCATATTACATTTGAACATTCCCTTTATATTCCATTATTTAAAATCAAAATCTAAAAATACATATTTAGCAGTTTTATATTCAAGAGCTTCATTAATATCATTTGTTGCTTTTTCTGAAATATCTTTTATTCTTTTATATTCATTGTTATATCTAACTAACGGATTTATATATCTCTTTTTAACTTTTTCAATATTTACAAAGTATTTTCCTTCAGGCATTTTTTCACTTGTTAAAATATCTGTAGCATGTTTCCATATTTCAAAACCATTAGATATATTTTTTACATTACATTTTTCTATTTTTTCAATCACTTCTTTTTCAGATAGATTATACATTTCTGATATATTGATTAAATTATTATCGGACATTATTCTCATAATATCAGCAAGCATTTGCATTGTAAAAAGTGTTTTTTCTCTACGATATAATCTTGATAAAATGCTCATTGTATGTACAAATTTTTCTGCAATAGCAATATCTTTGAAGCCTAATTCTTCTATACCATTTTCATCTTCTTGAATTTCTATATTATCATAAATTTCTTTTACATCATCTAAAGTCCAAATCTTTTCTGTTGCTCCTAATCCATTAGATAAAGTATATTCTAATCTATCACTTGAAAGACATGGCGTATCATTATCTGCAATAGGATATATATGGTAATCTGCTACTTCTTCAACTTTTATACCATCTCTATTTAGTAACTCCATTATCTCTTTTGATTCACTAATTATTTTTGTAGTTAATTCTTCAGTAGATTCTTGTTTTTCATAGTCTTTATTCATAAAATCAATAGAATGCTTAAATACTGGAGTTGCAATATCATGGAACAATCCTGATAAAGTTTGCTTCCTATCTTTTGTAAAATGCCATATTATTAAAGCTACTGCAATACTATGGTCTAAACTTGAATACCACATTTGTTTATACATTTTTGAATATATTGTACCACAACTTACACTTATTTTAGATTGTTTTAACATTTCTGGAGTATTAATATACTCATTTAAAAATTTTGGAAAATCTTCTGATAAAATCTTATAATATGATTTTATTGTTTCATTTAATGTATCTATATAATTTTTCATTTACTTAATACCTTGTATAATATAATAGAGTTTAAAATTTAATATATTATACTAACCTTTCTCCAATAAAATAATTTTTTTACTATATAACTTATTTCTTCAATTCAAAACGATATTTCTGATTAATCTCTGGATACTTTTCATGATCTACTTCTGACATAAACATCTCTAATGGTCTTGCAGCAAAATCAACTCCATTTGTACATTCAGTTGTATATAAAGGTTTATAAATCATTAATTCTTCTTTATTTTCAGTGTGTCTTGCAGTACCAATAATTTCATATAAATATAAATTTGGTTCTTCTTTTAATTGTTCCTCTGTCATTTTTTCTCTCTTAAAATGTTGAACAATATCTCCTTTATTAAATTTTCTTTCCATAAACAATTCCTCCTTAATTTTTTTCTTTATATTCCTTGTACGTAATATTACTAATAGTCCTAAAAGCTAATTGTAATATTAATGCAGTTCAAAATGATTATACCATTTTTCATTTTACATATCTACAAATTTTAAATACAAAATTTAACAGAAAAAATATAACATATAATTTTAGAAAAGATTTATTTGTCACGAATTTTGGAGAGCATTTTTTAGTGCCCAAAATTCGCCAGCTTGGTGTTTTGACACCATTTTTGCTGTTTAGGGCAAAATCCCTAAAACCCTTTTTAGCCCGCTGGAAGATATTTTATAAACAAAAAGAGAAAAGCAGCCTCAGCCAACTTCTCCCCCCACATCGCGTGGAATTTAATTACATATATATTATACAACAAATTGTTTATGTTGTAAATATATATTTATAATATTTTATGATTTTTTACAAAAAAATATCCATATTATTATAAAATATTTTTAAAAAATTTTTCATCTATTCCTGTAAACATTGTATATCTTTTTGATTCTAAAAATGGTTTATACTTTGATTCTTTTGTTACTATTTTTACTTTTTTTGATCTTTGAAGTATAGTTTTCTTTATATCTTTTAATTGGTTATCTTTTCCATGCAGAAAATTTTTGTATGCTTTTTTAGCTTCTATTTTTGAAATAATATCTTTGTATTCTAAATCAAACTCTTCAATCTTTTTTATTTCCTCTAATAAATTTATACATTCTTCTACATTTTCTATTTCAAATTTTTTCTCATTCAGTATTATATTATATTTTACAAATATATTTTTTAATTCATTATAAAAGTCAGTATTTTTATCTATGTTTATTAAAATTTTATATATAATATATATTATTTTTGATAAATTTAAATTAGTATAATTATTTTTATTAAAAGAATCCTCTCCAAAATAATCAGATAAATTTCTCATCAATTTAGCATTTAAGCTTATTTGCTGTTTATACTTTGGTATAAAATTTCCGTCTGAGTATTTCTTGTTTTTATTTGTCTTTGGTAATTCATATTCTAATGGATATCTTTTATTTATATCAAAAGATTCTATATTATAACAATATATAGGCTGATTATGTGCCAACATATTTCTAAACTCTCCTAAGTAACATAGAATTGTTTTAAAAGTATTTATTTGAGCTTCTTCTTTCTTTCTAATTGCTTCACTTTTCCCCTTTTTCTCATTAGTTAAATTTAATTTAGTAAAAAAGTTTGTACAGTTTAAGAAAATATTTCTAGAATCATCTTCTTGTAAGTTTGCTATTGCATAATAAGTTTGATTCATAGCTAATTCATTAATTATTATCCAATATGGCACTGTTATATTTTGCTCTCTTTTTCTTTTTATAGGTTTTGATTTTGTATTATCATATTTTCCTATTATTAGTTTCATTGTATCAAATGCTTTGTTCTTTATTGATGAAGTATTATAATTATGCATATTAACTAAATAATCCGCTTTAGCATTATGGTCATTTAGATAAGCAATAAAAATGTTTTTCATACTTTCCTCTATTATTAGTGTATATTTTAAAAGCATTAATCTTAATTCATGTTCAAATTTATACATTCTAACAAAATCACCATATTTTGTTGTACTATTGTATTTATGTAGGTGATATTGAATTTGTCTTATATTTTCTTCTTTTTCTTGTAACGAATTAGATTTTAATCCATATTTTTCGCATATTTTATCACATATTTTTTCATATAATTCTTCTGTCTTTATTTCTGGTTTTATCTTAAAAACATTTTTATAAAACTCTATATTTTTGTTTTGTAATATATTACTTCTAATTGTATCAATATATTCAATATCTTTTACAAATAAGTTTTTATATGCATTTATAACTTGATAATAGCTATATTTTCTAAATAAAGATTTTTCACCTTTATCAAATTTAATCTGTTTTAATTCTAAAATTTCAATTAATTTGTTTGTACTATTAGTATTCAAGTTTAAATCAGCTCCTTTATATTTGATGAAACCATAATATCATATTTCTACTAAAATTTCTAGAAATTTCTTCCAATTTATATTTAATTTGCATACAAACTCTCCAAAAATTCTTTAGTATATTGTCTCTGATTTTCATAATTGGATATAAATTTTCTATGACCTTTATTATTATTTTTATTATTAAATCTTATATTATTATCTTCCATATTTTGATGGATAGCCTGTCCATTTTTTGATTGATACTGGTATCCATTATTTAACGGATATGGAACATCATTTATATAAATTTTTCTTTGAATTATTTGCTTGTTTTCTTTTCTAACCATTTCAACTTTTATATAATTTTTATCTCTTAAATCTGAAATCCAACTTGAAACTGTTTTTGGATGTACTCCTAATTCTTCTGCAAAATAATTGTTAGTTGCAAAACAATAGCCTTCTTTATATGCAAGTGATGTTATCATTGCATATAGTAATTTTTCATTTGCTTTTAGCTCCTTATTATATAGTATTTTTGATGGTATTACTGAATAATATCCAACTTTATTTCTTTGTTTTTCTTCCATTTTTCCACTCCAATTCTAGCAATAAAAACACAAAAAAACAGAATATTTCTTTAAATTAGAAATACTCTGTAATATAGATGATTACTGCATTTTATTAATTTTTTTGTGGTTGGAAGTTTTTAAAGCTCACAGGTGTAGATTTAAATTTGCAATTTCCGGCAGGATGGGAATTTGCAAAAAAAATAAAATATTCTCAAGGAGTTAACAAACCAGCTCCCAAGGACTATGTTGGAGAAAAACCATTAAGCCAACCAGAAGCAATAGCTTTATACAAGTTTACTTTAGAGCATAATTTTGAATTAGCAATTTCATATCATACGCAAGGGAAAGAAATTTATTGGCAGTATCAAAAATACGCGCCAATCAATAGCTATAATATTGGAACGAAAATGGCAGAGGCTAGTGGTTATAAGTTAACAAATGTGCCATATGAATCAAGTTTTGCAGGATATAAAGATTGGTTTTTACAGAATTATAGAAGACCGAGTTATACTGTCGAGGCAGGAATAGGAGAAAGTCCATTACCTCTATCACAATTTAATCAAATATATAATGATAATATAGGTATATTAATAATCGGAGCAGCTGTATAACTGCTCCGATACGATATATTATAGATTTTATATCTCTGTATATTTTGCTATGAATGAAATTCAGAGTAAAAATTATCTTTTAATTTTATTTGTTGTTGTTTTATCAAATTCTTTATCTCTTATAACTATTTGTGATATTTTTTTGTAAA
>DPDV01000015.1:58236-58547 GCA_003534295.1 Clostridiales bacterium
ATTTTTGTAATATCCAAGCATTACAGTATCGCCTTTAACGCAAATTTCACCATCACCTTCTGGTGTTACATTCTCAAATTTTATTTCTACACAAGAAAGAGGAACGCCAACAGTTGCACAATCATTAAAATAATCTCTATTTGCAGAAACAAGAGGAGAACATTCGGTAATGCCATATCCGTTTATTAGGTTTATTCCAATGCTATCAAAAAAGGAACCCAATTCTGCTCTAATAGGAGCGCCACCCGTTACAATTTTTATAAGGTTTCCACCGAAAGCATTGTGAATAGATTTAAATAATTTTCTCCTTA
>DPDV01000004.1 GCA_003534295.1 Clostridiales bacterium
TCCCTGTACTACTTTGAGCTCCTTCATCGTCAAGTCGCTTTTCAATAACCCTAAATTTTTAAAAAATAAAAACTACATATGAAACGCACCATTGTATAGCTATTCCTCCTTTTGAACGAACGAGTAGTTTTTTATCATTTATTATTATCCCCTGTATCAATTGATCTCTTGTTCTTTTTATTCACTACTATATTGTAAATTCTGCCTGGTATATATATTTCTTTTTTTATATCATATTGACTTAGTAATGTTGTAACTCTATAATTTGATTTTATTGTTTCCAAAATTTCTTCTGCTGTAGCATTTGTACTTACTGGAATCAATGCTCTTAGTTTTCCATTAACTTGAATTGGAATATTTTTAGTTCCTCCATTAAGTTCCTTTTCATTAACTCTAGGCCATTCTTCTTTATGTACAGACTGTTCTTTTCCTAATTTTTGCCATTGTTCTTCTGCAAAATGAGGTGCAAGCGGGGCTAGTAATCTAATATAATCTTCTACAGTTGATTCTAACACTTCTTCATTTATATTATCATTATCATTCGTATATTTATTTATACTATTTAATAATTCCATACTTCTAGCTATAGATGTATTAAATTTAAAGTTTTCTATGTCGGTTGACATAGATTTAATTGTTTGACTTTTTGCTCTAAGCAGTTCTCGCTCCTTTTCCGTCATTTCATATTGCTGAGGTATTTTGGAACTTTGTAATATACTAGCTTGTCTAGTAACTATTTTTTCAATTTTTTCAAAATACTTCGACATACTTTCTACACCCTTGTCACTCCAAGGCCCACCCTTAGAAAAATCAAAGCTAAACATTAAATACATCCTAAATACATCTGCACCATATTTGTCAATATATTCATCAGGTGAAACTGTATTTCCTTTACTTTTACTCATTTTATTTCCATCTGGTCCTAAAATTAATCCTTGATGTACTAACTTTTTAAATGGTTCATCAAAATTTAAATATCCCATATCTCTTAGTGCTTTTGTCATAAATCTAGAATAAATCAAATGCATAGCAGCATGTTCTTTTCCTCCAACATAAACATCTACAGGACACATTTTGTTAATTTTTTCTTTATCAAATGCTTGAGTATTATCATGAGGATTAGGATATCTTAATTGATACCATGAAGAGCAAACAAAAGTATCTAATGTTTCTGCTTCTCTTTCAGCAGGCTCTCCGCAATTAGGACAATTACAACTTAAAAATTCTTTAGATTTTTTTAAAGGTGATACACCATCAGGTCTAAACTCAACATTGTCTGGCAATAGAACAGGTAAATCTTTTTCAGGAACCGCAACTGGTCCACACTTCTTGCAATTTATTATCGGTATAGGAGCTCCCCAATATCGTTGCCTTGAAACTGACCAATCTTTTAATTTATAATTTGTTATTTTTTTGCCTCGTTGCTCCCTTTCTAAATCTGTTGTAATAACTTTTTTTGCTTTTTCAGTAGTTAACCCATTATATTTTCCACTATTTATTAATGTTCCTTTTCCTGTATAAGGTAATGTGTATTCTCTACTTTCATTTCCCAATATCACTTCTTTTATTGTAAGTTTATATTTCTTTGCAAACTCATAGTCTCTCTTATCATGAGCTGGAACAGCCATAACTGCACCCGTACCATAATCATCTAATACATAGTCAGCAATCCATACTGGTATTTTTTCTCCATTTATAGGATTAACAACATAAGCACCTGTAAAAACTCCCGTTTTTTCTCTTTCTGAAGATAACCTTTCTATCTCTGTTAATCTTCCTGTTTGTTCAATGTATTTTCTCACATCTTCTCTATATTCTTCTTTAGTAATTTGTGTAACCAAATCACTTTCAGGAGCAACTACAATATATGAAACACCATTTATGGTATCAGGTCTAGTTGTAAATACACTAATGTCAAATTTTCCATATGCATCCATAAATCTTATTTCACTTCCATTTGACTTTCCTATCCAATTACTCTGAATTTTTTTTGTTGTTTCTGGCCAATCCTCTAACTTATCTAAGCCCTTTAATAGTTCTTCAGCATATTCTGTGGTTTTAAAAAACCACTGTTCCATTTTCTTTCTTTCAACTGGTGTACCACATCTTTCACATTTACAATTAACAACTTGTTCATTTGCCAAAACAGTTTTACAACTGTCGCACCAATTTACTAATGAATTCTTTTTATATGCAAGTCCTTGTTTATATAATTGTGTAAAAATCCATTGTGTCCATTTATAGTATTCTGGCTTATAAGTTTCTACGGAATAATCCCAATCATAGTTTACTCCCATTTCTTCAAGTTGTCTTCTCATAGTTTCAACATTTTTTTCAGTAGATACTTTAGGCGAAATTCCTGTTTTTATTGCATAATTTTCGGCTGGTAATCCAAAAGCATCAAATCCCATTGGGTGAAATACATTATACCCTTGCATTGATTTATACCTTGAGAATGAATCAGCTGGTGCAAAATTAAACCAATGTCCTAAATGCAAACTTGCTCCTGATGGATATGGAAACATCTCCATTGTATAAAATTTTTTCTTTTTACTTTCAGGAACATATTTATATAATCTCTCTCTCTTCCACTTTTCTTGCCATTTCTGGTCTGTTTGTTTTGAATAATTCATTTTTATTTCCCCCTAAATTTACAATTCATTTTTACTAGTAAAATTTTTTAATGTCGCAATTTTAGCTTCTTGTGTAATCTCTTCCCAACTTGACCTCAACAAGTTAATATTTATTTTCTCTTTTGCCAATTGGACATCTGTATTTTTTAAATAATTTTTCATACTTAGTGTTCCATCTGGCAATAAATATATTGCTATACCATCATCACTGCTTTCTCCCCAATACCATATTGCAACTTCTTTGCTTTTGTTTTTCAGGGCTTTTAATTTTTGTTTCAATTCATTTACATTTGATATGCTCAATTCATTATAATTTTTTGCTCCTCTGCCTGAAGGTAATAAATTAAATACAAACCATTGTTTTATATTATTTTGTTCTACAAATTTATAAATTTCTTCTAATTCATTTTCATTGTATCTATTTAATACAGTAACAATCCTAACATTATCCATATACTTTTTTGCTAATCTAATATTATCCTTTACCCTATATAAATTATCAGTACCTCTTAATTTAGTATATATATCTTTATTTAATGTATCTAAACTTATTTGTAATGTTATACATGATTTGGATATCTGATTAATAATCTTTTCATTTAGTAATATTCCATTAGTTGCTATTGCAGGTTTCACTTTTTCATTTTCAAATATTTTTAAAATATCCTCAATATCATCTCTTACTAAAGGTTCTCCTCCTCCAATTATAATTCTCATACAATCCCACTTTAAAATTTCCTTAGCAATTCTTTTTATTTCTTCAAAATCTAATTCATTTTTTCCTATTCCTGAATCATTACAGCAAAAACAACATCTCGAATTACATTTATTGGTTATTTGCCAAGATAAACTTATTGGAGCTGATAAATCCAATTTATTTATATTTGAAAAATTTCCTAGTAAAAATGAATTTTTACTCTTATATGGATTATTTGACAATAGTTCTTCTTTATAATATTCTATATTTTCTTCTTTCTTGATTCCCCACATTCTATCATATTTTAAATCTTGTAATATCATTCCCCATTGTTCTTCTCTAGCAGCAAATCGATTATCAATTACCTTCATCATCATCTCTTCCTTTTTCTTTTTTTCTATTTACTTGCCTTTGTCTAATAGATATTAATGCCTGATATGCATTAGAATAACTTCCATTTCTATCTTTTTTTTGATTATATACTAAAACAGGTAAATCTTCAGCAGTTTGACCTCTAATAAGAATTTTTATATTTGTTATATCAGGAGAATCACTCATAATACCAACACTTCTTTTAAATCCCTCATCTGCCTCATCAATAAAACTTTCGCTTGTTTTTCTATAAAAATTTCCCATTGTTCTTTTTTGTTCTTGCTCTCTTAATAATGCTGAAATTTTACTTCGTTCATTAGATACAGCTAATGCATATACTTCTATATCAAAACCTTGAGTCTTTGCTCTATCAATTACTACTTGTTTCAAATACTCATATATACGCATTGTTCCTATATGAATAAAATTTATTTTATTTTCCAAACAATATTCTAGCATTTCTTTTTCTATTCTTATTGAAAATCTATTTGTACTTTGCACAAAGTCAGTATTATCATTTTCTATTTCTTTTAATCTTGGATGGTACATTCTATACTTATCCATATCTATTAATATAAATGAAACATTCGGATAATCTTTTATTATCTTCTTAGGTAGTGCTGATTTTCCTGATGCTGGCTGTCCTGTTGCAAAAATTAATCTTGGACTTTTTTCTGACTTTGCTTGTCCAACGTAATCTCTTTTTACCTTTTCAAATGCTTCTTGATATTCATCTTCTGTATAATCATAAGATTTTGTTTCCATATAAAAAACTCCTTTTTAATTTATTGACTTTTCCTCTATATTAGAGTATTATATACCCATATGGAGATGATAAATATGAATTTACAAAATAAAACTGCAATTATTACTGGTGCAGGTCGTGGTATAGGTTTGGCTACATGCCAAAGATTTGTTAATGAAGATATTGAAAATCTTATTATGATAGGATCTAATAGCCAAAATTTGTCATTAGCCAAAAATCAGTTAAATTATAACAATACATTTATATACCAATGTGATTTATCAGATAAAAGCTCTATTAATAATACTTTTGATAGAATTTTATCAAAATTTAATCATGTCGATATTCTTATAAATAATGCTGGTATAATTGATGATGCTTCTTTTGTTAAAATGACAGACATTCAAATGAAACATGTATTAGATGTAAATTTTTATGGTTCATTCTATTGTATTAAAAAAATATTGCCTATCATGATTATACAAAACTATGGTAAAATAGTCAATGTTTCTTCAACATCAAAATTTGGCACAATTAATAAATCTAATTATGCAGCATCTAAAGCAGCATTAGATGCATTAACAAGAACCATATCTAAAGAAGTAGCTGCACACAATATAACTATTAATTCTGTTGCTCCTACACTAATTGACACTGACATGTTAAAGACTATACCTACAGATGCTCTATCTAAACTAGTTAATAGTTCACCTATGAAAAGATTAGGAAAACCAGAAGAAATTGCATCTATTATATATTTCCTTTCTTCAGATGATTCATCTTACATTACAGGAGAAACCTTGATTGCTTCTGGCGGCTTATTTACCATCTGATTTTTGTAATATAAAAATCTGTTTTGGAGATTGAAGATTAAATTCATTGTAATTATAATCTCCAATTTTTTCTTTTATTGAGAAATTACTTTTATTTATTAATTCTTCTAATTGTCCAGGGAAATATTGTCTCATAAAAGTATTACTCTCTATATTTACATTTAATTTTTCATTAACATATATATTAGTTAAATAATTAATTCTTGTCGTTTTATCATATTTTCTTATTTCATATAAATCAATATTATCTTTATAATACTCACTATAAAAACTATATCTATATTCTTTTATTTCTTTTATATTTAAAAATCTCATATCAGGATTAAATATATCTATAATCAATAATCCTTTATTTCTTAACACATTATCACATGATTTTAAGAAGTTATCTATATCTTCATCATTTTTCAAATGTTGTAGAGAATTAAAACCACATATTATTATATCAAACATTCCCAATTTTTCTTTTTCTAAATTTCTCATATCTCCCCAAATGTATTGTACGTTTCTATTCTTTGTTTTTGCAATCTCTAGCATATCTGTTGAATAATCTAATCCTATATATTCATTTACATGTTCATATATTTCTTTTGATAATCTTCCCGTACCACAAGCTACCTCTAATGCCCTCATATTATTCTTTAAATATTTGTTATAAAATGTTATGTCTTCAGTTTGTATAGCTTTATTCATATCATCATAAAATATATGGTCACCATAGTATGTATTACATTTCATATAAATTTTCCTTTTCTATTACAAATTTAAAAAATTTCGTATATTCTCATATAATATTTTATTTTTTATTTCATCTTTAATATTTAGTGCATTTATTAAATTTATTTCATCAATTAATTTATAATCCCACCAACATGAAAAAGGGTAACTTGAACCAAATACTATTTTATCCGCCATTCCTTTATTATTTATCAAATCTTCTAATATTTGTGTTGCTTCCATGTTTGAATACTGAAAAGCATCATAAGCTGGAAATACATTTTGATTGTTTTCAAACCATCTTAAATGTCCACTTATACCACTTGTTTCTATTACCACATTATCCATCTGTTTTGCCATTTCTAATGCCTTTACTGAAGCTCTTAATAAATGTCCCATTATAAATTTCTTGTTTGGAAATGCTCTTGCAAAATTTATTGCATCTTGTGGTCCATAATTTCCTAATTTTTGCACTCTTCCAATATCTTTTTCATTTAGTGCAGCAGTATGTATATAAATGAAAAAATCATTTTTTTTTGAAAATTCTTTAAATTCTTTATTTTCCTCTATTCTTCCAACATCAATATTGCATAATATAGGCCAAATTACAATCCCTGCTTTGTTACATTTTTTTAAATATCTCTCAACTTCTAAAAAGCATTCATCATAATTTATATTTAATGCAAACACTGGAATTAAATTATAATTTTTTTTATACAACTCATATATAGTTTTGTTTTCTTCCGTATATTTTCTATCTTTTGAACTTGGAAAAGGATATATTAATGCTTTATTATCCATTCCATAATTTTTTATTTTATTGAATTCTTCCAAATATTCTTTATGTGGTCTTTGTGGTAAATTTTCTGATAGCCAATAATCCGTTCCTACTAAATAATGAGCATCTATAAAATTCATCTTACACAACCTTTCCTTTACTATTAAATTCACTTACAGTTCCATATTTTGCTTCTCGTATATCATCTAATTTTTTATCATTTACTTTATAATAATATAAATCTAAGTTCTCTTTTGTATTTTTTATAATTTCTTTTATACCTGATAAATCATATATTATTTGTTCTTTATCATTTATCGAATATACTTTGAAACTTTCTATTTCATCTTTTATGTTTTGAACTATAATAATTCTTACGCCTTTTCTTAAATATTGATTCTTAATTGTTTTTAATTTTTTTACTCCTAAATTAGTTTCAAAATAAATTCTATCTTCTTTCTCATCTTCTTGTATTAAATTCTGAATCATAGTACTTTTAATTTTTTTATTATAAATTATCACTATATCCTTATTTTCATATATAGACGGTAATCTCATGCCAAAACTATCCATATTGTTATATGCCAAATATGCAAAAATCTTCTGACTATATCCTATATCGAATATATATTTGTTTTTAAATTCTTTGGAAACATTAAAACTATCTAATAATTCATCATCTAATAGACTACATTGTAAAATAGTTTGAGTTTCTCCTTTTTCATTCATAGCACTTACCATATACACTTTTTCAGAATATCCCTTTACTCCATCATATTCTAGGACAACAACTGGTAAATTTATATTTTTACAAAATTCTTTCATTTTTTCAACAACATATTTAATAGCCTCATTTTTATTTATTTTATCTATTGCTAGATTAAATTGTAATAGAGGGGATATATAGTAGTCTCTACTCATTGGTACTTGCTTTGAATCCAAGAGCCTTATCATATAATAATAACTCAATAATGCACATTTATTTTCTTTATCCATTTTTTCTAAATTATATGGTAATGCATCTGTAGTATACATATACTCTTCATTATTCTCATCCTTAAAAAATGCTATGGTAGAATCATATTTTTGTATTCTATCTTTATATTTGTTTGAAAATTCATTAATTTTTTGAATTTCTCTAGGATAATTTATTTCTATATTGAAATCCTTTGAAAAACACTTTAAAAATGCTTCTATAGTAATATCTTGCATTTTTAATCCGTCTTCCGTCCATAATGGAAATCCCTTTGCAATCCCGTCAGGATAAACTAAATTCAACATTCTTAAAGCCTCTTTATAATCCATCTTTCATTTCCTCTATTTCTATAACTATTTTTATATATTGTTCTTCACTTTTAATTTCATATTTATATTGTTCTATGATTTTCTTTATCTTCTCTATTTTTTCTTTATTATATATTTGAAGAAATATTAAGTCTGTTTCTTTTTTCTTATATAAACATTTTATACATGTAAAATAATCTTTTTTCTTTTCTAAGCACTCATTTATTAAATTAAATGTTGTGTTAAATGTTGCCATACTATATAACTTGTTTTTAAAAATCTTCTTTTCATAAAAATATATGTTCGAGTTCTCAGGTACAATTGGTGAAATTTCTATATAAAAAATCTCCATTTTTTTTAACTGTTCTAATATATTAGAAACATTTTTTTAAATTTATACTTAAACATATTTTCATATTCTTTCAAAATTCTAATCTCCCTTAATTATTAAAATTCAACTCTAAATCTAATATTTTCGCCACATTCTATTTCAGCAATAGCACCTATTGGTATTGTTATTTTAGGATTAGTATGTCCCAAGTCCACATTATATAAAATAGGGAATTTTTCTTCTTTAAAAAATTCATTTAAAAAATAATTAATAATTATATTATTATCATCTTCAACAAATTTTCCTATAATTAATCCCTTAATATTTTTGAAAATTCCTCTCAGTCTTAAAGCTTGCATAAGTGAATCGAATTCTCCTATAGAAATATTTACATCCTCTAAAAACAAAATTTTATTATCAAATACTTCTATTGGTAAATATTCCGTTCCTAATATAGTTAATATACTAGATAAATTTCCTCCTATTATTTCTGCTTTTGTTTTTCCTCTTTTATTTACTTTCCAAGCACAATTATTATAATCTTTCTGTTTTACAACTAGATTTATTTCTTCTTGTTTCCAATCTATGAATTCTTTAATTTCATAATTGGGGACTTTATAATCAATACATGAATTATTTAGCAATTCATTCAGACAATTCCAAGTATATTCATAAGGTTGTGGATATTCACATATTTCTGGTAAAAATGTTGGTCCATGAAAAACAATCTTTTTCGTTTTTACATATATAGCTAAAAGTAAACATGTTATATCACTATAACCACAAAATATTTTATTACTTTCGGAGATTTTTTCATAATCTAGCTTATCAAGTAATTGGTTTGAATTATAACCACCTATACTAGCCATAATGATGTCAGTATTTTCATTTTCTAAAGCATTATTTATGTCTTCAACTCGTTCATCAGCAGTTCCTGAATAATACAGCATTTTTTTTGAGGCATTTTTTTCAAAATTAACATTGTATCCACATTTATTCAGAAACTTACATCCTCTTTCAACTCTATTCGGATAGTCTATTAAGTAACTACTTGCTGGTGAAATTATTGAAAATCCTCTTATCATTTAATCACCTCATTACTTTTCTATTAATGAACTATGATATAATTCAGGGTCATTAAATATATCCGCTTCTTTTTTTCTTAATATAAATATTGTAAATCCCATATGGCTATTATTTTCATTAAATAAATGCATATAATCATAATAAACTTTTTCTAAAACATTTAAGCTTTCTTTTGATAAACTTTTCAAATGTTCCCTTGACAATATATTCTTACAAAATTCGTTTATTTCTCTATCAGTACATTTATTGAACCTAAAATCAATTTCATCAAAAACTTCAACTTCATCTCTAACAAAAAATTCTTTCCAATCATTCTTGTATAATACAGATATATTTACTTGTATAGCTTTTCTTACATCGCTTATTAATTTTTCACTTGGAGACTCTAAATAATACATTGGTACAGCTACCAAATATCCATTTGGTTTTAACACTCTCCAATATTCTTTTAATGCCTTCTCTCTATTGCTAACTAAAGAAGTAACATTTCCCGCAAATACTACATCAAAAGTTTTATCAGGAAATTTCATATTTGTTGCATCATCTAACGTAAATTTTGCTCTATTTAATTCAAATCTATTTATTCTCTCTTGAGCCGTTTTTAAACTCATTTCATTTATGTCAATTCCTACTACTTCACAATTTAATAATCTACTAAATTCTAGTGCTGAATGTCCTGTGCTTGTACCTATATCAAGTATTTTACTATTATTATTTAACATCAATTTTTCAGCTACAGTTCTTATTGTCTTTAATCCACCTGGAGTTCTATTTGTTTCCCTCACTAATCCAATGATTTCATTATAACTCATTTTTTGTATATCTTCAGGTGTTATATTTTCTATTTTTTTCATTTCAATACTTCCTTTCCTTTATGGTATTATATCTTTGCCAAGAAATCTTGGCAAAATTTGACAATCTCTTATATCATCTTTTTTAGTTAACCACAGAATAAATCTTTCTATTCCCATTCCAAATCCTGATGTTTTCATTGGATACTTATCCTTCATTTCTATATACCATTTATACTCATCTTCTGATACTTGATGTAATTTAAGAGCCTCTCTAACTTCTTTCCCCGTCCTATATCTTTCTCCAGCGCCCACAGTTTCTCCAATTCCTATTAATAAATCTGCATTATTGGCATATCTTTTATCTGTATTTGTACTTTGATAGAATGGAACTGCTTTTATATCAAAATTAGTTATCCATACACATCCATTAAAATAATCTATCAATGCTTCTTCACCTTTTTTAGTAATATTCCTGAACCCTAACTTATTATATTCAAAATATTTCTCATCATTTTTCAAAATATCAATTGCTTCTTCAAATGTAACCTTTGGAATTTCTTTAAGATTTATAAATTTATGTATATGTTCACTTGTTCCTGCTATATCAATTATTTCCTTTTCATATTCTTTTAAGATATTTTTAGACAAATATTTTAAATATTCTTCTACTAACTGCATAACATCTTCTAATTTTCCACATATCTCTGCTTCACTATGATAAAATTGACTTAAATGTCTTTTATCTTCACTTTCTCCACGGAATGATGGCATAATATACCATACACCATTTTCAAAAAATCTGCATCCATATTCCAATGCAAATTGCATAGAATCTGCTAGATAAGTATCACGTCCGCCTAATTGGATTTTTACAGGTATTGAATCACTTCCTAACCCCATAGGACTTGATATTGAACCCGTTGTAATAGGCAAATGCATTGTTTTTATATTTTTTTCAATATAAAATAAATTTGTATATTTAGATATTAAATTCTCAATTTCTACTAATTTTCTATACCATTCATCATTAATTGCATTTATAAAGTGTGTTTGTGGGATTTTCCATGATTTTTTTGGTTCAATTAAATCTTTCATATCCATCTCCTACATTGATTGACTTTAAATTATTTCGCATTTCTATATCAACATTTTTTACACTTCAATTATCTTTTTCCAACTTAATCCTCCTTTTCCCAAATCCTCATAATTGGTGGTTTGTTTATAAATTTTTTTGTAATTCTAAATATTCAATACTACTATTAATTTTTTTCTTATTTTCTCTATTATTTTATCTTCTAATATTTTTACTAGTTTCAATAGTCACTCTTGAATCAGCATCTTGCTTTAGATATTCATCTAATAAAGAATATAATATGTAATTCCACAATTTATCTGGATGACCCTTAGTGACACTACTTTATGATGTAAAGAAATAATTTTTTTGTATTTTTACTCCTTGTTTTATTTTATTATAAATAAAAAGAACAAAGTATCACTACTCTGTTCTATAAAAAGACACAAAAAAGCTATAAAAACATCTACTTATATTTTGTATGTATAAATTATTTAATTTTTTCATAGCTTTTTCCTCCTTTTTTGCCTATAATATTTAAATTATACCATCTTTTCATTTATTTGTAAATATTTTATTCGAATTTTCAGAAAAAACGTAAATTGGTCAATTGAAAAAGTAAATTTTTATTTGAATTTCCGTTTTTTAATTTTTTTAAGTAATTCTTGAACTTGTTTCCTGGTTATGGTATTATTTTTTTAGAACAGTATCCATGTATATTTAAACTCCTGTCTACTTCTCATTTACTTTTTTATCAATTTTTTGTTGAATTTCAAATGAAACTTTTGTAATATTATACTATAGAATAATATTTTATTTTAAATTATTATACAGAAATAGTTCACATATAAACTTTGAATGAAATTCCGAATGTGCCTGAAGAAATTTTAGAAATTCTTATGTAGTTTTATGGTAAGAGTTCACGATAGTGGAAAGAACCCATAAAACAAATTAGAATTTCTTAAATTTCGTAATAAGCCGAGAAATGTAATGAAAAGCTTATATGTGAACTATTTCTTATATAAAGCTAATAGAATTATTATACTGTAAGAATATTATTGATAAAAATAGTCTACTATACCATTATATATTCCCCATGCCA
>DPDV01000013.1 GCA_003534295.1 Clostridiales bacterium
AAAATATATTACTTCTAATTTCGCCTGTTTCTGTGTTTACTTCAAACAGTTGTGGCTTTGCAAATTCAGAGCCCCTGTCTGTTAATAATAATCCAAACAACTTTTGATACATTTCATCTCCAAGAAGTTCTTGAAAATAATTGAGTGAATTAGACATTTCTTCAGATGTTTTATGCTGTTTTAATCGTCCTATCATAAGTCCTGTATTTTCAAATATGAATGTTTGAATGTATGGACCTTCTTGATGATTATAAACTGTGTCCATTTCTGTTGTTGCATAAGTCGGATTATTCTTTACAAATTCAACATAATCATCATATTTTCTACCAGTATAATCTGCTGATTCAGATCTTTTCTTAAGCTTATTTTTCTTTGGGATTTTTCTTGCTACTTCTCTTCTTAGGTCAATGTTAGTGATACCCCAGTCTTTAAATAATCCCATTTCAATGTATGTATAAATTGTTTTCTCACATTGTGTAATTTCTTTATGATTTTGTAAAATCGTGTAAATTGATTGTCCTTGTTTGATTAAAGGACATATTATATGTGCTAATTCAAAAAGTTCGGTTGTATTTAAATTAACACCTTGTCTTGAATCTTTTAAAGAATATTCATAATTTTTCTGTGCGATGTTGGCATAATAAAAATATTTTGTTTTTTTACAACTTTTTATTTCAGAGCAACCATTACATGCACCAATAAATCTATCTCTTCTAAAGCATGGAACTTCTTCAAAATCAGAACACCTTCCAATACAAACTTTACAGTCTTTATAATGTTTACATTTCCATGGAGCATCATCTGTTTGTGAATATCTATGTTTTCTGTTGTTTTTTATTTCTTTTCCGATTGTTGATTGACTCTTATTGAGTTCTTTTGCTGTTTCAAATTTTCTTAATCCTTTGTTGATGTTTTCTTCAATAATTTTTCTATCTTCTAAAGAAAGATGTTTACCATTAAAACCCATAATTAATCTTCTTTCCCAAGAAACATCTACTCTTTAATTATATCACTATAATTTAATCTTACAATAAGATATAATGTAACACTTATTTATACTGTACTTTAATCAAATAGAATTTACTTTTTCAATTGACCAAATGTTTATAGGCAAATAATAAAACAGTAAAGCTATTGATAAAATAGTTTTACTGTTTTATAATGTGAGAGTAAAGAAAAAATTTTAGGAAGGAAATGGTGATATAATGAAAAATGGAGTTTGGAAATTATTACTAGTTATTTTATTTGTATTGGCTATTGTATTTGGAACGCTTTTTATAATAGATACAAACAGAATGAAAAACAATAAACCTGTGTTATTTAGTACATGGGGAAAAAAGTATAGTGCACCAGTGGCTTCGGCAGATAAAATGAATGCGGTGCTTTCTTTGGAAGATAAAATAGCAGATGATACGGTTTGGTGTGGTACATTTAATTTAATATGGAATGATTTGAAGAATGAACTTGCAAAAAAAGATATAGAATTTACGCCACAATTAGATGTAGTAAGGAATTTAAATAAAGGAACATTTAATACAGAATGTTTATCAGAAGATAGTTATTATAAGGTATATGGCAAGCCAACAATTGAATTAAAAAAGCAGATAGAAAAAGAAATAAAAAGAAAATTTAACGAAACAAGTGATATATTAGATGATTTTAATTGGAATGAGTCAGGAGATAAGGATTACCTTCTATATTCTATGCTAAAAAAAGAG
This sequence comes from Clostridiales bacterium, assembly GCA_003534295.1. Taxonomy (GTDB): domain Bacteria; phylum Bacillota; class Clostridia; order TANB77; family CAG-508; genus DNVW01. The sequence goes on from DPDV01000013.1 coordinate 1,719, forward strand.
TTTGAATTTCCAAAAGTATTTGACAGATTAGAAAAAGGAAAGTTTAAAGATTGGGAAAATGTAAAATATTTTGGAATAAAAAAGAAAACATCTGAAAAAGTAAGGGAGCAAGTTAAGGTATTATATTATAATTCAAAAGAAGACTTTGCAATAAAATTATTAACAAAATCTAATGATGAAGTAATTATCTCAAGAGGAAACAAAGCAAATACATTTGGAGAAATTTATGCAGAGATTAAAGAAAATAACGAGAATTTTAAGGGAAGTAAAAATATAGAAGAAGATGAAATAGTAAAAATTCCAAATATAGACTTTAAATTAAAAAAGGAATTTAACGAAATAGAAGCTAAACCATTTTTATTTGCCAGTGGAGAAGAATATGTTATAGAAAAAGCAGTACAAACAATAGAATTTTCTTTGGATGAAAAAGGTGGAAGAGTAAAAAGCGAAGCGGGAATGACGAACAAAACAACAGCATTATTACCAGATTTAGAGCCAAGAGAATTTTTAGTAAATGATACTTTTTGCATTTTTTTGAAAGAAAAGGATAAGGAATTACCATATTTCGCAGCAAAAATATCTGATATAACACAAGTGCAAATATTAGGAAATTAAATATATAAAAGTGCAATAACCTTCAAAATTTGTGACTATAATCACAAGGAAAAACCTGCCTGCATAATATATATCAAATTATGTAGGAGGTTTATTTTTTATGGATTATGAGATAATGATGAATGGAATTATAAAAATAGGACAATATGCCCCGGATTTTGAGGCAACAACAACAATGGGAAATATTAAATTAAGTAACTATAAAGGCAAATGGATTGTGCTATTTTCGCACCCAGGAGATTTTACCCCCGTATGAGCATACAATTTGGGGAAATATCAGAAACGCTTGCTATTGCATAACATTTCTTTAATCGATAACTTACTCTAAAATGAATAAAAATTGCCACAAAATCAATCGTGAGGCAATTGATTAGGAAGATTTTTGAATAATGAAAGAATTTAAAGGAGTATGGATGCCTTATGAAATATTTATAAATAAAAAATTAACTGATAAAGAAAAGTTTGTTTATTCAATGATTATTTTTTTAAGTAAAGAAAATGAATGTACAATTTCGAGTGCTTATATAGGCAATTTATAAAATATATGTAATGTACAAGTATCAAGAATAATAAATTCATTAAAGAAAAAGGGATATATAAATACAAAGATTATTTATAAAGAAAATTCAAAAGAAATAGCTTTAAGAAAAATACTACCTATTATCAAAAATGATAATACTTATAAACAAATTAATGTTAACCCTATTAACAGAAACACTAAAGATATATAAAATATATTAATAAAATAAATAATAAGAATAATTGGAAATTAGAAAATCAAAGAGATTATAGTAATTTTGATTTTAGAACACTTTATGCAAATAATTTTTAGAAAGGCACTTGCTTTTTCTATGAAAAAACATGTATATCTAATTGATATACACAAAATAAAATGTATATACGCTAAAAGCCACGCTTTTAGGTTATTAAATTGGGTTAGTATAACTCCCCGTTCCTGCAAAATTATCCGATGGATAGTTTTGACAGAATAATTGAGTTTATGTTATTATAGGAATTAGATAAATAGTAATTTGTCGGTGATAATAAATTTAAAAAGTTTGCAAATATTGTAGATAAATTAAAAATAATATTATAGAATAATGACATAGAAATTCATTGATGTTACCTTCAACATTTATATCGGCAAAATCGTATCTAACGGAATTGTCATTTTTTATTTTTAATATACTCTAATTAAGGTAATAAAGCCAAAAAAATATGAACAATTTACTAGGTGGTGAAGTGAAAATATGATAAATGATAGATATTTTGAAAATGATTTGTATTGGAAAGAACATATAAATAGACAGTTAACTATAGACATGTGGATAGATGAATATAGAGGTTATTTTGATAATAAAGGTATCTGTTTAGAATTGGGATGTGGTATAGGACAATATTCTAAAAGATTAATTGAATACGGATATAAAGTTATATCAACAGATATTTCGGATATTGCATTAAATGAAGTAAAAAAATTCAATAAAAATGTTGAAAAAGTAGATATGAGTATCCCTTTTAAGTATGAAAATGATAGTTTTGATTTAGTATTTTCAAGTCTGGCAATACATTATTTTTCTAAAGAAAAAACAGCTCAATTGATAAATGAAATACATAGAGTTTTGAAAGATGGAGGGTTATTCATTGGAAGTGTGAATGGATTAGAAGGGTATAACTCTATAAAGGATACTGCTATAAAATTGGAGGAAAACTTTTATTTTAATAAAGGTAAATATATTCACTTGTTTAATGATAAAGAATTAAGAAAATATTTTAAAGACTATCAGATTTTAAAAATTGAAAAAAGAGAAGTAGAGAGGTTTGGACATAAGAAAAATTATTGGATATTTATAGTAAAAAAATAGTAAAATAATTTGACAAATTACATGTATACTGTTAGATGTAAATAAATGAGTTTACATCTAATTTTTTTGGTTGTAAAATTATTTACAAAGAATTTAAGCTAGAACATCAAATTACAGAGGTCTTAGAATCTACCAAATTGACAGTTCGGCTTTTATTCCTATTATTAATTTAGTTTTAGATAGTGAGGGCGATTTCGACTCTATATAACAAGCATGATGAAATAATAGTAGAGGTAAAAGGCTTAAATTCAAAAAGAAAGTAGGTGAATAATTTTGAAAACAGTACTAAGTGTAGATGTTGCTAAAAATAAAAGTATGATAATGCTTATGAATAACGATGGAGAGATACTTATTGATACAAAGGAAATCAAGCATAATTTAGGAGAATTTGAAAAAGTAAAAGAAGAAATAGAAGAAATTAATCCAGAAAATCTAACAGTATTCATGGAATCAACAGGTACATACCATTTGCCAGTAGAGAGATATTTTAAAGAGAATGGATTTAATACTTTAGTTATCAATAGTTTAACAACAAAAAATAATTTTGATACGATAAGAAAAACAAAAACAGATAAGAAAGACTGTTACAGACTAGCCAAGTTATTTTTTGTAAATGAAGTAGAATATCACGAAATATCAAAAAAAGATTTATATGCTAATTTAAAAGCAATGACAAGGCAATATTTTTATTTAACGCAAGTAAATATTCGTTGTAAGAATCGATATAAAAGACTAATAAATATTTGCTTTCCAGAATTTGAAGGATTTTTTGCCCGTAATAGAATTTATGAGGATACAGCTTTAAATTTTATAAAAGCATTTCCACATGCTTATATAGTTAGAGAAAAAAGAATTGATGCTTTATATAATAATTTACGCAAAGTAGATGCTAGACATGATTATTATTATAAAAGATTAGCTAGACAATTAAAAGATACTGCAATGAACTCTTTTCCAGGAGTAGACAAAGACCATGCTGATGTAAAAAACTTATCAGATATGGCTAGTATATTGCAAGAAAACAATAAATTGATAGATGAAATAAGGAAAAATATGATCGAATTAGCAAAGCAATCTCCATATTTTGAGATAGTAAATTCATTTTATGGTATAGGAGAAGTATTAGCAGCAGAGCTTTTAGGAGAATTAGGAGATATTACAAGATTTGATAATCATAAGCAGTTGATAGCTTTTTGTGGTTTAGATCTAGCAATTGTTCAGTCTGGAAAAAGTATAAATGTACATGGAGCAATATCAAAAAGAGGAGATAAATATGCAAGATGGATATTATTTAATATAAGCCAAATGGTAGTTAAATTAGGACATCAATATCCTAGTCATCCAGTTTATAACTATTATTTAATAAAAAAAGCAGAAGGCAAACACTATTACGAAAGCCTAACTGCTTGTTCAACTAAAACTCTAAGAATGTTATATTTTATGTGCAAAAATAATAAACGATTCTTAGAAGAATAAATATAATTAAATTTTAGCATAAAAAAAGTGAAAAAGATACAATTTTTTAAAAAATATATCGTTTTCGCTTGTTTGCCATACAAAAAAATAATATAATAAATTTTAAAAAAAGTACTTGACAAAGATTAGATAGTCAATTTATATAATAGTTCTATAATTTTATAGGGGCGACAAAAAGTCGCCTCTATATTTTTGTAGTATCCTGCTAAAAGCCACGCTTTTAGGCGTAAATGGGAGTTAAGGGTGACTCCCTGTTCCTGCAAATTTTGAAAAAATTTGAAAAGGTTATAAAAAAGTAATGAATTTCTTAGTTTTTTTGTTCTTTCATAATGAAAGTTTTTATAAATTTTATTTAAAAACTTAACATTTTAAATAGAAAATGAAACATACCCTATAGAAAAATAAACTTTTTCCAAAAAATGTAACATTTAATAAAAAAATTGGATTCTTATATATGAAAAATCCAACCATTTTGGAATTAAAATGCAACATAATATATCAGGTGCAAATAAAAAACATGATTACTATTTTTCGGGAATGTGCGTATGTAATGATTGTGGTTCAGGAATGTCTGGTATAATAATTAAAAGAAAAGTTAAAGAAAAAGGTTATGACTGTTCAAGATACAGACAATATAGTACAAAGGCTTGTCATTGCCATGAAATTAAAGAAAAAGACATATTAATTCATTTAAAAGAATTTTTTAAATTTACTAAACAAAAGTATTTAAAAGAAATAAAGGATATTAAAATTGAAATAAAGCAAGAAAATAAAACCAACGATAAATTTAAATTACAAAATAAACTTAATATTCTAAATGAAGAATATAAGATGCTAATTAATCAAAAAGTAAAAGAACTAGCATTTTGTAATAATTCTATGCAGAGAGAAATTATAGAGAATACATACAAAGAATTAGAAAAAGAAAAAATGCAAAGTATTGCTTATCTACAGGGATTAATTCAAAGCGATGAAAAGAAAAGTTTAGAAGAAAAAATTCAAGAATTAAAAACAGCATTAGAATATTTTGATGAGATAATAAATGCAAAAGAACCAAATAGAATTATATTACAAATGATAATTGACAAAATTTATATACATAGAGATAAAACCATTAGATTTAAGCTAAAAATTGATATTGACAAATTAACTTAAATTCGACAAATAGATAAATATATTATATAATTATAAAAAGAAATGTGAGGAATGTTTATGAATCAATATCTAAAATTATATGAAAAAAGTAATAATCCATTAGAGAATAATGAAATATTGGAAAAAGTGATAAAAGCATATATTTCATACAAAAAAAACGGCTCTACTACTTTTTATAATGAAATTGAAAAAGCAGGTACTGAAAGAAAAAAGTCTACACCACCACCCATGACGGAAAAAGATACATTTTGGTCTGTGTTATTTAATAAATGGAAAAGAAATATATTAAATAATATAGGAAAAATAAATCCTGAAAAATATCAAGGACATTTTGAAGAGTTAGTTAAGAATTTAAAAGAAATTCCTGATATTACTAGTTATCATGAATTATGCAATATAGTTAAAAATCATCCTATTGTAAGTAAATATGGAATAATGCCAAGTGGGGATAGATTATGGAACTTTGTACTTTCTAGAAATATAAGTGGAAGAAAAGATAATGATATTAATCCTAACTATAGATTATATATTAATTCAGAAGCTAGTGATACATATCAAATAGTAGCTGGATTTATAAGTAAGTGTTCAAAGCAAAATTTACCATACTATTTAAAGTTTATAGAAGTGCCAGAAGATTATCAAGACAGAGCAGACAGTATAGTAATATGGGCTGATGAAAAAACATTATTTAAATATATAACAATATTAAATGATTTAAAAGAAGAAGTACCAAATATAATATCAAGATGCAATGAACCACCATTATTAACAATGAGAATAAATGATTGGATAGGATTTGGAGAAGAACCTAATGAAGGTTCATACACATCAGCAAGAATAAAATTATTAAAAAATTCCATAGATAATGCTATTACAAAATGGATTATAGAAAATCAAGATAAAAGATTAACGTTTGGAAAATCAAATTTTTCTATTAAAGAATATATAACAGCCAAAAGTGTTAAAGAAGAATTTGATATAATAAAAAGAGAAATTATGAGAAATCCTAAATGTTCTATTAGATATGGTTTGGAGATTAATGACTTGAATAGCGACTTATATATTGAATTATGTAATGACTTGGTAAGCCAAGTAATACCTAATATTAAAGATAATAATTACCAAATACCTTATAACAAAAATGGTAAAAAAATGTTTTTTAATTTTAATGAATCAATTTATGAGGTTTTAGATATGATTGTGCGTTCTGATACAGAAAAAAATGATATATTTGAAAAAATTAGAGGAAATATTAAAGCAAATTCAAAACAGTATGGAATAGATGCTGAAAAGTTTATATTTAATGATGACTATTTAGAGAGAATTAAAAAAACAGAAGAGAAAGAAAGAGAATAAAAATTAATTTAATTACACCCAAAGATGCGTACTTTACCCCCGTATGTTCCATACCGTAGGAACAAATTAGAAAATGCTTGATATATATGAAAAATTTGCTGTTTTGGTGTAAGCCAAAATTTTACAGTTTTAATTAAAAATTTAATATAAAAATAATAGAGGGCAAATCCTTCTCTCAATTTTTTTACAAAAAATAGGAGAAAGAGAGGTATAGATATGGGAAATGAAATTTTTAATCCATACAAAAAATTTTCAAAAAATGATGAATCACAAATAAAAGAAGAAATTAATGTAAAAAAAAGTTTTGAGGAATTTAACTTAGATAACCTAGTTCCTTTTAAAAATCAACCGTTTAAAGTGTATTCAAACGATGAAATGAAGGAGCTTAAAGATTCAATAGAAAGAATAGGACTTCAAAATCCAATTATAGTTAGAAGGTTAGAAAATAATAAATACGAAATATTAGCTGGTCATAATAGAGCAAGAGCATTTAAAGAGCTCGGAAAGGAAAAAATACCTGCAATAATACAAGATGTTGATGATGATACAGCACAGATGATTATGATTGATACTAACATAGTTCAAAGACAAAATATGACAACTATGGAAAGGGCAAAAGCATATAAGCTGAAAGATGAAATTAAGAAAAGAAAAAGATATGATATTGATAAGGTAGAAGAAAATTTATCAGATGAAGAAAAAGAGCAATTAGCTAGTGAAGAGTCAAGACAGACATTTTATAGATATTTAAGTTTAACTAATTTAATACCTGAATATCAAGCGAAATGTGATGATGATTCTTTATCTGTAAGAGCAGGAGAACAACTTTCTAAATTAAATGAACAACAACAAAGAAAAATTTATGAAGCATTAGGAGATTCAAAAATTACAGAAAATAAAGCAGAAGAGCTAAGAAAATTGGCAAATACTTTTGATGAATTTACAGTAGATATTATAAAAGAAAATTTTAATGGAGATAAAAACACAATTAAATCTTCAATAAAGTTTACAAAGAAAGAAATGGAAAAATACTTTAGTGATTTTAAATCTATTAAAGAAATTAAAGAATATTTAATTAGACTTTTAGAAGAAATAGATGAAAAATCAGAAAATTCCCCGTATGGGGAAAAATATTACTAAAGTAATACAAAAAAATGAACGTAATACTATAAATGGCTCGCCGTTTATGTGTTTCAAGCAATCTGTATTATTGCTTTCCTGCGTTAATAGTAATTAGCCTAATAAATATATCTAATAATAAAAATCAAACGAATAGGGAGATGATAAGCAATGCCCAAAGTAAAAGAGCAGGGCTCTTTAAATCGAAAAAGATTAGGAATAACTATAGATCCAGAATTAGATGATGAACTAAATAGATATATAATTTCACAAAATTATAAAAAATCAAAGTCATATTATATTGAACAGGCTATAAAAATGTATATACATCAAGATGAAAAAGTTTTAGCAAAACAAATTGAAGATTCAATTAAATTTAATATAAAAACATTTGAAGATAGATATTGTAGAATCCTAGCAAAAGGAGTTAAAAGAATATATGCAAACACTAAAATTTTATTAAATATGCTTGCGTATATGTCTAATTCTGAAAATGATGCCAGATTCTTATTAGAAACATTAAACGAAGCTGAAATTGATGGCTATAAAGCATTGAAAAATGGAATTATAGAAAGAGATATAGAAGATTTATTTCCAAAAGAAGAATTAATAAATAAAGCTAATAAAAAGAGCAAAGAGGTAAACAATGATTAGTGGTACAAATTTTATAGATTTAAATAAAAAAAATAAAACTAAACAGAAAAAAAATAGATAGATTATCAAACAAGCAAAGAGCTACAGTCATAAAATCACATATTAATTACATAGGAAGGACAGAAGGTGCCGAAAATAATGGAGAGCATAGTCTTTTTGGAACTTTAAATAATAATGAAAATGTATATGGAATGAAAAAATCTGATATATTAGCATATATAAAAGATAAAGTATCTTCAGGAGCGTATGTTTATAAAACAGTTATTTCACTGACTGGGGAAGATTCAGAGAAATATGGCTATACTACAAAAGATGATTGGGAAAATCTAATAAGAGCAAATATAAAACTAATTGCAGATGAATATAACATAAAGGTTGAAAATTTAGATTGGGTAGCTTCTTTTCATACAGAAGAGAGGCACCCGCACATACATTTTGTATTTTATGATAAATCAATTTCAAAAAAAGCTAAACCATATGTTCAATATGATAAAATTAAGGAGAAGTTAAACTATTCCGTGTATAAAAAGGACATACAACCATTATTAGACCAAAAGAATACCATAAAAAAGGAAATAAAGGATATTTTTAAAGATAATATTGATGAAATTATTTCTTATGATGCAAATAAAATATTTGGCAATAAAATTGCACAAAATAGCTTAAACGAAATTGCAGAATTACTAAAAGAGATTTATGAGATAAAAGATTTAGAATATAAAACAACCAAAAGAGGATCTTGGAAAATGCAGTATCAGACTCCTGAAGTAAAAGAAAAAATAAGAGCTATAATTAATAAAATAATACAGTCATCATCACAAATAAAATCCGAAGTTAATTCATATATAAATGCTTGCATAGAAACAGAAAAAATTAAAAACATAAATAATACATCACAACGAAGTAATATAAAAATGGAGCAAACTATAAAAAGAGAAACGGAGTTTATTCTAAAAAAGGTTGACAATCAAATTTTAGAATTTTTAAAAGAATCTAAAGGAAAGATTATGGAGGAACAACAAAAATTGTTTGAAAAGGATTTTGATAAGAAAAAATGTAATAAATTAATTTTAAATATACTTTCTAAAAAGATGAGTCACTTATTTATAAATATCAATAATGATTTAAACAATACTTTAAATGTAAAAAAATATCTAAATAAAAAAACAATAAATTTATCATTATCAAAAAGAGCCAAAAGGGAATTTGCATTGAAGCATAGAGATGTTGGAACTATAGATTGGGAAAAATAAACTTGATTAAATAAAATCAAAAATTTGTTCTGTGTTCGCTTGAACTTCGGAGCAAGTTAATATATAATGAGATAGCATTAGCAATAAATATACATAAGGATATTAAAAATTATAAGGATGGCAAAACAATGGGACGATTTGTAGAGATGAAAAATGAAGAGCTGTTTGATTTTATTAAAAATTACATAGCTGATAAAATTGAGAAGAATAGTGACGAAGTTAGGTATTCATACTTTGAATTAAAAGTAAAGATGGATATGGACGAAAGTGATATAGATAGATTTCTAAAATGCAGTATAATTATATTGGAAGGACTTCGGTTACAGAGTTTACTTTACAGGATCAAAATTTGAATTTAAAAATGCAAAAAGAACTGTGGAAGATAATGAACTTATGATTGCAGTAAAGGATGGAGAATAGGATGAATTTATATAATAATTTTAACAAACAAGAAAAAGATCTATTAGCAGAGGCTAATGTAACAATAGAAAATAAAGAATATTCAAAAGATGAGTGTAAAAATATGATTTTTAGTATAGTTGATTATGTAATGAATTATAGTAAGAATGACATTAGTAAAAATATGAATAAATATAATGAAATCATAGAAAAACTACGATAAGTTTTATATAAAGTAAAATTTAATGAAAAAGATATATTATTTTCAAGATAGAGAAGGAAATGGGTTATGGGAAAATTTAATATTTTGATAGTTGACAGGCTTTACATAAAGTAATATAATAACCATGTTTTTACATAATGATATGGGATTTTTTAGTGTAGTAACTGAATTATTGGCAAATTTATTAACTGATGATTTAAAAATAAAAATTAGTCCAGGGTATGTAGCTATGCACTCAAATTTTACACAAATATATGACAAAACAGCTAATATAGCAGATGAAATAGAAGAGTCAAGTGAAATTATTGATTTACAAAAAATGCCTATAATTGAAAATGGACAAGATGTATTAGATGATATATATAATTTAGGTAGTAAATCGCCGAAAACAAAATTTATGAAATGGAGTATAGAAAATGCAAAATGATAATAAATTGATAATTGTTTGCTCAAAGAATAAAGCAAAAAATGAAGCTGTAAAAAATGTAATGATGCAATATTTTAAAAATTTTGAAATAAAGTCTTTAGAAACAAATTCAAATGTGTCGGAAACACCAATAGGTGATGAAGAGGGAATAAAAGGATGCCTTCATAGAATAAAAGATGCTATTAGTCAAAATGAAAATGGTAACTTGTATATTGCAATGGAGGGAATATTATCAAAAACAACATATGGTAGTTTTCTTTGTGGTTGGACAGTTATTTATAATAAAGTTGAAAATGAATATTATTATGGATGTAGTGCAAAAATTAAAATACCAGATGAAATTATAGAAAAAACTGATAAATCGCAACGATTATCGGAAGTTGTTGCGAAGTTTGTAGGAAGGACAGATGATGAAATAAGTACTATAGGTACTAATGGATTACTTACACAAGGAGCTTATACAAGAACTGATGAATTTACAGATTCCATTGTGTGTGCTATAGCAACTAAATATAAAAAAATAAATAATAAGGAGAATTAGTTAAATGAAACCAAGTATTATTACTATTTCTGGTCCTTCGGCTGCGGGAAAATCATTTTTAGTAGATGAAATAATACAGAATTTTCCTAATATTACAGAAATAATAGGCTTAACAACTAGACCTAAGAGAAAAGATGAAGTAGATGGAAAATCTAGTCATTTTATGACAAAACTAGAATTGGAACAACTTGAAAAAGCGGGGGAGTTAATATTAGTAAAGGAATTTTTTGGTAATAAATATGCCTGGTACAAAAGAGATTTAGTTAATACTGAAGAATTGAGAATTATCAATATTTCATATAAGAGTATAGAAGAATTGAAAAGAAACGGCTTGAATATTTTTTCTATATTTGTTCGTCCAAAATCTGAAGAACAGTTAAAAGAGGTATTGAGATTAAGAACGACATCAAGAGTTGAATACGAAAAAAGATTAAGAGATTATTATGAAAGTGAACAATTTCTTGAAACATCTAAACAAAATTTTGATTTGTTATTTACAAATTGTTACGATAAAGAGTCTTCAAGAAGATTGCTAAATTATATAAGAAATACATTTATTCGTGACGGAGATTATAGTAGAGGTGTTAAAAAGATAAGAGAAGATGATGAATATGAAAGATAGCGAAATATATGATAAAAGTAAAAAATATGAAATCGATTAAAAAGATAAAAAGTTTTTGAGGTGATAAAGATGAAAGAAATATTATTTGCAACAGGAAATATAGCAAAAGTTGATAGATTTTATGAAAAATTATTAAAAAAGGGAATATTATTAAAATCATTAAAAGATATAGATATTAAAATTGATGTAGATGAAAATGGAAAAACAGCAATAGAAAATGCAACAATAAAAGCAAAAGCATATTATGACGCAACTAAAATAACTACTATGGCTATGGATGATACAATGTATATAGAAGGTATTCCAGAAGATAAACAACCAGGAGTTTTTGTAAGAAGGATAAATGGCAAAAGATTAAATGATGAAGAAATGATTGACTATTATACTAATCTTGTAAAAACATACGGTAAAGATGGAAAATTAAATACAAAATGGATATTAGGTATGGTAATTATAAAAGATGGTGAAATTTCAACTTATACAGGGGTTACAAATGAATATTATTTGGTGGATGAGCCTGCTAAAGATATAAAAGAAGGTTATCCATTGAGCTCAATATTAATAAATAAAAAGCTTAATAAGTATGATATATATTTGACAGAAGAAGATATGAAAATTGGTCAAGCTGATGATAGTGATTTTATTAATTTTATTGAAAACGTTATCAATAAATAAAAAATCTAAAATAGAATGATGAGGATATAAATTATAAAATGGATATAACAGAAAATATTGAGAATATAATAGAAGAGCCTATACACGGTAGAAAATTTTATACAGATGATAATATAATCACACTAAAAAGAAAATTAATTGAAATATATGAAAGAATAAATTTAGAGAAGCTTGAAGAAAAGGATATAATAAAATATATTGGCGATTTTGTAAAAAATAATGTAAAATATAAGAAATCATATTTTGATAGTTTTACAGGAAAAGTAGAAAAATTTGATTATAGTGATGTTAAGTATAGAACTGCATATGGGGCACTTGTTGAAGGAGAAGCAATGTGTGCTGGATATGCCGAAGCTATTAGAATTTTACTTAGTTTGTATAATATTAAAAGTTTTACAATTTTATCAAAACTTCCATTAGAGCGAAAAAAATTATTACATTATGTTGTTGCTATAAAGTGCAATTGTGATGGAGAGTATATTATATTAGATCCTGAAAGCGAGCAGTATTGTGAAAAAAATAAAATTGATTATGAAGAATATAAAGAAAAATGTATATATATGCTTTCAGATAAAATATTTACAAATAATGTTTTAGGAAAAGATGGAGCAGGAATGCTTGCAGAAGAATATTAAAAAAATATTGAAATACCTAGAGTAATAGGAACTAAAAAAATAGAAAATTTGATAGAAAATATCGAAAAGATGGATAGTGTATGTAGATAATATTTTTATAAAATTTTACATAAAAGGAGTTATACTCTTAGTTTCTCGAATGAGGACGAAGCAAAAAAATTCGAGAGTGAGCTCAATGCTACGCAGGTCGATTTTTGGAAAAATGGCAGAGATAATGCTGTAAGAAGAAAGTCGATGCATGCAGACCCGTTGGATTGTTCCGTTAGTGTGAATTTTGACACTGCCAACTGCACTGAAAAGTGGTCTTTCAAGGTCGCTCTGGCAAATGTCGATGAGATGAATCAGTTTTTTGCTGATCTCAAGTTCGCACTGTGGGGACCGATGCCGAGTATTTAACCTGAAATGACGCGTTTGCTAGTGCGTCAAGGAAAAAAGAAAGCGTATGGGAGTTACATAACTTCCGTACGTTTCTTTTTTTATTTAGAGAAAAAATAAAAATATTATAATTCAATGAAAGAACTTTGATATGTTAGATAAAACTAATAAAAAACATTTCAAAATTCTTTCATTGTTTTTCTAAAAAAATAAAATATAATGGTATTATGAAAATGAAGAGGTCTAAAAACGGACTTCTTCATTTTTATTTTTTTAAAAAATGAAGGAGGTTGCAAATATGAAAAGAAAAATTATAGCAAAAGTAATTATGATGTTTGGTATTGTATTACTATTAACAATTAATTCATCAAATATTGCAAAAGCAGATACTACAACAATACAGTATGATGGAAAAATAACATATGGATCTTCAACGGTTGGCTCATTCTATGTTGATGGAAAAAGGGCTTTTTGTATGGATCATAGTAAGCTAAGTCCATCTAGTGGTACTGTAGCTGAAACTAGCATATATTCAGATTCAAATGTGGTAAAATGCTTGTATTATGGTTGGGAAGGTGTTGAAGTCTGGTCAGGATTTAACGGTAATAGTAATTATGGTATAGTCGCTACAACTTTAGCATTAGATCACTATGTAAATGGAAGCAATAAGACTGTAGCAAAAGATTTTATTGCATTTTTAGATTCAGCTCCAATACCAAAAGAATCATTAGAATTTACTACAAAAGATCTTGAAGCTAAAATTCAAGATGGAAAACAAGTAACAGAACAAACTACAGTTATGGGAACAACAGGAATAACTTTAAAATTTGATATACCAAATGATGTTACTATTGTATGTGACAGTGGTAATTGGTCAAAAACAGGAGGTACAGTGGAAGTTAGTAATGGAGATTTAATTCATTTTGAAGCTCCAATTACAAAGACAGGTACTTGGTCATCTTCACAAATACCAAACTCATATATATTAAATGCAATATTAGCTCAAACAAGTGATTCAGGATTACAAAGATTAGTAAGACTTGGGAAAAAAGATCCTACAACATATACAAGTATATCTATTAATTTTATAAGTACAGGTGCTTTTGAAATCCACAAAACAGATAGTGAAACTGGTAATGGGATAAAAGATACTGTGTATACTGTAAAAAATTTTTCAGGAGAGCTAGTTGGAAAAATTAAAACAGATGAAAATGGATATGGAACTTTAGAAGGATTATATGCAGGCAACTATACTTTAAATGAAGAAAATTCAAATGAAAATTATATAAAGGCAACAAGTGATGTAAATAGTGAGATTACAGCAGGAGAAACAACAAAATTGGAATTAACTAATGAGCATAAAAAAGGAAACTTAAAGATATACAAAGTAGATAAAGATAACAATAGAGTTGTACTTGGAAATGTGCAATTTGACCTATATTCAGAGGAGCTACAAAAAGTTATTGGAACATATACAACTGACGTAAATTGTAATAAATTTTACTTGTAACATTAAGTCCAACTAAATATTCTGGGACAGAGTAAAAATTATTTTCTATTTGTACAAAGCTGTATTTATTAACTAGACTCTTTCTAATATTAGCTAATTCTAAAGGTGGCTTAGTCGGTTTTAAATTTCTTTTTTCTTCTTCAATTTTACTGTTTTCATTAAGTTTCATAAGTCGACTTTCCATATATTCAATTACGGAATCTTCTGAAGGAAACTTGTAATTTTCAGCAAATATCTTATTTCTTAAATACTTTACACTACCTTCAACATAACCTTTTTCATTGCCACTAAATGCATTTGTTACATTAATGTCAAAACCATAATATATGCTCATTTTTACTAAATCCTCATTTAATTCTTTTTCGCTTTTTCCAATAAATTTAGAAACTACATTTCTCATATTATCGTAAACAACTTCTTTCTAAACACCTCCAATCATTTCAAAAAATTTAACATGAGAATCTAAAAATACATCTTTTTTACAGTTATCATAAAGATAGCACCATCTAAAATTTCCAGCAGGACTGGATAAAACAGCTATGTAATATCTTTTCAAAACACCATTTATTACAAGTTTAACTTCACCAAAATCATATTCTAATCTATCTCCAAATTCATAATCCTGTTTAATGAAACATTCATTACCAGATTGTTTAAATTTCCTAATCTCTAATATCACTGAAGAATAACTTACATCAAACCCTAGCCTTTTAAGTAATTCATAAATTTGTTGTTTTGTTAAAGCTTATTTATTTGTTCCAAGAACCTTACATTTATTTTCTTCATCTTTTAAAATATTTTCTAATGCTTAAAAAAAATCTGGTGTTAATTTTCTTCTAACTCTTGAAACAGAATTATATTTAGGTTTGGAAACAATGTCCTCTTGAATTCTTAAAATATTAGTTGAATTAGTTTCATTGTCTAATTTACTTAAATTTTCTTTATATTCATTCCAATATTTATTTACGGTTTTTTTATCAATTCCTAAAGATTTAGCAACAGATCTATTAGATAATCCTTTTTCCTTTAATTTTAATATTGCTGATAAATCCATAAAATTTTTCATCTCCCTCAACCTCCAAATATATTTAAACATATATTTGAAGTTATGTAAAAAAGTGGTCCGTTTTTCAATTATTATTAATTGAATTTTTGGTCCACTTTTAGTTTATCAAAAACAGAAGAAAGTTATCTAATATGGCTTATAGAAATTGGAACGTTAGTGCTTATAGTTATGATAGTGATAGAAAACGATATGTTTTTAAAAGTGAGCTTGGAAAAAGCATTGATGTTCCTAAATATATAAAATTGCGAAAGTAGGGATATAGAATGGACAAGAGTTTGTTAAAAAGAATAATTGTTAGTTACGGGGTTTTGGCACTACATTCACTACAAAAATCGGCTAACAAAGATTATAAATTAAAAGATTTTAAGATAGAGCATTTGGCAGATGAAATTGAAGTAATGATTGGAGTATATCCAAAAGAAATAGCAATTGTAAAATACTTTAATTTAAAAGATGAAGATTAGAGTTGAAGGAAGTTATCTTAGACTTTTTAAATGAAGAACACGAAAGATTTTATAAAAGGGTATGTGATGAAATGATGTATGATGGTGAAGAAGATATTAGGACACTATGTATCTAAAATCCAACAAGATCAATATTCTGAGGAGGAAGAGCCATAAAAATTTGGATAGTGTTGTTTGTAGGAATTAGTAGTTGGTGGAAACATGAATAAATCAGATTACGAAAGAAAAATGAGAGATAAAGAGGCGATGAGATATTGGAAACAAAAGAATAATTATACACAAAAAACATAAAATTTATTGTGGAGGGTATTATGCAAATTTTTAAATCGAAACATAATGGATTGGATTTTTGCCAAATCTATGCCACAAAAGATGAATTACAAAATGAAGAAATACAAGAAAAAATTAACAATATTAAGAAATCTGAGTCAAAGGTTGCTATGTTTGTGAGTGGGGACGATGAATACTTAAAGATAATTGAAAGAATCATTATGTTGGAGGTAGAAAAAAGAAATGTTTTGTGATATAATAGCTCCAATATCTAAAACAGCAAATTACATATATAGCAAGCTCGGAAGGAGCATATATATATATGAAAGTAGTTGGATATTGTAGATTAAGTAGAGATGAGGATAAAGAAAATTATGCAAGCATAGAGGAACAAAAAATTATACTACAAGATTATGCTATGTCTAGAGGTTGGAAAATATTAGACCGTGATTTTTATATAGATGATAATTTTTCAGGTTATACACTAGATAGACCAAAATTTTCAAAAATGTTAAGAAAGGTGCAAAGAGGAGATATAGATGTTGTTTTAGCAAAAGACCTTTCTAGAATTGGAAGAAATAATGGAAAAGTATTAGTATTAATTGATGAGTTCAAAGCTATGCAGAAAAATTTAATTTTAGTATCAGAAATGGGAGGGTGTTATGATGTTCTAAATGATAGGGATGACACTATTGGTATTACAACTTGGTATAATGAAAGATATGTAAAAGATTGTTCAAAGAAAACAAGAGATCATATGCTTTCAAAACAAAAAACAGGTAGATTAATAATGGGAAATTACTATGGTTATGTGAAAGATCCAGATGACATTACAAAATTGACTGTTGATGAAGAAATAAGACCTGTAATTGAATTAGTTTTTAAATTATATATAGATGGAAATGGAATGAAAAAAATAAGTAATATACTGAATGAAAACTATAATTATCCAACGCCATCAGTATATTATCAAAAAAAACATTTACAAAGAGGTCGTATATACAAACACCCAGTTCAAGAGTTATGGTCAGATTATATGATAAAGAACATCATAGGTAATGATGTGTACTGTGGAACATTAAGAACTCATAAAAAGAAAACAATCTCGATTAGAGGAAAAGCTATAAAATTGCCTGAAAGTGAGCATTTTGTTTTTGAGAATCATCATGAGGCTATAGTTTCAAAAGAGACCTTTCAATCAGCAAATGACATAAGAAATCGAAGAGCAACAATGAATCGTCAATGTGGTAAACCTAAAAGAAATTATTTCTTTGGAGGATTATGCAGGTGCGCTGAGTGTGGTATGTCAGCATCTGGAATGGTACTTAGGAGAAAAAATAACGCTAAGGCTTATGAATGTAATGATTATAAGAAATATGGAACTAAAAGATGTAAAGGACATGAAATTCTTGAAGAAGATATGTGGTTTCAATTTAAAGATTTTTTAAAGAATACTAAAAAAGTTTATTTAGATGAAATAAAAAAAATCAATGTACAAAATAAAAAGAAGAAAATGCAGTCCAATAGAAAGAAAATACAGCTCGAACTAGAACAAGCTAATTTAGAATACAAAATGATTCTAACTCAGAAAATAAAAGATATAGCTACTCGGACAGAACCCAGAGCAAAATCAAATTATAGTTGATACATATAATAAATTAGAGCAAGAAAAAATGAATACTATTATTAAATTACAAAAGACACTAGAAAAAGAAGAAGAGGAAATAATTAATGAAAAATTAGAAGAAATTCATACAGCAATAGATTATTTTGACGAAATAATCAAAGCAAAAGAGCCAAATAGAGCAATACTAGAAGCTTTAATTGATACAGTATGGATAAATCACGACAAATCTGTAAGATTTGACTTAAAACCAGATATTAAATCATTAATTTTATAAATTCAAATATATCAATCTAACACATCAAAAGGTGTGTTAGATTGATTAAATTTTATTCTAAAAAATTTGTCTGATATAGTAATATTGTTTATATACATCAGATAAAAAAATTCCTACGGTATGGAACATACCCCCGTATGAGCATACAATTTGGGAAAATATCAGAAACGCTTGCTATTGCATAACATTTCTTTAATCGATAACTTACTCTAAAATGAATAAAAATTGCCACAAAATCGATCGTGAGGCGATTGATTAGGAAGGTTTAGCAATCATAATTAAAGATGAGTGGATATTCCAAGTTTTTTTACAACACTTACTCACATCAAAATATATTGTATCATAAAAAAGTGAAAAAATAAATAACTTTTGGCGTTTTTGCACTTTTAGTGCAAAATTTAATAAAAAATTGCACCAAAAGTACAATAGTAATTTAAGAAATTTTATGTTATAAAATTCTTATAATTATATTAATGATAGGAAAATATATTAAATTTTACAAAGGAGGTTAATCTTGAAAAAAACAGTTATAACAATTGCAATTACAGCACTTTTAACAGCAGTATTAATGATAAGTGGATATTTTATCTATACTAAAATAATTAATAAAGACAATAATGCAAATAGTAATATGACAAAAAAGAATGATAACAATTCTGAAAATGTTGAAAATTAAATACCAAATGACATTAAGAATATTAGTTTAGAAGAATGGAGAAAAGTAATAGCTCTTTTCTATAAAGAGCATTATGGCTATAAACCAGACAACATAACTTGTACAGAAGTAGGACCCAATATAATATATGTAACAATATATCATAATACAGAATTAGTGGCAGAATACACTCTTGATGCAGAAACAGGAATTGCATCAAGTCCAACAGAAAGAACAGCAAATTTCTTTAAAGGAATATTTTTAGATAACTTATCAACAAAAGTTAATTTTAAAAATAATGAATGTATTGCAATAGGATATATAGAAAAGGGAAAAGAAGCACAAATTAAAGAAAAATACTTTAATTCTGATATTGAATATGAATCTTTAACAACTGTTGTAGAAGGAGATGAATATCAATTTATAGTCATTCCAAAAAGTTTAGATGCCACATTAAGAATTTGGAAATATAATGTATCAGAAAATGGAGAACTATATTCTGAAGAATTATTATTAGAAGCAGTAGGAACACCACTATTAATAGAAACACAATGTACAGAAGTGTTTCCAAGAGTTGGTGTAGAATATGAATTTGGCGATACAAAATTTACCATACCACTAATGATTAGTGGTATGGATGGAAAATTTACAATAACTGATTATAAAAACCTAGTGAAAGACATATCAATATATTAGTTTTTAATTTGAAATTATTATAAAAAAGGTGGTGGAAAAGTTATAAAAAAATAGAATATTAAAAGCTATCAAAAAAACTTGTACAAACGTATATTTTAGGAGGAAAAAAATGAATAAAAAAATAATTCTTTCAGTATTAGCAATTTTAATTAGCATATGCTTAATACTAACAGGTTGTGGTAAAAACAAAGAAGATGAAAACAAAGAAATAGCAAAATTAGTTGATGAATATGCTCCTTTTGAATTTACAATTAAATATCCAAAAGATGCAGGATATAAATTCGAAGCAGATTTAGAAAATACACCATATGTAGCAGGTAAACTTATAAACGAAGAAAAAAATATCAAAATTTCATTTAATTTTTCAAAAACATATGAAAGTTCAATGAAAAAAGAAAAAGAGAATAAGTCTAGCCAAGAAAATTATGCGGAAACAAATTATACTAAATTAGGTGGATATGAGTATTATGATAAATTCAACTATTATGGAGTAAGCTTATTAAACAAAAATGAAGAAGGTAGTTGCTTACAAGTTATAGTCAAAATAAGTAAAAACAAAAATAATGGAGCAAAATTAGATGTAACAGAATTTGCAAAAACAGAAGAATTAAAAAATATCTTAAGTTCTATGACATTAAATGATAAGATAGAAGGTAAAAAAGTTGATGGAATAATATCATCAAACCATAAATTAATAGTAAAAAACCTAGAAAATCCAGACGAAAGCAAGTATTATGTTAATCAATATCCAGATACAAATGGTGTAAAAAGCATATATGCCTTAAAAGAAGTAAATAAATACAAAGGAGAAGGAGCATCTTTCAGACTAACATATTATGGAAATGAAGGAAACTACAAAGATTTAGATACATGTCTTGCATACCAAGAAAAAACATTCAAAATGAAATTTGAAGATTATACATTATTTGGACAAAAAGTTAAAGTAGATGTATCAAGACACGCAATAGGAGAAAGTTCATCACCAGAAAAATACAAAACTTGGATAGCAGGTTATTTTGAAAAAGATGGAAAAGTAT
This sequence comes from Clostridiales bacterium, assembly GCA_003534295.1. Taxonomy (GTDB): domain Bacteria; phylum Bacillota; class Clostridia; order TANB77; family CAG-508; genus DNVW01. The sequence continues at coordinate 22,708 of DPDV01000013.1, forward strand.
ATGATTTTCTATATATTCAGTATGTTGGGGTAGATGATAGTCTTGGAGAAAAATTAGTTAATAATGTATTAAATAATTTTACAATACAAGAATAATGAAATAATAGGAAGAGAGGGAATTAAATATGGGATTTATTAAAGCATTTACAGGAGCATTAGGAGGAACATTTGCGGATCAATGGAAGGATTTTATTGTACCAAGAAGTGATGTGCCAGCAACAGCAGCAATTTTTGGAGCTGAAAGAAGAGGAACAGATAGTGGAAGAGGATCAAATACAAAAGGATCAGAAAACATAATAACAAATGGAAGTAAAATAGTAGTACCTGAAGGAACAGCATTACTTACATTCCAAGACGGAGCAATAACAGGATGCGTAACAGAACCAGGTGGCTTTATATATTCATCAGATGATCAAAATTCACAATCATTTTTAGCAGGAGATGGATTCTTTTCATCAACCCTAAAAACATCTTGGGAGAGATTTAAATTTGGTGGAACACCAGGTGGAGAACAAACTGTTATATATGTAAATCTAAAAGAAATACCAGGAAATAGATTTGGAACACAAGCTGAAATTTATTGGGATGATGCGTTTTTAGGAACACAGGTTGGAGCTATAACAAGAGGAACATATACAATGAAAATAGTAGATCCAATACTATTTGCAAAAAACTTTGTTCCAATGGAATATTTAAGACCAGGTGCAGAAGTATTTGATTTTGCTGATATGGATAATCCAGCAGGTGAACAACTATTTAATGAAGTAGTAGGAAGCTTATCAGCAGCATTTTCAAACTACACAAATGACCCAAGTAGAGGAAATCGTATATCAAAAATACAAGGAGATCAAATAGGATTTGCTCAAAGTTTATCACAAGCAGTAGAAGAAGGATATACTTGGAAATCTGGAAGAGGATTAGAAATAGTAAAAGTTGCAATAACAGCAATTGAATATGATGAAGACACGAAGAAACTATTAAGCGATGTAAAAAAGGCAGATGCTCTATCAGGAGCAAGAGGAAATTCATTTATGCAACAATCAGTTGCTCGTGGTTTCCAAGCAGCTGGAGAAAATGGTGGAGGAGCTGGAATGGCATTTATGGGAATGGGCATGAATGCTGCTGGAAATGTTATGGGAGGATTCCAACAACCAGTTTACCAACAACCTCAACAGCCTCAACAACAAACACAACAACAAGAAGATCCTTATGAAAAATTAGCAAAATTAAAAAAACTATTAGATGATGGAGTTATTTCTCAAGAAGAATTTGATGAAGCAAAGAAAAAACTTTTGGGGGTTTAATAAATGAATGAAAATGAAAATGTAGTTGAAAATCAAGAAGAAATATCTCAAGTACAAGAAAATAATGCAACTGTTATAAAAACAGATGTAGATGCAAAAGACGGGCAAAACAAATGCCCTAAATGTGGAGCAACAGATATCTCTTTGAACCCCAAAAATGGAAAATTAAGATGTAATTTTTGTAGACACGAATTTGAACCAGAAAAACTAGATGCAATGGAAAAAGACATAAGCAAACTAGAAGGAGAAATAGTAGGGTCAGGTGCTACAAATATAATAGCAGATACAAATGATATGGTAACATTTAAATGTAGTAGCTGTGGTGCAGAGGTAGTAGTAGATACTGCCAAAGCAACACAAGCCAGGTGTCACTGGTGTAGAAATACATTATCTGTAAATCAACAAATACCAAATGGTGCAGTACCAGACACAGTATTGCCATTTAGCATTCCTAAAAAAGAAGCAAAGGAAGCAATAGAAAAATTTGTTGGTAAAAGAAAATTCTTTGCACATCCAATGTTTAGAAAAGAATTTACAACAGATAACGTAATGGGAGTATATTTACCATATATGATAGTTGATGCAAATACACATGCAAATTTAAAAGGACAAGGAGAACATGAAACAAGAAGATGGACAGAAAAAAATGGGGATAGTTATGATACATACTATGATGCGGATTTATATGATGTAGAAAGAGATTTTGATTTAACAATAGAAGGATTAACTGTAGAATCAAGCAAAGATAAATTAGATACAGGATCTAAAGATAAAACAAACAATATAATCAATTCAATAATGCCATTTGATACAGAAAATTGCGTAAAATGGGATGCAAATTATATAAAAGGATACACATCAGAAAAAAGAGATACTAATGTAGAAGAATTAAAAGGTTTAGTCAAAGAGCAATCAAAAGATGTAGCAAGATTTGCAGCTAATAAAACCTTGGAATTTTATGACCGTGGTGTCAGATGGGATTCTGAAAATTTAGAAGTGAAAGGACAACAATGGAAATCTGCATATTTACCAGTATGGCTTTACAGCTATCAACAAAAAAAAGGAAATAAGAGTTTACTTCATTATGTAGCGGTAAATGCAAGAACTAAGGAAACAACGGGAAGTGTTCCAATACATATGCCAAAACTTGTATTGATTTCAGCACTTGTTGAAATATTAGGTATAATTGCAATGATATTCACAAAAACAGATGATAATAATTGGCCATGGCTATTTTTATTAAGTGGTATTATATATTTTTGGTTAATGCATTCAAGATATAGAAATAGTGGTGCAAGACATAGCCACGAAACAGAAACAAAAACAAATATGACAAATTTAAGAGAATATGATAAATTTGTTACAAAACGAAGAAGACTTGATAATTCTACAATGGAAGGTGCAAATAACACAAAAATTAAAGGAAATTCAAATAAACTAGATTTTAAAAAGCTTCTTAAGAAATAAAATTAAAAAAGCTGACATAAAGCAAAAATTTATAAAATTTTAAAGGAGGAATTTTATGGGATTATTTTCAAAAGAGGAGTGTTGCTTCTGTAATAAAAAAGTAGGAATGCTATCAAGAAAAAAATTAAGAGATAAGAAATATATATGTAGAGATTGTGAAAAAAATTGTAGTGCATTTATAGATATTTCAAAATTTGATTCAGAATATGCAAAGCAACACTTTGAATACATGAAAAAGCAAGATATTTTATACAAACAAGCTTTCGAACCATTAAGCAAAGAAGAAAAACTTAGAACATTTTATCAATTTAGCGGTATAGTTTTTGCAGATAGTATAGCGATGTTTGAGGTGATTACTCCAAAAACAGAAAAGAAAAATTTTAAAGAGTTATTCAGATATGATCAAATAAAAGATTATGAAATCTATTCTAGTTTAAACAATCAAGAAGGTGGAAAAAAATATTCAGAAGTTGGTGTTCAAATAAACTTATATTGTAAAAATGGAATAGACAGTGTCGGAATGACAGAACAAGAAAAAGCAATGGCTCATCCATATGTGAAAACAATAAAAATTTGTTATGGAAAAAATGTTAACAGCGATTTATGTGTAAAAGATCCAATAAACCATTTAGATGAAATCTTTTTAAGAGAGCCACGATTTAAATCATTTGCAAGAGGAATAAAAGAATCATTTACAGGAACAGAAACAGAAAGAAGAAATATGAAACAAAGTGTAGATGCAATAAAAGCACTTGGAGGACTTGCAAAGGCTAAGTTAAGTGGAGATGAGAGCAGTATGGAAGCAGCAAAGGCAAATATGAAAGATACAATTGTTAGCACAGTAAATTTAGCAAGTGGAAATCGACTTAAATATAAAGAAATAGCAGATTCCGTTGAAAAAAGAGTTTGGAATGAACAATAAAGGGGAAAGTATAATATGGCTAAAAAAATAAAAATTGTAATATATATAATAGTTGTTATTTTTTCGGTTTTTCTAGTAGCAAAAGCCATAAAACAGGAAAGTGGAGCAAATCCAGAAGTATTAGATAAAGTAGTTATTTTGAATGAAGCAAAAGTACTTCCAGAAAACGAAGGTAAACTTGTTTTAGTTTCCGGAAAACTTAAAGCAAGTGAAGTATTTAAAGATAATACATTTGGATTAGAACTAGATACATTCAGGGTAAATAAAATAGTAGAGATGTATCAATATAAAGAAGGTAATGATGAAGTTGGTTTTGAATGGAAAGAAAAAGTTGAAAAAAAGTCTATTATATCAGGTTCAGGGGGAATATATAGAAACCCAGAAAAATCAATGAGCAGTATAAATAAGTGTGATAAAGCATATTTAGGAGAATTTACTGTTTCAGAAAAATTAACACAAAGAATAAATAACAATGAAAAAGTAGAACTACCAGAAATAGAGGGATTTAAGAGAAAAGGTGAATACCTAACAAATTCAAAATGGGGGCCTAGTGTTGGAGATATAAGAATAAAAATGAGCTATGTAAATTTAGAAAAATTAGGAGACATATCAATACTTGCTAAACAAGTAGGAGATGGATTTGAAGAGTATAAATTAGATACAGGAGCTTATGCTTTTAATGTATATCAAACAAAAATTTCAAACAAAGAAGAACTAGCAAAAGCACTAGAACAAGACAGTAAGAACATGGCTGGTGGAATGATATTCATAATTATAGTACTTATAATTATAGGAATAATCCTATTTAGAACTAACATAAAAAATTTAATTGATAAAATTAAAAATAAAACAAGCAAATGAAAAGAGAATGGTTTTATGGAAAATAAAACAAAATATTTAGTAGCAATATTATTAATGCTAAAAAGAAAAATAGAAATGATTTTTTCAATAATAGTTCTATAATTTTATAGAGGCGTCAAAATGTCGCCTCTATATTTTTCGAGTATCCCACTAAAAACCACGCTTTTAGGCTCTTATTGGGATTCGGGACGTCTCCCTCTTCCTGTCAAAATTATCCAATGAATAATTTTGACAGGATAAATGAGTTTGTGGTATTATATGAATTAGAAAAATAGTAATTTGTTGAAATGGAGGATTGATTATGAAAAAATTAAAAATATGAATATTATTAATTATATTAGGAAACTTATTATATTTAGCTTATATATTTTTTTGTAAAGAGGTGTGAATATGAGCGATTCAAAAGAAAATGTTGATGTATTAAAAATGTATGGAGAAGACAGTACTACACAAAGAGATGAATTTTTAAAAAAGCATAACTTAAATGAAAAGGGGCTTACTAGTAAACAAGCTGAAATTAATATTAAGAAATTTGGTCTTAACGAAACAAAAAAGGCTAAACCTAAGAAGTGGTATAATTATTTACTACAAAGTTTACTAACACCTTTTAACTGCATTTTAATTGGTATTTCAATTATCTTAATATATACAGATATATATTTAGCAATAGAACCAAGCTATGCCAATATAATAGTCATAGCAATTTTAGTTACTGCAAGTACTTTATTAGATTTTTTTGAGTCATATAGATCTAATAAGGCAGCAGAAAAATTAAGGGAAATAGTTGAAACAACTACTACAGTTATTAGAGATAACAAAGAAGTAAATATACCAGTTAAAAATGTAACCTTAGGAGACATTGTTTTATTGTCCGCTGGAAGTATTATACCAGCTGATTTAAGAATAATCGAATCAAAAGACTTATATGTAGGACAGGCTTCATTAACTGGAGAATCTGATAATATAAAGAAAACCGTTGAATTAGAGAACAAGCAAGAAGAATTAGACAGTATATCAGATTTTGATAATATCTGTTTTATGGGTACAAATGTTGTATCTGGTTCAGCAAAAGGTGTTGTAATAAAAGTTGGAGATTCAACATATTTTGGAAAAATAGCAAATACTGTAACTTCTGGAAAAGAAAAAACAGCATTTCAAAAAGGAATTGAAAGTATAAGTAAATTATTAATTAGAATTATGATTTTTATGATTCCAATAGTATTTTTAATAAATGTGGAAAAACATGATATTATTCTAGCATTTACTTTTGCTGTTGCAATAGCAATTTGCATAACACCACTACTGTTACCTGTTATTTTATCTTCAAGTTTATCTAAAGGTGCTGTGAGAATGTCAAAAAAGAAGACTATTGTTAAGAAGTTAGATTCAATTCAGAACTTTGGAGCAATGAACATATTCTGCACAGATAAGACAGGAACATTAACAGAAGACAAGATTGTTCTAGAAAAATATTTAAATGTAAATGGAGAAGAAGACTTCAACATTTTAAAATATGCCTTTTTAAATGCCTATTTGCAAACAGGACTAAAAAGCAATATAGACGAGGCAGTAGTTGCTAAAGCTAAAACTATTGGAATTGAGAATAGTGTAGAAGAATATAAAAAAATAGATGAAATTCCTTTTGACTTTTCTCGTAGGTGTTTATCTGTAGCAGTAGAAATAGATAATAAAGATGAATTAATAACCAAAGGCGCTGTTGAAGAAATTCTAAATATTTGTACAACATTTGAATATAAAGGACAAACGGAAAAACTTACAAATAAAAAAATAGAAAACATGAGAAAAATTTGTAAAGACTTAAATGAGGAAGGTTTTAGAGTTGTTGCCATTTGTAAAAAAATTATAACTAATAATAAAAAAGATTTTAATAGCACTGATGAAAAAGAAATGACTTTATTAGGTTTTATTGGTTTTCTTGATCCACCAAAGGAAAGTGCAAAAGAAGCAATAGAAGGTTTAAATAATGCAGGAATAAGAGTTATGGTTCTTACAGGTGATAATGTAGAAGTTACAAGATGCGTTTGTAATAAAGCAGGGATAAATTCAAAAGAAATCATAACTGGAAATAAAATAGATACATTATCAGATGTAGCACTATCAAGATTATTAAAAAGAAATAATATATTTGCGAAACTTTCTCCAATACAAAAAGCAAGGATTGTTAGAGTTTTAAAACAAAATGGAAATGTTGTTGGATATATGGGAGATGGAATAAACGATAGTCCAGCGTTAACAAATTCCGATGTTGGAATTTCTGTTGATACTGCAGTTGATATAGCAAAAGAAACTGCAGATATTATATTACTTGAAAAAGACCTTAATGTACTATTAGATGGTGTAATGGAACGGAAGAAAAACATATGTAAATTTAATGAAATATATAAAAATGGCAACAAGCTTCAACTTTGGGGAAGTAGTTTCAGTAATTATTGCAAGCATTGTACTACCATTTTTACCTGAAACACCAATTCAACTATTAGTAGAAGGATTATTATATGACTTTGGTCAAATGACAATTCCGTTTGACAATGTAGATAAAGAATTGATTAGAAAGCCAAAAAAATTAAATATAAAAAGCTTAAAAAGGTTTATGTTTTTTATGGGTCCTGTAAGTTCACTATTTGATATAGTTGTATTTTTACTATTATGGTTTGTTTTCACAGTTAGAGATGTTACGCACTTTCAAACAATATGGTTCACTTACAGTATAGTATCAAATCTAATAGGAATGCACATTATAAGAACGGCAAAAACACCATTTATACAAAGTAATGCACATAAAGCAGTTTATATATCTTCAATTTTGTTAATTATAATAGGTATTTTAGTACCATTTACACCACTGGGAATTGCAATAGGCTTAGCACCAATTGCTTTAAAATATATTTTCATGATATTTGGAGTCACATTCTTATATTGCATTGTAGCAAGTTATGCAAAGAAAATTTATATAAAGAAATATAAGGAATGGATATAGAAATAATTGAAGATAAAAATTAAATTTAATTAACTAAAAAATAAAAAGAAAATGAATAATAATTTGGGGAGAAAAGTATGTTGAAATGGATTAAAGAAAATAAAATTATTTTAATAACGATGCTAATATTTGAAACTGTGGCAGTATCGTTATTTGTCTCAACAAAAAACTTATTTTATTTGTTGAATTTCAATTATATAGGAATTTGTATATCACTTGGAATGTACTTAATGTCGCATAAGGTTAAATATGCAAGAAACTTTGTTCAATGTGCTGTTGGATTATATATGCTTGCGTATTTAGGAATTATATGTAGAGAAAATATGCAAATTGAAGGCTTTTGGTACTACTTGTTTTTAGGCGTATTTGAAGCTGCAACAATACATTATTTTGTAGCTAAAATAGCAGGACCATTATTCTTTGGCAGAGGTTGGTGTGGATATGCCTGTTGGACAGGAATGGTATTAGATTTGCTACCATATAAAACCCCTAAAAATAGTAGAAAAAATTTAGGATGGATTAGATATATAATGTTTTTGCTATCATTAACATTTGTGGCATCTCTATTTATATTTAAGGTAGATAACTTAGAAAATATAATGTTTTGGGCTTTTATAATTGGAAATATAGTGTATTATGCTTTAGGAATATCACTTGCTTTTATATTTAAAGATAATAGAGCTTTTTGCAAATATATATGTCCTATAACTGTTTTTCTAAAACCTGCAAGTTATTACTCATATTTGAGAGTTAAATGTGATCATAGTAAATGTATTAATTGCAAAAAATGTATAAAAAATTGTCCAATGAATGTGGATATGTTAGATGACTCAAGAAAAAGAAAAAATGGGACTGAATGCATACTTTGCTGTAACTGCATTAAAGAATGCCCTAAAAATGCACTTAATTTAAAGTAATTATACGGGAGAAATAATTTAAGATAGGAGGTGAATTAAATGAATCAATTAAAAATAGGAACATTTTTAATAGTTGCTTATATGGCTAAAAAAGATAGAGAAGAAGATAAGAAATAAATTATAGATGAAGGGATATTGTATAATATGAATAAAAAATTATTAATTATTACTTTGATTTTTTTCCTAATAATTATTGTTTTAGCATTTATTACAAATTATGTAGATACTGGTAGAGTGACAACAGGACATGAGCCAAAGTGTTGCATAAAAATAGTTAGCTATGATGGTAGTAAAGTAACCTATTGGGGATTAGGCTATAAAGTAATTCGCTATGTTGGCTTATCTCCAAATGAACCTTATGAAAATAATATTGGTGTTAAAATGGGCAGTTGGTTTATGAAATATGAATTGCCAGAGCCTGATAGTACTTTAAATAAAGATCATTCTTTTTTTGGAAAAGTAATTGAATCTACAAATACTTATATTATAGTAGAACCAAATGAAGGTGAAGGAGAAAGAAAAATAGCTGATAAAATATCTATTTCATTAGAAAAAAATAATGATGCACTTTATGAAATAGGGACAAATGTAAAAATAACTTATCATGATAATATTATGGAAAGTTATCCGGCACAGATTAAAGCAACAAAAGTAGAGATAAAATCTGCTGATAATTTTGAAATACTTTTTAAAGAAAGACAGAAAACAGATAGTTACAATAAGAAGTATGCAATATTAGATAAAACTGAATCTGATAAGTATGATTACAATATATATGCCTACAATGGTAGTGTAAACATAAGAATTGATAATAAAGAATATTCACTAAAACAAGTATTAACAGAAAACAAAATAACGATGAATGAAATTATCGAAAAAGCTAATCAAGATGAAAGAAATGGAAAAATAAAAGTAGAAATGTATAAAGATGGTGGAAGTATTTTATACAAATACGATAATTATGCAATAATTAAATGCCATACATTAGAAGGAAATAGAGATGTATATATTGGTAGCAAAGATATGAGCATAAATGATTTAAAAATATAACATTTTTTATGTTTGCTTAACAATTACAATATTGCTTCAATAATAAAAAAGTCTAAAATAAAAATTGCAATATAGTAGTAATAGTAGGTCTGGAGGAAACAATGAATTTGGAATTTATAAAGAAAACAATAATGGCTTTTGCGGTATCTATATTTTTAGGTTATATTATAATTAAAACAAAGGATTTATTAACAAGAATAGTAGTTATACCTTTTTTGATATTTGGAATTAGTTTATTTATAAAAAATATTTGTTTAATATTTAACAAAAATAAAATTGCTAAAATATTTAGTAAAATAAATGTAATATCATTCTTTATATATTATTTTGGATTCCTTATTTATTGGGATTATGTGGCTATAACAAACAAAGATTATATATTAGTAGCATTTTCTTTATTAGCTTGGGCTGGAGGAATATTTGCATTATATAGAAGATATTTAAGACTAAGAAATACAGATAAAATTGTAAGATAAATTATATTTTTTAGGAGGCAATAGAATGAAAAACAATAAACGGAGAATATTTCAAGTAATTCAACTTATCTTATTTTTAGGCATGAGTGTATTTTTATTTTTTAGAAAATTCGATGGAAGTGGAGCAGAAAATACAGCAGAGATAAAATTAATAAGTTTGGCTATATGGCTGGGATTTTATCTATTCATTTTAGCTATTGAATTTGTAGTACGATTTTTGACAAGGATAGGTAAAAAATAATTGCAAATTACACAATTTAGTAATTAGTTGGAAAAATAGTAATTTGAAGGGGAGGAATAAAAATGAATGAAATAAAAATTAAATCAATTTATAAACATTTTAAAGGTGATTTATATTTAGTTGAAGATATTGCAACACATAGTGAAACGAGGGAAAAATATGTGGTATATAGAGCACTATATGGAGATACAGGATTATATATAAGACCTTATGATATGTTCGCTTCTGAAGTTGACCACGAAAAATATCCAAATGTAAAACAAAAATACAGATTTGAATTACAAAATATTAAGAGCGTGAAAGAAAAATAGATAACAAGATTAGTAATTAGTTAAAAAATAGTAAGTTATCGAGGAGATGTATTATGAAATATAGTGCATTATTAAGAGGAATAAATATTAGTGGCAAAAATAAAATTTCAATGAGTGAATTAAAAACAGAGTTAGAAAATGACAAATATCAAAATGTTACTACGTATCTTAATAGTGGAAATGTTATTTTTGAAAGTAGTATTGATAATAAAGAAACAATAAGGAAAGATATAAACAAGATTATATATGATAAATTCAATCTTGAAATACCTGTTTTTATTATAACTACAAGTGAACTTGAAAATATATTAAATCATTGCCCTAATTGGTGGGGAACTGATAATAAAGAAGTATATGACAATCTAATTTTTATAATTCCACCTACAAAATATAATGAAGTATATAATACTATTGGAGAGCCAAGCAAAGATATTGAAAAGATTGAAGAATATAATAATTCTATATTTTGGTCATTTGATTTAAGCAAGTATAGAAAAGCAAATTGGTGGATTAAAACTGCAAGTACAGATATTAAAGATAAAATTACAATTAGAACAGCAAATACAATGAGAAAAGTGCTAGAATTAAGTAAGCAATAAATTACAATGAATAAGTTAGAACAATTAAATGCAAAATATAAATTCATAAAAAATTCACAAAAATTAGCAATCTACACTTGACATTGCTAAAATTAGTGATACAATATAAATGTAATGAGAATTACATATATGTGCATACCCTTGAAACAGAGTATCAACACATAAAAAATTATTTTGTAAAAGGAGTGGTTTTTATGATGATGATACCAAGAAAAAGGAACGAATTTGATTTGTTCAGAGATTTCTTTGAAGGAGATGATTTTTTTCCAATTAGAAGAGAAAGTGCAATAATGAAAACAGACATAAAAGAGAAAAAAGATAAATACATTATTGAAATGGATCTTCCTGGATATGAAAAAGAAAACATTAAACTATCATTGAAAGATGGATATTTGGAAGTAACAGCTGAGGTTAATAAAGAAGATGAAAATGAAGAAAAGGACAAATTTGTTCATAAGGAAAGATATTACGGACATTGTTCAAGAAGTTTTTATGTAGGAGAACAAATTAAAGAAGAAGATGTAAATGCAGAATTTAAAAACGGTATACTAAAAATTTGTATTCCTAAAAAAGAAGAAAGAAAAGAACTTCCAGAAGCAAAACATATTGAAATTAAATAATATTGTTTATAAGGAAATGGTTTTATATAGAATCATTTCCTTATTTTATATATAAATTACAATTTATATAATAGTTCTATAATTTTATAGAGGCGTCAAAATGTCGCCTCTATATTTTTTGAGTATCTTGCTAAAAGCCACGCTTTTAGGCTCTTATTGGGATTCGGGACGTCTCCCTCCTCCTGCAAACTTTAAAAAAGTTTTACTCTATTTCTATATTGTAATTTAAAATAAAAAGAGATAACAATTCTCTTTTTAGCATAACATTTATTAATAATGTTATGAAGGAGTTAGGTTGTTTGAAAAATAATTACAATTTTTACGTTGTTAAACTTCACTTCGAAAATCCTCAATGTGCAATAGCACACCTGCGTTTTTTTTGTTTGTTTGCCTAATAAAAATTTAATTTTTTTCCAAACGTGTAGATTTAACTTCGGAAAGGTAAAATAAATTATGAAACTTACAATAACAGAAATACAAGGCACGAAATATGTTCAAATTTATTTGACAGAAGATGAACTCCAGAAAAAAGAAACAAAAGATTTAATTAAAAAGTATAAACAAGAAAAATATAGTATGGCTATTTTCGTAACTGGAAAAGAGAATTATCCCGAGATTCTTGGAAAAATAATTACGAAACAAGTGGAATTAAATAGAAATGTATGCTAACATGAAAACAAGCAATATCAGGCGAGATTTGGAGGATAAAATGACAGTTGTACGGATATTGTAGATTGTCTAGAGATGAAGATAAAGAAAACTATGCAAGTATTGAAGAACAAAAAAGAATTATTCAAGACTATGTAACTTCTCGTAATTGGACTATTTCAGACTTCTACATAGATGACAATGTTTCGGGATATACCTTTAACAGACCTGCATTTTCAAAAATGATTGAAAAAGTAAAAGGAGGAAAAATTGATGTAGTCATAGCAAAGGATTTATCGAGAATTGGAAGACATAACGGACGAGTATTAGTTTTAATAGATGAGTTTAAGAATATTCAAAAGAATTTAATATTAGTTTCTGAAATGGGTGGAACTTATGATGTTTTAAATGATAGAGATGATACTATTGGAATAACAACATGGTTTAATGAAAGATATGTTAAAGATTGTTCAAGAAAAACTAGAGATCACATGTATTCTAAACAAAAAACAGGAAGATTAATTATGGGAAATTATTATGGATATATAAAAGATCCAGAGGATATAACAAAGCTATATGTTGATGAAGAACTACGACCTGTTATAGAATTGATATATAAGCTATATACCGAAGAAGGAATTGGAAGAAAGAAAATTTGCGATATTCTAAATAGTAAATATAATTATCCAACTCCATCGGCTTACTATCAAATGAAACACCTAGAAAGAGGAAGAATATATAAACATCCAGTTCAAAAATTATGGTCCACATATATGGTAAGAAATATTTTAGAAAATGATGTATATTGTGGCACACTTAGAACTCATAAGAAAAAGACTGTATCCATAAGAGGCAAAGCAATACAGCTTCCAGAGGAAGAACATTTTGTATTTGAAAATCATCATGAAGCAATTATATCTAAAGAAACATTTAACTTAGCTCAAGAAATAAGAAAAAGAAAACTAAATACAAAAAGTACATCAAGTACGAGAAAAAGAAATTATTACTTTTCAGGACTTTGCAGATGTGGTGATTGTGGTTTTGGAGTAAGTGGCATAACTATAACTAGAAAACAATCTCAAAAGGGCTATGAATGTTCACAATATAGAACTTATGGTAAAGCTAGATGTAAATGCCATGAAATTAAAGAAACGGATATAATTATACATTTCAAAGAATTTTTAAAATTCACTAAAAATAAATACATAGATGAAATAAATAAAATACAGCTTCAAATAAAAACTAATGCTAAAACAAATAATAAAGAAAAAATCAAATTTGAAATTGAAAACTTAAAAGTTGAATACAAAGTTTTGATTAGTCAAAAAATTAAAGATTTAACTAATACCACAAATGAGTATCAACGAGAAATGATTGAAGATACATATAAAGAATTGGAAAAAAACAAAACTAATCGTATAGAACAATTACAAAAACTATTAGAACAACAGCAAAAAGATTTAGACACAGAAAAAATAAAAAGATTAAAAACAGCAATAGAATATTTTGATGATATTCTAAAATCTAACGAACCCAATAGATATATTTTAGAGTGTTTAATTGATAAAATATGGATTTATCACGATAAAAATGTGAAATTCGAACTAAAACCAGACATTAAAAAGTTAATATAAATAGCATTTTTCAAAATAATGTGTAATATAATACCTAAAAGTCATTTATAAAAGTGACTAAATATATGAAAAGTCATTTGAAAAATGTGCACATTTCCTATAAAAGTCGTTTGATTTTTGTGAAATATAGTGTTATAATATAATTAGATTATACATTAGGAGAGTGAGTATATGTATAGAGAAAGAATGGAAACGTTAAAAGAATGGAAGGTATCTAAAAATAGAAAACCTTTAATAATTAGAGGTGCAAGACAAGTTGGAAAAACTTGGCTCATGAAAGAATTTGGAAAATTATATTATGAAAAATGTGCTTACATAAATTTTGATAATAATTCAAGAATGGATATATTATTTAATGAAGAGTTTGATTTGGATAGAATAATACAAGGATTAAAGATTGAATCAGGAATAAATATTGAGCCTGAAAATACTCTAATAATCTTTGATGAAATTCAAGAAACTCCCAAAGCATTAAAAACACTAAAATATTTTTATGAAAATGCAAATGAATACCATATTGTTGCAGCTGGTTCTCTTTTGGGAGTGGCTATGCATCAAGGAACTTCATTCCCCGTTGGTAAAGTAAATTTTATGGACTTAATGCCTTTAAGCTTTTTTGAGTTTTTAGATGCATTGGGGCAAGAACATTTATTAAATTTATTAAAAAACAATGAATTTGATATGATTAGTGTATTTAATAATAAATATAAAGATTATTTAAAACTTTATTATTATATTGGTGGAATGCCAGAAGTGGTTAATTCGTATATAGAAGAAAAAAATTTAGAAGAAGTTCGTAACATACAAAAAACACTATTAAAAGATTATGAACAAGATTTTTCTAAACATGCACCAAACAATGTTGTTCCAAGAATTAGGCAACTATGGAATAATATTCCTACACAACTTGCAAAAGAAAATAAAAAATTCATATATGGTTTAGTAAAAGAAGGTGCTAGAGCAAGAGAATATGAAATTGCATTATCATGGCTTATAGATTGTGGACTTGTTTATCAAGTTAACAGGGTAAATAACTGCAAAGTTCCATTATCTGCATATCAAGATTTCAATGCATTTAAGTTATATTTATTGGATGTGGGATTATTAGGAGCAATGGCAGATTTAGATTCTAAAACAATTTTAGAAGGCAATGATATTTTTGAAGAATTTAAAGGAAGCTTAACAGAGCAATATGTTTTATGTCAACTAAAAGAATGTACAGAATTAAATGTGTTTTATTGGTCATCCGAAAAAGGAATTGCAGAAATTGATTTTATAGTGCAAATTGGTAAAAACAATGTACCAATAGAAGTGAAATCAAATGAAAATTTACAAGCCAAAAGCTTAAAATCATTTGTAGAAAAATATAATACAAAAATTAATATTAGAACTTCAATGGCTAATTTTAGAGTAGAAGAATGGCTAACTAATATACCATTATATAGTATAGGAAATATAGAAAGAATAATTAAATAACTATCCCCAAATTGAAGGCTTTTACCCCCGTATGTACTACAGAGATAATTGCTTTTTCAAAAGCAAATCCATATTTTGAACAATTAAATGCGTGCTTGCTAGGATTAAGCGTAGATAGTAATGCATCACATTTAGCTTGGGTATATGACATTTATTGCAAAACTGGAATTAGAGTTCCTTTTCCAATTATAGCAGATAGAAGTGGAGAAATTGCTAGAAAATATGGAATGATATCAAATGAAGTTAGTAAAACGGAAACTGTAAGAAATGTATTTATTATTGATGATAAAGGAGTAGTAAGACTTATTTTAATATATCCAATGAATGTTGGAAGATGTATCCCAGAAATCTTAAGAGCGTTAACGGCATTACAAGTGGCAGATAGTAATAAGCTTTCAACGCCGGCTAACTGGGTACCTTGTCAGCCAGGAATAATATCTCCACCACAAACATTTGAAGCATTGGAAAAGAGAAAAAGAGAAATTGAGAAAAATCAAAATGGAATGACTTGGTATCTTAGTTTTCAAAATGTAAAAGATTGTGAAAAAATAGGTCAAACAAGTTGTGAGGGAAATAAATTAGAATAGGTATTTTTTTCTTTTTTTAGGGGCAATTGTGCTCCTTTTTTTAATTGAATTATTATTTTCTAAAAAATATATACAAAGAATATAGTGAATGATATAATGTAACAAATAGTAACTAATATAATTACCCAAATTAAAAGAGTACTAAACTAATAAGAAAAGTTATGTTAAAATGTGTAATGAAAAATGATGGGATTGGCAAATACAACAGATGTGATAATGTCAATTGCAATTTTAATTGCAACAATAATTGCTATTGCTAATATTGCTATAAAAATATATTCAAATGCAATATTAAATTATGGTACAAAGATGGGCATCAAAGATATTATAAAAATGTATAAGGACAAACAAAATTAATACTATTATTATATAATTACATAGAAGCATTTATAGAAAACAAAAGAATAATAAGAGGTGAAAAATTGAAAGATAATTGGAAAGAATATATCAAGAAAAATTTAAAATGGGTTGTATTATTTATCTGTTTAGTTGGATTTTTAGCATTAACAGAAGATGTTTTTAATAAAGAAATAATGCAAGGGGATATTATAGGATATAAAATTATATCAACATTTTTAATATCTGATTTCGTAACTCCAATTGCAAAATTCATAACTAATTTTGGAGGAGCAATTTTTTTATCAATAGCAACAATTGCATTACTTTTATTAATAAAAAATAAAAAAATAGGATTGTCTATTTTTTCTAATATAGTTATTATTACAATATTAAATCAATTGCTAAAAAGAATATTGCGAAGACCAAGACCAACTGAATTTAGAATAGTTGAAGAAACAGGATATAGTTTTCCATCAGGACACTCAATGGTAAGTATGGCTTTTTATGGATATTTAATATATTTAATTTATAGATATATAAAAAATAAATATATAAAATGGTCATTGATTGTATTATTAAGCATATTAATCTGTTTAATAGGCATAAGTAGAATTTATCTTGGAGTACATTACACAAGTGATGTTTTAGGTGGATTCCTATTATCAATATCATATTTAGTTGTATATATAAGTTTAATAAAAAAAATATTATCAGAAGAATAATAGGACACTAAAAAAACTATTGACCAGTAGAGACTATCATAATATACAATAATGGGAAAATATAAAAAGAGGTAATTTATAATGATAAAACAAACGGCAAGTAGAGATAATTTAGGAAAACTTGCACCCAAATTTGCAAAATTAAATGATGATGTATTATTTGGTGAAGTATAGCCAAGAGAAGACAAACTATCATTGAGAGATAAAAAACAGTAATAATTAAAAGAGCAAAAAATATAAAAAACTAAAATAAATGGATTAAAGGAAAGCGTATGAAAACAAAGATTATAAAATTAAATAATAAAGTGGATACAAAAAAATTTGAGAGAAAGATTTGGATTTATAAAAGCATAATATATAAAAGAACAAAATTTATATTAGAAAACAATGTAAAAAATATAAACTATAGTAGTGTAATAGAAGCACTAAATATAAAAAACAGAATTAAAAGGATTAACTATATATATGACAAAGCGTGCTCGGAGATTGACGAATATAACAAAATCAAGCATATAGACTGTGAATTTAAAAATGGTAAGTGCATGAATCAACACAATACAAAAAGAATTAATGGTTGCTGTAGATTGTGCAGGCTTCAAAGTTCACATGGGTGTACATCTCAAAATATAACTTGTAAATTATTTTTTTGCGATCAATTGGAGAAAAAATATAAAACAATTAAGTTTAATGACATAAAAATACTAAAATGTCTATCACTAACTAATAGAATAATTGTAAAAGACAACTACTTCGAAACAAAAGAAAATTTTTTAAGAACGCTGTATTTAAATAGTATAATTGTTTTTTCAATAAAGGTTGTTATTAATATTATAAAAAACGGAGTATATCTACATAAAATACGTAAAAATATAACAAAAGAAAATGGAGGTTAATATGAAAAATATAAAAATTGATTTAAAAAATACAAATGTAACTGACAAGGAAATTGTAAAATATGCAGAAGAAGTAAAAAGAATACATGAAGATCTACATAAAAGAGCCGGAAATAAAAAGGATTTTGTTGGATGGTTAGAACTTCCAAATAATTATGATAAAAAAGAATTTGATAAAATAAAAAAAGCAGCGGAAAAAATAAAAAAAGATTCAGAGATATTGATTGTAATAGGAATAGGTGGCTCTTATTTGGGGGCAAGAGCGGTTATAGAGGCGTTAAACAACACTTTTTATAATTTACAATCAGATAGAAAAACACCATTAATATTATATGTTGGAAACAATTTAAGTACAAATTATATAAATGATTTAATAGAGATTATAGGAAATAAAGATTTTTCTATAAATGTAATATCAAAATCTGGAACAACAACAGAACCTGCTATCGCATTTAGAATTTTTAGGGAAATGATAGAAAATAAATATGGAATAAAGGAAGCAAGAAAAAGAATATATGTTACTACAGATAGCAAAAAAGGTGCTCTTAAAACATTAGCAAAAGAAGAAAAATATACTACATTTGTAATACCAGATAATATAGGTGGAAGATATTCAGTTCTTACAGCGGTAGGGCTACTGCCAATAGCTACAGCGGGAATAGACATAGATAAGCTTATTAAAGGAGCTCAAAATGCGCAGGAGCAGTATTCAGACAAAAATGTTAAATATAATGAGTGTTACAAATATGCTGTAGTTAGAAATATATTATATAAAAATAAAAAAGACATAGAAATACTTGTTACATATGAACCAAAGTTACACTATTTAATAGAATGGTGGAAGCAATTATTTGGGGAAAGCGAAGGAAAAGACAAAAAAGGAATATACCCTTCAGGAGTAGAGTTTACTACTGATTTACATTCATTAGGACAATATATACAAGATGGAAGAAGAAACTTATTTGAAACAGTAATAAACATAGAAAAAATTAACTCAGAAATAAAGATAAATATGGATGAAGATAATTTAGATGGATTGAATTATCTGTCTGGAAAAACATTGGATTTCGTCAATAAAAAGGCTATGGAGGGTACTATAGCAGCACATGTGGAGGGAGATGTACCAAATATATTAATAAATATGGAAGAACTAAATGAAGAAACCATGGGTTACTTAATATATTTCTTTGAATTAGCATGTGCTATGTCAGGAAATTTATTAGGTGTAGATCCATTCAATCAACCAGGAGTAGAAAAATATAAAACTAATATGTTTAAATTACTAAAAAAACCGGGATATGAAGAAAATTAGGAAAACACTTGCATTTGTTAAAAATATAAAGTATAATAATTATATATTTAATATTAAAAACATAAATGAGACAAAGTAAAATAAAGGTTATTTAAAGAGAGGATTAGTTGAAAGCTGAAAGCTAATCTAAAAAAACATATTTGAAAAACTACCTCATTGTTCCTAGCAAAAACTAGGCGTGTGCTTGCGTTAAAAGTTAATTAAGTAAAAAACAAGGATGGAACCGTGTTAATAAAAGCACTCCTGGGCGTAGTTAAATGCCTAGGAGTTTTTTGATATGCTAATTTATAGGCATAAAAAAGGAGGAAAAATAAAATGATAAAAATTGAATTGAAAGATGGAGCTATTATTGAAGTAGAAAAAGGTAGTTCAATAATAGATGTGGCAAAAAAAATTAGTGAAGGCTTAGCAAGAGTAACATTAGCAGGATTAGTAAATGGAGAAGTACAGGATTTAAGACATAAATTGACTGAAGATTGCAAACTTGAAATATTAACATTTGATAGTCTAGAGGGAAAAAAAGCATATTGGCATACAACATCCCACATAATGGCACAAGCAATAAAAAGACTATATCCAGAAATAAAACTTGCAATAGGACCATCAATAGATAATGGATTTTATTATGACTTCGATACAGAAAAACCATTTTCAGAAGAAGATTTAATCAAAATTGAAGATGAAATGAAAAAAATAATAAAAGAAGATTTACCACTAGAAAGATTTGAACTCCCAAGAAAAGAAGCAATAAAATTTATGGAGGAAAAAGGAGAGCCATATAAGGTAGAACTAATCAACGATTTGCCAGAAGATGCAATAATATCATTCTACAAACAAGGCGAATTTACAGATCTTTGTGCAGGTCCTCATGTTGCGAAAACAGGTAATATTAAAGCTGTAAAACTGTTAACATCTTCAGGAGCTTATTGGAGAGGAAACGAAAAAAATAAAATGCTACAAAGGATTTATGGTATTTCATATCCAAAAGCTAGCCAATTAGAAGAATACTTGAATATGTTAGAAGAAGCAAAAAAGAGAGATCATAAAAAATTGGGTAAAGAGTTAGAATTATTTATGATTACAGGAGAAGGACCAGGATTTCCATTCTTTTTACCAAAAGGAATGGTGCTTAGAAATGTATTAGAAGATTATTGGAGAAAAATTCATACTTTAAATGGATATCAAGAAGTTAAAACACCGGTAATGTTAAATGAAGAATTATGGCATCGTTCAGGACACTGGGATCATTATAAGGACAATATGTATACAACAAAAATAGATGAACAAGACTTTGCTTTAAAACCAATGAACTGCCCAGGAGGTATGTTAGTATATAAAAGCAAAATGCATTCATACAAGGACTTACCTATAAGGATGGGAGAATTGGGACTTGTACATAGACATGAAAAATCTGGCCAATTAAACGGGCTATTTAGGGTAAGATGTTTTACTCAAGACGATGCTCATATATTCTGTTTACCAGAACAAATTGAATCAGAAATAATTGACTTAATGCACTTAATAAACCAAGTATATAGCTTGTTTGGATTTACATATACAGTAGAGCTATCTACAAGACCAGAAGACTCTATGGGAAGCGATGAAGATTGGACAACAGCAGAAAATGCTTTGAGAAAGGCATTAGAGCATGAGAACATGGAATATGTTATAAATGAAGGCGATGGAGCATTTTACGGACCAAAAATTGATTTTCATATAAAAGATAGCTTGGGCAGAGATTGGCAATGTGGAACTATACAGCTAGATTTTCAGATGCCGGAAAGATTTGACTTGAATTATATAGGACAAGATGGAGAGAAGCATAGACCTGTTATGTTACATAGAGTTGTATTTGGTAGTATAGAAAGATTTATAGGAGTCTTAATAGAACATTATGCAGGTGCATTCCCAACATGGCTTGCACCAGTACAAGTAAAAATACTTACTATTTCTGATAAACAAAAAGAATATGCAGATGAATTGGTAAAACAATTTATGAAGGAGGGAATAAGAGCTGAATTAGATGACAGAGAAGAAAAGATAGGATACAAAATAAGAGAAGCACAACTTCAAAAAATTCCATATATGCTAATAATTGGAGAAAAAGAGGTAGAAGCAAATGCAGTAGGAGTACGTGCAAGAAAAGAAGGCGATATAGGACAAATGCCTGTAAAAGAATTTATTTCTAAGATTAAAGAGGAAATAGAAGAAAAGAAATAAGTTAAATGCAATTCTATAAAATAAATATGATTATTAAATTTAATGTAAGATTAAGTGGAGGTAAAAATGCCAGAGATTACTAATGACGAAAAGGAAATAATAGAACAGAAACTAGAATATATTGGTTTAGATTTAGAAAATGTACCAGAGTTTTTAAAAAGTTTTAAACCACTTAATTATAGACCGCTAGAGTCATATGATGATACATATAAAATTTATAAATATATAAACATTTGTGATATTCAAATTTTAATAACTCCAACAGACAGGCTAACATCACTACAAGAAAAATATAAATTAGCAAGCCCAATTTTAGAGTACTTAGATTCTGAAAATGAGGAAGACATAGAAAAGTTTGCTAAATTTTTAGAAATGGTAAAAAATTTGAAAATAGATGATATAGAAGAGATAGAAACAGAGCAAGAATTATTAAAAGATAAAATACCATTTGAAGTTAAATATAAAAATAATTTTATATGGCAGATATATTATTCGGATTATTGCAATAAATACTTTATGCTAGTGCCAACGAGGGAAGCTAACAATCCAGAACTATTTTATATATTAAAACAACAAATTCAATGTAATAAAGAAAAAGGTCAAAGAAAAATTTTTGTCCCAATTAGTAATATGGAGTACTCTGAAAGATATCTAAAAAAAACAGAGATAAACGATATAGAAAATTATTTGTGGTATTTTACTAAACAATGGCCAAATATATATGAAGTATATGATAACGATGAAAATTTAGAAGTACAAATTTTAGGGCAAGTAGATGTCTATGAAAAAGTTTTAAGCACATATAAAATTAAAATAAAAAATAAAGAAGAAGCAACTGAATTTTTAAAATTATTAAAAGCATTATTTATCTTATCAACTGGAGCAGAAGAACAATATAAAATTGATTTAAAAATAAATGAACAAGCAGGTCTCTATTTTTTATATAACAATGAGAAAATAGAATATTCATATTTACCTATTTTTATAAATACAGAAGTAAATAAAAAGATAAAAGAAATAGAAAAAGTTAAAAATGAAATAACAACAAAAAAAGAAAGGCTACAAAGACTTAAAAAGGTAAATGATGGTGCAACGGCTGAGTATTTAGAAAGACAAAAGCAAATATCTACCTTCCTAGAATGTAAAAAAACTTTTCTTGGAAAAATTAAATACTATTTTAAGAATAAGAGTATAAAAAAACAAATAATAAATGATGTGAAAACAAAAGTGGAAAGGGAAAATATAGAGCCGGAAACAATATATGAAAAAAAAGAACAGTATACTTTGGAGGATCTAATTGGACTTTGTACAAGATTAAATAGTAAAAATGAAATAAACAAAAACATGAAGTTAGATATAAATGCTATGGAACTAAAAATTACTAACTTAACAAAAAAAATAGAAAATGCAGAATTATATATAAATGAGATAGAAAAGCATAAAAAGAGTATTTTTGAATTTTGGAAATTTACTAATAAAGACGAAATATCAACTTTGACACAAGGAGAACAAGAAGAGTTACCAAAAACAAAAATTGAAAAATGTTTTGATTATATTGAAGACATGGAAGAATTAGGAAAAAAAGCAGATGAACTCCAAAGGAGGAAACTATCTAAAAATGAAACAGATGCTATATTTGCTGTAAAACAAGCTATAAATTCTGTTAAGGCATTTGAGAACGAGTATGAAGATATAAAAGAGTTTAAAAAACTAAAACAAGAATATGAAGACAACATGGAATACATAAATATGAAAGACTTTAATATATTTGGAAGCATGAATAAAGACAAAACACAAATCAGTACAATAAATAATCAAAAGCATAGAGAAATACCAAAAGATAAATATAAAGTGTTAAACATAAATGCAAACACAGAAATAGATATGTTTAAAGAAAATTTAAAGAATTATACAAAACTAGTAGAAGAGGCATTTAACAAGATAACTTTACAAAACAATATAGCTGTGTATAAACTTTTGCAAGCAAACATGAACGGTTTGGAGATATTTAATATAAGCCCCATAAAAGAACTTGAAAACATAAAAGAGGACTCAACTACATTGCACAAATTTAATCTTCAAGAAGGAGTACCAATATTATTTTACTCGAACATTATATTTTATGAAAATTTTAATAAAACACTACCAATTGGGATGGACTTATCTACAGAGGTATTATTAGATTTAAATCAACTTGAAATGGAAAAAATTAATGAAAATGAATTTAATTATAATGTTAAAAGAAATGAGTTCGATTATGAAATAAGAAAAATAAAAGTAATAGAATATAATGTAAAGAAAAAAAGAATATAGTGAGCAAATAAAAAATATTTGCTCATTTTTATTGACAAATTAAATTTAAAATAGTATTATTGTATTACGCAAGTAATACAATACAGAAAGGAGGTAATTATGAATTACATATTTGACAATGAAAGACCAATTTATATTCAGTTAGTTGAGATAATAAGAATAGAAATAGTTTCTGGTAAATTCAAAAAAGGACAAAGAATGCCTTCTGTAAGAGAGCTAGCACTTATAATGAAGGTTAATCCAAACACAATGCAAAAAGCATTGGCTGAACTTGAGAATGAACAGTTAATTTATACAGAAAGAACAAATGGAAAATATGTAACAGAAGATGAAGAATTGATTGAAAAAATAAAAAGAAAATTGGCAAAAGAAATAATTGATAATTATCTTAATAATATGAAAAAAATCGGCATAGATTATAACTCAGCTGTAAAATACTTGCAAGAAGGAGGAAAAGATGGAATTAGTTAAATGTAATAATTTGTGCAAAAAATTTGATGACAAGCAAGTTTTAAACAATATAAATTTAAGTATTCCAAAAGGAAAAATTATAGGTTTACTTGGGAAAAATGGAATGGGGAAAACAACTTTAATAAAATTGATTAATGATTTATTAACTCCTACAAGTGGCGAGGTGCTTATAAATGGTGAAAAACCAGGTGTAAACTCTAAGAAAATTATTTCATATTTACCAGAGAGAACATATCTTGATAAAAATATGAATGTTTCACAAATAATAACTTTTTTTAATGAATTTTATGATAATTTTAATGAAGAGAAAGCGATTAAGCTATTAAAAGATTTAGATTTAGATATAAATTTAAAAATAAATAAAATGTCAAAAGGAATGCAAGAGAAATTACAACTAATATTAGTTATGAGCAGAGAGGCAGAATTATATATATTAGATGAGCCATTAGGTGGAGTTGATCCAGCGACTAGAGATTATATTTTAGATACAATTCTTTTAAACTTTAACGAAGGAGCAAGCTTAATTATATCTACTCATATAATTAGTGATGTTGAAAGAATATTAGATGATGTCATTTTTATTGATAAGGGAGAAATTATATTAACATCATCAGCAGATGAGCTAAGAAAAAAAGAAAGTGCATCAATAGACGAAATATTTAGGAGGTGCTTTAAATGTTAGGTAAATTATTAAAATATGATTTGAAATGGTGCTTTAAACCTTTATTAGTATTTTATATGTTAGCGATTTTCTTTTCAATAATAGTAAGAATTGTTGAAAGTTTTGAACAAAGCTTGATAATATTGATAATTGACAAGGTATGCTGTGGTATTGTTATTGCAATGCTAGTAAACATATTAATAAATTGCTTTATGAGAAATTGGGCAAGATTTGTAAAAAATATATATAAAGATGAAGCATACTTGACACACACACTTCCTATAAGCAAAAGTGAAATCTACTTATCAAAAATTCTAACAGCTATTATAACATTGCTTACTTCATTTGTTGTTGTAGTTATTTGTCTAGCTATTAGTTGCCTAAATAAGGAAACATGTGTTATGTTAAAAGAGTCCTTAGAACAATCAGCAATATATTTGAATAGTTCAGTATTTAGTTTAATACTTGTAATGGTTATTACATTATTCTTTGAGTGTTTGTTTATGATGATGAGTGGAATATTAGGACTTATAATAGGACATAGAAGCAATAATTCGAAAATAATTAAGTCTATAATAATAGGATTTGCAATATATAGTTTATTGTCAGCGATATCACTAGGAATATTATTTATGGCAGGTGTGATAAATCCAGAAATAATGTCATTATTTAACAATGTTAATGTAAATTCAGAAGGACTTAAGGGCATGATGTTAGTTGGAATATTAGTATATGCTATATACAACGTGGGAATTTATTATTCAGGAAATAAATTTTTAAATAAAGGAGTAAATATAGATTAAAATTAAGTGGTACCGATGGTGGGACTCGAACCCACATGGTTTCCCGCCAGATTTTGAGTCTGGTGCGTCTGCCAATTCCGCCACATCGGCATATTTAAAATACAATATATATAATAACAGATATTAACTGGTTTGGCAAGATAAAATTAAAATTTTTTTGAAATATCAATAGGCGGTTAAAATCGCCTATTTTTGTCTTCAATATTAGAAATTCATTTGAAATGAAGGAAAAAATATTTGTAATATAAACTAGAATATGCTAAAATAATGTATGATATGTGGGAAAAATAAAAAAATGATGTAATAAATTTATTAAGAAAGGAACAAAAATAGTATGAATATAGGAATAGATATAGATGATACAATGTCAAATTCATTTGAAATTATGTTAGCAGATTCACAAATATATGATATTGAGGAAATGAAGGGAACGGGGGATATTAAAAATTTAGGAAGCATACCTACATATGATCAAATAGAGAATATGTATAAGTGGGAAGAGGAAGCATTAAAAAAATTTTGGTATAAACACTTTGAAAGAGTTTTAAGAGAGGCAACTCCAAAACAATATGTAGCAGAAACTATAAAAAAATTAAAAGAAGAAGGAAACAACATTTATATTATAACCGCAAGGTATGAGCAAGATGGAATAGAAAGCGTAGAGGGGTTAACAGAAGAATGGCTTAAAAAGAACAAAATAGAATATGATAGATTATTAATAAATTCATCTGACAAATTAAAGATAGCTAGAGAATACAATATAGATGTATTTATAGATGATTGCTTTAAATTTTGTAAAGAAATAAATGATGCAGGAATAAAATCATATATGTTTGTTGGCACAACAAATAATAATATAGAAACAGGAGAAGTAGAAAAAGTGTATTCATGGCCACAAGTTTATTTTAAAATCAAAGAATTTACCCAAAAAACACAATAATATAATTAATGCAACACATAAAGATTAAAATCATTTAAAACATAAAAAGGAGGAATAACAAGCAAATGCTTAAAATATTAAAAAACCTAAAAGAATCACTAATCTCAGTAATAATTATAGTGATTTTGCTATGTTTGCAAGCAGGTACAGACTTAGCATTACCAGATTATACATCTAAAATAGTTAATATTGGAATACAACAAGGGGGAATACAAAATGTTTCTCCAGAAGCAATACGAAAAGAGCAAATGGAAAATTTATTACTATTTTCAACAGATGATGAAAAAATATTAAATTGTTATACTCTAATTTCTAAAAAAGAAATGGAGGATAAAGAGTATGAAAAATATTTAAAACAATATCCAGAATTAGAAAATCAAGATATTTATGTACTTAATAATTTAAAGAAAGAACAGAAAGAAGAACTTGATACATTAATAGCAAAACCATTAATGATAATATATAGTATAAGTAATGAAGAAACAGCCAAAGAGATCAAAAAGAATATTCTACAGAACACACCTAAAGCACAACAAAGCATACTAGAACAAGCAGATTTGCTAACAATAATTAAAAATATGCCAGAAGAAACAAGGAATAATATTTTGGAAGAAAGTAGCAAAATGATAGACGAGAAATTTGGCAATATGACAGAACAAGTTGCAATACAAGCTACAAAGCAAGAATATGCCCAAATAGGGATGGACTTAGATAAAATACAAAATGATTATATACTATTTACAGGTATGCAGATGTTAGGAATAGCATTAATAAGTATGATTGCAGCAATAATAATAATGTATTTATCATCGAGAGTTGCAGCTAAGTTAGGACAAAACCTAAGAAATAAGGTTTTCAAAAAGGTTTTAGGCTTTTCCATAGAGGAATTTAAGGCGTTTTCTACAGCATCACTAATAACACGTAGCACAAATGATATACAGCAAATTCAAAATTTAATTGCAATGTTATTTAGAGTAGTAGTATATGCGCCAATAGTAGGTATAGGCGGTTTTATAAGGGTATTAAATAACAGCCATACTTCAATGGCTTGGATAATAGGTTTGGCAATTTTATGTATATTAGGAATAATATTAACATTATTTATTATAGCAATGCCAAAATTCAAGAAACTACAAGAGCTTGTTGACCGTTTAAATTTAGTTGCAAGAGAAATACTAACTGGTTTGCCAGTAATTAGAGCGTTTAATACAGAAAAGAAAGAAGAAAAAAGGTTTGAAGATGCAAATAAAATATTAATGAAAACTAATATATTTGTTAATAAGGCTATGAGTTTAATGATGCCAGCATTAATGTTTGTTATGAATTCAGTGGCTTTACTAATTATATGGGTAGGAGGACATAATGTAGCAAATGGAAATATACAAGTTGGAGATATGATGGCGTTTATACAATATACAATGCAAATTGTAATAAGTTTTTTAGTTATTTCTATGATATCTATAATGATACCTCGTGCTCAGGTTTCTGCTAATCGTATAAATGAAATTTTAGAAAAAGAGCCAAGAATAAAAGATAATGAGAATACAAAAAAATTTGACAACAGTAAGAAAGGATTGGTTGAATTTAAAAATGTTTCATTTAGATATCCAGATGCAGATGCAGAAATATTAACAGATATTAATTTTACAGCAGAACCGGGAAAAACTACGGCAATAATAGGAAGTACAGGTAGTGGAAAATCTACTATTGTAAATTTAATACCAAGATTTTATGATGTAACTGGTGGAGAACTATTAATAGACGGAGTTAATATAAAAGATGTACCTCAACATGAATTGAGAAAAAGAATAGGTTTTGTTCCACAAAAAGGCTTACTATTTTCTGGAACAATAGAATCAAATATAAAATATGGAAATCCTAAAATGTCTGACAAACAGATGAAAGAAGCTGCAGAAATAGCACAGGCAACAGAATTTATAGAAGCAAAGCCAGAAAAATATAAATCAGAGATAGCACAAGGCGGAACAAACGTGTCTGGTGGGCAAAAACAGCGTTTATCAATAGCAAGAGCGATTGCAATAGACCCAGAAATATTTGTTTTTGATGACAGTTTTTCAGCATTAGATTTAAAAACTGATAGTAAATTAAGAGCAGCATTAGCAGAAAAAACTAAAAACAAAACTGTAATTATAGTTGCGCAAAGAGTAAGCACAATACTAAATGCTGACCAAATTGTGGTGCTAGAAGAGGGAAAAATTGTAGGAATAGGAAAGCATCAAGAGCTTATGAAAAATTGTGATACATATTCACAGATAGCATTATCACAGCTTTCAAAGGAGGAGCTAGAATAATATGAGTAATCAAACAAAAAAGCCTCCAATGGGAGGTATGGGACCAGGAAAAGGACCAATGACAATAGAAAAAGCAAAAGACTTTAAAGGGACTACAAATAAATTGATAAAAAACTACTTATCTAAATATAAAATTGCAGTGGTTATAGTAATGATATTTGCAATTGGAGGTACAATTTTCTCAATTGTAGGACCAAAAATATTGGGAAACGCAACAACAGAAATATATAATGGATTAATAAGTAAATTATCAGGAGGAGAAGGAATTAATTTTCAAAAAATTGCAGAAATTCTTCTAACATTATTAACATTGTATTTGATTAGCATGGTATTCTCTGCAGTGCAGGGATTTACAATGACAGGAGTGGCACAAAAAATAACATATAAAATGCGCAATGAGTTAATAGAAAAAATTAATAAACTTCCTATGAAATATTTTGATAAAAAAACAAATGGAGAAGTATTATCAATAATATCAAACGATGTAGATACATTATCTCAAAATTTGAACCAATGTGTTACGCAAATAATAACAGCTATTTGCACATTAATAGGAATATTAATAATGATGTTTTCTATTAGCTGGCAAATGACTATTACGTCTTTGATAATACTACCAATTGCAGCATTTTTAGTTAAAACAATAGTATCTAAGTCGCAAAAATACTTTAAAGCTCAACAAGATTATTTAGGACATGTAAATGGACAGGTAGAGGAAATTTATGGAGGACACACTGTTGTAAAAGCATTCAACAGTGAAGATGTAGTAATAAACAAATTTGAAGAAGCAAGTGAGGAGTTATATAAATCTGGTTGGAAATCTCAATTTCTATCTGGACTAATACATCCGGTAACCAACTTTATAAGTAATGTTGGATATGTGGCAGTAGCAATACTAGGTGGATATTTTGCTATACAAGGCAAAATAACAGTAGGAAATATTCAGTCTTTTATACAGTATAATAAGCAATTTACTCAACCAATAAATCAAATAGCCCAAGTTTCTGGAATGTTACAAGCCATGGTAGCGGCAGCGGAGAGAGTGTTTGAATTTTTGGAGGAACCAGAAGAAATAAAAACTATTGCGAATCCTAAAAGTACAAAAGATATAGAAGGCAATGTGGAATTTGAACATGTTCATTTTGGCTATGATGAGGATAAAATAATAATAAATGATTTTAATGCAGATATAAAAGCTGGACAAAAAATAGCAATTGTAGGTCCAACAGGGGCAGGAAAAACGACAATAGTTAAGCTTTTAATGAGATTTTATGATGTGAACAGTGGAGCAATATTGCTTGATGGAACAAATATAAAGAAGTTTGATAGAGGAAAACTAAGACAGGTATTTGGAATGGTTTTACAGGATACATGGCTATTTAATGGAACGGTTAAGGATAATATCAAATATGGAAAAGAAGATGCAACAGATACAGAAATAATAGAGGCCGCTAAAGCTGCACATGTACACCACTTTATAAAAACATTGCCTAAAGGATATGATGCACTAATAGATGAAGAGTCAAGTAATATTTCAGCAGGTCAAAAGCAATTATTAACAATAGCAAGGGTTATTTTAACAGATCCTAAAATATTGATACTGGACGAAGCTACAAGTTCTATAGACACAAGAACAGAACAACAAATACAATCAGCAATGGATAATTTAATGAAAGGTAGAACAAGCTTTATAATAGCACATAGATTATCTACAATAAAAAATGCAGATTTGATACTTGTAATGGATCAAGGAGATATTGTAGAACAAGGAACGCATGAAGAATTATTAAAAAAGAACGGTGCATATGCAAAATTGTATAATTCACAATTTGAAGAAAACTAACAAACGAAATAAATTAACCTGAGCGGTTTTAGCCACTCAGGTTAATTTATACTTTTAATAAAAACTGCTAATTTTTTTAAAGTCTCACAACCAAGTTCTATTTCTTCATTACTAAAAGATTCTAATATTTTACTAGTTTCCGATTTTATATTATTATTTTTGCCAAACAAAATATAATCAGCACTGGTATTGGTTAAATCACAAAGTCTTTTTAACTTTTCAATGGATAAGCAACTTTTCCCACGTTCAACAATTCCTAGATATTGACCAGAGATACCAAGTAATTTAGAAAATTCTTCTTTTGACATATTCATATTTTCACGTATATTTTTTATTCTTAAACCAATTTGCTTTTTCATAAAAAACCTCACAAAATTAATATCAAATTAATTCTAAAATTATAAACAAATTATAAAATGACAAAAAACAATACATATTAGTGGAAAAAAATGAAAAAATATGATAATATATGAAAAAACAAGAGGTATTTATTTTTATGGAGAATAAAATGAAATTATTATTAGTGGAAGATGATGTTAATACTTGTGAAATATTTAAGAAAATTGAAAGAGCAAAAAGTGAGATAAAATTTATTGCAATAACAAACTCGGAAGTAGAAGCGTTAAACTGTGTAAAAAATAATATGCCAGACGGTATTATATTAGATCTAGAATTAACAAATGGAAAAGGTAGTGGATTTGGATTTCTAAAAGAGTTAAGGAAAATTAAGTTAAAAATATTGCCTAAAATAATAGTAACTACAAACATATGCACAGACTCTGTTTATGATTATTTACATGATAATAAAGTTGATTTTATATTTTATAAAAAACAGGAAGGTTATTCGGAAGAAAGCGTAATAGATACATTACTATTGTTAAATGGGTATACAGATAATATAAGCTACACTGAAAATACTAAACACAATGAATCAAATGATGATAAAGAAATATTGGAAGAAATTGACAAAGAACTTGATTTGATAGGAGTAGGAACTCATTTACAAGGCAGAAAGTATTTACATGACTCTATATATTATGCAATAATGCAAGAAAATAATGAAAGCAAAATATCAATAATACAATATTTAGGTGGTAAATATAAAAGGTCTACAAGTACTATAAGCAGAGCAATGCAGAATGCAATACTTTATGCTTGGCGAATATCTGCAATAGAAGATTTAACCACATATTACACAGCAAAAATTAATTATGAAACAGGAGTACCAACACCAACTGAATTTATATATTATTATGCCAATAAAATAAAGAAAAAGATGATCTAAAAAGCGCCACAATGCATTGCATTGTGGCAAAATTCAAATATTACTTGGTAGATGAAAGAAAGTATGTCTACAAAGTGACAAAATGTCACAAAAAGTAACAATCGCTAAATGACAAAAATCAGATTTAATCAAATAATTGAATCACTACTGTTCACTTATATAAATGAATATAAGTGATATTTTTTTATTGTAAAAAATAAAAAAATAGGTGGTGATATGAATGGATTTCTGGGAATGGTTAAGATATTGGTTAGGATTATAAAAATACAAGAGAAGTAAAAAAATATTGATTACTTCTCTTTTTTTATTTATAATATAGTCATATTTAATTATTAAGGTGAGAAAAGTGAAAATTGATTTATTAAATACACTTATAAAAATGTTCTTTCTATTAAACTATACAAGCTATATATATGCTAGGATTATGAATAAAAACTATAGTAAAAAAACATGTGCTTTGATATTTATTATTAATTTCTTTTTAAGTGCTTTAAACCTTCTAATGAAGAGTTATTTTAAAACAAATGAAGTAATGATTATAATAATTATATTATCTGCCATAATAATAAATCAAATAAGTACTGAGAAAATTAGACCTTCAGCGATTTTACTGGCTTTTGCGGTATGTATAATGTCATTAGTTATTTCTGTGACTGCTATTTTTCCATTACAAAATATATTAAATAGGGTAAATAATGCCAAAATAGTTATGATGATTTTAATGGTGGTAATACAAGGACTAACAATTTGTGTACTTTTCAGAATTAAAAGATTTAATAAAGGGCTGGCTTTTATTAAGGAAAAAATCAATAATGAGTATATAGACATAATAACTATAAACATAAGTATTGCTGTGATATTTGTATACACCTTATTTGGCAATTATTATGGCAATTTGACAAGGCATATTTTGATTTCATTTATTATTTTAGGTACTATTATGTTTGTTATGATTCAAAAAACATTGGTTTTATATTATAAGCAAAAGTTATTGGAAAAAACAATGGCAGATTATGAAAATGAAATTAAACAAAAGGATGAGAAAATAAAAGTTCTTTCAGAGGAAAAGTTTAAGATTAGCAAAATTAATCATGAATTCTATAATAGACAAAAAGCATTAGAGATGACAGTAAATGACTTTATAAATAATACAAATATGGAAGTTGGAAGGGAACTAGCTATTACGAACAAAATAAATAGTTTATCAAAAGAATATTCTAATAAAATGAAATCAATAAAACAAGTGGAAAAGCTATCGCTTACAGGAATAGAAGAAATTGATGAAATGTTTAAATATATGCAAATTGAATGTATAAAAAATAATATTGATTTTAAGCTAAAAATAGAAGGAAATGTATATCCATTAGTTAATAATATTATAGAAAAGGATAGATTAGTAACTTTAATTGGGGATCATTTAAAAGATGCAATAATAGCAATAAATTTTAGTAAAAATAAGTTTAAAAGTATTATAGCAATATTGGGTATAAAAAATAACTGTTATGAATTTTGCATATGTGATACAGGTATAGAATTTCAAATAGAAACATTGTTAAAATTAGGATTGGAACCTGTAACAACACACAAAGAAACTGGCGGTACAGGCATTGGATTTATATCTACATTTGAAACACTAAAAAAGTGTAATGCTAGTCTAATAATAGATGAAAAACATGAAGAAAGTAACAATGATTATACTAAATCAGTTACAATAAAATTTGATGGGAAGAGCCAATATATAATAAAATCATATAGAGCAGATAAAATAAAAGATAAAGCAGAAGATGATAGAATAATAATAAAAAGGAATGATAATTAGATGAACAAATTACCCGATTTTTTTATGGAAAGATTATATAAAGAATATAACGAAGAGCAAGCTAATCAAATAATAGAAGGCTATAAGTTAGAAAGAAAACTTACTTTTAGAGTTAATACAATAAAAACAACAGCAGAAGAAATTGAACAGAGGCTAGTTGAAAATGGAATAATGTATAAAAAAGTAAAATGGAGTAAAGAGGCTTTTATAATACTTAATAGAAATGAAGAAGAGATACAAAAATTAGAAATGTATAAAAATGGAGAAATATATTTACAAAGTTTGTCATCTATGTTGCCACCAATAATTTTAAATCCTACAGAAAAAACAGATATTTTAGACATGACTTCAGCGCCAGGAGGAAAAACCACACAAATAGCAGCACTTACTAATAACAATGCAAATATAACAGCCTGCGAAATGAGTAATATACGAGCGGAGAGACTAAAATACAATCTAGAAAAGCAAGGAGCTCTAGCATATGTTATGGTAAAAGATGCAAGAAATATAGATAAATTTTTCTCTTTTGATCAAATACTTCTAGATAGCCCATGTAGTGGAAGTGGTACTATAAATATGAATAATACAGATTTGAATAAGTATTTTACATTAGAGCTTGTTGAAAAATGCAAAAAAACACAAAGAAGTTTAATAAATAAAGCAGTACAAATATTAAAAGGTGGCAAAGAATTGGTATATTCAACGTGTTCAATATTAAAAGAAGAAAATGAAGAAATAGTAAAAACAATAATGAATAAAGGAATGGAAATTGTTCCAATTGAATTTGAAGGTAAGGAAACATTACCACAATTACCAACAACAATAGATGGAACTTTATGCATATGTCCAACACAAGAATATGAAGGATTTTTTATTGCTAAATTAAGAAAAATATGTTAAATTTAAAAATGAATTGTTTGTTTATGAAGAGGAGAGAAAAAAATGAGAAATGTATTTACATACTTTATGCTGTTTTTTATTTATGCAATTTTGGGTTGGATAATAGAAACAACATTAGTATCTATAGAAAAAAGAAAATTTGTAAATAGAGGCTTTTTAATAGGCCCATATTGTCCAATTTATGGATTTGGTGGACTAGCCATTACAATTTTATTAAAAAACTATACCAAAGATCCAATAGTATTATTTTTGATGGCAGTAATAATATGTGGAACATTAGAGTATTTTACAAGTTACATAATGGAAAAAATATTTAAAGCAAGATGGTGGGATTATAGCGCTAAAAAATATAACATAAATGGAAGAATATGTCTAGAAACAGTTGTGCCATTTGGAATATTGGGATGTTTGGTTATGTATGTATTAAATCCAATAACATTTAAATATTTAAATATGCTTTCAAATTCTATGTTAAATATTATTTCTGCAATTTGTTTTACAATATTTATTACAGATAATATTGTTTCATATAATGTAATATCAAGTTTTACAAAAACTGTTAAAACCATAAATGTAGGTAAAATAAAGGATAACACAGAAGAAATTACAAAAAAGGTAAGGGAAGTATTAATAGGAAAATCTTTTTTCAACAAAAGACTTATGGAAGCATACCCAAATTTGCAGGCTAAGATAAAAGAAAAAGCAAGGCAAATAGCACAAAAGGCTAAGGAAGTAAAAACAGAAATGTCAGATAAAGTTGAAAGCATGAAAGAAAAAATAACCCAGAGTGCAAGCGAAATAAAAGATAATATAGGGGATAAGGTAGAAGAAATGCAAAAGGAAATAAGGAAAAAACCTTCTAAAAAAGAAGGTAAATAATTAAGCTAACTATGTATTGCCATTCTGGCTAATTCATCACATCTATTATTAAATTCATTGTCTGCATGACCTTTTACTTTGTGAAATGTGACTTTATGAGTTTTGGTAAGAGAAAGTAATTCTTGCCAAAGCTCTTTATTTTTTACCTCTTTTTTATCAGATGTTTTCCAATTATTTTTAACCCAATTTTTAATCCAATTTTGATTAAAAGCATTTACCACATAAGCACTATCACTATAAAGATGAACATTACATGGAAATTTTAGAAGCTTTAATCCCTCTATTACAGCAGTTAGTTCCATTACATTGTTGGTAGTATTTTTTAAGCCACCAGAAATTTCTTTTTTATTATCTTTATACATTAAAATTGTTCCCCAACCACCTGGTCCAGGATTACCACTACAGGCACCATCAGTATATATAATAACTTCTTCCATTTAATTTTCTCCTTCTAATTGTAAATATTTTTATTATATGATATTATAACAATAAATAAAAAACAATACAATATAAAGAAGGTGAGTTTATGCCAAAAGTATTAGGGACAATAGCTGAATATAATCCATTTCATAATGGCCATTTATATCATATAAAAAAATCTATAGAAGAAACAGGTGCAGATTTTGTAATATGTGTGATGTCAGGAAATTTTGTACAAAGAGGTAATACTTCTATTATAGATAAATGGACAAAAGCAAAAATGGCATTGGCTAATGGAGTAGATTTAGTAATAGAATTACCAACTGTATATAGTGTTTCAAGCGCAGAAAACTTTGCAGAAGGTGCTATAAAATTATTAGACTCATTAAAAATAGTTGATACAATATCTTTTGGTATAGAGGCAAAAGATATTGCTAGTTTAAACAATATAGCAAATGTTTTTTATATGGAGCCAAAAGAATATACCAATATATTAAACCATGAGCTAAAAAAAGGAATATCCTTTCCAAAGGCTAGAGAAAATGCTGTAATGATGTACTTGAATGATATTAAACAATATGCAAATATATTAACAGGGGCAAACAATATATTGGCAATAGAATATTTAAAGGCAATAAAAAAGTTAAAAAGCAAATTAAATCCAATAGGAATTAGAAGAGAAAAAGTATTATATAATGATGAAATAATTATAGATGATTTTGCAAGCGCAACAGCAATAAGAAAAATGATAGCAACAGGTCAGTTTGAAGAAATACAAAAAGTTATGCCTAAGTCTTCGTATGCACTTTTAGCAGATGAACTAAGAAGAGGACACTATGTATTAGATTTATCAAAATTTCAGAAAGAAATAATATATAACTTAAGAAAAATGAAGGTGGGAGATATTGCTCAACTTGCAGATGTATCAGAGGGATTAGAAAATGCTATAAAAAATGCAGCAAATTCTTGCAATAATGTTGTTGACTTTGTCAATATAGTAAAATGTAAAAGATATACCCAGACAAGAATACAAAGAATTCTAATATATGCTTTACTAGGAATAACAAGTGAAAAAATGATGACTTCTAAAAAAACAACTCCATATGCAAGAATTTTAGGTTTTAATGAAAAAGGTAAAAAACTGATATCACAAATAGTAAAACATAATAAAAGAGCGCAAATAGTAACTTCAGTAAAAAAATATATGGATGAATCTAAAAATAAGGCATTAAAGGAAATGCTAGAAACTGATATATTTGCGACCAATGTATATACTCTAGGATATGAAAGCGATTCTTGGTCTAACTTAGACTATACTAATAAAATAATTACCATGTAAAATATTACAAAAATATTACATTTCATTATTTTTATTGAAATGTAATATTTTTTATCATATAATCTGCGTAAGGGAAATCACATAATTGTATGCATAAGACATTCCCATTTATTATGGAAGGAAACATTGAAATGGAAACTTTTGCAACATATATAATGGAAGAAAAAGACTGGGTAAAGAAACTTGAAATAGCATATTATTTGCGAAAAAAAGCTAATACTTTTTTTAATAACACTGTTATTTTTAAGACGGTGTTGGCCAAGTTATTTCTAGATCACACAGAAATTGATTTGGATAAAAATTTAATTTTAACAGCATGCATATTGTGTAATTGTAAAAAAGTTGATAATTTTTCTGATATGGAGAAAATCAAAACATATGCAAAAGAAGGAGCCGAGTATTTAAGAAATCTTGGATTTGACGAAAGATTTTGCAGAATATGTGAACAAGTAAATAGATATAGTGGGCTAGAACCTAGAGAGCCAGAAGCAGATATTTTAGAATTAATTGATCAATTTGGTGGAATGCTTCTGGACAGACCAGAAAGAATTGGATTTAAATGTGATGAAGCCTTAGTTCTATTGGAATTTAGAAATTTAAAGGATAAAGAAAATAGATATTTAGAAATATTTAAGGATTTTGTAAATAGAATGGAGGCAATAAAGATATGAATGAAAATAGAGAAGTAATTATTCCAGATGTTTTAGGTGTTCTAAGTTTTATAGCAAAAGAGATAAATAGTATTCCAGATGATAATGACATGGTTAAAGGAATGAAGGTAATATCTAGAATATATCCTATTGTACAAGGAAGAATACAAGGGATCCCGTTATCAGATTTAACAAAAGATACAGATATGAAAATAGCTGAAAATAAAGAAAGCAGTTCTGTGGAAAACACTTTAAGAAAGCCAGGAAGATTTTATGATGAATTAGGATTGTAAAAGGAAAAGGAAATGTGGTAAGAAATGAGAGAAATATTTGCAGATTTACATGTACATATAGGAAGAAGTGAAAGCGGAAAACCAATAAAGATAACAGCAGCAAAAAGTTTGAACTTTGCTAATATAGCAAAAGAGTGTGCAGATAGAAAAGGAATACAAATAGTAGGAATAATAGATTGTGCATCACCATATGTAATAGAAGATATAGAGAATTTCTTGAGAACAGGACAGGCATATGAAATAGAAGATGGTGGAATAATATATAAAGATAAAGTATGCATATTATTGGGCAGTGAAGTGGAAACATCTG
The DNA here is from genome assembly GCA_003534295.1 of Clostridiales bacterium. Taxonomy (GTDB): domain Bacteria; phylum Bacillota; class Clostridia; order TANB77; family CAG-508; genus DNVW01. The sequence goes on from DPDV01000013.1 coordinate 61,542, forward strand.
AAGTTGGAAGAAATGGGAAAAAGGGAGCGGCACATAATGTTTGCTTTTTTCCGCACTTAGACGATATAAAGGCTTTTTCAAAAGAAATGAGCACGCATATAAAAAATATAACATTAAGCACGCAAAGGTCTGATATTTCTGGTTATGAGCTAATAGATATAGTAGAAAAAAATAATGGAATTTTAATACCAGCACATTGCTTTACTCCATTTAAAAGTTATTACGGAAATTGCGTGGATAGAATGCAAAATATATTTAAAGAAAAATTTAGTAAGATATTTGCAATAGAATTAGGATTAAGTGCAGATACATATTTGGCAGATACAATATCAGAATTAGAAGATAAAACATTCATAACAAATTCAGATGCGCATTCATTGCCTAAAATAGCTAGAGAATATAATAAAATGCAAGTGCAAGATATAAGTTTTAAAGAAGTTGTAAAAGCTTTGAAAAATGAAGAGGGAAGAAAAGTACTGTGTAACTATGGTTTGGATCCTAAATTAGGTAAATACCATAGAACATTTTGCGATAATTGTAGTTCGGTAATAGAAACAAAAGAACCAGTGGAAAGATGTCCAAAATGTTCAAGCGAAAAGGTTACTTTTGGAGTATTTGATAGAATAGAATTAATAAAAGACAAAAAGGAATTTAAAAGCCCAAAACATAGGCCACCATATATATATCAGGTTCCACTTACTTTCATACCAGGGTTGGGCGCAAAAACAATAGAGAAATTATTAAATACTTTTGGGACAGAAATGGATATATTGCACAAGTTGTCTAAAGATGATATAGAAAGTGTAGTTGGCGAAAAGGTTGCAAACACAATAATAGATGCAAGAGAGGGTAATATAAAAATACAATCTGGTGGCGGAGGAGTTTATGGAAAATTAACAGCAAGCTAGGTTCTAAAACTCATTTTATTGAATAGATATTATGTATAAAATATATATCTAAAGAAGGAATGATAATAAAATGAGAAAAACAACTGCAAAAAGTACAATTGCAAACATTATAAAGAAACACATATATGATAACATAAGAGAATATGCAATAGTATCAATTTTATTTTTAATAGGATTAATTTTAGGAGTTATATTTATAAACAATGCAAATGAAACACAAATAACGCAGATAACGGAATATCTTAACAATTTTTCTAATTCACTAAAGACTAATTATAAAATTGACAATATGGAACTTATAAAAAACTCTATAAAAGATAATGTAATTCTTACAATAATAATGTGGTTTGCTGGTTCAACAATAATAGGGTTGCCTATAGTGTTTGGCATAGTATCTTTTAGGGGATTTTGTATGGGATATACTATATCTTCAGCTGTAGCAACATTTGGAATAGGGAAAGGAGCTATATTTGCTACATGTAGCTTATTAATGCAAAATATAATTTTTATACCGGCATTGCTAGCATTAGCAGTTACAGGAATAAAAGTATATAAGTCGATAATAAAAGATAAAAGAAGAGAAAATATTAAATTTGAGATAATAAGGCATACATTATTTTCGGTAATAATATTAATTTTGCTAGTTATATCAGCCGTGGTTGAAACATACATATCACCTAATTTATTAAAGATGGTAATAAATTACATATAAAATTTTTTGAAAAACTATTTACTTTTTAGTCGAAATTTGGTATAACATATATAAAGTTTATGTTAATTGAGAGAAGGAGAATAACAATAATGGAAAAGCAAATAAAATTATTTTTAGAATTTTTAGAAAATGACAAAAGAGTATCAAAAAACACACTTGAATCATATAGAAGAGATATAATGCAATATGCAGATTATATAGAAGAAAACCATATGAATTATACAAAAACAAGCAATGAAGAAATAGAAGAATATATGGACTATTTAAAAGAAGAAGGAAAAAAAGCTTCAACAATATCTAGAAATTTAGCATCAATAAGGTCTTTTTACCAATATTTAATAAGAACTAAAAAAATAAAAAATGATCCTACAGAAAATATACAATCGCCTAAAGTAGAAAAGAAAATTCCAAGTGTATTAACTTCACAAGAGGTAGAATTGTTGTTAGAGCAACCTAAGGATGTAGACTTAAAAGGTACTAGAGACAAGGCAATGTTAGAGTTTGCATATGCAACTGGAATGAGAGTTACAGAGATAATCTCGTTGAACATAGAAAATGTTGATTTAGAACAAGGTTTTGTTATATGTAATACAGTAGGTAAAAAAAGAAATATTCCATTAGGCTCTATATCATTAAAGGCTTTAAAAGAATATGTTGAAAAAGCAAGACCAATACTTATAAAAGACGAAAATGAAAAAGCTTTATTTGTTAATGTTAATGGAAAAAGATTAACAAGACAAGGGTTCTGGAAAATTGTTAAATATTATAAAGAACAAGCACATATTACAAAGGATATAACTCCACATGTTTTAAGACATTCTTTTGCAACACATTTACTACAAAATGGTGCAGACCTTAAAGCAATACAAACAATGCTTGGACATTCAGATATATCTTCAACACAAGTATATATGCAATTTCAAGATCCAGCATTAAGAAATGTTTACAAAAAAGCTCATCCAAGAGCATAAAATAACATAAATACAGTAAAAAAATACAACTTTGGGTTGTATTTTTTTTATTTATTGGTATAATATTATAAGAATATTTTAATTTGAAAGGAAGAAAATCATATGATAAAGAAGGTAGCAATACTTGCTAATGGTGGAGATGTTTCTGGTTTTAATGCAGTAATGCGTGCAATTATAAAAACAGCAGAAAATAATAATATAGAATGTTATGGATTTATAGATGGATATAGAGGATTATTACAAAACAATTTTGTACAGTTAGCAACTGATGCTACTGGTAATGCAAAAGGTATATTACCTAAAGGAGGGTCAATAATAGGCTCGTCAACAAATGCCAATGTTTTCAATTACCCAGTAGAAGAAAACGGAGAGAAAGTATATAAGGATTTATCAGATATATGTGTAGAAAACATTAAAAAGGATGAAATAGATTGTCTATTTACTTTAGGAGGAGATGGAACACAAAAATCGGCAAGAGATTTATCATTAAAAGGAATAAATGTTATTGGAGTTCCAAAAACAATAGATAACGATGTTGCATGTACAGAAATAACATTTGGGTACAACACGGCAGTATCTGTTGCAGCAGAAGCGATAGATAGATTGCACACAACAGGAGAAACACATCATAGAATAATGGTATTAGAAGTAATGGGAAGATATGCAGGATGGATTGCATTAGAATCAGCAATAGCGGGAGGTGCTGATGTGGCACTTATTCCAGAAATACCATATGATATAAATAGTGCAGCAAGAAAAATACTTAATAGAAAAAACAGAGGAAAGGCATTTAGTATAGTTGTCGTAGCAGAAGGAGCAAAGCCAATAAATGGCGATATTACTATAATGGGAACAAGAAACAATGGAAAAGGTGTAGATAATACAAAATTAGGAGGAGCAGGATTTAAGGTTGCAAAAGAATTAGAAGAGTTAACAGGGTTAGAAGCAAGATGTACAGTTTTGGGATACATGCAAAGAGGTGGTAGTCCAACTGCTTTTGATAGAGTCCTTTCAACTAAATATGGAGCAAAAGCAATGGAGCTTGCTATGGAAGGTAAATTTAATGTATTAACAGTAATAAAAGATGGTAGATTAAATTATGTTCCACTTGAAGATGTAGTAGGAAACAATAAAAAAATAGGTGCAGCATCTGGCAATACCGCAGAGAGCAATATAAGAAAAGTAAATCTGGATCACGATTTGGTGAAAACAGCAAGACACATAGGAATAAATTTAGGAGATTAATATATAATAAAGGGGAAATTAATTTGGTAGATTTTAAGAAAATTATATCGGAAAAAATTGGAGAAATAACTAATGTGGATTCAAAAAATATATATGAATTTATAGAAACTCCGCCAAACAAAGAAATGGGAGATTATGCATTTCCTTGCTTTAAGTTGGCAAAGGATTTAAAAAAAGCTCCACCAGTTATTGCTAATGAATTAAAAGATAAATTAACATTTGAAAATAATGAAATAGTTAAAATAGAAATAGCGGGAGGATATTTAAACTTTTATGTAAATGCTCAGATGCTTATTTCTGAAGTTTTAACAGAGGTAGAAAAACTAAAAGAGAATTATGGCTCAAGTAAAGTAGGAGAAGGAAAAAATATAGTAATAGACTATTCGTCGCCTAATATAGCAAAGCCTTTTCATATAGGACATTTACGTACTACTGTAATAGGAAATAGTATATATAAACTGTATAAATTCTTGGGTTATAACTGCATAGGTGTAAATCATTTAGGAGACTGGGGTACACAATTTGGAAAATTAATAGAAGGTTACAAAAGATGGGGAGAAGAGTACAATATAGATGAAAATCCAATTGATGAATTAACTAAAATTTATATAAGAATAAATGCGCTTTGCAAAGAGGACGAAACAGTATTAAATGATTGCAGAAATAATTTTAAAAAATTGGAAGATGGAGATGAATATTGTACAAATCTATGGAAGAAATTTAGAGATCTAAGTATAAAAGAGTTTCAAAAAGTCTATGATATGCTTGACATACATTTTGATTCTTTAAATGGCGAAGCTTTTTATGCAGATAAAATGGATGAAGTAGTACATATTTTAGAAAGTACCGGAAAACTTGTTGAATCCGAAGGGGCAAGGATAATAGACTTATCTGATAAAAATATGGCACCTTGTATAATAGGCAAAACGAATGGCTCTACAACATATGCAACGCGTGACTTAGCAGCTATAATGTATAGAGCAAGAGAATATAATTATGATAAAAATATATATGTTACTTCATATGAGCAAATATTACATTTTAAACAGGTATTTGAGGTGGCTAAGTTATTAGGCTTAGATGAAAAATACATTAATGGACTAGTACATGTTCCATTTGGAATGATTCAATCAAAAAATGGAAAATTATCAACAAGAGATGGAAATGTAATAAAATTAGAAGACTTATTAAATGAAGCGACCTCAAGAGTAGAAACAATAATTGATGCTAAAAATCCTGAGTTAGAGAATAAGAAAGAAATTGCAAAAAAAATAGGAATAGGAGCAGTTATATTCAATGATTTATATAATAGCAGAATAAAAGATGAATTATTTGACTGGGATACAATGCTTAATTTTAATGGAGAAACAGGACCTTATGTTCAATATATATATGTAAGAACTAAAAGTGTTTTAGAAAAAGCAGGATACATTCCAAAAATAGAAAATGTTAATTTTGAGAAGCTACAAGACGAAAAATCTTTAGAAATTATAAAATTAATCTATAATTTTGGAGATATAATTATGCAAGCTGCTGAAAAATATGAACCATATATATTAGCAAGGTATCTAATAAGCCTTGCACAAGCATTTAGTAGCTTCTATAATGAAAACAAAATAATAGGTGAAGAACAACAAACACAAGATGCAAGATTATATTTAACTTATGCAACAGGAATTATATTGAAAAGAGGCGCAAATTTACTAGGAATACAGATGCCAGAAAAGATGTAGTTTAAAGGAGCACTAATGAGAGAAAAAATAAACGAATCAAAAAAAGAACCATTAAAAATACAAGGATTTACAATAACAACTTTACTTGCATATTTTATAATTTATAGTATTATTGGTTTTATAATAGAAACAATATTTGGAATATTAACTAAAGGCGTGTTAGAAAGCCGAAAAAGCTTTATTATTGGACCATTTTGTTCAATTTATGGTTTGGGAGCTGTTATAATGATTTTGGCTCTACAGAAATTTAAAAAGAATAATTACACATTATTTTTTGGAGGCTTTTTAGTTGGCTCAATTATAGAATATGTGGTTAGTTTAATAGGAGAAGCCATATTCCATGTGGTATGGTGGGATTACTCGGATATGGCTTTTAATATTAATGGTAGAATTTGTGTAGCATTTTCTATGTTCTGGGGAATTTTGGCAATTTATCTAATCACACATTTTAATCCAAAAGTGGACAAATTTTTAGAAAAATTTTCATACAAACAATTGAAAAAAGCTGTTATAATTATTATGATATTTTTGATGATAGATATGGTAATTACAGGAATTGGGCTAAAGGTATTTTTTGTAAGACTTGTAAGCGAAAATAAAGTACAGCTAAATATAGAAGAAAAATATATAGATAAATATATTGAACAATATAAAAATATGCCAATGAAATCACTAGTTGATAAAATTTTTTCAAATAAGGAAATGTTAAAAACATTTCCAAATCTTAAAATTACAAATAAAGATGGAAATGTAGTTCTAATTAGAGATATACTAAGTGATATAAATCCATATTATTTAAAAGTATTTACACCAAAAGTAATTGACAAAGTAAAATTTGCAGAATAATATGTAGTATAAATAAAAGAAAGGAAATGTGATTGAAAAATGAGAAAATATTTTGGAACAGATGGAATAAGAAGAATCGCTAATACTGAACTCTCTCCAGAATTAGTTTATAAAGTTGCAAAAGCTGGTGCATATGTTTTATCTAAACATACAGACCATACACCAACAATATTAATAGGTAGAGATACAAGAATATCTGGTACTCTTATAGAAAGTGCAATGGTTGCAGGCTTCTTAAGCTATGGAGCTAATGTAAAAATATTAGGTGTTATGCCAACCCCAGGAGTGGCATATTTGACTAAAAAACTTAAAGCAGATGCAAGTGTTGTGATTTCTGCATCTCATAATACATATGAATTTAATGGTGTTAAATACTTTAGTAATAAAGGAATGAAAATTCCAGATACAATTGAAGAAGAAATAGAAGAAATAATGGACTCAGATAAATTAACAGACTTTACAGCTGTAAATGATAAAATAGGCGTTTCAGAAATAAGAACAGATTTATTAGATGAATATGTATATTTCTTTAGGAAAAATTTTGAAGAAGACTTTGAAAATTATGAAAAAGAAAATTTTGTAGTTGCCATAGATACTGCAAATGGTGCTACATCTGTTGTTGCAGAAAAAGTATTTGCCGCTCTAGGAATAAAACACTATATATTAAATAATACACCAAATGGAATAAATATAAATGATAATTGTGGCTCTACACATTTAGATGTACTAAAAAAATATGTTGTAGAAAATAAATGTAACTTAGGAATTGCTTATGACGGAGATGGAGACAGATGCTTAGCAGTTGATGAAAATGGAGAAGAAATAGATGGCGACAGACTAATAGCTATTATTTCTAAGTATCTAAAAGAAAAAGGAAAGCTTGCTAATAATGCAATAGTAGCAACTGTTATGAGTAACTTGGGCTTAAAAAAATATGCCGAAGAAAATGGAATAACAATAAAACAAACAAAAGTTGGGGACAGATATGTTCTAGAAGAAATGTTGAAAAATGGATATAATATAGGTGGAGAACAGTCAGGACACGTTATTTTATTAGATTATAACCCAACAGGAGATGGAATATTAACATCATTAATGCTAATTAGAGTAATGTTAGAAAGTAATAAATCAGCATCAGAATTGTGTAAAATTATTAAAATGTATCCTCAAGTATTAGTAAATGCTAAGATTGATTCTAAAAAGAAAAAAGACTATGAAACAGATGATGAGATTCAAACAGAAATTAGAAAATTAGAAGAGGAATTTTCTGGAAATGGAAGAGTATTAATTAGACCTTCTGGAACAGAACCACTAATAAGAGTAATGTTAGAGGGAGAAGACGAAGCATATTTAAAAGAAAAAGCAGAAAACCTTGCACAATTGATTGAAAAAAAATTAAAATAAACTAAGGAGTAAATGTAAAATGCCAATAATTGATTTTACAAAGCCACTAATTATTGTGTTTGCATTAATTATATATACTGTATTAATGTATATATCCTACAAGAGAAGAAAAAGCATAGTAATAGCATTAATGCTTTTTACATCTTTAATGATTCTTATATTTCATTCGGCAGATTATATTTTACTAAAACCAGATACAGTAGATGAAATTAAAAAAGCATTAATGTATTCTATTATTGGAGATATGTTTTTTATATATTTATCATTCATATCGTATTTGTATTTAGACAAAAAATTTGAAGAATTTAAAACGAAAAAACCAAAAGATAATAAAAAGGATAAAGACTTAGATTGGTTTTGGAGTAAAACGTAATATAAAATTAAAGAAAAGGATGTAAAAACAAATGGGAAAATTATTTGTAATAGATGGTACAGATGGAAGTGGAAAACAAACACAATTAGAGAAATTAAAAGAAAGATTTGAAAAAGATGGAATAGACTATAAATTAGTAAGCTTTCCAAACTATGATAGTCCTTCATCTTCACTTGTAAAAATGTATTTAGCAGGAGAATTTGGAGAAAATGCAAAGGATGTAAGTCCATATATAGCTTCTACATTTTTTGCAGCAGATAGATATGCAACATATAAAAAAGATTATGAAGAATATTATAAAAATGGGGGTATAATCCTTGCAGATAGATATACAACAGCTAATATGGTTCATCAGGCAGGGAAAATAGCAAATGAGAAAGAAAGAGAAAAATTTTTAGAATGGTTATGGGATTTTGAATTTAATTTATATGGACTGCCAGTCCCAACAGAGGTATTTTTCCTTAAGATGCCTCCAGAAAAAGCATTGGAACTAATTGCAAACAGAGAAAATAAATTTACGCATGATACCCAAAAAGATATACACGAAAGAGATAAAAACCATATTATTGATAGTTATAATGCTGCAATAGATGTTGCAAAAAAATACAACTGGTATACTGTAAAATGTGTAAGAAATGATGAAATAAGAAGTATAGAAGACATTCATGAAGAAATATATGAAGAAATAATCAGAATCTTAGGAGAAAACGAATGAAAGAAATAGAAGAAAATAAAAAAATAAAAATTATTTTAATTGCAATAATATCAATATTGGTAATTTTATTAGGGATAGAAGCATTCTTTATTTTAAAAGATACAAAAACAATTAAAAATGCCAAACAAGGGTTAGATGTTAATAAAACAATACAAACAAGTACAAATCCAGAAAATGATGTTAAAGAAGAACAGCCAACAGAGGAAAATACAATAAAAGAAACACCAAGTGAAGAGAAAAAAGAAGAGAACAAACCAGAAGTTAAAAAAAATGATACAGAAAATGGTACAAGATACAAATTAGAAATTAATTGCCAAGCAAATGTAATTAATGTTTATGAAAAAGATTCTAATGGAAAATATACAAAGTGTATAAAAGCAATGGCATGCTCTACAGGGTATGCAACTCCTCAAAGTGGTACATACTATTTAAAGAAATATGGTGGATGGGAATGGAAAGGTTTATTTGGAGATGTATATGGACAATATACAACTCAGGTGGAAGGAAACATATTACTTCATTCTGTTCCATATTTGAGAAAATATGATAAATCTAGCTTAGAGTATTGGGAATATAATAAGCTTGGAACGGCTGCTTCTATGGGATGTATAAGACTTACAGTGGCAGATGCTTATTGGGTATTTTATAATTGCCAAGCTGGAACACCTGTAACATTTTACAGAAGCTCAAATCCTGGACCATTAGGAAAACCAGCTACTCCTAAAATATCTTCAGATGCAGAGTTTAAAGGATGGGATCCAACAGACCCAGACCCCAATAATCCATGGAATAAAACTAAACCAGAACCAGAACCTGTTAAGCCTGCAGAGCCAGAGAAACCATCAGAACCGGAGAAACCATCAGAACCAGAAAAACCAGAAAAGCCATCAGAACCTACAAATACAACGGAAAATGAAAATAACAATATAGCAAATGAAATAGAAAATGAGACAAATGAAAACGAGACAGAAAATGGAATAGATGAAAATAATGTTGTAAACGAAGTAGAAAACAATAATGTAGAACAAAATGAAACCGTGTGAGCTTAAACAATAAAAATAAAGGGGGCATTATACTATGAGTAAAAAGATATTAATTGGAGGAGCATGGCCATATGCTAATAATTCATTGCATTTAGGTCACTTAGCAGGCTTGATTTCTGGAGATATTTTAGCAAGATATCATAGACAAATAGGTGATGACGTAATATATGTTTCAGGTTCAGATTGTCATGGAACACCAATAACTGAAAGAGCAAAAAAAGAAAACACCACACCTTGCAAAATAGCGGAAGGTTTTCATCAAGAATTTTGCAAAGTATTTGAAGCGATGAACTTTTCTTATAATTTATATACAAAGACAAATGATGATTATCATAAATCAAAAGTAAAAGAGTTATTTAAGAAAATGTATGACAATGGATATATATATGAGAAAATAGACAAAGATAACTATTGCGAAAAATGTAATAAATTCTTAGCAGATAGAGAACTTAAACTAATTTGCCCAGTATGCGGAAATGAGACAAAAGGTGATCAATGTGATTGTGGCCACGTGCCAACAAAAGAAGAATTAGCTGGTTCAATATGTGTAGAATGTGGCAATAAAACAATAGTTAAAGATAACAAGAATTTATATATTGCATTATCTAAATTACAACCTCAAATAGAAGAATATGTATCATTGCACAAAAATAATTGGCGAAAAAATGCTCAAAACGAAACAGATAAATATTTAAAGCAAGGTTTAAGAGACAGAGCTGTAACAAGAGACTTAAACTGGGGAGTAGAAATCCCAGTTGAGGGTTATGAAAATAAAAGAATGTATGTATGGATTGAAGCAGTTTTAGGCTATGTTACGGCAACTATGAAATACTGTGAAGAAAACAATTTGGATTGGAGACAATGGTGGAAAGAATCTGATAATAATAAAATGTATATGGTGCATGGAAAAGATAATATAACTTTCCATAGCCTAATATTTCCGGGACTACTATTGGCATTAGAGGACAATTACAAATTGCCAGATATGATAGTTTCAACAGAGTATTTAAATTTTAATGATCAAAAGTTTTCAAAAAGTAAAGGTATAGGAATGACAATACTGGATGCAATAGAAGAACTTAATGTAGACACATTGAGATTACATCTAATAAAAAATGGACCAGAAAGAAAAGACACAAACTTTACAATAGAAGATTATAAGGCAACACATAATGAGATTACTAATAAACTTGGGAATTTTGTAAATAGAACATTAAAATATAAAGGTATTGAGACTATACCAGAAGGAAATATGGATACTACTTTTAAAGATAAAATTGAAAAAATGTATACAAATATTTCGGAGCAAGTGGAAAAATTAGAGTTTAGAGAAGCAGTATTACTAATAATTGGTTTCTTAGATGAGGCTAATAAATACTATGATGAGAGAAAACCATGGATTCAAGCAAAAGAAGATATAAGTGGTTTTAATGATACAATATATACATGTAGTAATATAATAGCTAATATATCAAATTTTATAGAACCATTTATGCCAGAGACTGCTATGAAAATACGCGAATATTTGCATATAGATAAAGCAACTTGGAATTATATAGAAGTTACTCTAAACTTAAAACTTGAAGATATTAATCCTTTATTTGAAAGAATGAAATAATAAAAGGGCGATTCGCCCTTTTATTAGTAAATTAAATTACATAGAAAAATATACAGAAAAAGTGTAATAAGCTTGCAATGACACAAGCAATATGAAATATAGAATGTCTCCATTTATGCTTTTTGCCTACGATATAAAGAACAGCTCCTATTGTATAAACAATTCCACCAATTAGTAATAACATAAATCCATTAAAAGTTAGTAATTGAGGCAATAGGCGTATTCGTATCATAATACACCATCCCATTAAAATATAGCATATCATAGAAAAAACTTTATATTTTTTTAAATCTATAGAATTAAATACTATTCCTAATATAGCCAATCCCCAAACAACTCCAAAAATTGTCCAACCTGTAGCAGAATTATATTCTCTTAAAGTACATAAAGAAAAAGGAGTATAACTTCCGGCTATTAAAATAAAAATTGAACAATGGTCAAATATTTGAAAAATCTTTTTTGTTCTGGTTTTGGTATCAGGGTTTAAGCCATGATAAATGCTAGACATTGTATATAATAGGATTAGGGAGGTGCCATAAATAGAACTTGCTACAACTCCATAAACATTATGATGTAAAGCAGAGAAAATAACACATAATACAAGTGCAACAACGCCTAAAGCGCCACCAACTATATGAGACACCATATTAAATATTTCTTCACCTTTGCTATATGTAGGCAAAATTCTGTCAGATAATTTAATTCTATCCACAGGTTACCTCCTTTTCTAAAATTTTATCTAGTTCTTCTTTTCTTTTTATCTTGTTAGTTGTGGTTTTTATTAATGGTTCATCAGTTATTGTTATGTGTTTTATATATTTATACATAGGCAATGTTTTGTTTATATCTTTAATTTTAGACCACAAATATTCCTCTAATTCTTTTTCAGACATTTCCGAATGCTTTCTTTTTACCGCTTCTTTATTGTACACTATCTTAACAGCAATTTTAACATTGTTTTTATCATCTTTATCTGGCAAGCCATACACAAAAGATTCCTCAACTTCGTCCAATCTATTTACCAAAATCTCAATTTCTTCTGGAAAAACTTTTTTGCCGTTTTTTAAAACAATTAAATCTTTTTTCCTTCCAGTAATAAACAAAAATCCATCTTTATCTAGATATCCTAAATCGCCAGTATAAAACCAACCATCTTTAATAACAGATTTAGTTTGCTCAATATCTTTATAGTATCCAAGCATTACATTTGGACCTTTTACTACTATTTCTCCAATTCCACTTGAATCTGGATTCTCAATTTTAACATTTGTATGCTCCATAGGAATTCCAACAGAGCCATATTTGATATTAATATCATTTTCAGCAGATATAACAGGGGAAGTCTCTGTTAATCCATATCCTTGTACCAAGTGAATTCCTATCTGATTAAACCATTTAGAAACCTTTAAGTCTAATGGAGCACCACCAGAAATTATAAGTCTCATACTTCCACCCAAAGCATTAATTAATTCCTTAAAGACTTTTCTTCTAATATCTATATGAAATTTAAGCAATATATTACTTAAACCTATTGCAAAACTTATAAGTTTTGTTTTGCCTTGCTTTTCTATTTCATTTACTATAGTAGAATACATTTTATCTATTAGTATAGGAACTCCTACAAAAACAGAAACTTTATATTCTAATAAATTCTGCTTTATATACCTTAGACCATCTGGAAATACTGTTTTTAATCCAGATGCCAACATGACTAACATACCGGTAGAACCAAATATATGATGAAATGGCAAGAAAGCTATATTAACATCATTTTCGTAAAAAGATTCTACTAAAAGCATATCATATATATTAGTAGCAATTCCGCGTTGATTTAGCATAACAGCTTTTGATTTTGAAGTAGTTCCAGAAGTAAATAATAAAATACTCATAACATCTGGGTCTATTTTACAATTCATATATTTAGTGTTTCCTTCTTCAATTTTCTTTTTTCCATTATCTATTAAATTAGCAACATCAGTAAAACAAATAAAATGTTCAATATTTGTTTTTCCATTTCTTTTAATTTCCTCAATAACATCTTTAAGTTTAGCATCAAAAACAATAGCAGAAGCTTCACTTCTTATTAAAGAATTTTCTAGTTCTCCTATTTGCAATCCTTTGTCTAAAGGTACGGATACAATTCCACCTAACATATTACTTAAATGAGCAATAGACCATTGATAACAATTATGACCTATTACTGCAACTCGCTTACCTTGTAATCCTAATTCATATAGAGATGTCCCAAATGCATTAATATCGTCTAACAAATTGGTATAAGTATGATCAATGTAGACAGTCTCATTATTCTGCTTAACTTTTTCAGTAAAAGCAATGTTATTGGCAAAGACAGTTGCAGAATGATATAAAAGTTCTTTTATTGTTGAAAAACATTGAATATTTTTTTTAATCATTAAAACCTCCTACTTTTTAATAACCATTTAATCTGGTTTCAAAAACCATTATATATTATTAATCAATATAAGTCAATATTAAAAAATTTTTAAAATTACACTAAAAATTCAAAAAAATTTCACATATATGATATAATATAATACAAACAAAAGGAAAAAGGAAGGGAATATTGTGTCATATATAGAATTTAAAAATATTGTTAAAGAATACAAAATGGGAGAAGTAAAAATAAAAGCATTGGATAATACTAATTTTAGTATAGATAAAGGCGAACTAGTGGTAATAGTTGGACCAAGTGGAGCTGGTAAAACGAGTGCACTAAATATTTTAGGAGGAATGGACAAAGCATCTTCTGGTAGGGTATGGGTAAATAATAAAGAAATAACAAAATTAAATGATAAGGAATTAATTGAATACAGAAGAAACGACATTGGCTTTGTATTTCAATTTTATAATTTAATTCAAAATTTGACTGCAAAAGAGAATGTAGAGCTTGCAACACAACTGTGTTCAGATGCCCTAAATGTTGATGATATTTTAGAAGAGGTAGGATTACAAGACAGAAAAAATAACTTTCCTTCTCAACTATCAGGTGGCGAGCAACAAAGAGTTGCAATAGCAAGAGCGATAGCGAAGAATCCAAAGTTATTATTATGTGATGAACCAACAGGAGCATTAGATTATAAAACAGGAAAACAAATATTAAAGTTATTACAAGATACGTGCAGAAAAGAAAAAATGACAGTAATAATAATAACGCATAATACGGCTATAACGCCAATGGCAGACAAGGTTATACATTTTAAAAATGGAACAGCAGAAAAAGTTGAAATAAATGAGAATCCTATCTCAATTGATAATATAGAATGGTAAGGTAAGTGAAAAAATTGAAAAAGTCATTATTAAAAAATAGTTTAAAAACAATTAAAAAAACAAGAAGAAGGTTTATATCCATATTAATTATGGCTTTTCTTGGTGTTGGTTTTTTTGCAGGATTGGTAGCATCTAGTCCTGATATGTTAGACAGCTTAGATAATTATGCTGATAATAATAATTTATATGACATAAGTATTTTATCAACATTAGGATTTACCGATGAGGATATAGAAAAAATTGGAGAAATAGATGGAATAGAAAATGTTTATGGAGTGCAGACAAAAGATTCATTAACTAAAATAGATGGAAAAGAGAGTATTTGCAAAGTTATAGAATACAACGAAAAAATAAATACACCAGCAATAATAGCGGGAAGAAACATAGAAAATGAGAATGAGTGTTTATTGGATTCAGCAATTATAAGAACAGGAAAAGGGGCAGAAAACTATATAGGGAAAAAGATAGTTTTGGAAAATACAGACACAAGTGCTGATGATAATCCAACTTTTAAAATCAAGGAATTTGAAATTGTGGGAATAATAGAAACACCTATATACATATCAACAGAGAGAGGCAATACATCTATAGGCAATGGAACAGTGTCATTTTATATTTTTACAAAAGATAGTGCAATTGATTTAGATTATTACACTGGGGCATATGTAACTGTTAAAAATGCAAAAGAGACTGTAACTAATAGTACAGAATATTTAGAATTGGTAAATCCAGTAATAGATAAATTAGAAGAAATAAAACAAGAAAGAGAAGAAAAAAGATATACTAATTTGGTAAATGAAGCTACAGACAAAGTGGAAAAAGCTCAAAAAGAATTTGACGATAAAAAGGAAGAGGTTAATAGTAAGCTCACAGATGCAGAAAATAAAATTAAAGAAGCGGAAGATAAAATAAACTCATCAAAAATAGAATTGCAAAATGCAGAGAAAAGGATTAGAACAGAGGAAGAAAATGCAAACGCAGAATTTGAAAAAGCAGAAAAACAAATTCAAGAAGGAGAAAATAAATTATCTACCCAAAGAGACAATTTAAAATCTTCAAAGGAAACATTTGAAACAAAAAAACAAGAAACCAAATTAATAATTGGACAAATAGATAGCCAAATAGAAACATTAGAAAACATATTAAGTACTTTACAAGCACAGCAAGCAGAATTAGAAAAGCAGGGAATTGACACTTCTGAAATACAATCACAAATATTAACTACACAAGGTACATTGAATGAACTTAGAAAACAAAAAAACAGTATAGAAAGTGAAATCCAAAAAGGCGAAGCACAATTAAAAGCATGGGAAAGCGAGATTGAGAAAGGTGAAAAAGAGTTAAATAGCAAAAAAGAAGAAATAAAAAATGCTAAGATTAAATCTGTTTATGAGTTTAAAAAAGCAAAAGATAAAATAGCTTCTGGTAATGTGAAAATAGAAGAAGGAAAGGCAAAGTTAGAGGAAAATAAAAAGGAATATGAAAATAGTAAAATAGAAGCGGAAGAAAAATTGGCAGAAGCACAACAAAAATTAAATAGTGCAAGAGAAGATATAAAAAAAATAGAAAAATGCAAATGGTATATTCAGGATAGAACAGATAATACAGGATATACAAATATTTTTGATGCTATAAAAACCATGTCAAATATATCTAAAATGTTTCCTGTTATATTTTATTTAGTATCAGTTTTAATAAG
Source organism: Clostridiales bacterium (assembly GCA_003534295.1). Lineage (GTDB taxonomy): Bacteria > Bacillota > Clostridia > TANB77 > CAG-508 > DNVW01. The sequence continues at coordinate 78,097 of DPDV01000013.1, forward strand.
TTTAACAACTATGACAAGAATGATAGAAGAGGAAAGAATAGAGATAGGAACATTAAAGGCTCTAGGTTATACTAATACACAAATAATATTTAAATATATATTATATTCTGTTTTGGCTTGTGTGATTGGTGGAATTTTGGGAATGACTGTAGGACTATATTTATTGCCAAACATTGTGTGGAAACTATATAGTATGATATATAATATACCAAAATTCTATTGCACCTATAGAGTAGAAATAGGATTATTGGGAATTATAATTGCATTTTTATGTATAGGTGGGGCAACAATAATAGTTGCTAAAAAAGAGCTAAAGGAAATGCCATCAGTATTAATGAGACCAAAGCCACCTAAAAAGGGAAAAAGAATATTATTAGAAAAGATGACATTTATATGGAAAAGATTTAATTTTTCTCAGAAAGTAACTGCCAGAAATATATTTAGATACAAAAAAAGAGCAATTATGACTATTATAGGAATCGCAGGTTGTACAGGGCTTATGCTTACCGGATTTGGAATAAAAGATTCAGTAGTAGATATTCCAAATGCACAATTTAAAGGAATATTTAAGTATGATTCTGCAATTACACTTACAAATACAAATGAATTAGAAAATATAGAAAAGTATTTGAATGATAATGAAGATATTGAAGAATACACAAAAATTTGCGCTTCTGCAGGTAAATTAGAAAAAAATAATATAAATTGTAATACAAATGTGTTTATTTCAGAATCACTAGATAATTATGAAAATGCATATAACTTAATTAATTATCAAACTGGCGAAAAGATCAAATTAAATAGCAATGGAATTGTTATAACAGATAAAGCCGCAGATATGTTAGGAGTTACATATGGGGACTATGTAACATTTATAGATGGAGATGATGTAAGATACGAGTTTAAGGTAGAGAACATTACCAAAAATCATGTTGGGCATTATATATATATGACAAAAGATTTTTATCAAGAAAATGTAAAACAATATAAAACCAATATGATATATATTAATACAAAAGATATAAGCATAGAAAGACAAAACGATATATCAAGAGATATTTTAAAATTTGATGGGGTAGCTTCAGTAACCATTATAGACACATTGATGAAAACAGTAAGTGATATGCTAAATACCATGAATTATGTAGTGGTAATATTGATAGTAGCATCAGCATTATTAGCATTTGTAGTATTATATAGTTTAGCGAATATAAACATAGCAGAAAGACAAAGAGAAATTGCTACATTAAAGGTACTAGGATTTTATGACAGAGAAGTAGATAATTATATCAATAAGGAAAATATAATATTTACAATATTAGGAGTTATAATTGGATTAGTATTCGGAACTTTTTTAACAACAGGAATAATATTAAGTATAGAAATAGATTCACTAAGATTTATGCAGAATATAACAATCTTGAGCTATATATATTCAGCAATAATAACAATAGCATTTTCTATTATAGTAAATTTTATAATACATTTTGTGCTAAAAAAGATAAATATGATAGAAAGCTTAAAGAGTGTAGAGTAGGGAAAAGAAATATTGTCAGTAGAAGGAGAAGAACAAGCAAAAAATTAAGCAAAAATGCTGAATTAAAAAATTTAGATATTATATGGTCCAGTAGTTATACTAGAGCTAAAGCAACAGCAAAGTATATTGCAAATGTAAATAATTTGCCTTTTAATTTAGATAGCAATTTAAGTGAAAGAAAATTAGGAAATTTAAAGGAATTAGGAAAATTTATGAAGGATAAAAGTACGAGAGATCCTTCACAAGAACAATTACTAGATAGAACATTTAGAACATCCGATGTGTAACAAAAATACAATTTTAAATATAAAATCACCATGTTTGTTAAAGTTAACTTTTAGAAAAAATGAATTGATTAATTTAGAACAAATAGATTAAACTAAAAGCCATAAAATGAATTTTATTATAGATTCGTTTTATGGCTTTTATCTAGTTATAACATTTGACAACCATACCGATATGATGTATAATATGAGTATGGTTGTCAAAAAAGAGGGTGATTTTTAATGGATAATATAGAAAAAATTAAAGAATTAGTACAAAATAATAATGGCATACTATTAGCAAAAGAGGCACAAAAAAATGATATTCATAGACAATATATAAGGCAATTAGAAGAAACAGGATATTTGAAAAAAGTATCAAAAGGAGTATATGCAGAAAAAGATAAAGAAATAAATGAATTTTTTATCTTAGGACAAAAATATAAAAAAGGAATCTTTTCACATAATACAGCATTATACTTTTATGACTTAACAGACAGAACACCGATAAGAATAGATATGACATTTCCAAGTTATATAACTGTACATGATAAATCTATAAAGGTTCATTATATAAAGAAAGAAAAACATCTTTTGGGATTAAAAGAGATGAGATTACAAGATGGAACAACAATACAAATATACGATATGGAAAGAACAATATGTGATATTATTAGAGATAGGAATAAGATAGATCCGCAAATATTTAATGATGCTATAAAAGGATACATTAAGAAAAAAGAAAAAAATCTAATTTTATTATATGAATATGCAGAAAAATTTAAAATACAAAATATATTGAAGAATTATATGGAGGTGCTATAATTGAAAAGAAATACAATGAGTTTTAAAGCTATAATAAATAACATGGCAAAAGAAAATAATGTAGCAGCACAATCAGTTTTACAAACATATATGTTAGAAAAACTATTAGAAAGAATATCGATTTCAAAATATAAAGATAATTTTATATTAAAGGGAGGAATGTTAATATCTGCAATGCTAGGAATTGATAGCAGAACTACAATGGATATGGATACAACAATAAAAGGCCTTCCATTAACAAAAGATAATATTACAAATATTATGGATGAAATATGTAATATAGAAATTGATGACAATGTGACATTAAAAATTAACAAGGTTGAATTAATTAGAGAAGATGATGACTATGGTGGGTATAGAATTACATTTGAAGCAAAATATAATAATGAAATGCCAGTTATAATGAAAATAGATATTACAACAGGAGACAAAATTACATATAAAGAAATCGAGTATAGTTTTACATTAATGTTAGAAGATAGAAAAATACAAATATGGTCATATAATGTAGAAACTATCATTGCCGAAAAATTTGAAGCTATTGTAAAAAGAGGGGTGCTTTCAACAAGAATTAGGGACTATTACGATGTTTATATGCTTATAAATACTCAAAACAAAATTATTGATAAAAAAACCTTAAAAGATGCGATAACTTTAACAGCACAACATAGAGGAACAAATGAAATAATAAAAGATTGGAAGAAGATAGTGGAGAAAATCGCAAATGATAGTAAAATGCGACAACAATGGAAAAGGTATCAAAAAGATAATTTTTATGCTGAAGAAATAGAATATAAAGACTTAATAAATGCTATAAGTAAAGTAGGTGAAATCTTCGATAATTAATATTTTTTTATTAAGGCAACTGTACATTTAAGCATAGATGTCAAGCTTTATCAAATTTATTAAAAAAAATACTACACAAAAAGAAAAAGATGTGCTATTATATAAAAAGTAAAAACTTATAAAAGGTTTAAATACAATAAAATAAAAAGGAGGAAATACCATGTCAGGACATAGTAAATGGCATAATATTGCAGCTAAAAAAGGAAAAGCAGATGCTGCAAGAGGAAAAATATTCACAAAATTAGGAAGAGAATTATTAGTAGCAGTTAAAGAAGGTGGACCTGATCCGGCTGGTAATTCTAAATTAAAAGATGTAATAGCAAAATGTAAGGCAAATAATATGCCAAATGACACTATAAATAATGCAATAAAGAAGGCTGCGGGTGCTGGAAATACAGAAAGTTATGAAGAGGTTATGTATGAAGGATATGGAACAAGTGGTGTAGCAGTAATAGTTGAGGCAAGCACTGATAATAGAAATAGAACAGCAGCAGATGTAAGACATGCATTTGACAGAGCAGGAGGAAATTTGGGTACATCAGGTTGTGTATCATATTTATTTGAAAAAAAAGGTGTAATAATTATAGACAAAACAACAACAGACTTATCAGAAGATGATATGATGATGTTAGCATTAGAAAACGGAGCAGAAGATTTTGAAGCAACAGAAGAATGTTATGAAATAACAACATCACCGGCAGACTTTTCTGCAGTTAGAGAAGCACTAGAACAAAAAGGAATAGAATTTTTGCAAGCAGAAATACAAATGGTACCTTCTACATATGTTACATTAGATGAAAAGGGAGCAGAAAAAATGCAAAGATTAATAGATGCTTTGGAAGATTTGGATGATGTTATGAATGTTTACCACAATTGGGAAGAATAAAATTTAATAAAACAGTTCTAAAAACAAAAAATAATCATATATATATAATATATGATTATTTTTTATGGAAAAAAAGGTAGATGAATGGAAGAAGTACTAAAAGTCTTACCACCTGAAATTAAGGAAAAGCTATGTGGCAAGCTAGACAAATTAGAAGAAATAAGAATAAGAGTTAATAGACCTGTAATTCTGCAATATGGACAAGTTGAAGAAGTAATAAATTATACAATTGATTCAGAAATGATACTAAATATTTTACAGAATATATGTGATAATTCTATTTATGCATATCAAGAGCAAATATGTAATGGCTATATAACATTAAAAGGTGGACACAGAGTAGGAATAACAGGCAATGTAGTATTTAAAGAAAACAAAATAATAAACATTTCATACATAAGCAGCTTGAATTTTAGAATAGCAAGGCAGGTTCTAAATTGCAGCTATAAAACTTTTGAATACATAATAAACTTGGATAAAAATACAGTATTTAATTCAATAATAGTATCACCACCAGGTAGAGGAAAAACAACAATACTAAGAGATTTAGTTAGAAATATAAGTAATGGAATTCCAGAAATAGGGTTTAGAGGTGTAAATGTTGGACTAGCAGATGAAAGAAGCGAGATAGCAGCGATGTATAAAGGTATACCACAAAATGATGTAGGATTACGAACAGACGTACTGGACAATATTCCTAAATCGATCGGAATGAAAATGCTTATAAGGTCAATGAGTCCTAAAGTAATAGTAGCAGACGAAATAGGGCGAGAAGAAGACATAGAAGCTATAAATTATGCAGTTTGTTCAGGCATAAAGGGAATATTTACAGCACATGGAGACAGTATAGAAGATGTAATCAAAAATCCTATACTAGGTAAATTATACAACACAAATACATTTGAAAGATTTTTGTTTTTAGATGAAAATAGAAAAATAATCTGCAAAAATATAAGATAGGAGAATAATATGTTTTGGATAAAATTATTAATTTTAAATCTAATATTAATAACAAGCACGATTATAGGGATAACTTTTTCAAAAAAATATGCATATAGAGTAAAAGAATTGCAAGAGATGAAAAATGCACTAAACATATTTATGACAAAAATTAAATTTACATATGAACCAATTCCAAGCACTTTTATGTATATATCTGAAAAGGTAGAAGGAAATGTTTGCAAAATATTTAAAAATGCTGTAGAAGAGATGGAGAGTAAATCAGCAGGCGATGCTTGGAATAGTAGTCTAGATACAACAGTAACAAATATGAAAGAAGATGATATAGGAATAATAAAAAATTTGGGAAGATTATTAGGAAAAACAGATATAGAAGGGCAATTAAATGAAATAAAATTAGTAAACAATTTTTTGGATACTCAAATAAGAACTGCAGAAGATGAAAAGAACAAGAATGAAAAAATGTATAGAACATTAGGGATAGTTGCAGGTATGACAATAACAATATTACTAATATAGGAAAGGAAAGATATTATTATGGACATAAATTTGTTATTTAAAATAGCGGCAATAGGAATACTAGTGGCTGTATTACACCAAGTTTTAACAAGAGCAGGAAGAGAAGACCAAGCGATGATGACAACACTAGCAGGGCTTGTAATTGTGCTATCTATGGTAATAAAGGAAATAAGCACATTATTTACAACAGTAAGAACAATGTTCAATTTGTAGAAAGGTATGTAAACAATGGATATTATAAAAATAATAGGAGTAGGATTAATTGCACTGATAATAATTATTATTTTAAAACAATATAGACCTGAATTTGTAATATATGTATCTATAATAGCAGGAGTAATTATTTTAATATTAATTATGGACAAGGTGTCTGCAATAATAGATTTATTGACATCTTTATCTAACAAAACAGTTATAAATAATGAGTTTCTAGTATTACTAATAAAAATAACAGGAATAGCTTTTTTAACGGAATTTTCTGTCAGCATATGCAAGGACTCCGGAGAAACAGCTATAGCAAACAAAATAGATATTGGAGGAAAAGTATTGATTATATCAATGTCAATTCCAATTATAGCAAGTTTGTTAGAAACAATTATAAAAATATTACCATGATAGTGTAAAGTAATTTATGAAAAATGTAGGAGCGATTTTAATCGCATGCGCTTCAAAAAAATTACTAAAAAAGAATATAAAAGGATAATAAAAATGAAGATAAAAATATTATTTCTTTTAATAATTATATTTATACCAACAATAAGTATAGCTCAATCAGAAGTTTTAAATAAGCAAGAAATACTACAATCCCAACAAAGCTCATTAAACATCTCTTCTTTTATACAGGAAGCGCAAGAATACTCTTCTAATGTATATAAAGATATAAATTTTAATGAATTATTTAATTCAGCAGTAGTTGGGAAGATAGATAACAAAACAATAATAAATAGCATATTAAAAATATTAGGTAAGGAAGTTGTAAGCTCATCAGCGATAATAGGTGGAATTATTATAATAATAGTAATACATAGTATCTTTAAGAGTTTAAGTGATGGTTTGGAAAATAAATCCATATCACAAATTACATATTACATACAATATATATTAATAGTAACTTTAATAATGACAAATTTTAGTGAAATCTTATCAATGATAAAAGATTCAATACAAAGTTTAGTTGGTTTTATGAATAATCTAATACCAATACTAATTACACTAATGTTAACAACAGGAAATATAGTTTCAGCAAATTTGATACAGCCTATAATACTATTTGTAATTACTTTTATAGGAAATTTTATTGTGTCAATACTAATTCCTATTATATTAGTTGCAACAGCCCTAGGTATAATCTCTAAAGTGTCAGATAAAGTACAAATAGACAAACTATCTAAATTTTTAAAATCAAGTGTAATTTGGGTATTAGGTATTGTACTTACATTATTTGTAGGAATAATATCAATAGAAGGAAATTTGAGTAGTACTGTAGATGGAGTAACGGCAAAAACTACAAAAGCAGCGGTTTCTAGTTTTATACCTGTGGTGGGCAAGATACTGGGAGATGCAGTAGATACTGTTATAGGTTGTAGTAATATTTTGAAAAATGCTGTTGGAATAGTTGGTGTAATAGTGATAATAGGTATATGTGTAATTCCAATAATAAAACTTACTTTACTAATGGGAATGTATTATTTGGGTGCAGCATTATGCCAACCAATAGCAGATGAAAAAATAATAAAACTATTAGAACAGATGGGCGATACATTTAAAATATTTTTGGCAATAATGTGTAGTGTCTCTGTAATGCTAATAATAGGAGTAACACTTATAATAAATATATCAAATAGTGGACTTATGTATAGATAGGAAAGTGAATTAATATGATAAGTTGGATAAGTAGTTGGGCTCAAGGAATAATAATGGCAGTTATAATAGGTGCAATTATAGAAATGATTTTGCCAGAAGGAAATTCTAAAAAGTATGTAAAAATTGTAATAGGTGTGTATGTTTTATTTACTATAATTTCTCCAGTAATTTCAAAAATAACAGGAAAAACAATACAAGTATCTGATATATTAGAATTAAACAAGTATATAGAAGAAACAGAAAACAATAGTAAATTATATGTAACATTAGATGAGGATAATTCAAACAATATAAAAGATATATATGAAAGTAGTTTAAGAAATGATATAAAAGCTAAGATAGAAGCAAAAGGTTATAATGCTAAAAATATAAAACTTGAAATTGAGGATGATGAGGAATATACATTGAAAAAAATTGATATCGAAATTTATAAAAATATGGAAAAGAATAAAAAGGATATAGAAACAATACAGAATGTGGATATAAACATTTCACAAAAAAGTACAGAAAATGATATGCAAGAAAAATTGTCGGAAAAAGATAAAAGAAAACTTAAAGATTATTTGAGTGGGGTTTATGAAATAGATGAGAAAAATATTAATATAAACTAAAATAAGTATTTATATTTAAAGGAGGAATAGAATTTAAAATGTTAATAGAAAGATTTAAAAATATTGTAAAAAGTAATCAGGAACAAAATAATAAAAAAACCATAGAAAATTTAGTAGTCTTTATAATTATTTTAATAATAGTTTTATTATCTATAAATATAATATGGGGGAAGGATAAAAAGGAAAATAACAAGAATATAGAAAAAAACAACAGAGAATTAGCAATAAGTACAGATAAAGAAAGTGAAGATAAAAATATACTAACAAGTAAGAATTTAGAGGATATATTATCTAAAATAAATGGAGTTGGAAAAGTTAAGGTATATATTACATATTCTCAAACAAGCCAAATTATACCTATGTATAATGAAGACATATCTCAAAAGGATACTCAAGAAGCGGATACACAAGGGGGAACAAGAAAAGTAGTAGAAACAGATACAAAAAAGGAAATTGTGTATGATGAAAAAAGTGGAACTAAAACTATAATAACACAAAGCATAGTAAGCCCTAAGATAGAAGGGGCAATAATTACAGCGGAGGGAGGGAATAATACAAATACTAAAGCAAATATTATTCAAGCAGTAGAAGCGGTAACAGGATTGCCAACACACAAGATTCAAGTATTTGAAATGGAAAAAACAAATTAAATTTGCGAGAGAAAGGAATGATAGTAAAATGCAAATTTTAAAGAAAAATCAAGTTATTATTTTTGTAATTGCACTAATGTTTGTAGCAGCAGGTTATCTTAGCTTTACAAGTAATAATGCAATACCAACGGCAAAGTTAGCAAATTCAGAGGAAATGGCAGCAATAGGTGATGCAACTTTAGTAAATGCAAATGCAATTACAGAAGAAATTACGGAAGAAAAGGAAAACAAACCATCAGAAGAACCGGTAATAGGAACAAGTGTCCAAATAACACAGGACGAATATTTTTCTCAATCTAGATTAGATAGAGATACAATGTATTCACAAATGATAGAATCATACCAAAAGATATTAGAAAATGATAATGTAACAACAGAACAAAAAAATATAGCACAACAAGAGATTTCTAAAATAAATGAATTAAAAAATTCTATAATGATAGCAGAGAATCTTATAAAAACAAAAGGATTTGAGGATTTAATAATCTTTGTAAACAATAAAAGCGTAAATATAATAGTAAAAGCAAGTGAGTTAAAGCCAGAGCAGATAGCTCAAATACAAAATGTAACCAATAGGGAGTTAGGCGTGGAAATAGAAAATATACATATATCAAATAAGAATTAAGAAACAAATATAGTCAAAAAAATAGCACCTCAAACCAATTATAATTTTCAATAAAATACTTGACAGTTGACCATAATAAATATAAAATATAATAGTAAGTAAAAATATATTCTAAATATAAAAAAATTAGCTATATATATTTATTGAACATTGAAAATTAAATAGAAAGAGGTGGATGATTATGGATTTAATAATCAATATCGCCGTTTTTCTAATCGCAGCAGTAATTTTTACATTTGTAGGTATGTTTTTAAGAAAAAAAACAGCCGAGGCAAAGTTAAAAGGTGCGGAAAATGAAGCACAAAGAATTATAGAAATGGCAAACAAGGAAGCAGAAAATAAGAAAAAAGAAGAAATTTTTAAGGCAAAAGAAGAAATAATGAATGCCAGAAAAGATTTAGATGCAGAGATTAGAGAAAGAAGAGGCGAAGTACAAGTACAAGAAAAAAGAATTATGCAAAAAGAAGAAAACCTAGAAAAGAAGACAGATTCTCTAGAAAAAAAGGAAAGGGATTTAATTAGAAAAGGTGAGGAACTAGAAGAAAAGAAAAATGAAATTGTAGAAACTCTTAATAAACAAGTAGAAGAATTGCAAAGAATTTCTGGTTTATCTCAAGAAGAAGCTAAACAACAATTACTTTCTGAATTGGAAAAGCAGTTGATTGCAGAAAAAGCTGCAATACTAAGAGAGGCACAAACAAAAGCTAAAGAAGAGGCAACCAAAAATGCCAAAGAAATTTTAGGATATGCAATACAAAAATGTGCAGCAGACCATACTTCTGAAACAACAGTATCTATAGTAGCTCTTCCAAATGAAGAAATGAAAGGTCGTATAATAGGTAGAGAAGGAAGAAATATAAAAACATTAGAAACCTTAACTGGAATTGACTTAATAATAGATGATACACCAGAAGCTGTAGTAATTTCAGGTTTTGATCCATTAAGAAGAGAAGTAGCAAAATTAGCACTTGAAAAACTTATTGATGATGGCAGAATACATCCTGCGAAAATAGAAGAAATGGTAGAAAAAGCTAAGGAAGAACTAGAAGCTATCATTAAAGAAGAAGGAGAAAGAGCAATTATTGAAACAGGTGTAATAGGATTGCATCCAGACTTGATAAAACTAATAGGAAAATTAAAATACAGAACAAGTTATGGGCAAAATGTACTTAACCATTCAATAGAAGTTTCTAACTTAGCTAGAATAATGGCAGAAGAATTGGGATTAGATGCAAAATTAGCAAGAAGAGCAGGTTTGCTACACGATATAGGAAAAGCTTTAGACCATGATATGGAAGGAACACATGTTGAAATAGGTGTTGATATATTGAAGAAATATAAAGAAAATGAAAAAGTAATAAATGCAGTACAAGCACACCATGGAGATGTTGAACCACAAACGATAGAAGCAATTTTGGTACAAGCAGCAGATGCAATTTCTGCTTCTAGACCTGGTGCAAGAAGAGAAACATTAGAAACATATATTAAAAGGCTAGAAGAATTAGAAAGAGTTGCGGATTCGTTTGAAGGTGTAGAAAAATCTTTTGCTATACAAGCTGGTAGAGAAATAAGAATAATTGTAAAACCAGAAAAAATATCTGATGATAAAATGATATTAATGGCAAGAGACATAGCTAAAAAGGTTGAGGATGAAATGGAATATCCAGGACAAATAAAAGTAAATCTTGTAAGAGAAACCAGAGTAGTTGAATACGCTAAATAATGTATATATAAGGCTCTAGCAAAAAAATGCTAGAGCCTTTATATAATATTTATTGACACATGGTAACAAAACATATAAAATATTTACTTGTAGAAGGATACCCAGATATAAAATTATTAGGAAGGTGGTATAGACAAATGAAAATATTAACAGTAGGAGATTTAGTAGGAGAATGTGGGCTTAATATATTAAAGCAAACTTTACCTAAAATTAGAAAGGAAAAAAACATAGACTTTGTTATAGTTAATGCAGAGAATGTTGCCTCAGGAATGGGAATAACCTCTAAAGATTTTAATGAATTATTAAAACTAAAAGTTGATGTAATTACAATGGGAAATCATACTTGGGCGAAAAAGGATATATTTACTTTTATAGATAATCCTAAACTATTAAGACCAGCCAATTATTCAAAAGGTGTGGTTGGTAAAGGAATTAATATATATGAATGCAAAAACAAAAAAATTGCAGTAATGAACTTAATAGGAAGAACAGATATGCACGTTCTTTCTGAGAACCCATTTACTGTAGCACAAGAATTATTAGATGAAGTAAAAGCAGATATTAAAATTATAGATTTTCATGCAGAAGCAACAGCTGAAAAAATAGCTATGAAATACTTTATTGATGGAACAGCAACAGTATTATTTGGAACACATACACATGTTCAAACAGCAGATGAGAATATTACAAATAAAGGGATGGGATATATAACAGATTTAGGAATGACCGGCCCAAAAGAATCTGTAATAGGAATGGAAAAAGAAGCATCTATAAAAAGATTTTTAACATCTCTTCCAGAAAAGTATAAGGTAGCTGAAGGCGAAAGCATATTTAATGCATGTATTTTTGAAATTAATGAAGATAATTGTCGAACTGTAAAAATTGAAAGAATAAATATGAAATAAATGGCGAAAAACCAAAGAAAAACACGATGAGATTTCCTAAAATCTTCCAAAAAAGAGTAGACATTTTCCAAAAAATGTAATATAAATATAGACATAGTTGAAATAAAAAATAAAAAAAACAGGAGGCAAAAATGGAAATTTTAAAAATCTCATCAAAATCAAATCCAAATTCAGTTGCAGGAGCAATAGCTGGTTTGGTAAAAGAATCTAACAAAGCAGAAATGCAAGCAATAGGAGCAGGAGCGCTGAACCAAGCAGTTAAAGCCGTGGCGATAGCAAGAGGATTTGTTGCACCCGCGGGAGTGGATTTAATATGTATCCCAGCATTTGCGGAAGTCGAAGTAGAGGGAGAAGACAGAACAGGCATTAAACTTATTGTGGAATCTAGAAAATAATACTTAATTGAATATGGGGGCACACTAACACAAAAATAGTGTGCCTTTTTGATGCAAAGAAAAATAATTGCTTGACAATAAAACTTATAATATTATAATATGATTGAGGAAAGGGACAAAATTAAATATGAAAGAAAATAAATTTAGAATTTTATTTATATTGATAGTATTAGTAATAATAGGATTTGCAATTTTTAAAATTTATGGAAAGAATACACAAAAAATATCAGAAAATGAATTGCATTATGAAAAAGTTACAATGATTACTTCATTGAGATTGGGAATAGCCGAATATGATAGCATAAATCCTTTAATTTCTAAAAATAAAGAGATAATAAATATGTCACCTATTATTTATGAACCATTATTTACATTAGATAAGCAATATCAAATACAAGACTGTTTAGCAAAAGAATATTCAAAACTAAATAATTATTGTTATATAATAAAAATAAGAGATAATGTCAAATGGCAAGATAATACAAATTTTACATTAGAGGATGTAATATTTACAATTGACAAGATAAAACAACTGCCAGATTCAATATATTATAATAATGTAAGCAATATAAAAAATGTCGAAAAAATTGATTATAATACATTAAGGCTTAATTTAAGCGCAGAAGACCCATGGTTTCAATTTAAACTAACATTTCCAATACTAAGCAATACACAATATAAAACCCAAGATTTTCTAAAAACTATTCCAATTGGGACAGGAATGTATAAAATAACTAAAGATAATGAAAATAATATAGAAGCAGAGAAAAACAACAGTTGGTGGAATATAGAAATAAAAAATGCTAAGATAGAAAAACTCAAAATATATAAGTATTCGTCAGTAGGAGATTTATACAATAACTTTAAACTTGGTAATATAGACTTAATTAATACAAGTAATACCAATATTCAAGAATATGTTGGAACTATAGGAATTAACCTAAAAGAATATCAGGGAAGAGAATATATATACTTAGCGCTAAATTGCGACAATAAAATTTTGGCTAACAAAGAAGTTAGACAGGCGATAAGTTACTTTATAGATAAAGATACTTTGGCGTCTAAGGTATTAAATAACAAATATAATGTATCTGATTTTATATTGGATTATGGGAGCTATTTATATAAAGAAGAAAAAAGAAATAGTTACAATGCAAAAAAAGCAAAAGAAATACTAGAGGCAACAGGGTGGAAATTAAATTATGGTAAATGGCAAAAAGATGGTAGATATATAGAATTGAATCTTGCAGTAAATTCAGAAGATGAAACAAGGGTAAAAATTGCTGAAAGTATAAAAGAACAGTTAGAAGATGCAGGAATAAAAATATATATAAATAAAGTATCATTAAGCACATATAATTCATATTTAAAAAATAAAAATTACGATATTATTTTAACTGGAATGTACAATTCATATAGTCCGGATTTAAATACATTGTATGCTGAAAACAATTTGGCTAATTATAAAAATGAAGAAATATTTGAAATATTAACAAATATAAATAATACTACAGATGGAACTATACTAAAAGAAAAGTATAATAGGTTAATAGAAATATCACAAGAAGATGTTCCATATATAAGTATGTGCAGAAATAAAAATATAATGGTTTGTAGTCCGAACTTAATAGGTGAAATATCGCCAAACAACTATACATGTTACTACAATATTGATACATGGTATAGACAATAAAATAAAAAATGAAAAAAAGTGTTGACAAAATAAAAATTTAATATATAATAAGTACAAACAAATGTTTAAAAGAAATGGGAGGAAAAATATGAGTAACGAAAATTCAGAAAAAAGAAAAGCATTAGAAATGGCATTAAGTCAAATAGAAAAACAATTTGGTAAAGGATCTGTAATGAAATTAGGAGACTTTACGGCAATGAATATAGAAGCAATACCAACAGGAGCATTAAGTCTAGATATAGCACTAGGAATAGGAGGAATTCCAAGAGGAAGAATAATAGAAGTATTTGGGCCAGAATCTTCTGGAAAAACCACATTAGCATTACATATGATAGCAGAAGCACAAAAAATGGGAGGAGAAGCAGCATTTATAGATGCAGAACATGCATTAGACCCAGTATATGCAAAAAAATTAGGAGTAGATATAGATAATTTAATAGTATCACAACCAGACACAGGAGAACAGGCATTAGAGATAGCAGAAGCATTAGTTAGAAGTGGTGCACTAGATATAATTGTAGTTGACTCAGTAGCAGCATTAGTTCCAAAAGCAGAAATAGATGGAGATATGGGAGATTCACATATAGGTTTACAAGCAAGATTAATGTCACAAGCATTAAGAAAGCTAGCAGGTGCAATAAATAAATCAAAATCTGTTATAGTATTTATAAATCAATTAAGAGAAAAAGTAGGAGTAATGTTTGGAAACCCTGAAACAACTCCAGGAGGAAGAGCATTAAAATTCTATTCATCAGTAAGATTAGATATAAGGAAAATAGAACAAATAAAGCAAGATGGAGAAGTAGTTGGAAATAGAGCAAAAGTAAAAATTGTAAAGAACAAAGTAGCACCACCATTTAGAGAAGCAGAGTTTGACATAGTATATGGAAAAGGAATATCAAAGGAAGGAAATATATTAGACTTAGGAGTTAACTTAGACATAGTAGAAAAAAGTGGATCATGGTTTAGCTATAATGGACAAAGGATAGCGCAAGGCAGGGAAAATGTAAAAAGATATTTAGAAGAAAATCCACAAATTGCCAAAGAAATAGAAGAAAAAATAAGAGGTAAATACAACGAAGCATTTGAAAAAAGTTTAGGTGAAGAAACAGTAGACGAAGAACAAGAGACCGAACCAGAAGAATAACTCTGGCAAATATGCCGTTGGAAGGAGCATATCCATGGAAGATTTAATTATAGAATATGACAAGAATAAGACCAAAATACTAAAATATATTATGTACAAAAAAAGAACAGAAAAAGAAATAATTCAAAAATTTTCAAGTACTATAGAAAAAGATATGCTAGAAGACATAATTGAAGAATTAAAAGAGAATGGATATATAAATGATAAATTATATATCCAGAAAGCTGTAACAGAATATATGAGCTTGCAAAATCTATCAATAAAAGAAATTGAATATAAATTATATTCAAAAGGCATAAGCAATGATATAATAGAAACATATTTTAGTAGTATTATCGAGCAACTAGAGGAATATGAACTTCAATCAGCTAAGAATATAATATTAAAAAAACAGCAAACAATGTCAGAAGACGAAATAAAAATGTTTTTAAGAAAAAAAGGATATAATCAGGATACAATAAAACAGGCTTTTTCAGATGATTAGGAATTACAGAATAGGGGAAATAATAAATGCAAAATGTATTAACTTTAGAAACAAATAAATATGCAATAAAATTACAAAACTTTGAAGGTCCACTTGATTTATTATGTCACTTGATTGATAAAAATAAAATGAACATATGTGACATAAAAATAAGTGAAATTACAGACCAATATATAGAATATCTAAATAAAATGGAACAGATGAATTTGGAAATAACAAGTGAATTTTTAATAATGGCATCAACACTACTATATTTGAAATCTAAAAGCCTTCTTCCATCAATAGAAGAAGACGAAAAGGAAATATCAGAAGAAGAGCTAATAAGAAGAATTATAGAGTATAAAAAATATAAAGAAATAAGCAAAAAGCTAAACGAATATTACAAAGAAAATTCTAAAAGATTTTTTAAATTACCAGATAAAATAGAGTTACCTAAACAAAAATTAGAATTAGAATACTCAAAAGATATTATAGTTCAGCTGTACAAAGATGCAATAGATAAGAATTCAAAGAGATTAAATCAAAATGCTAAAAATATAGAAAAAATTGCAATAGTAGAAAACTATACAGTGGCAGATAAAGTAAAAGTAATGTTTAAAGAATTAATACGCAAAAAAAGATTTGTATTTAACACGTTATTTTCGTTAAATAAATGTAATAAAAAAGAGGTTGTTACAGCTTTTACAGGTTTGCTGGAATTATCTAGAAGAAACAAAATTATGACAAAGCAAGAAAAAACATTTGGAGATATATTGGTAGAAAAATACCAAAAAAATGGTTAAAATATAAAAAAAGGTTAAAACTAATAATATAGTGAAGGAGATTTACATATGCCGTTAGTTTTAACCTTTTTAATATTAATTGCTGTATTTATAATAATAGTATTATCTACAATTAAATTTGAAATTGTAGATTTTGAGATATCTAACATCATTCAAATAACTCCTAAAAATTATAAAATAAAATTATCATTTTATTTATTTGGAAAAATAAAATTATTTTCTTTTAAATTAAATAGTGAGAGAGCAAGAAAGATGTATTCAAAAATGAACATAGAAAAATTTGATATAGAAAAAGGAAGAAAACTTTTAACAATTAAAAATATCAATATATTAAAAAAATTAAATATAAGGCTAGATTATTTGGATTTAGAGTTAGACTTAGGATTGGAAGATGTTATTTTAACAACTGAATTGATAACCCTTATCTCTATAGTAATATCAAATATACTACCTCACATTATAAGCAGGTATATACCAGATAAATATAGGCATAAAATAATGCCCATATATATTAACAAAAATGCATATTACATCAAACTTAACTGTATATTTCAACTAAAAATAGTACATATTATAAACATAATATATATCTATTTAAAGAAAGGAAAAAGTGATAAAAATGAATGAACATCCAATAGAAGGTTTGATGACTACAGCGATGGATAGCATACGTAATATGATTGATGTAAATACAATAATAGGTGAACCAATAGAGACAATTAACAATGTAATAATAATTCCTGTTTCAAAAGTTGGATTTGGGTTTGCAGCAGGAGGTAGTGAATTCAAAGGAGAAGCTATAAATGAATATAATAAAAAAGAAAAAGAAGAACAAATACAATATAAACTACCATTTGGAGGTGGTTCTGGAGCAGGAGTATCTATTAATCCAGTTGCATTTATAGTAATACAAGAAAACAATGTTAGATTATTGCCAATAGAACATTGTTCATCAATAGATAGATTATTAGACTATATTCCAGACTTTATGGACAAAATAGGCAATTCTCTTAATAAATCACCAAAGCAAACATACACAAACCAATAGGGGGAGCACAATGTGCTCCTTTATTGAGATATTTATTTTGACATTTTATGTAAAACGTGGTAAAATGGTTATAGATGTTTATTAAAAATATAAAAAGGAGGATACTGATTATTAATCGGTGAAAAGAATAATGAGTAATGGATTAAAAGCATTTGATGAAATAAAAATTTTGAAAAATGAACGGTGATGCGATTAGAGAAATACTTAGAGAGATGACAGGTGAAACTGTTGTAAATGCTAAAGGTATATTTGAACCAGAAAAAATAAAGAGAGCAAACCAATATTTAAAGGATATTTTGGAAAGTACAAATTTGGACGAGTATTTAAAAAACATGGACAAGAGTGAATTCCAACATTTAGTTATGGAACATTATTTTACAGTAACTGATATGCAAAAAATAGCGGATAGACTAAATTCAAATAGTAAGAATAGTTCGGAAAGAGATACAGGTTGGAGCAAAGAAGGATTCATTTGGGGAAGAACCGAAATTGTAATTCCAAAATTACTTATTAATAAAAAAGAAGAAATAAAAGTAATTAAAAATGTCGGAACAGAAGGAATTGCTTTAGTATTATCAGATGAAGCTAGTTCAAGAGATTTGTTAATATCTCCTAGTCATTTTCAAGAAATATTTAAGAAATTTTTAGAACGTTCAATAAAAGAAGAAATGTCGGTGGAGACATGGAAAATCATACGTAAAAGATTGGCTGAATTGAAAGAAAAAGCTGTAATTAATGATGAATTTATAGATCAGATTCAACCAACATTAGAGCATATAAAACAAAGTATAAAAAAACAAAATGCTGATTTCAATAATATAAAGAAAATTAAAGAACTACTTAATTTATCTATTATTACTCCAAAAGACATAATAGATGAGACGCCAGACGAAGTTATACATGATATGTTAAAATCTAGTAGTCATATGTTTAAAGGTTGGAGCGACTATGAAATCTTACAATTAATAGATAGAAAGGACATAAACACTCATGAATATAAACAACTCTTAGATGGAAGAAATATGAATATTGTAAAAGTAATAGAAAATGCTACTAGAGCAAAAACAATCCAAAACTTTGGTTCTATAGAAATGTACAATTTTAATGCAGGAATAGAAAATAGCAAATTTTTAATGCGATTATTAAATAAAATTCCAAGACAGTATATCGAAAATATTTCAGATGATTTAATGGATATTTATTTAAATGGTTTTAATTCATTAACAACTATTCCATTGACAAACCAAGACATTCTAAAATTGTTAAAAGAAGGAATAATTGATGAAAAAAGAATAGTCGATTTATATGAGCAACAACAAAACAACACATCAGAATATATAGACGATATAGATAATCAAGAGTTTTTAGAGTTTTTAACTATAGATAGGATGGTTAATATAGTAAATGACCAAGACTTAACGCAAAGATTTAAAAAAATGTATAATAATTTAATAAATCAACAAAGTAAAGAAGAAAATGAGCATAGATGGAAAAATGTACTTGATAAATATATGCAAAGTGAAAAGAGTCAAGAAGAGAAAGAAAAAGAAATTGCAAAATTAATATCTGAAAGAATATTACCAATACATACTCTTGATGAAGACACCATTTTAAACTTGGCAGAAAGTAGACAGCTTCCTTATGATTTATTAGTAGAAGAATTTATGCAAGGAAATATATCAAGGAATATGATTGAAACGGTAATATCAAGTCAGGAAATTCCAGAACTTTCTGCTAAATCATTAAGGGATTTATACATAGAAGAAATAATAAGTATAGAAAACTTAAAAAATTTAGATGATGAAAAAGTACAAGAACTTAGAAGAGAATTAATAGAAATAATATTACCAGAAGATGAAGAAAAAAGAAATCATTATATGTCAAAACTTAATAATGCATATATGGAGGATATAATAGATTTTGAAACATTAACAAGGATGAAAGACAATGGTATTTTATCTGAAGAAGAGTATGCTAAAATGCGTGAGCTTTATGATGAGAAGATAGCATTAAAAAAACTAAAGGAAATAAAGTATATAGTATGTGAAACAGAGGCTGAGCAAGTAAAAGAAAGAAAAAAAGGTCCACCTGAAAATGAAACACCAACGAGAGACTCAAGATATATGAAATATATAATAAATGAGTTTGGCGGAGAAACTACAACAGAAGAATATATAAAACCAATATATGGTGGAAATTTAGATAAGTATTATATGATAATCCAACCTAAAGCTAGGATAGCAATCTTAGAAAGTCCTACTCATGGAAATGCAACATATATATTACCATTAAAAGTCGCATTGGAATTTGTACAGACGAAAAACAAAAAGGATTTAAAAGGAACATTTGGAGTAGAGCATTTGAATCATAGTAAAAATTGGAAAATCAATTTGGAAGAGAGAGCACGCAAGGTACAAAAATCAATAGGAGTGCAAGTAGAAGAACAAAACCTGGGAAAACAAGGCGTTGTTTTATCAGAAGAGGGAGATGAACCAAGATAAATATATAAATGGAGGAAATTATGGAAGATAAAAAGTTTATAAGAGATAAAATTTTGCCAAAAATTCTAAAAGGTGAATTTATCCGTGGAAACAATAGTATAATTATTGAATTTCCATTTGTATTAAATGATGGTGGACGCAATGTTGAAATACCAAAAGAAGAATTTATTGAAATATATTGGGATGCGATTAAGGCGGAAATTAACCAAACAATTATAGATTATAAACATGACGTAAACATTCATCAAGAAGATATTGTTCTTTTTGCATTAACTGGAGAAATAATGATACCAAAACTTGTGGAATTAGGAATTTTAACAGAAAGGGAAGCTGGAATTAGAAAAAAGATTCCAACATTTGAGGAATTATATAAAACGTATCAAGATGAAGTAATTTTAAAAGCAATGTTAGAAATAATTCCAGATGCTAGTCAAAGAATATTGGAAATGATGAAAAAAGGATATAAGTTTAATAATAATTGCATGACAGTAATATATAATGATTTTGATAAATTTAATCAAAAAGAACTAAATGAAGAGATTAGTTGGAACATAGCAAGAGGAAATATTGATATGGTAGGTTTAAATGAAGAAGCCAAGCAAGCGATAAAAATGCAAGTAGTAGAACTTTTAAGCAGTAGAAAAGATGTTTCTATTTCTGACCTTATTAAAATGCAAAAGAATGGATATCTCAATTCATATGAAACCATATATTATATGAAATTGTTGGGAAGAGATCAAAAACAAATAAAGGATTTTTTAAGAAAAAATCCACAAATACTAGATGGACTATCTAATCTAGAGTTATTTGTGTGTTTAAAATCAAAACTTATTGAAGACAAATATTTAACACAAAGATTTAAAACGCCAGAAGACATTATGCAAATAGTAGCTTTAAATTTTCAATATGTTGATGATTATGAACCATATACGACCGAAGAACAAATCATTAGAGGGTTGAGAATGGAAGAAATTATTCCAATATTAAAAAAACTACCAAAACAATTAATGCCATCTTCAGATTTATTATATAAATTTCACATGAATTTGGAAAATATGCAAAATGAAAATTGTATTCAATTATACTTTTCGGGCAGAGATATGCTACAATTTGCTGAGGCGGGATTATTAGAAGATACTAGATTAATTGATATTTACGAAAAAGAACAAAAACTATATTATGATTTAACAAAGAAAAAAACAGTAATATGTAGAAATGAAAACGGAAAAAGAGAAGTACCGTCAGAAGAATTTATAACAGAAAAATTTAATAAATATTCAATACCATTAGAATCATATATTGATTATTTTTCAATTGATAGAATATTGCCTATATTGAATAATCCAGAATATAGTGAGAGACTTATAGCAATGCTAAAAGACATTAAATCAAAGCAAATAATTAAATATGGATCAGAAAAGACTGAAGATGAAGTAGAAAAATGGATAAAACAATATGTTTCTCTACACCAAAAGAAAAGCAAAGATAATCCAGAAATTTCTAAAACATTAACAATATTATGTGAAAAGGGAATTCTTGACATAGAAGAAATAATAAGCTTTAATATAAGAAAGACAGACTTGCTTGAGCTTTATAATAAAGGAAGAGTAAAGCTATCAAATATATCGCCATATTTAACAAATGAAGATTTAACTGATTTATACTATGATGATAAAGCAACATTACAAGAAATAACTGAATTATTTAGCGATGGATTAATAAGCAAAGAAGTTTATAAAAAAATTTTTTCTAATGATGAAATAATTGATGCAATAATAGTTGGAGACATTAAGGCAGTTAACATTTTAGAAGCATATTTAAAAAATAATTTAGAGTTAGAAGATATTAATAAGATATTCAACAAGGATAACAATCTAATTAGAGAACATCTAACTGAAGCCATAACAGAAATGGCAATGCCAGAAGAAGAACAACAAAAAAATCAATATATAAGTAAGATAGAAGAGGCATATTTAAATCATGTAATAGACTATGATTTGCTTGCTAAAATGAGAGATGAAAGAAAAATAAAAGAGGAAGATTTTAAGACAATAATATGGAAATATAATGTTAAGGAAGCAATAGAAGAAATTAAAGGCAAATATGGAGAATACATATTTAATTCTGGAGAAAACGATGGAGAACCTATTCCAGCCCCAGGATTGGGACCAAACCCTATAAAAAAAGTTAGAACTCCGCTTTATATGAAATATATAATGGAATTAAGTCAAAACAATGCAACGCCAATAATTATAAGGAAAGGTGCATTAAATGGATATAAGTTTATACTGCTAGAAGATATGAAAGTTGTTATATTAGAAAAAGAAAAAAATTCAAATGCAACATATGTTCTTTCGGTTGTAAAAGCTTTGGAAAAGGCACAAGAAAATACAAAAAAAGAATTAAGAGGAACAGCTGATGTTGAAGTAGTAAAGCATACTGCAAACTGGGCAGAAAATTTAAATAAAGCTATTCAAAAAGTACAAGAGTATACAATTTTAGAAGGACAACCTGATGTTACATATATTAAAGATTTAACAGAAGAAAGAGGAAGAAGGATTAATGAACTAGGAGAAGCTATAAAAGATTATTATATAAAAGCAAGAAAAATAGGAGAATAATTAGATAGTGTAAAGTAATCTATGAAAAATGTAGGGGCGATTTTAATCGCCCGCACTTCGAAGAAATTACTAGAAAATAATTAAGAGGAGAGATATAAATGTATACATATGATTTAGACAAAATAAAGAATGTTTTATTAGGAGTAATTAAGGGGATAGAACAAAACAAGTGGACTTTAAATAAAGCAATAGAAGAGGATAAAAAAATAGGATATACAGAAGATTTAGACAAAATAAAGGAAAGCATAAACAGCTATTTAAATTATAATCCACAATTAACTATTCAAGACATAAAAAATCAAAGTATGGATGGATATGGTAATATTGCTATAATTTATGATGGTAGTGTTGAAATAACAATAGAATCTATAATTAAAGTTCTATATACCCATAACAATATAACACTTGTTCCAAACCTAAATTTGAGTATTAACAATTGCATTGTAGAAATAATTACGCAAGAATTGAAAAAAAATAAATATAATACTAATATAGAAATTTGCGATGACATAAATAAAATATATTCAAATCAAAATATGTTTGATATTGCAATATTTGTGGGAGATAAGTACGAATACAAAAAATTTAAAACCAGATTTTATAAAGACGTAGTTTATAATCCATATGGATATATATCTGTATATGCAGATAGTAGTGACTTTAAAAACATTTTGGTACAATTAGATAAAATTGCATATATAAATAATTTTGGTATTGAATATTATAATGAAACTAACCTAGAAGAAGTAATTAGTAAAATAAATGAAATAACATTCCGTAATACTGTGGCAATCTTTACTAAAGATTCTAAAAAAGCAACAGAACTTATATACAAGCTTAAAGCTGACAAAATATTTATAAATAAAAATCCATTTGAAGAATATAAATTTGAATTAAATGAAGAAGATTTGCTAATGAAAAAAATAATAAAATAAATAAAACAGTTTGTATTGACAAAATAATAAAAAATTAGTATAATTTTATGGTAGCAAAATTATTTAGATACTATTATAAATAATATAGATATCACTTACGAGGAGGGAATTAATATGGCACAACCAAAAAGAAGATGGTCAAAAGCAAGAACACATTTAAAAAGATCTACATGGAAATTAGAAAATAAAAATTTAGTAGCATGTACACATTGCCATGAACTTATTATGCAACATAGAGTTTGTCCAAATTGCGGGTATTATAATGGAAAAGAAGCAATAGCACAAAACACAGAAACAAAATAATTTGTAAATGCTAATTGATATGTATTTTTTAAACTGTTGATTTTTAGAAAGTCAACAGTTATTTTCGTTATGCAAAAATGCTTGATATTTTTGCTTTAATATAGTAAAATTATAAGGTAAAAAGTAAGGGGTGAAAGAGATGGCAAAGCCAACAGTTGCAATAGTAGGAAGACCAAATGTTGGAAAATCAACTTTTTTTAATTATATAATAGGAAAAAAATTATCTATAGTAGAAGATACTCCTGGGGTTACAAGAGATAGAGTTTATGCTGAAACTGAATGGAGAGATAAACAGTTTACGTTAATTGATACAGGAGGAATAGAGCCAAAGTCTAATGATATAATATTATCTCAAATGAGAAAGCAAGTAGAAATTGCAATAGAAGTAGCAGATGTTATAATATTTTTAACGGATATGAAGCAAGGGGTTACACCAGACGATTTAGACATAGCTCTAATGTTAAAAAAATCACGTAAACCAATTATACTTGTATGTAATAAAGCAGATAGTTTTGGAAAAATGCCTAACGAAATTTATGAATTCTATAACTTGGGCTTAGGTGATCCATATAGAGTTTCTGCTGTTAATGCATTAGGAATTGGAGATGTATTAGATGCAATTTACGATAAATTGCCAAATGATATAACAGAAAATGATGATGAATTAACAATAAAAGTTGCAATTATAGGTAGACCAAATGTGGGCAAATCTTCATTGGTAAATAAGATATTAGGTGAAAATAGAGTAATTGTAAGTGACATAGCAGGTACTACTAGAGATGCTACTGATTCGAAATTTGAAAATGAATTTGGAAAATATGTATTTATTGATACAGCGGGTATAAGAAAAAAGAGCAAAGTAAATGAAAATATAGAAAAATACAGTGTAATTAGAAGTTTGTTGGCAGTTGAGCGTGCAGATGTCTGCATATTAATGTTAGATGCAACAGAAGGAGTGACAGACCAAGATGCAAAGATTGCAGGTGAAGCACATGAAGCTGGCAAGGGCATAATAATTGTTGTAAATAAATGGGATGAATATGAAAAGGAAAATGGAACTTTAGAAAAATACAAAAAAGATGTATATAACAAATTATCATATTTGCAATATGCTCCAATACTATTTATTTCAGCTAAAACAGGACAAAGAGTACATAAACTATATGAACTTATTAATAGTGTAGCAAGCCAAAACGCCTTGAGAGTTCAGACATCTGTGCTAAATCAGGTATTGAATGAAGCAATTTCAATAGTGCAACCACCTACAGATAAAGGAAAAAGGCTAAAAATATTTTATATGACACAAGCTTCAACAAAGCCACCAACATTTGTAGTATTTGTAAATGACAAAGAACTATTCCACTTTTCTTATGAAAGATATCTAATAAATCAATTAAGAAAAGAATTTGGTTTAGTGGGAACACCAGTAAGAATAATAGTAAGAGAAAAAAATGAAAAAGATTTATAAAAGGAGGAAATTATTATGATGCCATATATAATAATAGCAATTATAGCATATTTAATAGGAAGTATTAATTTTTCAGTTATAATAAGTAAAAGGGTAGCAGGATTTGATGTAAGAGAAAAGGGAAGTGGAAATGCAGGTACTACCAATATGTTAAGAACTGTTGGAAAAGCTGCTGCTGCAATTACATTAGTTTGTGATATATTAAAAGGAGTTGTTGCTATATTACTAGCATTACTAATTGGAAAAATTGCTAAAGGTGCAAGCACTCCATTACTAATACAACTCGCAGGAATATTAGTAATTATAGGACATACATTTCCAGTATTTTTTAAATTTAAAGGTGGCAAAGGAGTGGCTACGGCAGTAGGTGTATTACTAACAACAAATTGGCAAATAGGACTTATTTGTTTAGTTTTTGGACTAGTATTAATAGCACTAACAAGAATGGTTTCACTAGGTTCAATAAGTGCTGCGATATTATTTCCTATACTAGTTTTATTTATAAAAAGCAATTATATAGTAGAAGGAAGTTATTTTGTATTTAGCATTATAATAGCTGTTCTTGTAGTATTTAATCATAGAGAAAATGTAAAAAGGCTATTAAATGGAACAGAAAATAAAATAAGCTTTAAAAAATAAAGGAGAAAAATGCTAATGAAAAAAATATGTATTATAGGTAGTGGAAGTTGGGGAGTAGCTATTGGAATTCATGCAGCCAATACTGGTAACAAAGTTATTATGTGGGCACATTCTGATGAGGAATGTGCAGAAATAAACAAAAATCGAAGAACTAAATATTTGCCAAATGTTACAATACCACAAAGTATTAAATGTACAACTAGTTTGGAAGAAGCAATAAAGGAAAGCGAAATTATCTTTCATGTAACACCATCTAAATATACAAGAGAAACAATGAAAAAATATAAGCAATATATTACAAATCAGCCGGTAATAATTTGTTCTAAAGGCTTTGAATCATCAACATTATACACATTAAGTGAAGTGGCAAATGATGAGATGCCAAATGTAAAAATAGGAGTTTTTTCTGGACCAAGCCACGCAGAAGAAGTTTCTACAGGTATACCAACAGCAATAGTTATAGCATCAAAGTATATAGATGTTTTATATAATGTACAAGATGCCCTAATGGATGAACATTTAAGAATTTATACTTCAACAGATGTAAAAGGTGTTGAACTTGGTGGAGCGTTAAAAAATATTATGGCATTCTGTGCCGGTATAGCAGCAGAATTACAACTTGGCGATAATACATTTGCTGCTTTAATAACAAGAGGTTTAACAGAAATTTCAAGACTTGGTGTAGCTATGGGAGGTAACCATAATACATTTTATGGATTATCTGGTTTAGGAGACTTAATAGTTACATGCCTAAGTGAACATAGTAGAAATAGAAGAGCAGGAAGATGTATTGGTAAGGGCCTATCAGTGGAAGAAACAAGAGAAGAAATAGGAATGGTAGTAGAAAGTTTTGATAATATTGAAGTGACTTATAAACTTTCTAAAAAATATAATATAGAAATGCCAATTGTAAACACAGTTTACGATATACTTTATAACAATTTAGAACCAAAGGAAGCAGTAAAAAGGCTAATGACACGTGAAAAGAAAAGTGAATAATATTTTACCAAGGATACCTTTCATAAAGGTATCTTATTATTTTATCTGCATTATAGTCATTTATATTTATAAAAAAATCTTTATCTAAACTAATCCACATATTTATTTTATATTTATCATTATTTTCTATAAAAGTACCAATTATATCTGCTATTTCAGTAGGATTTTTATAATGATTTTCCCACAATAATTCGTCACTTATTTTAAATTCAGATGTAGTAAAAAATTTATTTAAAAAACTTGAAATTTCACCAGGCTTATCACTGTATAATTTAACAATACTCTCCATCAAATTAACCTCCATTTTTTGTATGTATATTTAGAATAAATGTAAGTTCTTTGGAAATAATAAGTACACAGTATAAGGGGGAAATTATGAAAAAAAATAATATTAATATTTATTATATGCAAAAAATATTTTTTTTATTAATTATATGTTTATTTATTCTTACCGGTTGCAATAATAAAAATGATGATGAAAAACTAAAAAGTAAAATACGAGATCAAATAAGTTATTTAGAAAAAGATTTAATTTCTATGTTAAATGGATTTAATAATATTTCATATTCAAATTATAAAATAGAAAAAAAACAGGGAGCTCAAAGTTCACAAACAAATACATTAATTGAGGAAAATAAAAAACAAGGTTCTACAAATGGAGAAAGCTCACAAGAAACAAAGCGAAATAATGACAGTGTAGAAAAGTCTTCTAATGAAAGTGAATCTGATAATATGAATGATAATAATAGCAATGCCAGTAATCAGGGAAACTCAAGTATAATAATGGTGCCTAATAGCATACTTTTAAGTGATATCAACCAGAAAATTGATTGGAATAATATGAAATATGAAATTGAAAAGATATATAGCACGTGGAATTCCTTATTTATAGATTTAAATTCTTTAGAAAAAGGGAACACTAAAACTTTGGAATTTTCAAGCACATTAAATGACACTACCAAAAGCATAAAAGCAGAAAATAAAATAGCGTCAATGCAAAATATAGCAGAGATGTATATTAAATTAGGAGATTATAGTAAGAGTTATACTAATGATAATCTTCAGATAAACATAATTGATACCAAAAAGAATATAATACAAGCATATGTATATGTAACAGAGAATAATTGGGATATGGCATTGAATAGTATAAATAAGGCAGACGAAAGTTTTGGAAATGTAATAAACAATGTAAGTGCACAGCCAGCAAATCAATCAAATATAAATAAAGCATATGTTTTATTAAAAGAAGAAAAAAAAGCGATAGATTTAAAAGATCAAGACATTTTTTTTATTAACTATAAAATGATAATGCAGGAATTATATGACATTTAGGTTGATTTATACATCAATTTATAGTATAATTAAAGAGTGGTAAATTGAATAGTCGCGTATAGCAAGACCGAAAGGTAGCGTACGAGGAAAGTCCGGGCTCCATAGAGCAATAATGCTGGATAACGTCCAGTGAGGGTAACCTTAAGGAAAGTGCAACAGAAAATAAACGCCACTTATAGTGGTAAGTGTGAAAAGGCGAGGTAAGAGCTCACCGCAAATATGGTGACATATTTGGTCAGTGTAAACCCCATTTGGAGCAACACCGAGACAAGAAGGTTAAGACTGCTCGTCGTCTTCTTAATTTGGTGGCATGATGCATATAGCAATATATGTACTAGATAAATGACTATTCTAGACAGAACCCGGCTTATAGATTTGCCATTATTTAAATACTAGGATTTTATGTCCTAGTATTTATTTGATAATTGATTTAATATCAGAAGGTATAGTGGCTATATATTCTACATTTAAACCTGTAATTGGATGTATAAATTTAACTTTATATGCATGTAATGCTTGTCTATTTATTACTGAAGAAGGATTGCCATATAACGTATCGCCTAATATTGGATGACCAATATTAGATAAATGAACACGTATTTGATGAGTTCTACCTGTTTCCAAAGTAACATGTACTACAGAAGTATTTTTTAATGATTTTAATACATTGTAATGCGTTATGGCTATATCTCCATCTGAACACACACATCTTTCTATAATACTATTTTCTTTTCTACCAATAGGTAAATTAATTGTTCCGATTTTACTTTCAAATATTCCTTCACAAACAGCAATATATTCTTTGAAAAAAGTGTTTTTTTTCATTTCTTTAACAAGAAATTCCTGAATGTACTCGTTTTTGGCAAATATAACAATTCCAGAAGTATCTTTATCTAATCTATTAATAGGTCTTATTTTTTTCTTAATATTTTTCTGTTCAAAGTAAAACTTTACACCATTTGCTAAACTATCTGTGTAATGCAATATTGAAGGATGTATAGCAATACCAGAAGGCTTGTTTATAACTATATAATATTCATCTTCATATATGATATTTAAATCTATCTGTGTTGGTATTATATTTTCACTTTTTTCTTCAAAATCAATAAGAATTTCAACAATATCAAAAGGCTTTAACCTCGAATCTACAAATGTAGGGGTACTATTTAGCCAAATTTTTTTATTTTTTTTTAGTTTGACTAATAATCTATCTGAAATTTGAAACTTTAATTTTAATAATTCTTTTACATTAAAAAAATTGTCATTAGGTTGTATGGTATATGTTAATTTCATTTTAGACCTCTATTTTCCAATATATAGGTGGCTTCTAAATCAGCTTCATGTAATGCCATAACTAATGGATATTTTTCCAATACTAGACTAAGGGTATTATGTAATTCTTTGGGTTCACTAAAACCCATGTGCCATCTTATTGCATACATTTCTTCCATACTTAGATTAATAAATGTGCTAATCATCATAACAGACTTTTCTCCGTGGCCATATGGAATAGTATCATTGATAGAATAATAAGGTTCCTTTACCCATATACCGTCTTCATTTTTTTTGTTTCTCATTTCTACACAATAATAATTTGCTTTGCATAAATCATGAAGTAAAGTAATAATTATAATTGTATCTTCTTTAATATTTAATAAATCTGCATAGGGAAATTGTTTTAGTTTTTGCTTTAACACTTTATAAACATTTAAACTGTGCTCTAAAAGTCCACCTTCATAACTCCCATGAAATCTGGTGCTAGCAGGAGCTTTATAAAAGTCAGACTTTTCTATCCAGGCTAATAATTTATCAATGCCATCTCTATTAGTACTTTTTAATAATTCAATAAATTCTTCTTTCATTTATAAACATCCTTTCAAATAGCTTTATATACATAATTATATATTTTAAAACTAAAAGTGTCAATTGACAGAAAAATTAAAATTTAGTATATATGAAAGAAATGTGATAATGTCTTAAGTAAAGAAATGAGAAAATGTCCCGACCCAAAAATACTTGTTCTCTTAAATGATATAATAAGGGCATCATTTAAAATTAAGGAGGACAATATGCGAAAGGTGGAACTCTCATTGAAAGAAAAAGAAAAATATGAAGTTATTAAAAAACTAGTAGAAACTAATGGTAACAAAGAACGTGCTAGAATAAAGCTAAAATTAAAAAGTATTAGACAAGTCAACAGATTAATTGCCGGATACAAGAAATTTGGCAAGTCCTTCTTTGTTCATGGTAATAGAGGTAGAAAACCCAAGCATGCTTTAACAGATGAATTAAAAAACGAAATTGAGACTTTATATACCTCTAAATACTTTGATTGTACTTACACCCAATTTGCTGAATATTTGGCAGAAAGAGAAAACATATTTTTATCTACTCCTGAAGTTGGTCAAATACTTAGAGAAAAGTATATTTTATCCCCTAGATCTCGTAAGATAACTAAAAAGAATATTAAGAAAAAATTGATTGCTCAAAAAGAAAGGTCCAAATCTAAAAATGAAATTGCTAAACTTCGAATTTGTTGATGCTTTCTTGAATTATAAGACAAGTATTAAATGTCCTAATAAAAATTATGCTGATTTTCTTTTTTCAATATTAGATTATCAATTTCCTGTATTCTTTGCTGATGGTATTTATGATTTTTCCAAGGTTTATGATAAGGATAGTAAAACTATAAATTGGAGTTATTCTTCTAACTCTAAGACTGAACATGATAAGTTAATTAGTAATTTTGAAAAAGAAGCTAATAAGTTTTTGAATGGTGTTACTGAGAATTTATCTGATAGTAAGAAGGCTCAAATTATATATCATAATTTATCTAAAGCTATTTCTTATAATTATAATTCTTTAAATGATTTTAAAAATACTGAATCTTATTATGTTTATGTTAATCATAGTGGTATATGTCACTCTTTTGCTTATACTTACAATCAATTATTAACACAAGTTGGTATTGAAAGTACTATTGCTATTGGTCAAGCTAAAGGGGCTTCTATTGGGCATTCCTGGTCTATTATTAAGATTGATGGTGTTTATTATTTTGCTGATCCTACATATGAGATATATTATAAAAATGGTGCTTTTTATAAGTATTTTGGTATGGGAATAAAGGAAAGAGAAAGTACTAATGAATATTATGAAGATAATATAGTAATTGGTATGTATGATTCAAAGCCTATGAAAAACTATGGAAATTTTGATAAAAATTTACCTATATTAAAGTAGTTATAAGTATAGTAATATTTATAATAAAGAAAAACATAAATGCACTAGTATAAATATAGAATTATAGAATTTTCATCAGATTTAAAAGGTAATTATAAATCTGTAGAACATTTAATTGATATTGCTGATGATGTAATGTATAAAATTAAAATTAATAAAAAATCCAAAATCTAAAAATAGTAACTTTGATTTGAATACCATTTTTTTGATAAATGATTGGCACGAATATTATGTGACTATTCAGAATACTATAGGAATATTTGCATTTTTTCTTTTTATCTCATTATTTATTCGTATGGCAAGATATAAAAAAGAAGTTAATGATGAAATGGAAATTACAAATTTAAGAAAATGTGATTCAATTTGTTTTAAAATTACAACAGCATTAATTGTAGGTATTGGCTTTCTATCAGCAATCTTAAGATTTAAAATATCATCAGAGATAATTGGATATATGTTGATGGGGGGTCTTATTTTAAATTCAATTATTAGAGTTATATTATTTTGTATAATTGATAAAAAGGGATGCTAAAATGAAATTTACAACTAAAATAAAAGATTATCGTGAAAAAGTAGGAATGAAGCAATCTGAATTGGCTGAACTAGTAAATGTTAGAAGAGAAACAATAGTGTGCTTAGAAAATGGAAAATACAATCCTTCTTTTTTTTCGCAAATGACCCATGTCATCGCTCCATTAAGTAAAATCGTTGCACAAATGTAACGCTAATGATTAAATCAATCTAAAAAGATTGATTTTTTTTGGTGCTACTTCTATATACCGATGAACATACTTGTCCTATACCTGTACAAGAGGTGGTGTTTATGGGATTTATATTATTTTTATAATTCTATTGTCAAAAATTTTTTTTATATTAAAAAGGTCCTTTAATTGTTTGAGCTTTGTTATTGATATATCATAGGAAATGTGCTATACTAACTATTGATAAAATAATATGAAATTATGGAGGAAATATGGGTTTTTTTGATAAATTAAAACAAGGGTTAAGTAAAACTAAAAGTTCATTTGATGAAAAACTAAATAATGTATTTAGCAATTTTAGAAAAGTAGATGAGGAACTTTTAGATGAATTAGAAGAGGCATTGATAATGTCTGATGTTGGAGTAGAAACTTCTACCAAAATTATAACAAATTTGAGAAATAAAATAAAAAAAGAAAAGATAGAAGACGAGCAAGCTGTAAGGCAAGCTCTAAGAGATGAAATTAAAAATGTATTAGAAGAAGTGGACAATACTTTAAAGTTAGAAACAACTCCATCTGTGATATTAGTAGTAGGCGTAAATGGTGTTGGCAAAACTACTTCTATAGGGAAAATAGCTAACAGACTAAAGCAGGATGGCAAAAAGGTAGTTGTTGCAGCAGCAGATACCTTTAGAGCAGCAGCAGTAGAGCAACTTGAAATATGGGCCAATAGAGCAGGATGTGACATAGTAAAAAGAGAAGAGGGAACAGATCCAGCAGCAGTTGTTTACGATGCTGTAAAGATAGCAAAAGAGAAACAAGCAGATGTCTTAATATGTGATACAGCAGGAAGATTGCACAACAAGAAATATTTAATGGACGAGCTTGTAAAAATAAAAAAAGTAATAGACAAGGAATTACCAGAAGCTTCTAAGGAAGTTTTAATGGTTTTAGATGCTACAACAGGGCAAAATGCAATATCACAAGTAACAGCATTTAAAGAGACAGTAAATATAACAGGACTAGTACTTACAAAATTAGATGGAACAGCTAAAGGCGGAGTGGTTATAGGAATTGTTGCTGAAAACAAGGTGCCGGTAAAATTTATTGGAATTGGCGAGCAAATAGACGATATGGAAATATTTAACAGCAACGATTTTGTAAATGTATTAATATAGCCAAATAAGCAATAGAAGATAAGCTTAGAAAGGAATGAGATTAAAATGACAAAAATAACAACCAAAAAGGATAACAAAAGAATTATAATTGTACTAGCATTTATATTATTGACAATTTTAATTGGCTATGTATTATTTAGAGGTAAATATCTGGAAGTACTAGAAATAGGGGAAGAATATGTAGAAATATTTTGGAAAAATATAAAATATACGGCTATAGCCTTTAGTGCAAACTTTATAATATTATTTCTATTAATATATTTTACAAATTTAAAAATAAAAAAAGGATTAAAAGCTTTTTTTGATGATGATAAAAAGCCAATGCCGAAGTTAATAAATAAATCCATTGCAGTTATAAGCTCAATAATAATAAGTACTTTTACAACAAATATAATGCTAAAAAAAATAATGCTATGTTTTAATAGTGCATCTTTTGAAATTGAGGACCCGATATTTGGATATGATATCAGTTACTTCATGTTTAAAAAACCATTTATAGAATTTATGCTTATATATATAATGCTTCTCATAGTAGGGTTAACAATATATACCATATTGTATTACATAATTTCATTTAATATGTTTTTTGATGGAATAAATAGAGAAATATTGAAGAATAACCATTTTACAAAACAATTGGTTTTTCACACTATTGTAATAGTTATATTATTATCAATCCTAACATATGTAGGAATACAAGATATGGGAACAAATAAATTTTTAACATTAAAAGGAGAAACAGCATATTCAATATATGGATCTGGTTTTACAGATGTAACAATAAAACTTTGGGGATACAAAGTATTAACAGTAGTAATGGTAATTTCAATAATTTTGGCAGTTATATTCTTCAAAAAGGGAAAAGTTAAAAATGTAATAAAAAGTATAACAGCAGTTCCAGTATATTTAATAGGATTACTAATAGTATTAATAATAACCCAAACTTTTCTTGTAAAATCAAATGAGCTAGACAAAGAAAAATACTATATAAGTAAGAATATAGAATTTACCAAAAAGGCTTATGGCATAGAAATAGAAGAAAAAACAATAGCTAATAATGAAACATTAAGTGCAAAAATAAAAGAAGAAAATCAAGAAGTAATTAATAATATTACAATAACAAGTAAGGAAAATGTATTAAAGAACTTAAATATGTTACAAACAGCAAAAGGATATTATTCATATAGAAACAGTAATATTGCAAAAGTTAATTTAAATGGTAAATTATCATTAGCATATATAACACCTAGAGAAATATCAGAAAGCATTGGTACATACAACGATAAAATGTATGAGTATACACATGGATATGGGATAATAGTTACAGCAGCTAATAAAATCAATGAAGAAGGGGAAATAATAAATCTTCAAAAAGATTTTGAAAGCAATGAAGTAATAAAGATAACAGAACCAAGAATTTACTACGGATTACAGACAAATGAACCAGTAGTAACGAACAATAAAAATGGAGAAGAATTTGATTATCCAAAGTTAAATTCTAATACGGCTGAAAATGCAAAAAAAACTTACGATGGAAATGCAGGACTTCAACTTAATTTTATTGATAGATTTATATTAGGAATAAAAGAGGGAAATATTGGATTAGCTCTTTCAACAAATACAACAAAAGAGAGCAAAATATTAACAAACAGAAATGTTATAAAAAGAGCTAAAACGTTAATGCCATACTTATTATATGACGAAGAACCATATTTGGTAGTAAATAAGGAAGGAAAATTGGTTTGGGTAATAGATGCATATACTACTTCTAGTGAATATCCATATTCTCAAATGTCTACAATTCAAACAGATTTATTAACAAAGCTAGATATAAATTATATAAGAAATTCTGTTAAGGTTTTAATAGATGCATATGATGGAACAACAAAGTTTTATATTACAGATAGAGCAGATCCTATAATAATGTCATATAGAAATATATATCCAAGTTTATTTGTAGACAAAGATGAACAAATTGAAGAAGATATAAAAAATCAATTTATATATCCAAAATTTTTGTATAAAATTCAAGCAAATATAATCACGAGATATCATAATATACAGCCTGATGTTTTATATAGAGGAGATGATATATGGCAAATAGCAACAAATGTTACAGGAAAGACAACTTCAAAGACGGGAACGGAAATAGAGCCATATTATACAATGGTAAAGACTATTGATTCGGAAAATGCACAGCTAGGTTTAGTAATTCCATATACACCATATAAAAAACAGAATATAATATCATATACAGTAGGAACATATGAAAATGGAACACCAAAATTAACGATATACAAATATGCTTCAGATAGTAATGCAATAGGAACAATGCAATTAAATTCATTAACAGAACAAGATGAAAACATATATAGAGAAATAGAAAAACTTAAGGTTACAGGGACAAAAATAACAAAAAATACTATAGTTGTTCCAATTGAAAATACATTATTATATGTGCAATCAATTTATCAGCAATATACCAATGAAGACAATTCTTTACCATTATTAAAAAAAGTAGTTGTTGCATCAGGAAATAAATTTGCTATAGGAAATAATATAGAAGAGGCAATAAATAATTTGTTATCTCAATCAGCTTTTGACATAGAAATAGAAAGTACAGAAACTATAGAAGAAACAATAAAAGCAATAATAAAGGCAAATGAAAATTTAGAAAAATCTAATAATAGTAATGATTGGGAAATGATTGGAAAAGATATGAAAAAATTACAAGAACTAATAAAAAAATTAGATTTATTAGTAAAAAATAATAAAGAATAAATTTAATTAGTAAAATTGAATAAAAAAGCAAAAAAAATCCACTCTAATAATGGGTGGATTTTATGTTTGAAAAGAAAAAAGAGGAAAAGGAATTAATAAAAAGATTAGATAAAATAAATTATACATTATCTCAAAATAATATATTAGAATTAATAGAACTTTTAGGTAACAGGAAAAAGTTTTTCTTTAGAAATTTTTGGTCTGGAATTATCAAAGGCATTGGTACAGGAATAGGTTTTACTATATTAACAGCTATATTATTAGTAGTCTTACAAAAAATAGTTGCTCTAA
This sequence comes from Clostridiales bacterium, assembly GCA_003534295.1. GTDB lineage: Bacteria > Bacillota > Clostridia > TANB77 > CAG-508 > DNVW01. The sequence continues at coordinate 114,851 of DPDV01000013.1, forward strand.
ATCTTCCTGTAATAAGTGAATACATCTTGGATATTATAGAAATAGTAAAAATAAAAATGTTATAAAAAATCGTAAATACTATTTATTTTTTTTTAGAATTTATATATAATAGAAAAAAACAAAGAGGAGAGATATAGATGAATTTACCCAATAAGTTAACAGTATTTAGAGTTATTTTGGTATTTGTAATATTAATAATTTCACTTATAAATATGCAAGGAACAATATTAGGAATACCTATTAATATGTTCATAATAGATATAATTTTTATCATAGCATCTATTACAGATAAATTAGATGGTTACATAGCACGATCAACAAACCAAATAACAACATTTGGAAAATTTTTAGACCCAATAGCAGACAAAATATTGGTAATTGTTTCAATGATAATATTAGTTGAACATTCTAAAATACCTTCTTGGATACCAGCAATAATAATAATGAGAGAATTTATAGTGTCTGGATATAGATTGATTGCGGTAGAAAAAAAGGGGGAAGTTGTTGCAGCAAGTATATGGGGAAAATTAAAAACGGTTACACAAATGATTGCAATTATATTGGCATTTATTGATACTAATCCATTTGGAGCAATATTTACGAATTCTTTAACAGGATACAATTTCGCAATAAATTTAATAGTAACATTAATGATGATTATATGTGTTATAGCTACAATCTTTTCAGGTTGGGACTATATTAAAAATGGAAAGGATTTATTGAAATGACATTACAAGAAGCAAAAGAAAGGATTAATGAATTAAAGCCTAAAATTGAATATTATACTATAAAATATTACGAAGATGAACAGGTTATAAGCGATTTTGATTTTGATACATTAATGAAAGAATTAAAACAAATTGAAGAGGAATATCCACAGCTTATAACTACTGATTCTCCAACACAAAAAGTTGGGACAAGTCCTATAAAAAAAGGGTTTAAAAAAGTAACACATAAAGTTCCACTTCAAAGTTTACAAGATGTTTTTTCTTTTGAAGAAGTCAGAGAATTTGATACAAGAATGCAAAAGTTGGCAGAAGAATATAATTTACCATTGGAATATGTTGTAGAAACAAAAATTGATGGATTATCTACTGCACTAGAATATAAAAATGGAATTTTTGTACAAGGGGCAACAAGAGGAAATGGTCTTGTAGGCGAGGATGTTACAGATAATTTGAAAACAGTAAGAAGTATACCACATAAATTAAAAGAACCTATAAATATAATTGTGCGTGGAGAAATTTTTATAGGAAAAAATGAGTTTGATGAGTTAAATGAAGCAAGAATGGCAGACGAGGAAGAAAGATTTGCAAATGCAAGAAATGCGGCTGCTGGTTCACTTAGACAGTTGGATAGCAAAATAACTGCACAAAGACCTTTAGACATATATATTTTTAATATTCAAGAGACGGAAGATAAAACTATAACTACACATTATCAAGGACTAGAATATCTTGAAAAAATAGGATTTAATGTAAATCCAGTAAAAATATTATGCAAAAATATAAATGAAGTAATTAAGGCTATAGAAAAAATAGGTAAGGACAGAGAAAGTTTGACCTTTGGAATAGATGGAGCAGTTGTTAAGGTAAATAATTTAGAGTTAAGGGAAAAAATAGGAACAACATATAAAACACCAAAGTGGGCAGTAGCGTATAAATATCCGCCAGAAAAAAAAGAAACAAGAGTTAAAGATATAATATGCCAGGTTGGCAGAACAGGTGCAATAACGCCAATGGCAATTTTAGACACAGTAAATGTAGCTGGCTCAAATATTTCTAAAACTACATTACACAACGAGGACTTTATAAAAGAGAAAGATATAAGAATAGGAGATACTGTAATAATTCAAAAAGCAGGGGATGTTATACCAGAAATTGTAGAAGTGGTAAAAAGTAGAAGAACAGGAGAAGAAAAACAATTTGAAATGCCTAAGACTTGCCCTGTATGTGGTGCAAATGCTGTAAGAGAAGAAGGAGAAGCAGTTATACGTTGTATAGGTGTTGAATGCCCTGCAAAATTGTACAGAGGAATATTACATTTTGTATCAAAAGATGCAATGGATATAAAAGGTTTAGGAGATGCGATAATAGATGAATTAATAAGTAGAAAGTTAATAGAAAATATTGCTGATTTATATAAACTAACGTTAGAAGATTTGAAATCATTAAAAAAAGATGGAAAGAAATTTGCACAAAATTTGATAGATTCAATAGAAGAAAGCAAAACAAGAGATTTATATAGAGTAATAACTTCTTTAGGTATTAGACATGTAGGAGTAAAGCTTGCGAAAAGCTTGGCTAAAGAATATACAACAATGGATAATTTAATAGATGCTGAACTAGAAGAACTAAAACAGAAACAAGATGTCGGGTTAATAACAGCAGAGAGTATATATAATTTCTTTAAACAAGAACAAAGTATAGACTTAATAAATAGACTAAAACAAGCAGGAGTAAATATGCAGCTGAAACAGGAACATGGCACAGATAATAGGTTCGATGGAAAAATTTTTGTTTTAACAGGTGCTTTAGAAAAATTTTCTAGAGAAGAGGCAAGCGAAGTAATAGAAAAGTTTGGTGGAAAAACTTCAAGCAGTGTCTCTAAAAAAACAGATTATGTTTTAGCAGGGGAAGATGCAGGAAGTAAGTTAAAAAAAGCAAAAGAGCTTGGAATAACAATTCTAACAGAAGAAGAATTTAATAAAATGATTAAATAAAAAGGAAATGAGAAGAGATATGGAAGGTAAATATACATTTAAAGAATTTTACGAAAACCTAGAAAATGGATATCAAATTTACTATACTTATGTACGTAACAGATACCTAATATTTAAAACAGCTGAAAACTGCTACACACAAAAACTATTGAGCAAAGCAGAAAAAAATCCGCAACCTGCCCATGCAATGCTTACATTTAAAAGAGTAAAAGAAATGTTCCCACATATGGAAGAAATAGAGTATAAAGTAATGAACACTTGACATAAATAAGAAAATGATGTATAATAAGAATCCAACAAAAAGTCCCTTAACGGGCAAAGGATTAACTTGTATTTCGCGCAGTTAATCCTTAGAAAGGAGGCAATATGCCTCAAAGCGAAAAAGTTAAAATATTTGACCAGCTTTGGCGACTGGTCAAACTTGGAGAGTTTGTTGCTCTCCAGGAGGAAAACTTTTTGACTCTCTCCGTATCCGGGGAGAGCAGAGAGGAATCGTTGCACAGAGCAGATCTGCTCTGTGCAGTGATTAGGGCAATGCGATCACCAGCAACAGTACGGCAATTGCTGGTGATCGCAGTCAACGATCGCCTTGTGAAGGTCAGGGCGATCGTTGACTTGGGGTAACATAAAGCTGTTACCCCAAGAAAAAAGAAGGAGGTGAGGAATGAATTTTCCTCATCTCCGATATTATATTTTAGTAGGTATTACATTAACAGTTTTATAATTAGTATAAATAACCATGCCAGGCTTTGCTTTAGGCATTTTTTTTACGTTTTTCTTCAAAGTATAATCAACAGGTACATTAGATGAATATTTAGACTTACTGTAATATGCAGCTATGGCAGCACACTTATTTATAACTTCTTGTGGAGGCATTTTTCCATCAGTCTTTAATATTAAATGACTTCCATGACTATCTTTAACATGAAACCAGTAGTCATTTGAGTTAGCTAATTTATGAGTAATATATTCATTTTGTAAATTGTTTTTTCCAACAAAAATGGTAAATTCATCTATTGCATATTTTATTACTTCAAAATTCTTTTTTTTGTTAGAAGTATTTTTTACTTTAGAAGGTTTTACAAGTATACCAGAAATTTCATCATACACATCATTTAATTCTTCAATTGAGAGTGCATTATTTACAGAATAAATAACGCTTTCTATGTACTCAATTTCTTGCTCAATTTCAAATTTTTGCTTAGTTACAATTTCGTAAGTCGATTTTAACTTGTTATATTTTTTAAAAAACCTTTTAGCATTTTCACTTGGCGAAATTGAACTATCCAAAGGAATTGTTATTATTTTGTTCCCTTCATAATAATTTTCTAAGTCAACACTATTAATATTATAATTGTTTATACGATATAAATTGCTTATAATTAATTCGCCGTATAATTTATAAGTATTCATCTCATTGCATTCTTTTAGCTTTAAATTAATATTTTGCAATTTTATTTGTAGCTTTTTTATATTGTTAAGTAATAGTTTTAATATATTATTCTTAAAATTTTTAAAGTTTTCCGCATCTTCTTTTCTGGTGTAAAAGTCGTCCAAAAAGAAATTAATAGACAAATTGCCTTCTTTACTTCCATTCTCTAGATAGAAATCTTTATCATACAATGCACATATAATATTATTTGAATTTAGATTATTTATTAAATTACAAATATAATTGTATATAATAAATAAATTTTGGCTATTTATTTCACAAGGAATATTTAATAGAGTGCAACAATGTTCAATAAAATTTCTACTAATTCCAGTAAACATAGCAGAAAAGCAAGTCGGTAAATCGTTATTTTTATCATTAAATAATTCCTCAAAGTCATCAAAATTATTATAAGACAATAAATCTAGCTTATTAGAAGTAGGAAATAGATATTTAAATTTAGGCAATATATCTCTATTTGAACCATTAGAAGTAGATAAATGTCTTAAACTATTTATTATAATATCACAATCATCAAGCAAAATGACGTTGCTATGTTTTCCCATAAGTTCAACTATTAGTTTTTTGGTTGTAAAATTATCAGACATATCTAAATCTTCAAATTCAATAACAACAACTCTTTCTAAGCCTAAAGAATAAATTCGAGAAATCCTAGTGTTTAACAAATACTTTCTTAAAACCATACAGAAGTTAGAGGCAACAAGAGGATTAGGCTTTGTATTTGTTGTTAAGTTAATTCTATAATTAGCAGAGGAAATATTTATATTAAGTGCATATTTTATACCACTTACATAAACACCAATTAAAACCTCATCAGAAGATGGGCAAAAAATTTTATCTATCTTTCCACCAACTAAAGAATTATTTAATTCATATACAACACTTTTGGTAACTAAACCATCAAAGGCCATTTTAAATCACTCCATATACTTTAAAAACTTTTGAGAAAATTATAACAAATTACAGAGGATTTGTAAACTTTCTATTGACATTAAAGAAGTTTGTGCCTTATAATACTCTCATAGAGGAAAACTTCAGGAGGGTGCAGAAAAATATGAATAAAAAAAGTGTGTTTTTTTCTTCGAATTTAAATTATGACACTATAGATGACGAAAAAATAGTGGATTTTGTTAAATCTGGGGATAAATGTGCGTTAGAGTATCTTATTAACAAATACAGAAACCTAGTAAATCTAAAGGTTAATAGATATTTTATAATAGGTGCAGAAAGAGAAGACATTGTACAGGAAGGCTTAATAGGTTTATTTAAAGCTATTAAAAATTTTAATACAGCCAAACAAAACTCTTTTAAAACATTTGCTGGTTTATGTATAGAAAGACAATTGATAACTGCTATAAAAACTTCAAATAGGCAAAAACACATGCCACTTAATTCATATTTATCACTAAATCAGGTGGCTTATGAGGGAGAAGACAATGACACAGAGTTAATAGATACATTTGATTCAAAAACAATAGAAGACCCACTTGAGACTATAACAAAAAGAGAATATTATGCAAGAGTAGAAAGCACTATAGACAAAATGCTTAGTGATTTTGAAAAGCGAGTGTTAAATAGATATATAAAAGGCGAAAGCTATGTACAAATTGCAGAAAGACTAAATGCACCGGTAAAATCAGTAGATAATGCAATACAAAGAATAAGAAAAAAAGCGACAAAAGAAATAACAGAATAGAATGTGCATATATCATATATGCACAAAATATGCTTCTATAGCTCAGTAGGTAGAGCACAGCCATGGTAAGGCTGGGGTCGCCGGTTCGATTCCGGCTGGAAGCTCCATTTTATGCATTAAGAAAGGAACGTGAATAAATATGAAAATGGGAATAGTTGGACTTCCAAATGTTGGTAAAAGTACATTGTTTAATGCTATTACAAATGCAGGAGCAGAATGTGCAAATTACCCTTTTTGCACTATAGAACCTAATATTGGAGTTGTACCAGTACCAGATAAAAGATTAGATGTTTTAGCAGAAATGTATAAAACACAAAAAATAACACATGCAATAGTAGAATTTGTTGACATTGCTGGCTTAGTAAAAGGAGCAAGCAAAGGAGAGGGTCTTGGAAATAAGTTTTTATCACATATAAGAGAAGTTGATGCAATTTGCGAAGTAGTAAGATGCTTTGAAGATAGTAATATAACACATGTTGATGGAACTATTAATCCAATAAGAGATATTGAAACAATAAATTTAGAGCTTGTTTTTGCTGATATTGAAACAATTGATAAGAAAATTGAAAGCGTAAAGAAAAAAATAAAAGCAGACAAAAAATTTCAAGAAGAACTAGATTTGTTAGAAAAAATAAAAGATACACTGGAGCAGGGAAAACCGGCTAGGTCCTTGGATTTTACAGATGAAGAAATAGGCTTACTAAAGGAAACATTTCTACTTACAATGAAGCCAATACTGTATATTGCAAATATTTCTGAACATCAAATTGAAAATATTGAAGATGACAAATATGTAAAACAAGTTATTGAGTATGCAGAACAGGAAAATGCAGAAGTTGTTCCACTTTGCGTTAAAATAGAAGAAGAGCTTGCAAGCTTAGAAGGACAGGACAAACAAGAAATGATGGAAGCATTGGGAATTAAAGAATCTGGACTAGATAGAGTTATACAAAAAAGTTATAATCTATTAGGACTAATGTCTTTTTTAACAGCAGGTGAGCCAGAGGTAAGAGCATGGACTATAAAGAAAGGTACCAAAGCCCCACAAGCAGCCGGAAAAATACATACAGACATAGAAAGAGGATTTATAAGAGCAGAAGTAGTCTCATATGATGACCTTATAAAAGAGGGTTCAATGAGTAATGCAAAAGAAAAAGGTCTAGTGCGTTCAGAGGGCAAGGAGTATATAATGCAAGAAGGAGATATTGTTTTATTTAGATTTAATGTGTAAATAATTGCACGAAATACAATATTAAATTATTTTAATGACATACAGCACACTAGGCAACATAAATCACCTCATTTCATATTATGTAATATGGAATGAGGTGATTTAGATTGAATTGGTTTGAGAGCTTAACACCAGTTATGCAAGCAATATTAGCTACGACCTTTACGTGGGCTGTAACGGCTTTAGGAGCTCTTATTGTATGTTTTTTTAAAGAAATGAATGGCAAGATTTTAGATACCATTTTAGGTTTTAGTGCAGGAGTGATGATTGCAGCATCTTTTTGGTCTTTAATTGCACCAGCCATAGATTTATCGGCAGAACTTGGCTACATAGCTTGGTTGCTACCAGCACTTGGCTTTGTGCTAGGAGGAATGTTTGTATTAATATCAGATGGTTTCTTAGACAGGATGTTAAAAGCAAAAAACAACTTAAAAAGTTCAACATCTTTAAAAAGAAGTATACTTTTAATATCTGCTATAACTATTCACAACATACCAGAAGGAATGGCAGTTGGAGTAGCCTTTGGAGGAATTGCAAATAATGTTCCACGGAATGACAATAATTGGAGCTATTATGTTGGCAATTGGAATAGGCATTCAAAATTTTCCGGAAGGAGCAGCAGTTGCATTACCATTAAGAAGAGAAGGTTATTCAAGATTTAAGAGTTTCATGATAGGGCAAGCGTCAGCATTAGTGGAACCAATATCTGCTGTAATTGGCGCAATACTTGTAATATATATAAGGAGTATAATGCCATTTTTACTTGCATTTGCAGCAGGAGCAATGATTATAGTGGCAGCAAGAGAATTGTTACCAGAATCTGTTAAGGAACACAAAAATCTGTCAACACTTGGACTTATATTAGGTTTTGTTATAATGATGATTTTAGATGTAGCATTAGGATAAAAAAAATTGTAAAAAAGGCTTGACTATGTGCGACAAAAATAGTACAATTAATTATGTAAGAAGTTATTTAAAGGTAATTTAAAAATATATGTCGAAAGAAGAGGTAAAAGATATGTCAAATGTACTAAAAAAGACTTTATTAGTTTTAGGTGTAATAATATTAATAAGTGCGGTAGCATTACCATTAATTAGCAAGGTAAAAGCAACAAACGAAGACTTGGACTTGAATTCACTAATTGATGATGGTGACGACAACAATACAGCAAACAATAATACTGAAAATTCTTCTAATAATACAACCGATGGAAATACGGAAAATACAAATGTAACATTAAATGATAAAGACAACAAAAATACTAGTGAAAATACAATACCAAAAACAGGTGTTACAGAAGATATTACAGTAATAGGTTTTATCGTTGTATGTGTTGGTTCTGCTGTATATGCATATAGAAAAGTAAGAAGTTATAATGTATAAAATTAAAGATAATAAAAGATAAAAAGATGATTTTTGTATAATGCAGAAATCATCTTTTTTTATGTTGTAGGAGAATCTTGATTGAACGTCATGTGAAATTAAAAAATAATATTTTTTTCAAAAAAGGATGCAAAAATATATTAATGTATGATACAATGTAACAAGTAAATTTTAAATAAAGGAGAGTGCAAATATGTCCGAAATAAAATACAAAAGAGTATTGTTAAAACTAAGTGGAGAAATGCTTGGAGGACAAGAAAAAAGGGGAATTGACATATCTGTTTTGGATGAGATAAGTAATCAGATAAAAAGAATGTTAGAAGCAAAAGCAGAAATGGCAATTGTAATAGGTGCAGGAAACTTTTGGAGAGGTAAAAAAGAAGATGAAATAGAAAGAACAACATCAGATTATATAGGAATGTTGGGAACAACAATGAATGGATTAGCTTTACAAAGTCGATTGCAAAAAAATGGTATTGACGCAATATTACAAACTGCAATAAAAATGGAACCAGTAGCTGAGCAATTTTCTAGAAGAAGAGCTGTAGAATATTTAGAGCAAGGGAAGGTTGTTATTTTTGGAAGTGGAACAGGTAATCCTTATTTTACAACAGATACTGCAGCAGCTTTAAGAGCAGCAGAAATAAATGCTGATGCAATATTAGTTGGAAAAACAATAGATGGTGTATATTCAGATGATCCTAAAATTAACTCGGCAGCTATAAAATATGATAATATAACATATCAAGATATTTTAAATAAAGATTTAAAAGTAATGGATTTAACAGCAATATCTCTTTGCAAGGAAAACAATATACCATTAGTAGTATTTGCATTGCAAGAACCAGAAAACATTATTAAAGCCATTAAAGGCGAAAAAATAGGAACATTAGTAAATTAAGAAAGGAAAATGAATTTATGGAATTTAATGAATTTGAAGAAAGAATGGAAAAAACAATAAGTGTATTTGAGGAGAATTTATCAGAAATTAGAGCAGGAAGAGCAAATCCAGCAATCTTGAATAAGATAACAGTAAACTATTATGGAACAGCAACACCAATAAACCAAGTGGCAGGAATTTCTGTGCCAGAGGCAAGATTAATTGTTATACAACCATGGGATGTTAGCTTATTAAAAGAAATAGAAAAGGAAATTTTGAAAGCAGATATAGGAATTAACCCAAATAATGATGGAAAAGTAATAAGACTAGCATTTCCAGAATTAAATGAAGAAAGAAGAAAAGAAATTGTAAAAGATATAAGAAAATTAGCTGAGGAAGCTAAAATATCTATTAGAGCAATAAGAAGAGATGGCATAGATTCTGCAAAAATAAAACAAAAAAATTCTGAAATAACAGAAGATGATTTAAAAAATGCAGAGACACAAATGCAAAAATTAACTGATAAAAAAATAGAAGAAATAGAAAAAATATTAGAAAATAAAGAAAAAGAAGTAATGAGCATATAAAACAATTGGGAGGCAATTAATAATATGGAAAAAAATTTACCTAAACATATTGCACTTATAATGGACGGAAATAGAAGGTGGGCAAAAGAAAGAAACTTAGATATTAAGCAAGGACATTATGCAGGTGCGGAAAATTTAGAGAAGATTGCATTATATGCAAATAAAATTGGAATTAAATATATGACAGTATATGCTTTTTCTACAGAAAATTGGAAAAGGTCAGAGGCGGAAGTAAAAGGTTTAATGCTATTGCTAAAAGCATATGTAGAAAAAATGCTTGCAAAAACCAATTCGAATAACATAAAAATAAACATATTGGGAGATATTTCTAAATTGGATATATCACTTCAAAAAAGCATAAATAGAATATTAGACAAAACAAAAGAGAATACAGGGCTAACATTAAATATTGCTTTTAACTATGGTGGTAGAGATGAGATAGTTAAGGCTACACAAAAAATATCAGAAGAAGTAAAAAAAGGCAATATAAATGTAGAAGATATAGATGAGAAAATGGTTGGAGATTACTTATATACTAAGGGGCAACCAGATCCAGATATAATGATACGAACAAGTGGAGAATTAAGATTAAGTAATTTCTTACTTTGGCAACTAGCATATACAGAATTTGTATTTTTAAATAAGTACTGGCCAGATTTTAATGAAAAAGACTTGGACAATGCTGTAGAAGATTTTCAAAAAAGACATAGGAATTTTGGAGCAAACTAAAAAAGAAAGGTAAAATAATTATGAATTATAAAAGAGTTTTATCAGGAGTAATACTTTTTCCAATAATGGCAATTATTTTTATTTTTGGAAATACATATTTTGTAGATACTTTAATAAGTATTATAGCAATTATGGGATTATATGAATATTATAATGCATTTAAAACAAAAAATAAGCCTGTTGCAGTTATTGGATATATAGCAGCAGCAATGTTAGCAATTATTCATGTAATTCCTATTGACATAGCGTTAAAAGTAATTGCAGCAATAATACCAATATCTATATTAATATTATTTTTAAAAGTAATATTTAGTAATATGAAAACAAATATTAGTGATATATCAATTACTTTTTTTGGAATCTGCTATATAGTAATTTTTATAATGTTTATTCCGTTGATAAGAGAAAACCTAGCAAATGGTAAAATATTAATATGGTACGTTTTTCTTACTGCTTGGGGAACAGATATATTTGCATATGTAGTTGGAAAAAGAATAGGAAAACATAAATTTACCGAGGTAAGTCCCAATAAAACCATTGAAGGATGTATTGGTGGAGTGATAGGAGCAGTCCTTTTATCTATGGTATATACTATTGTATGTAATAAAATATGGAATTTACAAATAAATTATATTTTTATAACCGTAATAAGTGTTATACTTAGCATAATAGGTCAATTAGGAGATTTGGCGGAATCAAGTATAAAAAGATATACAGAAATAAAAGATACAAGTAACTTAATACCAGGACATGGAGGAATGTTGGATAGAATAGATAGTGTATTATTTATAGCACCTATTGCATACTTTTTATTATCATTTATTTAATTTTGGAGGTACGCTTTGATTAGTTTTTTAATAAATGCAATTAAAATAGTCTTTATCCTTGGCTTTCTTGTTTTTATTCATGAAGGTGGACATTTTATAATAGCAAAACTATGTAAGGTAAAAGTGAATGAGTTTGCAATAGGCTTTGGACCAACAATATGGAGTAAGCAAGGAAAAGAAACAAAATATGCTTTAAGACTTATACCACTTGGTGGTTTTGTAAGTATGGAGGGAGAAGAAGAACGTTCTGAAGAAGAAGGTTCTTTTAGTAATGCCTCTATACCAAGACGTATAGCAATTGTTATGGCAGGAGGAACAGTAAATATAATTTTTGCACTAATTGTATATTTTAGTTTGATGTCTTTTACAGGTAATAATATATCTAATATTGTAGATACAACTATACCAGGTTATAGTGCAGAAATTTATGGAATAAAAAGTGGGGATAAGATTTTAAAAATAAATAATCATAAAATAAGAACAAAAAATGATTTAGATGAAGAAATTAGAAATTGCAATGGAAATGATCTAATAGTTGAGGTAGAAAGAAACGAAAATAAAATTGAATATAAAATTGTACCAACAGAAGAAAAATACAATTACACAGGTATTGCATTAAAATATATTGAAAACAGCCCTTCAACGGAAATACTAGCGGTACAAAAAGATAGTCCAGCGGAAAAAGGAGGACTAACAAGCGGAGATGTAGTTTTAAAAATAAATTCTATAGATGTAGAAAACGATGCAGAAAAGTTAGTAGAAAATATAAGCAAATCAGAAACAAACATAATACAATTTACTGTGCAAAGAAATAATGAAATTAAGGATTTTAATATAGAGGCAGAAGAAAAATTTAACTATTATTTAGGAATCAATTTAAAAATGGCAGAAAATAACTTTACTAACAATATTTATTATGCGTTTTGGAATACAGGTGATTTCTTATTTTCTATAATAGATAATTTAAAAATGCTATTTACAGGTAATGTAGCAGTAAATCAACTAATGGGTCCTGTTGGAATAGGAGAAGTAGTTGTTGAAACAAAGGGTATAAGCGAATTTGTAAACATATTGGCTTTAATATCTATTTCTTTAGGAGTAACTAATTTATTGCCATTCCCACCGCTAGACGGTGGAAAGGTAGTGATTTTATTAATAGAAGGAATTAGAAAAAAACCATTAAAAGAAAATGTTGAACTAAAAATACAAATGATAGGCTTTTGCATTTTGATAGGCCTAAGTATTGTAGTAACATATAATGACATTTTAAGAATTTTTTAGACGAATTGATTTTTTAAAGACTATTAGAACAAGGTGAAAATAATGGAAAAAACGATTAAAGAAGTATTTAAGGACTATAATTCAAATAGTTTTGAGTTAAACGAAGCAAAAATAAAAACAGTTAATGTATTTAAAAAAACTGGAAGGATAGAGCTGATATTAATAGCAGAAAAACAAATAAAAATTTTGGATCTAATAGCATTTGAAAGATATATAGAAAAAAGGTTTGGATTCAAAGAAACCATAATAAAAATAGAATATATTAAACTTCTACCTTTTACAATAATAGAAGAATGGAAAAATATAATTGAATACATTGCATATAAGTATCCATTAGCAAAAGCATTGCTAAAAGGCAGTATAGTAAATATAGATGGTAATAATGTAAATATCAATTTAGCTCTAAAAGGAAAAGACATATTAGAAACTAGACGATTTGATCAAATAATTGCAGAAACTATGATGAATTTATACAATCAAAAATGTAATGTGAAATTTGTAGAAAAGCCACTTGAAGATATAATGTTACATCTACAAGAACAAAACAAAAAATTAGAGGAAGAATATATCTTAACAATTAAAAATCAAGAAAAGGAAAGCAAGAAAGAAAAAATAGAGGAGAAAAAAGAAGAAATAAAAGAATCTCCTAAACAAGTTATAGAAGAGAAACAAGAAGAGAATAGCCCATTAATATATGGAAGAAGTGTAAAACTAAAGGAAACTTTAGTAAAAGTTGCAGATTTATCTGTTGATAGTGGACGTGTATTGTTAGATGGTGAAATACTAAATATAGATTCCAGAGAGCTTAAATCTGGCAAACTTTTAGCAATGTTTGATTTGTATGATGGAACAAGCACAATTACGTGCAAGGCTTTTTTGGAAAAAGAGAAAGCAAAGGAAATATTGGGAAAACTAAGTGGAGTCAGAGGTGTGAAAGTAGAAGGTACAGCACAATTTGACCCATTTGCAAAAGAACTTGGTGTTATTGCAAACACTATAATAGAAGGTAATGGAATTAAGCGCGAAAAAAGGGAAGACAATGCTCCTATAAAAAGAGTAGAATTACATATGCATACACAAATGAGCCAAATGGATGGAATGACTTCGGCAAAGGATTTGATAAAAAGAGCTGTAAAATGGGGAATGAAATCTATAGCGATAACAGATCATGGTGTTGTACAAGCCTTTCCAGAGGCACATAAATATTTGGAAAAAGACCATCCAGATATTAAAATTTTATATGGAGTTGAAGCATATTTAGCACCAGATAAAGTATCTCCAATATCTTTTTCTAAAAATCAAAGTTTAGATAATACCACGTATTGTGTGTTAGACTTAGAAACTACTGGAATTTCTTTCAGAACAGAAAAAATAACAGAAGTCGGAATAATGAAAATAAGAAATGGAGAATTGCTTGATAGCTTTTCTTGTTTTGTTAATCCAGAAAAGCCAATACCCCAAAAAGTCGTTGAGGTAACTAACATTACAGATGATATGGTAAAAGATGCAGATACAATAGATAAAGTTTTACCTAAAGTGATTGAATTTATAGGAGATAGTGTTTTAGTAGCTCATAATGCAGACTTTGATATTGGATTTCTAAAATACAATGCAACAGCATTAGGATTAAAATTAAATAATACATACATAGACACTTTGAAGTTAGCAAAAGAATTATTTCCTCAGTATAAGAAATATAAGCTAGGTATTATTGCAGAAAATCTTGGTATAAAAGTTGATGTAGCACATAGAGCCTTAGACGATGTGGATACTACAGTAAAAGTTTTCAATATAATGTTAGATATGTTAAAAGAACAAGGAGTAAAAACATTAGATGACATTGACAAAAAAGAATCGGGAAAAGCAGATTATAAATCATTACAGACATATCATGCTATAATTATTGCGAAAGACTATGTAGGACTTAGGAACTTATATAAATTAGTTTCGTATTCACATTTAGATTACTTCTACAAAAAACCAAGAATATTAAAGTCTTTGTTTAAGAAATATTCTGAAGGATTAATATTAGGAAGTGCCTGTGAACAGGGAGAAATATACAGGGCAATTGTTGCAGGCAAGACAGATGAAGAAGTAGAAGAAATTGCAAATGATTATGATTATTTAGAAATTCAACCAAATGGCAATAATATGTTTATGGTTAGAAATGGAACTGTGGCAAACGTAGAAGCTCTACAAGAAATTAATAAAAAGATTGTAGAAATAGGAGAAAAACTACAAAAACCTGTTGTAGCAACATGTGATGTTCACTTTATGGATCCGCAAGATGAAATATACAGAAGAATATTAATGGCAGGACAAGGGTATGATGATGCAGATGAACAAGCTCCTTTATATTTAAGAACAACAGAGGAAATGCTTAAGGAATTTGAATATCTTGGCGAAGAAAAAGCATACGAAGTAGTAGTAACAAATACAAATAAAATTGCAGATATGTGTGAAAATATAAGCCCAATATCTCCAGAAAAATGTCCACCACATATTGAAGGTTGTGAGCAAACTATTAAAGATATAGCTTATAAAAAGGCACATGAACTATATGGAAATCCATTACCAGATATTGTAGAAGAAAGATTAAGTAAGGAATTGGATTCTATCATAAAAAATGGTTTTTCTGTTATGTATATTATTGCCCAAAAGTTAGTTTGGAAGTCAAATGAAGATGGATATATAGTAGGTTCAAGAGGTTCTGTTGGTTCATCATTTGCGGCATATGCAACAGGAATAACAGAGGTAAATTCTTTACCACCACATTATAGATGCCCAAAATGTAAACATTCTGATTTTACAGATTATGGATATGCATGTGGATATGATTTGCCAGATAAAGATTGTCCGGAATGTGGCGCTAAAATGGTAAAAGATGGAATAGACATACCATTTGAAACCTTCTTGGGATTTAATGGGGATAAGGAACCAGATATAGACTTAAATTTTTCAGGTGAATATCAAGCTAAGGCACATAGATATACAGAAGTAATATTTGGCAAAGGAACAACATTTAAAGCGGGAACAGTAGGTACAGTAGCAGATAAAACTGCATATGGATATGTAAAAAAATATTATGAAGAAAGAGGAATACCTGTTAATAATGCAGAAGTATTAAGGATAGCACAGGGATGTACAGGAATAAAAAGAACAACTGGACAACATCCAGGAGGAATCATAGTTGTTCCAAAAGGAAGAGAAATATATGAATTTACACCTGTTCAACATCCAGCTGATGATTCGAATTCGGATATAATAACAACACATTTTGACTATCACTCAATAGATCAAAACCTTTTAAAACTGGATATATTAGGTCATGATGATCCAACAATGATAAGAATGTTGTATGATTTAACAGGAATTGATCCAACTAAGGTTCCACTTGACGATAAGGAAACAATGAGCATATTCAGTTCTACAAAGGCATTAGGAGTAACACCAGAGCAAATACATAGTGAAGTAGGTAGTTATGGTGTACCAGAATTTGGAACTAAGTTTGTAAGAGGAATGCTTGTAGATACTAAGCCTACAACATTTGACGAGTTGATACGTATATCTGGATTGTCTCATGGTACAGATGTATGGCTTGGAAATGCACAAAGCCTTATAGAAGAAGGAACCGTAACACTGAATGAAGCTATATGTTGTCGTGATGATATAATGATATATCTAATAAAAAAAGGAGTACCTCCAAATCATGCATTTAAAATAATGGAAACAGTGCGTAAAGGAAAGGCATTAAAAGACCCAGCTAAATGGGCAGAATATGTTGCAATGATGAAAGAAAACAAAGTACCAGAATGGTATATAAAATCATGTGAGAAAATTAAATATATGTTTCCTAAAGCACACGCAGCAGCTTATGTAACAAATGCCTTTAGGATAGCATGGTTTAAAGTGCATGAGCCAAAAGCTTATTACACAGCATTTTTCACAATAAGAGCAGACGAATTTGATAGTGATGTTATGTGTTATGGCAAAGAAAAAGTAAAGAATAAAATGAAAGAAATAGATTTACAGGGGAATGCGGCAACTACGAAAGATAAAAATATGTATGCAATACTAGAATTGGTACTTGAAATGTATGAAAGAGGAATAAACTTTTTACCAATTGACTTATACAAATCACATTCTACAAAATTTCAAATAGAGGATGAGGGAATTAGGCCTCCATTAAATAGTGTACCTGGATTGGGAACTGTAGCAGCTCAAGGTATAGAAACAGCTAAAAAAGATGGCAAGTTTATGTCTATAGATGATATGAAAATACGTTCTAAAATAGGTAATTCTGTTGTGGAATTATTAACTAAAATGGGATGCTTAAAGGGAATGAGTCAAAGTAACCAAATGAGTTTGTTTGGATAAAATAAGGAGAAGAAGATGCTAAATATAGAAGAAATATTTACAGTTAAGAATATAGTAATATATTTAATAAGCATTAATATAGTTACTTTTTTAGCAATGTTTATAGATAAAAAAAGGGCAGAAAAAGGAGAATGGAGAATAAAAGAATCAACCTTATTGGGATTGGCAATGTTGGGAGGCTCAATAGGTGGAATTACGGGAATGTATGTTTTTAGACACAAAACAAAAAAACTAAGATTCTCAGTGGGATTTCCTGTAATATTAATAACAGAAATTGTACTGGCAATTTATTTTGTGATTAATATGTAAACTCAACTTAATTCTACGGTTTTCATAAACAAACGACAAAAATCGACTGTGAATAAATAATGAAAATAAAGTGCCTATTTGTAGTTATTCACAGACTTATCCACATTATCCACAATATTACAAAAGTCATATTTTGTAAACTAATTTATAATAATAGTGTAACATAAGACAAAAAATGTAATAAAATGGAAATAAGAACGTAAAATTATTGTTGACTTTTGACTGATAAATTGGTAGAATTTATTAAGTTATATAAAGAGAGGAAGTATGCAAGATGGCTGATTTAACAATGGATAAGATAGTTAGTTTATGTAAAAATAGAGGATTCATTTTTCAAGGGTCAGAAATATATGGTGGATTAGCAAACACATGGGATTATGGACCTCTGGGAGCTAGATTAAAGAATTCAATTAAAGATACTTGGAGAAAAAGATTTGTTCAAGAAAGAAAAAGCAGTTATGAAATAGATGCGGACATACTAATGCATCCAAGAGTATGGGAGGCTAGTGGACATGTTGCAGGCTTTTCAGATCCACTATTAGACTGTAAAGAATGTAAAACAAGACATAGAGCAGATAATTTAATAAGCGACTTTAATCCAGATGCACATGCAGAGGGAATGACACAGGAAGAAATGCTAGCATATATTAATGAAAATAAAATTCCATGCCCAAAATGTGGTAAATGCAATTTTACAGATATAAGACAATTTAATTTAATGTTTCAAACATATAGAGGTGTAACAAACGACAGCAAAAGTACCATATATTTAAGACCGGAGAATGCACAGGGAGAATATGTTAATTTCTTAAATGTTCAAAGATCAACAAGAGCTAAACTACCATTTAGTATTGCTCAAATAGGTAAAGCATTTAGAAATGAAATTACACCCGGAAACTTTATATTTAGAACAATTGAGTTTGAACAAATGGAATTCCAAACATTCTGTAAAGAAGGTTCAGATGAAGAAATATACAACTATTTTAAAGAATATGGAAAAAAATACTACATGGATTTGGGCTTACCAGAAGAAAAACTAAGATTCCATGATCACGAGAAACTAGTTTTTTATGCTAAAGCAGCTTGTGATATTGAATATTTATTTCCTTCAATTGGTTGGGGCGAAATAAATGGAACTCATAATAGAACAAATTATGATTTATCAAGACACCAAGAGTTTTCTGGAATAAAACAAGAATATCTGGATCCAGAAACAAACGAGAAATTTATTCCATACATAATAGAGTCTACATATGGTTTAGATAGAACTGTATTAGCAGTATTATGCCAAGCATATGAAGAGGATGAAATTGCAGAAGGAGATGTAAGAACTGTTCTGCATTTGCACCCAGCAATTGCTCCATATAAAATGGCAATATTACCATTATCTAAAAAATTAAGTGATAAAGCAAATGATTTATATACAAAACTTTCTAAGAAATTTATGTGCGACTATGACGAAGCAGGAAGTATAGGAAAAAGATATAGAAGACAAGACGAAGTTGGAACACCTTATTGTATAACGGTTGACTTTGATACATTGGAAGACAATACTGTAACAATAAGAGATAGAGATACAATGGAGCAAATAAGAATAAACATAAATGAAATAGAAAATTGGATGAAAGATAAATTCGAATTTTAATAACATTCTAAAGAAAAGTGAGGAAATTATATTGGAAGAGAAAAATACAGCAAATGCAAAACCTAAAATATCTTTTATGAAAAATGTTTTAATACTTATGTTTTCAGAAGTAGCCGTAAAAGTTATGGGACTTATTTATAAATTAGTAATAACTAATATTGAAGGATTTGGAGACACAGGGTTAGGCTATTATTCATCTGGTTACCAAATATACTCTTTATTATTAGCATTGTGCTCTATTGGAATTCCATCTGTAGTAAGCAAACTAGTATCGGAAAGACTGGCAATAAATGATAATGCAGGAGCGCAAAGAATTTTTAAAATAACTATGAAATTGTTTGCTGGAATAGGTTTATTCTTTTCTGTGACATTATTTTTATTTGCAGATTTAATAGCAACTAAAATACTAAATGTTCCGGATGTTAGTTATGTTTTAAAAGTACTTGCACCAGCAATAGTATTTGTTGCCGCATCTTCAGTATTTAGAGGTTATTTCAATGCACAAAGCAATATGAAACCAGCTAGTGTTTCCTACACATTGGAACAGTTTTTAAACTGTGTTTTAAGCATTACATTTGTGTATGCACTTATAGGCAAAGACGCATATATAATGGCTGCAGGAGGAAATCTATCAACAACGATATCTGTTATATTAACTTTTGTTTACATCTTTATATATTATAAAAGACATAAAATTAAGTATGCAGAAGAAGAATTAAAGAATTCTCCAGAATATAACAAAACAAGTAAACAATTGTTAAAAGCAGTATTAGCCTTTTCAATTCCTATTACAATAGGCTCTATAATATCAGTTATAACTTCTGTAATAGATACAACAACTGTTAGTAACTGTATACAAATAGCTTATTCGGGAATAATAAATAGTAAAGGGGCATTAGAACAATTGGCGATGCAAAAAGCGGGAATACTTTCAAAAGTAGACACATTAGTAAATTTACCGATTGCAATAAATATAGCGCTTTCTACGGCGTTATTACCGGCAATTTCACATTCAGTGGCGCAAAAAGATTTTGATACTACAAATAAAAGATTATCTTTTTCTGTATTTATATCAATTCTAATTATAATACCATGTGCAATTGGCTTTATAGTTTTAGCAGAGCCAATATTAAAATTGATATACCCATCTGCTTCTGATGGAGCTTGGGTTTTAAGACTTGCATCTATTTCTATGATATTTATAGCATTAAGCCAAACTATAAATAGTGGACTGCAAGGGCTTAGCAAAGTTTACATACCAGCAATTGCCTTGGCTGTTGGAGCTACGGTTAAACTTATTTTGAACGTTATTTTAATAAGTAATCCTTCAATAAATATATATGGAGCTCCAATAAGCTCTATAACATGCCAAATAATAGCATTTTGCATATCATATACATCATTAAAAAAATCTATAAAATTAAATATGGATTTTAAAAGAAATGTACTTAAACCAATCCTGGCTGGCCTAATTATGGGACTTGTAGTGTCTTTAAGTAATTATGGATTAAACCTAATTACTGGTAAAACAATTTCTACATTAATATCTATATTAATAGGCGTTGCTGTATATATAATATCGGTATTATTATTAAAAATATTAACAAAAGAAGATATATTTATGCTTCCTTTTGGAGCAAAGATATACAATATATTAGAAAAAAAGAAAATATATATGTAAATTAAACTAAAAGAGGAAAAATATAATGGAGAAGATTAAATATTTGTTTAAAAGAATATTAAAATTAGACTATTCAAATATGATAAAAATAGCAAAGGCCGTTTCAAAAAAGACTAATAAAAATCTTTTGTTTATCTTATTTGATATGACAAAATGTGGACTAAAATATCAAGCAGGATATTATGACTATCAAGAATTTGAATTTTATAACCTAAATAAAGAACAAAGGGAAACATATTTAACAAGAGGAAAAAATAATGAAATAATTAAGAAATTCAATGATAAATCAAAATTTTATATATTTGATAATAAAGAAGAAATGTATAAGATTTATAACAAATTTCTAAAAAGACAATGGATGGTTTTAAATGAAAATAATTATAATGATTTTCTTGACTTTTTTAAACAAAATAAAGTAATTATAGTTAAACCGATAGATGGCGAAGGTGGCAAGGGAATTGAAAAATATGAATATATAAATGATGAAGAATCTAAAATAGTATATAGTAGTTTATTATTTAAGAAACAATTATTGGTGGAGCAATGTATAAAACAACATCCAGATATGAATAAACTTTATAACAAATCTGTAAACACATTAAGGATGTTTACATTTTATAAGGATGGACAAGCGTACTTTTTACAAGCAATACTAAAAGTTGGAAATGGTGGTGTAGTAGATAATTTTTCAAGTGGTGGAATGTACACTTATGTAGATGACGAGGGAACTGTTTATGCAGAAGCAATTGACCAAATGGATAATAAGTATTATAAACATCCAATATCAAATGAAACTATAGTAGGCTTTAAAGTACCTATGTTCAAAGAGGCTGTGAGCATGGTAAAAGAAGCAGCTAAGGTGGTACCAGAAATGGGATATATCGGATGGGATGTGGCAATTTCAGAGGATGGACCTGTATTAGTAGAGGGGAATTGCTATCCTGGAGTTTTCCAAGTAAAACCGAGTTTAGTAGAAAAAAAAGAAGGAATAATACCAAAATATAATAAAGTTATGCAAATTTTTGGAAACTGTTATAATGCTAATAACTCAACCATACAAAGGAACAATTTTAATTGACCATCCTATGAGGGATAAACTATATTTAATGAAATTTAAAAAAAATATTTACTTTTTTTACATTTTTGGATATAATATTGATGTTTCAAATTATTTGAGACATCAATTTTATTTATGATTTTATTTTTTCAATAAAATATAAAAATTTAATAGGAGGTTTTTTATGAGTCACAAGTATGTTTACTTATTTAAAGAAGGAAATGCAGGCATGAGAGAACTACTAGGTGGAAAAGGTGCAAATTTAGCAGAAATGACAAACTTAGGATTACCAATACCACAAGGATTTACAGTTTCAACAGAAGCTTGTACAAAATATTATGAAGATGGAGAAAAAATTTCTAAAGAAATTGAAGAAGAAATCTTTGAAAATCTAAAAAAATTAGAAGAAATTACGGGAAAAACATTAGGAGATGTAGAAAATCCTTTATTAGTATCTGTACGTTCAGGAGCTAGAGCATCTATGCCTGGAATGATGGATACAATATTAAACTTAGGTTTAAATGATAATGTTTTAAAGGGAATGGCAGAAAAAAATGAAAGATTTGCATATGACAGCTACAGAAGATTTATTCAAATGTTTAGTGATGTTGTTATGGAAATACCAAAACCATTCTTTGAAAAAATAATAGATAAAAAGAAAGAAGAAAAAGGTGTTAAACTAGATACAGAATTAACAGCAGAAGATTTAAAAGACTTAGTTGCGCAATTTAAAGCAATATATAAAGAACAAAAAGGTGAAGATTTCCCTCAAGATTCAAGAGTTCAATTAATGGAAGCTGTAAAAGCTGTATTCAGAAGTTGGAATAATGCAAGGGCAATAACATATAGAAGATTAAATGATATACCAGGAAGCTGGGGAACAGCTGTTAACGTACAAGAAATGGTATTCGGAAATATGGGAGATGACTGTGGAACAGGTGTTGCATTTACACGTAACCCAGCTACAGGAGAAAACAAATTATTTGGTGAATACTTAATGAATGCACAAGGTGAAGACGTTGTTGCAGGTATAAGAACACCACAACCTATAGAACAATTAAAAGAAACAAACCCAAAAGCATATGAAGATTTTGTTATGTATTCTCAAAAATTAGAAAAACATTACAAAGATATGCAAGATATGGAATTTACAATTGAAAGAGGAAAACTATTCTTCTTACAAACAAGAAATGGTAAAAGAACTGCAAATGCTGCATTACAAATAGCTGTTGATTTAGTAAATGAAGGAATGATAACAGAAAAAGAAGCTGTTTTAAGAGTAGAACCAAATCAATTAGATCAATTATTACATCCAAATTTTGATCAAGCTGCATTAAAAGCTGCAAAAGTAGTTGCTAAAGGTTTAGCTGCATCACCAGGTGCTGCAACAGGAAAAGTAGTATTTACAGCAGATAAAGCTGTTGAAATGTATGAAGCAGGAGAGAAAGACCTTATATTAGTTAGATTAGAAACATCTCCAGAAGATATTGATGGAATGAATGTATGTCATGGTGTTCTTACAGTTCGTGGAGGTATGACATCACATGCTGCAGTTGTTGCACGTGGTATGGGAACTTGCTGTGTAGCAGGGTGTGGAGAAATAATTGTAAATGAAGAAGAAAAATATTTCACATTACCTGATGGCAGAAAAGTTGCAGAAGGAGAATGGATTTCACTAGATGGATCAACAGGAAACGTATATGGGGAAAGAATAGAAACAGTTCCTGCATCAGTTTCTGGAAACTTTGCAAAATTAATGGGATGGGCAGATCAATACAGACAATTAAAAGTTAGAACAAATGCAGATACACCAAGAGATGCTAAACAAGCATATGAATTTGGAGCTGAAGGTATAGGATTATGTAGAACAGAGCATATGTTCTTTGCACCAGATAGAATTGCCGCAATAAGAGAAATGATAGTATCTAAAACTCCAGAACAAAGAGCAAAAGCTTTGGCGAAAATACTTCCAATGCAAAGAGGAGACTTTGAAGGATTATATAAAGAAATGAAAGGTTACCCTGTAACAATAAGATTCTTAGATCCACCTTTACATGAGTTTGTTCCACATGATGATGAAGATATAAGAGCATTAGCAAAAGAAATGGGATTAACATTTGAAGAATTAAAAAATATAGTAGAAGGATTACATGAATTTAACCCAATGATGGGACATAGAGGATGTCGTCTTGCTGTAACATATCCTGAAATTGCAGAAATGCAAACAAGAGCTGTTATAGAAGCTGCTATAAATGTAAATAAAGAAGGAATGAATGTTGTTCCAGAAATAATGATTCCATTAGTAGGAGAAGTTAAAGAGTTAAAATATGTTAAAGATATAGTTACTAGAGTTGCAGACGAAGTAATTAGAGAAGCAGGAGTAGAACTAAAATATCTAGTTGGAACAATGATTGAAATACCAAGAGCAGCATTAACAGCTGATGAAATAGCAAAAGAAGCTGAATTCTTCTCATTTGGTACAAATGACTTAACACAAATGACATTTGGATTTAGCCGTGATGATGCAGGTAAATTCTTAGGAGATTACTATGCAAAGAAAATATATGAATCAGATCCATTTGCTAAATTAGACCAAGCAGGTGTTGGAAAATTAGTAGAAATGGCTGCAAAGATGGGAAGAGCAACAAGACCAGATATTCACTTAGGAATATGTGGCGAGCATGGAGGAAACCCAGCATCAGTCGAATTCTGCCAAAGAGTAGGATTAGACTATGTATCTTGTTCACCATACAGGGTGCCAATCGCAAGATTAGCTGCTGCACAAGCCGCAATAAAATATCCTAGATAAATAGCCAAAAAGGACGTAAATATTACGTCCTTTTAGTATTATTAAAGTAATCTATAAAAAATGTAGGAGCGATTTTAATCGCCCGCACTTTGAAGATTCTAAACCTCTATTTTACATTTAAAGTTCTATTTTAGGTTCATACATTTCTAACCACATATTAACTTGGCACAAATAGGCCATAAGCTGAGGTCCTGTCATCAACTGTCCAAACCATGGTCTAGAAAATGATTTTCCATCTGTATTTAAAATCTCCCAAACATATTCTTTATTAAATAAAGTATTAATAGGAGCATCAGGCTGTTTCATTATATTGGTAAGCATTTCTTTTACTTTGTTTAAATATGTTGGGTTATGGGTTTTAGGATAAGGACTTTTCTTTCTATCAACTATTTCAGAAGGTAAACTATCTTTCATAATATATCTTAACAATCCCTTTTCTCTACCATTTAAAGCTTTTATTTCCCAAGGAATGTTCCATACATATTCTACAATTCTATAATCACAAAACGGAACTCTCATTTCAAATCCATTATACATACCCATTCTATCAGCACGTTCCAATAAAGTTTGCATAAACCAATTTAAAGTCAAATGAGAGATTTTCTTTTTTTCTAATGTTTCTTTAGAGTCACTACCAATTAAACTTACTTCATTAAGGCTTTCATTATATCTATAATCAATATATGCTTTTAAATCTACTTTTTCACTAATTTGGTTATTAAGCAAAGTCTGTCTTTCTTGTATTGCAATAGACCAAGGGAATGTATTACTACTTAAAGCATCTTCTCTAAAGAACCATGGATAACCAGCAAAGATTTCATCTGCACATTCGCCAGTAAGGGCAATAGATGCTTCTGGTTTTACATTTTTGCAAAATAATAATAATGAAGAATCTATGTCGGCCATTCCAGGAACATCACGAGCAATCATTGCCGCTTCTAGAGTATCTGCTAATTCAGGAGTATCTAAAACTATGTTGTGATGTTCTGAATATAGCCTTTTACTCATTAATTCTATATAGTAGTTATCTGAATTGGGCTGAAAATCGCTTTTAACAAAGTTCTTATCGTTATCCACATAATCTACCGAATACGTATCTAATGGCTTTAAATCATTAACCTTATAATAATTTGCGGCATATAAGGAAATAATACTAGAGTCTAATCCACCAGAAAGAAAAGAGCATACTGGTAAATCGGAAACTAGTTGTTTTTTTATACTATCTTCTAACAAATACTTTATGGTTTCGCAAGTTTTACCTAAACTGTCAGTATGAGGCTTGCTTATCAACTTCCAATAACTTTTAGAATGGAAACCTCCATCGTTATAAATACCATAGTGTGCAGGTTTTATCTCATAAATATCTTTAAAAACGGTTACTCCTGGAGTGTGAGCTGGACCAATTCCAATTAATTCACATATTCCCATGGAATCCATTTTGGGATTAACATTAGGAAACTGAAACAATGCTTTAATTTCCGAAGCGAAAACAAAAGTATTATTTATAATTGTATAATAAAAAGGCTTGATGCCAAAATGATCTCTAGCAATGAATAGAGAATTTTGATTTTGGTCAAAAATAGCAAAAGCAAAAACACCATTTAATTTATTAACAAAACTTTCTCTAAAATGAATATAACCTTTTAAAATTACCTCTGCATCAGAATTTGTAGAAAAACAGAAATCATATTGTTCAAGTTCAAGTTTTAATTCCTTCAAATTATAAATGTTTCCATCATACACAATAACATATGTATTTCCCTCAAAATTAAAACTTATGGGTTGATTGTCGCCACATAAAATAGTTCTAAAACCTAAAGCAATATTGTCACCAATATAGTACCCGTCTTTGTCAGAACCTCTATGCATAAGTTTATTATTCATATTCATCAAAATCTCTTGTGAATTCATAATTTTTTCTTTGAAGTTAAAAAATCCTACAATACCACTCATTTTACAAAATCCTTTCAACAATATCTATAAATATTATATGCAATAAAAATAGATTGTATGTCTGTTACAAAAAAAGGAACGTCCCTAAAGTGACAAAATTTGTTGCTTAATTTTGTTTTTATATGTATAATATACACGAGGTGAATATAAGCAATGGTTATAGGAATAGAAGGTTTGGTCGGTGCTGGTAAAACTTCTATATGTAGAGAACTTTTAAATATAATTCCAAATGCTGTATTACTGCATGGTGGAAATTTATATAGAGCAATTGTCTATGCTTTACTACAAGAGGAAAAAAATATTTTAAAATTAAAATTCAAATTAAAAAAAATAGATATAAAAAGATTAATGGAGAAGTACAAAATTGACATTAAGATGGAAAATAATGAGTCTGTTGTATATATAGATGGAATAAAAATAAGCGAGGAGGAACTGCAATCTAAAGCTTCATCATTGGCTGTTTCTATAGTTGGTGGTTTGGCAGATAATACAAGATTATTTGAATATGCAAAAGAATATATAGATAATTTAAAGTCAGAGTATAATGTTATAGTATCTGGAAGAGCTCTAATGGAGATATATCCTAAACAGGATTATCATATTTTTATTACAGCAGATTTAGAGGAACGTGTAAAAAGAAAATGCATACAATATAACGGATATGAATTAGAAAAAGAAGTGAGAAAAAATATAATTAAAAGGGATAAATTACAAAAGTTAGCAGGATTTTATAAAATATATCCTAATACAATTACTGTTGATGTGACAGAGTGTAAAAGCGCAAAAGAATCAGCTGAGAAAGTATATAGTATATTCTGTGAAGAAGGAGTAAAAAATAATGGAGTACATTAATAATAAATTAGAAGAATTTAAAAGATATATAAAAGCTAAAAATGTTGCAATAATAGGATTAGGAGTAAGTAATATACCATTAATAAATTACCTATATAATTTAGGTGCCATAATTACTGTATTTGACCAGAAAACTGAAGCAGAGTTGAATGAAGAAGCATTGGAAAATGTAAAAGCAAAAGGATTTAATATAATTACGGGAAAAGAATGTTTAAAGGAAGTACAAGGATTTGACATTATATTTCGTTCTCCTAGTGCTCTTCCAACAATTCCAGAATTAGTTGAAGAGGTTGAAAGAGGTGCTATACTAACATCAGAAATAGAGATGCTTTTAAAATTAGCCCCTTGCAAAGTAATTGGAGTAACTGGAACAGAGGGAAAGACCACAACTACTTCTATCATTGCCGATATTATAAAAAAAGCAGGATATAATTGCTACTTAGGTGGTAACATTGGTAAACCTATATTTGTGGAAATAGACAATATAAAACCAGAAGATGTTATTGTTATAGAACTAAGTAGTTTTCAATTAATGGATATGGATGTGAGTCCAGAAATTTCAATAGTAACCAATATATATCCAGATCATCTAAATGTACATAAATCATATGAAGAGTATCAAGATGCTAAGAAAAATATTTTTAAATATCAGACTGAAAATGGACTTTTAATTTTGAATAAAGATAATGATATTACATATAGTTTTAGTAAGGAAGCCAATGGCAAAGTTATATTATTTAGTAGCAAGGAAAAATTGGAAAATGGATACATATATGATAGAGATGATGAAACAATAAAGTTTTGTAAAGACGGAATAAGAAGACATATACTAAAAAGAACAGATATAAAATTAAGAGGAATACATAATTACGAAAATATTTGTGCAGCATTAGCTGCTACTGCTCCTTTAGTAAGCATAGAAAAGCAAACAGAAGCAATAAAATCATTTAATGGTGTTGAACATAGACTAGAATTTGTAAGAGAATTAGACGGAGTAAAATACTACAATGATTCAATAGGAACGAGTCCAGCAAGTACAATAGCAGGATTAAATGCATTTGACGAAAATATTATTTTATTAGCTGGTGGTTCAGATAAAGGATTAGATTACAAAGAGGTTGGAGAAAATATTGCTAGAAAGGTTGGAATATTAATTTTAACCGGTCCGACAGCAGAAAAAATAGAAGATGCAACTTTAAAAGCAAAAAATGGAGAAAATGTAAAAATATATCACTGCGAAAACTTAAAAGAAGCAGTAGAATTATCTAAAAATGTTTCTACACCAGGTGATGTAGTACTTTTATCTCCAGCAAGTGCTAGTTTTGATGCGTTTAAGAACTTTGTAGAAAGAGGTATTAAATTTAAAGAATTAGTAAATAATCTTAAATAGTAACTAATTTTATTAATAATACATATTATATCTTGAATAAAAAAGGAGGTATAATATGTATTATTCTAATTATGAAGACTATATGAGAATGGTTTTAGGCTACCCGATGGAAAATACCGGTTCTACATATAGAAATGATAATAATTGGTATTCTGCACAAAATAATGTAAATTCTTCAATACCTAATCCAGAAGAGCTTTATCCAGAAATATATAGAAAAATAAATCCTGCAGTATGTCAAATGTGTGATAAAAATGTTGAGCCATTAACTAAAGAATTATTAGAACAGATGACGGAACAAATATATAATACAGTTGAAGGAGATGTTAATACAGTAGTAAATATAAATGTAGAAGCGGGAAAAAGAGTAGACAATAGAGGAATAAAGGAACCTGCAAAAGCAGAAGTCAGAGAAAAAAGACAAAGAATAAATAATCCGCTTCTAAGAGATTTAATAAGAATATTAATATTAAATAGAATTTTAGGAGGAAATCGTCCGCCAATGCCACCTCCACGACCACCATTTCCAGGAGGGCAAGGAAGACCACCAAGAATGCCATTTACAAATAATCCATATGTAATTTAAAAAAATTTCCAATATATGCAAAATATCTTTGCATATATTTTTTTTATTTGTTAATAATAATATTATTATTTCTCATAAATTTATGAAAGGTGGTATATTATGAAAGTAAGAGAATGTATGTGTAATAATGTTACATGGGTAAAACCTACTGATTCTGTATGTAATTGTGCAAAGTTAATGAGCAATAATCATATTGGATGTATTCCAGTATGCGACGATTCACAAAACGTAGTTGGAATAGTTACAGATAGAGATATAATACTAAGAGGTGTGGCTTGTGATAAAGATGCAAAAAATACGCCTATAAGTGAAATAATGACTTGCAAAGTTTGTTCTTGCACACCAGACACTCATGTAAAAGAAGCGGAAAATATGATGAAAGAAAATCAAATACGCAGAATACCAGTTATGGAAAATAATAAAATAGTTGGAATACTTACATTGGGTGATTTAGCTGCAAATCCTGATGTAAATAATTCGGAAGTTACAAACACATTAGAGGATATTTGTAATTGCAATAAGAAAAATGCAGAATAGAAGTATTGATTTATGGGTAAGAACCTTTACTTGCCCGTAAATCAATAAATAATGCAAAAGGAGTACATATATGGTAATAGATATGAATTATTGGAGAAAAGTAATAAAAAGAATATTTATTTTCTTTTTAACAATAATAGGGGTATGGTTAGGCTTTAAATTGTCAGTATTTTATATGCCATTTTTAATTGCTTTTATTATATCCTTACTTTTAGAACCAATTATAAAAGTGTTGATGAGAAAAACTAAATTAAAGAGAAAGACAAGTGCTATTATTGTTTTTATTTTAGCGTTTTCTATAATAATAGGATTGCTTACATGGGGAATAGCTACACTTATCTCGGAAATTTCAAATATATTAGGAAATATTAATCAATTTTTAGATAAGGGATATTCCTTTATACAAAATACAATAAAAAGTTTTAATTTTGAAAAAATTCAGATATCAGAACAAGTGAAAGCCACATTGCAAAGTTCTGCAACCGAGTTCTTAGGAACAATTACAGAGTGGGCCAAAAATGTATTAACATCAGCAATGGGCTTTATAACGTCTATCCCGACAATAGGCATATATGTTGTAATTACCTTTTTAGCTTTATATTTTATATGTGTAGATAAGGTATATATGTTGGATCAATTAGAGCATCATCTACCCAAAACATGGGTAAAAAAAATAGGTATTCATATAAGAGAATTGATAAAAACATTAGGCAGATATTTAAAAGCACAGGCAATCTTAATTTTAATTTCTTTTGTTATATCTCTAATTGGACTGTATATATTTCATTTTATGGGGTGGGGAATAAAGGTACCGCTGATTGCTGCATTGGGGATAGGATTTGTTGATGCTTTACCAATATTTGGCTCTGGAACTGCTATGTTACCATGGGCAGTATGGTGTGCAGTAAATGGAAACTTGAAATTGGCTATTGGATTACTAGTTTTATGGGCAATTATGAGTATAGTAAGGCAATTCATAGAGCCAAGAATAGTAAGCGGACAGATAGGGATACATCCAATATTTACTTTAATAGCAATGTATACTGGTTTCAAAATTCTGGGAGTAATAGGAATGCTATTAGGACCAATAATATTAATAGTATTAGAAAATATATTTGCAACAATGATAGATGACGGAGTATTTAAATCTATTTTTGATAGATAAAACCACCTCTACAAAACTGTAGAAGTGGTTACAAAATTATCATCTGGTGGATATACATACTCTTCAGAAGGATTAGATGCTTTATT
The DNA here is from genome assembly GCA_003534295.1 of Clostridiales bacterium. GTDB lineage: Bacteria > Bacillota > Clostridia > TANB77 > CAG-508 > DNVW01. The sequence goes on from DPDV01000013.1 coordinate 146,088, forward strand.
TATTTTGGTAATCTTAATAACTGGAATTTCTCCATGGTAATTGCCTTTGGTAATTGTTCCTTCTATTTCTATCCATTCATTGTCTGCATAATTTTTAATTTCTGGGGAGGAACATAAAAAACCAACTACTACAGCTTTATAATCTGAAGAAATTATCATATTTCTGCCAAGAACAAATTGATCTTCTGAAAAATCATATAATCTGTAAACAAAACCTGTAAATTTAATATTTTGACCAACGTATAGGTCTAAATTATCATGAACATTTTTTAAAACATTAGTATAGTTAGAACTATTTAATTCATACAACTCACATTTTTTCAAGGAATCATTTGTTTTAAATGTACTTTTACTTACAAGAGTAAAACAAACGTATATAATAAGCAAAGAAATTGTTACTATAAGTATTCCTAAAATTGTTTTAGAGATTTTATCTCCATTTAATTTTAAATTATAAATAAACATTACAAATCCCCTTATATATAAAATTTTCTTAGTAAATAATTATGTTTTAAAAGTAAATATATGCTATAAAAGACTAAATTTAATTTGTAAATTATGGATGGCTTTGATATTAATGCTAGACTTTTAGGACGGTTTGTGATATATTATGATAGATAATAAATAGGAAGGAAGTATAATAAGAATATGTTCGGAAAAATTTTTAAAAGCTACAGTGAAAAAGAAGTAAAAAGGATTATGCCAACAGTTGAAAAGATTAATGAATTAGAGCCTGAAATTTCTAAATTATCTGACTCGGAATTGAGAAATAAAACAAATGAATTTAAAGATAAATTAAAAAATGGTAGTTCATTAAATGATATATTACCAGAAGCTTTTGCAGTTTGTAGAGAGGCTTCAAAAAGAGTGTTAGGAATGAGACATTTTGATGTTCAATTAATAGGAGGAATTATATTACATCAAGGAAGAATAGCAGAAATGAAAACAGGTGAAGGTAAAACTTTAGTTGCTACATTACCTGTATATTTAAATGCTTTAACAGGCGAAGGAGTGCATGTTGTTACTGTTAATGATTATTTGGCTAAAAGAGATAGTGAATGGATGGGTAAATTGTATAGATTTTTAGGTTTATCGGTTGGCTTAGTTATATCTGGAATGAATCCAAAAGCTAAGAAGGAAGCATATGCGTGTGATATTACTTATGGCACTAACAATGAATATGGTTTTGACTATTTAAGAGATAATATGGTTATATATAAAGATCAACTTGTTCAAAGAAAATTGAATTTTGCAATAGTTGATGAGATTGATAGTATTTTAATTGATGAAGCACGTACTCCTCTTATAATTTCTGGTAGAGGAAAGCAATCATCGGATTTATACAAAAAAGCTGATAAATTTGTAAGAAAGTTAATCCCAAAAGTTATAGTAGAAGAAGATGCAAAAAACTTTGTACAAGCAGAGGATAACGAGAATTATGACTATATAGTAGACCTAAAAGCAAAATCAGCTTCGCTAACACAAAAGGGTATAAAAAAAGCTGAAGAAGAATTTGGATTAGAGAATTTTAATGATATAGAAAATTCTGAAATTGTTCATAATGTAAATCAAGCTCTTCGTGCACATGGTGTTATGAAGAAAGATATTGATTATATTGTTAAAGATGGTGAAGTTTTAATTGTTGACGAATTTACAGGACGTATTATGTATGGTAGAAGATATAACAATGGATTACATCAAGCTATAGAAGCAAAAGAAAATGTAAAAATAGCAGATGAATCTAAAACACTTGCAACAATAACATTCCAAAACTATTTTAGAATGTATAGTAAATTATCTGGTATGACAGGTACTGCTATGACAGAAAAGGATGAATTTGAAGAAATATATAAATTGGATGTTATTGCGATACCTACAAACAAAGAAATGATTAGAAAAGATAATTCTGATATTATATTCAAAAATGAAAATGGTAAATTTAGAGCAGTTATAAATGATATCAGGCAAAGTCATGAAAAAGGTCAACCAGTTTTAGTTGGTACAATTTCGATAGAAAAATCCGAAAAATTAAGTGAACTATTAAGAAAAGAAGGAATAAAGCACGAAGTTTTAAATGCAAAATATCATGAAAAAGAAGCGGAGATTATAGCACAAGCTGGTAAATATGGTGCAGTTACTATAGCAACAAATATGGCTGGACGTGGTACTGACATTATGCTTGGTGGAAACAGTGAGTATTTAGCAAAAGAGGAAATGAGGAAATTAGGATATTCAGAAGAACAGATAAATCAAGCAACAGCATTTAATGAAACAGATGATCAAGAAATTATCGCTTCTAGAAATAAGTTTAAGGAATTACAAAATAAATATAATTCATTGATAAAAGAAGAAAAGGAAAAGGTAATAGCAGCAGGTGGTTTAAAGATAATTGGTACAGAAAGACATGAATCTAGAAGAATTGATAATCAGTTAAGAGGACGTAGTGGACGTCAGGGAGATCCTGGAGAATCTAGATTCTATATTGGGCTTGATGATGACTTAATGAAAATATTTGGTGGAGAGACAATTACAAAATTGTATGATACTTTAGGTGCCGATGAAAATATGCCAATAGAATCTAAGTTGATTTCAAATTCAGTTGAATCTGCACAAAGAAGAGTAGAAGGAAGAAACTTTAGCATTAGAAAAAATGTATTAAATTATGATGACGTAATGAACACTCAAAGAGAAATAATATATAAACAAAGACGTGAGATTTTAGATGGAGAGGATTTAAAGGGAAATGTATTAGGCATGATAAAGTCTTTAATAGAAGATATAGCTACTCCATATTTTGCAGATGAACATATAAATAAAGAAGGTTTATTACAAGAATTGAATGCTAATTTAACAATTACAGAGTTGAATTCTTTACAAAAACCAGATGTGCATTTAAAAGAAGTTATAGAGGAAGCGGTAGAAAAAGCAACAGCTATTTATGAAGAAAGAGAGAATGAAATCGGTTCAGAAGAATTAAGAGAGTTAGAAAGGGTAGTAACATTAAAAGTTGTTGACGAAAAATGGATGGATCACATAGATAATATGGATGAATTAAAAGACGGTATCGGCTTACGTGCATATGGTCAAAAGGATCCAGTAGTACAATATAGAATAGAAGGATTTGATATGTTTGACCAAATGGTATTAGACATAAAAACAGATGTAGTCAAATTTTTAATGCATGCAAGAAAAAGAGAAGGAGACATAAAAAGAGAAGAAACTGTTAAAATAACAGGAGAAGGATTACAAAATTCAGCAATTAATAATTTAGATGGAACAATGGCTCCAAAAACATCAACTCCACAAAACCAAACAGTTATAAATAATGAGCCAAGAATAGGAAGAAATGACCCATGTCCATGTGGGTCTGGTAAGAAATACAAGAACTGTTGTGGTAAATAAGCCTGCGAACTCGCATAAAATAAGGATAAAACGTATATTGAAATATAATTTTTAAATTGAATACAAAACGTATCTAAAAAATAGAAAATTTTAATTTATTATTAATTCAATTGAAAAATTTGCAATTTTGAATAAAATATAGTATAATTTACTCATTCACAAAGCCATTGCGAGGAAGAGTAAAAAAATATAAAGCATTTTAGAGAACTCTGTTAGGTGAAAAAGAGGATGTAAGTATTTTTTGAACATGGCCCTCAAGGCGAATGACTGAAATACTCTTAGTAGGTCATTACGGGAATGCCCGTTATAGCAGATACCTATAACTATGCAAAAGACATAAGTGGGTTAGTGAGTTTAATGCAGTAATGTATTAATAAATAAGAGTGGTAACGTGAATATATTCACCTCTTAGGGACAATATTGTTTCTAAGAGGTTTTTTATTTAAAGAAAGAGGGAGATAATATGAATATTATAATTGGAATTAGTTGGCCTTTTGCTAATGGAGAATTGCATATAGGTCATGCAGCAAGTAGTTTACCAGGAGATGTTATATCTAGATACCATAGACTTAAAGGAGATAAAGTTATATTAGTATCTGGTACTGATTGTCATGGAACACCAATTGAGGTAAAAGCATTACAAGAAAATAAAAGTTCAAAAGAAATAGTAGATGATTGCCATGTTTCATTTTCTAAAGATTTTAAAGACTTTGGTATAAGTTTTGACTTATACAATAGAACAGATGATCCTTATCATAAAGAGTTTGTTCAGGAACAATTTGTTAAATACTACAACAATGGGTACTTAGAGGAGAAGGAGGAAGAACAATTATATTGTGATAATTGTAAATTATTTTTAGCAGATCGCTATATTATAGGTATATGCCCTAAATGTGGTGCTGAAATAAAAGGTGATGAATGTGAAAAATGTGGAAGTTTACTTACAATCGATGAAGTAAAAGAAACTAAATGTGCTATATGTGGTAATAAGGCATCATATAAGAAAAATAGAAATTTATATTTTAAACTTTCAATCTTTCAAGACAATATAAAAGAATTATTAGATTCTAAAAGAAATGATTGGAGAGGAAATGCTGTTAATTTCACTGAAAGATATCTTAAAGAAGGAATACCTGATAGATGTGCATCTCGTACATTAAACTATGGTATTGATATTCCAATAGATGGATTTAAAGATAAAAAGCTATATGGTTGGTTTGAAAATGTATGGGGATATGTAACTGCTAGTAAAAAATATGCTGAAGAAAATAAATTAAATTGGGAAGACTTTTGGAAAGGGAATGATAGCAAAATATATTTAGTTCATGCAAAAGATAATATTCCATTTCATACAGTTATATTTCCATCATTATTACTAGCAACCAATGATAATTATAGATTGCCTGATAAAATAGTGTCAGATGAATATATAACTATTGAAGGAGAAAAATTATCCAAGAGTAAAGGTAACTATATTACATTAAGACATTTATTAGATAATTATCCAGTAGATGCTATTAGATATTATTTTAGTATTAATAATCCTGAAACAAGAGATTTCAATTTCACTTATGAAGGTTTTATCAATTCTATTAATGGAGAGTTACTTGGTAAATGGGGTAACTTTGTTAATAGAACTCTTCAATTCATTAACAAATCATTTAATGGTAAATTAAATAGTAGTAATATTGATTCAACAATTGAAGCTAAGTTAAAAGATTTATATATTACTGTTGGTAATGATATTGATAATGGAGATACAAAAGATGGTCTAGCTAAAATATTTGATTTTATAAATTACTCAAATAAATACTTTGATGAAAATAAACCATGGAAATTAGCTAAAGAAGATGTAATCAAATGTGAAGATATTTTATATAATTGTTGTAATATTATATTTAATATAAATAATTTACTTAAACCATACTTTGTAGAAACAACAAAAAAGGTAGAAGAATATTTAAATAGCAATATTAGCAGCTGGAATTATCAAAAATTAGAAAAGGTTGAATTATCAGAAGAAATAAATCCATTATTTATCAGATATGATAAAAAAGTAATTGATCAAGAAAGAGAACTTCTAAATAAAAATTAAGATTATTTAAAAATTGTAAAAAATTAAAATTAAATTTTTTTAGATAAGTTTTTAGATAAGTTCTGCTAGGTTTGCCGAGTGCTACAAAGTGCTCCCGGAAGATACCAAGTGCCGAATTAACGAGCCAAGTGCTCAGAAAAGCTCTCAAAATTCCTAATACAATGTCCATGTGGGTCTGGTAAGAAGTACAAACAATGCTGTGGTAAATAGCCTCACAAGCCTTTACAAAATAAGGAATTGTCAAAAATAGAAAAAACGATAAATTTGTCTACAGATGACAATTTGTTCACGACTTGTCCACATAGCATAAATAATGTGGACAGAATCGAGGAAACCTCATAAAAATCAATAAAAAATCTACGTGGACAATTATTGTGGACATAGTTATATAAAATGTCAGCATTCGAAATGCTGGCATTTTCCCATTTCATTAAGTTTTATAATGAAGGAGAGATAACTATGGTAAGCATAAGAAAACGTGGAAAGGTATATGAATACCGATTTGAAATTGCTTTAACTAACATTGGCACAATATCTTATGAAGTATTAGAAGGATTAAATTATCGTGCTGCAAGACTGGCACAGATTCCTGACGAACAATATCGTGAAATGTTTAGAAAATATGCTTCTAGTAAAACAAAAACACCACAAGAAGCCGAAATGCTATTAGATAGAATTGATGAAACAAAGATAAGATTTAAGACGAGCTCAATTCTAACAAAGAACTCAACAAATGGGTTTGGGTCAAAAGCAAGTTCCAAATCTTAATGATATATTTCGACAACAAATTAAGCAACAACAAATGGAAGAAGAAGAAATGGAACATGGTATGTCAATGTAATTAAGGAGGAAAAAATGAAAGAGTTTAAATTAAAGGAAAATGAAATTAAAGAACTTACAACAGTTAAAGGTGGTTGTATAGCATCAGATAGAATTACTGTTGATGGACAAAAAGTCGGTTATATGTATAGAGAAAACCCTACTAACGAAGCAGATAGTGGGTGGAGGTTTTTCTCTGGCGATGAAAATGATGAATATACAAATAATCCTGATAATTTTAATATGCTTCAATTAAATACAATCTGTAATTATGATGCAGATATTATTCCATATCTCGAAAAAGCAGTTGGAACTAAATTAGCAAGAGATGTTAATGGAACTTTCATAGAAGAATAATTTCATTTAAGTTCAAATTTTTTAACATAGTTGCTGATAATAGGTTTTCTGTGATTTAAATAATTTAAAACATTAGTTTTGATGTTAATAATTCTAGATAAATTATCTAGGATTTTTTCTTGTTCTTTATCAGTAATATTTTTATAATTTGAATATTTTTTATAAATATTTGGACTAACTCCCATATTCTTTTTAAACACTTCCGAAAAGTATTCTAATGAATTAAAGCCATTTTTAAAAGCAATACTTAATATATAATTATCATCTTTAAAATACTTCAAACTATTATATATTCTCGTTGTATTGATATATTCATGTATAGATATATTTAGTTCTTTCTTAAATCTTCTCATTATGTATGATTTATCAAAGTAAAATAACAAGCTTAACTCATCAATAGTTATTTCTTTATTTATGTTATTATTTAAATACTCAATTATGTTACAAACTAAATCGTTGGAAAACATAGTATCACCCACTCTTTTTTAGTAGTATACCACACTTTTACATAAAAGTCATTTTTGTTTAAGCCTGTCAAAAATGTAAATGCTATAATGTTATTGAAAGGGAGTGATATGCATGGCATATTCAAGATGGGCAACAGTTGAAGAATTAAAATCTAAACTAACCCCAGTCAGTTATGATTCTGAAATTAAAAAATCAGGAATACCAATGATGTATGATGAAAATAATCTTTATATTAAAGATGATGAAGCTCATACTCTGGTTATTGGTTCAACAGGTAGTGGTAAGACTCAATCAACAATGTTACCACAATTAAGACTTGCAGTTAAAGCACAAGAGTCATTTATAGTTCATGATGTAAAAGGAGAAATTTATGATATTTTATCAGGAGAACTAAAAAAACAAAATTACAATACTATTGTAATCAATTTAGATAATCCTACTCTTGGTAATAATTATAATCCATTAAGTTTACCTTATGAATTATATAAGAATGGTCAAAAGGACAAAGCAATAGAATTATTAGAGAATGTTGGTTACTATTTCTGTTGTAATGAAACATTTAATGCTAGTATTGATCCATTTTGGAACAATTCTGCGACATCATTATTCATAGGACTTGCACTATATCTATTTGACAATGCAAAGGAAGAAGAAGTAAATATTAGTAGTTTATTAAATCTAGTATCAGAATTTGATAAATTATCAGAAGAAGTTAAAAAATATGATAAGACTTCTCCAACATACATTAATCTTTCTAATATTATATTAGCACCAAATGAAACAAAAGGTAGTATTCTATCAGTATTTATACAAAATATGAGATTATTTGTATCAAGAGAAACATTATTAAAAATGTTATCTTCATCTAACTTTGATATGACAAATATTCAAAAAGATAAAACTGCATTATTTATTATAAGTAATAATAAGTCAACTTCTAGAAGATTAATTCCTTTAATAATTGAAGAATGTTATTATGCTGCAACAAATACTAATGATAAAACTCGTAGATTAAATGTCGTAATTGATGATTTCGAAAACTTAATTCCAATTAAGGATTTCAACAATATGCTTACACTTGCAAGAAGTTTTAATATTAAATTTAGTATATTTATAAGAAGTATATTAGAGTTAAGAAATACTTATGGTGCAGAGGGAACTGAAATATTAAAAATGGTGTTTGGAAATATTGTTTATTTATTAGCGAATGATACTGAAACATTAGAAGATATTTCAAAGCTATGTGGAAATCAACAAACTGAAAAAGGAATTGAACCACTAATTACTGTTGAAGATTTAAAATTATTAAATAATTTTGAAGCAGTTATTCTAATTCCTAGAATTAACCCTATCAAATCTAAATTATTACCTGATTATCAAATTGATTGGAAATTTAGTGATGAAAAGGTTGCGCTAAAAGAAATTGAAAATAAAGAAGTTAAGACATTTAATATAAAATAATGACAACAATTAAGGGGAAAAATCCCTTTTTTTTAATGTTAATATAAAATTTTAATAAGGAAATATGATCTAATGGTATTAGATAAAGATATGTTAATATCTAGGTGGATTGATAATATGTTTAATATAGATTATATAAAGGCAATTATTTTAAAATTTTTAAGAACATCAAATAAGAATGTGAAGATTATATGAGAAAAAAGAACTCTACTAAACATGAATATCTATTATGTTCTGGAAATCGTGATGGCTATGATGATTGTATAAATAAGTCTTCAATTAGATATGATGAACTTGCAAATCTAGTATTAGATGCAATTAATAAGAAGATTCAAAAGTTTTATGATGAAAATGAATTAGAAAATTTAGATTCAAAAAAGAAAGAAAATATATTTAATAAAAAAATTATATCTTTAGAAAAACAACGAGATGATATTAATAATAAAATTTCTAAAACAAGAAATTATTTAAGAAATTTTTACGAAGATAAAGTTAATGGTGTTGTTACCCCAGAACAATTTAAAGATTTAATCACTAATTATAATAAGGCAAATGTTTGCAAACAAAATAAAAAAACATAAAAGCCGTGAAGCCCTTATAAATAAAGGAAATCTTTTGCAAACAATTTATGCAAACAAATAAAAGTCAGCATTCGTGCTGGCTTTTTCATTATAGAAAAAAATAATAAGATTTTATTATATTTTTAAAAAAAGAGATGATGCTTTTGTAACTCCTAAAAAAGTGAGAGAGGAAAGATGGATTTCAAAATATAAATTAGATGCTAAGGATTCATCGAGAATTAAGTATTGGCATAATCCAAATGGAGTATCAAAATGTTTAATTTCAGATGTGGATTGGGTATTTAATGGTGTATTACCAAATGAGTTGAATTTATTGTGTTTTGAAGAATTTATCAGTTTTTCAAATAGTTCAAAATATAAGGATTTAGATATTGAAAAAGATGATATTTATGATAGAATATTAATGATGAAAGGGTTAAGAAAATGAAAGTGGAAAAGGCAGGATGTATATTAATTAATAAAGAAAATAATAAGATAGGACTAATATATAGGCAAAAACAAAAAGATTATTCTTTCCCGAAGGGGCATAGAGAATCAGAGGAGTCTTTGATAGAATGTGCAATAAGAGAAACAGCAGAAGAAACAAAAAGAGATTGTATTTTGTATAGTAATGAGCCTGTGGCTCAAGAACACTATTATGATTCAAAAAATGATGAAGTTGATATGTATTATTATATTGCAATTGATAATGGTAAAAGTAATAATGATTCTTTAGACACTCATGATTTAATATGGACATCATTTGATGATGTTTATAAAACTTTATCATATGATAGTTTAAAAAAAATTTGGTTAGAAGTTAAAAAATTAATTTTAAAAATTATAGAAGATGAAAAGTAAATTTTATGAAATAAAAAATAAAGTAGTTACTAATATTAACATTGAAGTTGTAAGATAAATGCAGACAACATTTTTAAATGCCGACATCATTTTTGCTTATAGCGATTTTTGACATATTAATATTAATTTGTTATAATTTAAATGTAGTAAATCAATTAGTCATTCGCGTTTTACTACCAAATAAACAAGTGTTTAAAGGAATAATGAAGAGCCTTAAGAATCTCCTCATGAATGGCAAAAAATATACACATTAATTTTGTGATTGTTTTTTGTGGTATATTCGTGAAAGGAGGTTCTTTTTATATTCAATCACATTTTATTTATATTAAAAAAGGATGGTAGAAAATGAAAATAAATGAACATGATTTTTATAGTGAAAGAGCTAATTGGTCTTTTGAAGATATTGATTATACTAGCGAAGTAATTACAAATTGGATTTATGAAGACGAAATAAAAAAACGTGTAAAAGAAAATACAAAAATTCTAGATTTAGGAACAGCAGCAGGAGAAAAAGTACTTAAAAAATTTCCAAATTGTGCTGAAATATTGGGAACAGATTTCTCTGATAAAATGATAGAAACAGCAAACAAAAATCTATTACAAAGTGGCAGAAGGAATATCTCATTTAGAGTTATGGATAATCTAAAAATGGATACTCCAGATAATTATTTTGACTTAGTAACAGCACGTCATACAATAATTGATCCATTGCAAATATACAAAACATTAAAAGAAGGTGGGCAACTTATTGTAAGAGGTGTTGATAAATTGGATTGTTGGTCTTTAAAAAGAATGTTTAAAAGAGGACAAGCATATCACGATGTTAAACCTATAAGCTTAATAGATTATGAAGCAATAATGGATGCAGGATTTAAAGAAGTTGAATTAATCCCACTTCATGTAATAGAGTATTATAAAACAAAAAAAGATTTATATGCTTTACTAGTTAAAACTCCAATATTAGATGACTTCTCTGAAAAATCATTTAATGAATATGAAAGAAGAACAATAGAGAAGGAAATGTTTGAAAAATATGTTAAACAAAACACTACTGAAAAAGGCATCAAATTAATCAGAAGATATTATGGAATAATTGGAAAAAAATAATAATTACTAGTATGAATGCTAACAGTGTTTGTTAGCGTTCTTTCTATTTATAAAAGAGCAAAATAATGATAAATATAAGAAATTTTACTAAAATTTGAAGATAAAATAAATAAGGTTTAATTTGGTCGAATTCGAGCAAATTGATTGTTTAGTAATATAAAAGATAGTATAATATCTAATATAAATTAGCTAAAAATATTAGGATAAGGAGGACAAAACATGGATAATAAATTAATTGGAAATGAGAAAAATATTTTGTTTTATAATGATGAAGAAGGCAATACAAAAGTAGAAGTACTATTAGAAAATGAAGATGTTTGGTTAAATGCAGAAGCATTAGCAACACTTTTTAATGTTAAGCGACCAGCAATTACGAAACATATAAATAATATTTATGAAGATGAAGAACTTGAAGAAGGAAGCACATGTTCCAAAATGGAACATATGGGTAACAATGGAAAACAAGTTTATAATACAAAATATTATAATCTTGATATGATCATTTCAATAGGTTTTAGAGTTAACTCTAAAAAAGCAATTAAATTTAGAACTTGGGCAAATAAAATAATTAAAGATTATATGGTTCAAGGTTTTGCATTAAATGATGAAAGATTTTTAAAAGCAAAAAAATCTGATCAAGAGTATTTTAAAAGATTACTTGAAAGAATTAAATTAATTCGTACAAGCGAGAGAATGTTTTATCAAAAAATTACGGATATATTTGCTGAATGTTCTATTGATTATGATAAAAATAGTGATACTGCAATAACTTTTTATAAAACTATTCAAAATAAATTTCATTATGCAATTACTGGAAACACTGCTGCTGAAATAGTTTATAAAAGAGTGGATTCTAAAAAAGAAAATATGGGACTTACTACCTGGGAAAATTCACCTGATGGGAAGATTTTAAAATCTGATGTAATTATTGCCAAGAACTATTTAAATGAACAAGAAATTAAAAATTTAAATAATTTAGTAAACTTATTTTTGGATATCGCTGAAAATAATGCAGAAAGAAGTATAACAATGTATATGGAAGATTGGAAAAATGAAGTAGAAAATGCCCTAAAAGTTTTCCATTATGAAGTTTTAGAAGGAAAAGGAAAAATCTCACATAAGCAAGCAGTCGAAAAAGCGGAAAACGAATATGAAAAATATAAAGTTATACAGGATAAGAATTATGTGTCAGATTTTGATAGACTATTAAGTGAAACAAAGCAAATTGAAAATAAATAAATTGCACATTGGATAAAAAGGCAAAAATTAATATAATCATATTAGATGAATGCTATCAAAAAAATAACTTTAATATAATAAATGAATATGATGGAAAAGATACGCTTGAAAATAATGAAAGAATAGTAGTTTTAATTAATAAGAGGTGATTATTATGTCAGATTTTACTACTGCGTTTTTAAAGTATTATCTAACAAATCCATTAATAATATCAATATTAGTTTTAGGTTTAATATCAGCAATTTTTTACAAGCAAATTATTGGCTGGTTTGGGGAACATTGGACTAAAAAAGCCTTAAGCAAATTACCTAAAACTAAATATAAAATTATAAATAATTTATTATTATCAGTTAATGGACTAACTCATCAAATAGATCATGTAATTATTTCTCAATATGGAATATTTTCTATAGAAACAAAACAATATAACGGTTATATTACAGGAAGTAAATATGATAAAAATTGGGTAAGACATGCTGGAAAAAATAAATATTATTATACAAATCCAATTAGACAAAATTATGGACATTGCAAGGCTTTAGCTGAATTATTAAACATTAATGAATCAAACATTTATAATATAGTTTGTATTCCAAGTAAAGCAAAATTAAAAATAGAACATGATGGAGAACTTGTAAGATATGATACCATTGTGAATAAGATAATGTCTTATAGTGAAGAAAAAATAAAAAATGTAAATGAGTTATATGACATATTAATAGAGAATAATGTAAAAGACAGAAAAACAAAAAAAGAACATATTAAAAACATAAAAACTAATGTTGATAAAAAAGATATTAGTAAATGTCCTAAATGTGGTGGAACGTTAGTTGAACGTGAAAGTATATATGGAAAATTTATTGGGTGCTCTAATTATCCCCAGTGTAAGTACACTCGAAAAAAATAAATTCTACATACGTTTTTACATACGTTTTATTGATATTTTTAAGGAAAAATAAGTTGTAAAAAATATAAAATATTTATAATTTTGAAAAAAATGTAGAAATTGCAGATTATACACCATGTGGCAGTGGAAAAAATATAAGAATTGTTGTGGAAAATAATTAAGCTCGCAAATCCGCACAAAATAAGGGATTGCGGGTATTTCTATGATTACAACATTTAGGCGATTTTATCTCAAAAAAGGCGTTTAGATAAGTTTTTTAGACCGAATAAACCTTAAAATTAAGTACGTATGGTACAATAAAAAAGGATGGTGATATTATGAAAGTTGCTATTTTCTCTGACATACACGGAAATAGAGAAGCATTAATTTCAATTATAAAAGATATAAAAAAAGAGGGAATTAAGAAGATAATATGCTTAGGGGATACGATAGGAATAGGGCCTAATCCTAAAGAGTGTATGGACATAATTGTTGACAATAATATTAAAATGGTTTTAGGGAATCATGAACTATATTTTATAAAAGGTACACAAATAGATGATGAGATGGGAGATGGAGAAATTAAACATCAAAATTGGATAAAGAATCAAATTACTGATAGACAAAAACAATATCTAGAAAAGTGTAACATGACATATGAAATTGATTGTAATGGTAAAAAAGTAGTATTCGAACATTTTCTCATAGATTATAATTCAAATGATCAGTATCCTTTTCATGATTTAAAAATTGCTAAAGATGGTTCAATTAATGAAATTGTAAAGCCATTAAATTATGATTTAATATTTATAGGTCATGAACATAATGCATTTACTGTTGATAACAAATTATATGATGTTGGTTCATCAGGATGTAGAAAAGATAATACTACACAATACACAATATTTGATACTGAAACATTTACAGTTGAAGCCAAAAGTTTAGAGTATGACAGAACTAATTTTGAACAAGATTTATTAAAAGAAAATTATCCTGATAGAAATTTGATAGCAAAATGTTTTTTCGGAATTGAACTTTAATATGAGAACCATTTTTTTAGATAAGTTGTTGAATAAAACTTTCAATATTTCAATAAAAAATTATTAAATTAAAATAAAAGATATCAATTTAAAAGGAAAAAATTACTTGGTTGTTTTAATATTTTACTATGTGGGTCTGGTAAGAAATACAAGAACTGTTGTGGTAAATAACCTCGCAAATCATTATAAAATAAGGGATTGTCAAAAATAAAAAAAACGATAAATTTGTCTACAGATTACAATTTGTTCACGACTTGTCCACATAGTATAAATAATGTGGACAGAATTAAAAAATAAGTAAAAAGGATGCAGACAACATTTTTAAATGCCGACATCCTTTTTGCTTGTAGTGATTTTTGACATATTAATATTAATTTGTTATAATTTAAATGTAGTAAATCAATTAGTCATTCGCGTTTTACTACCAGATAAATAAATGTTTAAAGGAATAATGAAGAGTCTTAAGAATCTCCTCATGAATGTAATATTTCTAAAATTTTTAATAATAAAAAATAGAATTAAAGTCAAAGCATATTGAGCTCTATACTGATGTAGACAATGTCACCAATTTGTCGCCAAATAAAGGAGGGATTGTTAATGAAAAAAATTTATTTTGCAGCACCATTATTTAATGAAATGGAATTAAAAAGAAATGAAGAGTATACTAATCTATTAGAACAATGGGGATATGAAGTTTATCTTCCACAAAGAGAGGCTGGTCTTTCAGCTCAAATACTTAAGGATGAAAAAAATGATAAATTAGAAACTAATAAAAGAATATTTAACACTGACCTACAAGGTATAAAAAATAGTGATATATTAATATTTTTCCTTGATGGAAGAGTTCCAGATGAAGGAGCATGTGTTGAACTAGGAATTGCCTATGCATTGGGAAAAAAATGTATAGGATACAAAACTGATGATAGAAATTTAGATTTTACAGGAGATGATAATTTATTCATAGAAGGTTGCATGGACTTTAAAGTTATGCATAATATAATTGAGCTAAAAAATGAATTGGAGAAGAGCTAAAATATGATAATTTGTATTAAACTTGTTATTATCTTATTAATAATATATTCTTTGTTTTTCCTTGTAAGAGCTATAATATGTATTAATAAAGTAAAAAAAGAAAAATCCAGACGAGAAAACAAAGGTTCGGTAAAATGCAATAAGAATATAATAATTGCAATACCATGTTTAAGAGAGCAAAAGTGTATAGAAGATACAATAAAATACTTCACAGAAATTGCAAAAGATATTCCAATTATTATAGTAACCACTCAAAAGGAAGTTAAGGAAAACATAAAGAATGATATTCTAACACAGTATATAATAAAAAATAAAATTCTCCCTAAATATAAGAATGTGTATTTAATTGATTATCCATTTACAGAAGGGTATATGGCTGATCAATTAAATTATATGATTGAGGAAATTAAAAATAAAATAGATTTAGAACATACATACTTAGCGTTGTATAATGCTGATAGCAGACCAAGTGAAAGGACTTTTAATGAGATAAAAGAAAAGATATCAGAAGGACATAAGGTAATACAACAATATTCATATTGTTTGAAAAACTATAAAGAATTAAATAATATATTAAAGGGGTTCTCGATATATCAATCGAATTTTGAAATGAAAACAGGATTAATAAATAGTATTTTAAATAGCAAACTATTATATACACACGTAGTTGGACATGGTTTAATTATCAATATGAAAACATTAAATGAATTAGGAAATTTTAACACAAAATTTTGGTGTGAAGATATATATCTTGGATTACAACTAAAATTTAATAATATAAAAATTACGCCATTATTAACATTGGAAAACATGGAAACACCAAGTTCCTTAGAAAATTTGATAAAACAAAATTCTGTATGGTTTAAAACAACTAGCCAATTTTCAAAAATTTATAAAGATATTATTAAAAACTATAAAGTGACAAATAAGCTAAATGGATTAATAGGGTGCTTTAACGAATTTAGATGTGCTTTAAATTGGATTGGATTTCCTATAATCTTATTACTATCAATAATAGGGGCATTAATATTAAAAAATTATCTTATAGTTTTATTAATTATAGCTAGTTATTTATTGTATATTTGTATAAATACAAAAATGACGATAAAACTGATTAATATATTAGATGAACAAGATTATAAAACTAGTTTAAAAATAATTTTCTTTGCTGCTATAGCTACTGTAATATCAAACATAGGACCTATATATTCTATAATTTCAAATAAAAAAGTAAAACATAAAACAGAAAGGTAGACTAATAATGAGTATTGGAAAGATTGTAATACTTGAAGGAACTTCATGTGTGGGTAAAACTACTTTGTGTGAAAGTCTAGCAGCTCAAGGTTGGATAGTACTTCCAGAAGCGATTAGATATTTAGAAGATGAAACGGGAAAAGTAGGGGATGAAGCATCTCCTATTCCTGGCTCGCAAGAAGAGGAAAAATATTATCAAGACCAATTATTTAGAGTAGAAAAAGCAAAGTTAATAAAAGCAAATAAATTAAGACAGGAAGGTGAAAACGTTGTAATTGATAAAAGTGCAATTGCTACAGTTGCTACGGCAAAAGCTTTTGAGGTTAAAAAAGGGTTTGAGGGAACCTTTAGAAGAGCATATTTAAAGTATATTGACTTGCTACAAGAATTAAAAAACAGAGATTTAGTAGAATGTGATGTTTTTATGTTATTAACAGCAAATTATGATACTATTTGCAAAAGAAATAAAATGCGCAATCATGTATTAGATGGAATATGGATTGATGAAAATACAATATCAAGCCAAAGAGGGATTCTTGAAAAAATGATAGAAGAGATAGTTGGTTGTATTAGCAAAAATGATATGAAAAAAGTAATATTAGACACAAGTAATTTAGGCAAAAGAGATGTATTAGATAGGTTTAATAATATTATAAATAGATGTGAAAGAGAAAAATTCAAAATAAAATAGGAGAAGCATATGATAGATTTGCATGTACATACTAATTATTCAGACGGAACATGGGATTTAAAAAAATTGTTAGAAGAAGCGGAAAAAGCAAAAATAGAGGTATTATCTATTACAGACCATGATACAGTCAAAGTATACAAAGAACTAGAAAAAATAGATTATAAAAAAGTATATAGTGGCAAAATATTATCCGGTGTAGAATTTAATACAGTATATGATGGCGTGGCATTTCATTTATTAGCTTATGACTTTGATTATAGAAAATTAGAACCATGGATATATGAAAATTATGAAATTAAAAAGCCTAATTTGCAAAAAGAATTTGAATATATGGTACAAAGCTGTAAGAAGAACCATATAAAAATAGAAAATTTGTTTTATGATAAAGAAAAAGGATGGCCTATAGATGTAATTTTTTCTGAAATAAAGAAGTATGAAGATAATAAGAAGTTTTTTAAAAAAACAGAGTGGAATAATATTGATATTTTTTTTAATTCATGCATAACGAATAAAAATTTCCCAGTATTTGTCGACTTTAGTATTCATTATCCAAGTGCAGACAAGGTTGCAAAAGCTGTAAGAAATGCAGGAGGTAAATTATTTATAGCGCATATATATAGATATAATTTAGAACAGCCTATTAAATTTTTAGATTTATTAAGAATTGACAAAATAATAGACGGAGTAGAAGTTGAACACTCAAACTTTACAAATGAACAATCTAGTATATTAAAAGAATATTGTAGATACCATAGACTTTTAATGTCAGGAGGAACAGATTGTCATGGCGAAAAGAAAATAGATAGAAAAATTGGTATAGGCTATGGAAATATGAATATAAGTAAACATATATTAGATGAATGGAAATTATAAATAAGACATGGATTTGAAATGTGCATCTAATTTTTAAAAATATTGTGTAGGGGCGAACTTGTTCGACCGCTAATGTATTAGGAGATAAAATTCAGGATGGATGCCACGAAATTTCATTTTATTTAATAGAAAAATATGAAATGTTTGAGGCAGTAACATCAATATGTAAAAAAGGTATAGATAATAGTTATTATCACTCATTTATACTTGATGATGAAAATAATGTTATTGATTTTACAGCTAATTTAATTATGCCGAAAGAACAATATTATTTATTGCAAGAAGTTAATGAATTAAATTGCATAAATTATAAAGAATATTTAGAAGAAAAAGATAATTCTATAAAGTTTGATGAAAGTAAAACATTATACAATCTTTTAAGAAATGCCATATATAAACAATATTTAGAGGAGTAATTAAATACACATGGGAAAGAAATATGTTCCACCAGAAGGAACAAGACATATATTATTGCCTAAAGATATTATTGAAGGAAATATTGACCAAAGTAAAATGCGAGATAATGTGAAACAGTCATTAATTTCACTTTCAAAAAGATTAAAAAGTATAACTCCAGAGCAATTTAAAATGCTTAGTCAAAAGCCAGAGTTACGAGATACGTTTATCTGTTTAAGATGGTTAGCATATTCGGTTGGTATATTTTCTAATAAGTACATAGATCCAAATGCAAATTATAAAAAAGGAGAAGAAAGCTAAAGAAGGAGAGATTGATGATGGAATTAAAAATTATGTATTTTGTGCATGGAACTACAGTTGATAATGCTGCTGGAAAATGTAGTGGCTGGAAACAAGTTGAACTAACTGATTTAGGAAGAGAGAGAGCAATAAAATTAGGTGAAATACAAAAAGATGCAGGTTTTGATGTGATATTTACATCAGATTTGATAAGAGCAATTAATTCAGCTAAGTTGGCTTTTCCTAATGTAAAGCATATTCAAGATAAGAGATTAAGAGAATGTAACTATGGAGATTTAGATGGTCAAGACAAGTCATTAGTTATTTATGAAGAACATATAGAGAAACCTTTTCCAAATGGAGAATCTCTAAAGGATGTAGAAAGAAGAATTGATGATTTTATAAAATTTCTAAAGGATAATTACCACGGAAAAAAAGTGGGAATAGTTGCTCACAGAGCACCACAGTTAGCTTTTGAAGTTTTAACGAAAAATATATCTTGGGAAGAAGCAAATAGAAATGATTGGAGAAAAGCAAAAGCATGGCAACCAGGCTGGGAATATATAATTAAATGAAATATGAAGAAACAATTTCTTGGAAAAATAGTAAAAATATGTGAATTTTATAGTTGAAAAAGTGGTCCATTTTTCACTTGACAAATACAAGTTTTCTTTTTTACTTAAAAATATTCAAATATCATTTAAAAAAATAAAAAGTATGGTATAATGCAAAAAGATTTCTATAAAGGAGAGAAAAAACAATGCTTGAAAATGTTGAAGTATTATACCATAGTAGTATAAAGATAAAAGACAATAAAATTATTTATATAGATCCATTTAAAATAGATAAAGATTATAATGATGCAGATATTGTTTTTATAACACACGACCATTTTGATCACTATTCTGAGGAAGATATAGATAAGGTTATAAATGAAAATACAATTATTATAATACCAGAAGAATTGTTGACAAAAATATTAAGAAAAGGGATAAATAAAAATGCAGTTATAACAGTAGAATCCAACAAAGAATATATGGTACAAGGAATTAAATTTGAAACAATACCAGCATATAATACAAACAAAACTTTTCATCCAAAAGAAAACGATTGGGTTGGTTATATCATTACACTAGATGGTATTAGATACTATATTGCAGGAGATACGGACATTACAAAAGAAAATAGAAAAGTAAAATGTGATGTTGCTTTTGTTCCAGTAGGTGGAACATATACTATGAATTATAGTGAGGCAGCAGAATTAGTGAACATTATAAAGCCTAAAATTGCAGTTCCAATTCATTATGGTAGTGTAGTTGGAACAAAACAAGATGCCACAAACTTTATAAAATTATTACACTCAAGTATAAAAGGTATAATTTTAATGAAACAATAAATGAAAGAAGGAACGAATAGTGCAATTTTCAAGCAAAGATATTCAATTATTTAATGAAGCAGGGATAAATGTAGAAGATAAAAATTATACAAATGATGAAGTGGAAAGATTTAAGATAAAAGTTACAGACTTTATAATGAGTAAAAGTATTAAAGATATTGATAAATACAATAAGAAATTTAGTAGATTATTATAAGGATTTAGTTATGAATAAAGAAGAAATAATAAAATATTGTTTAACCTTAGAAAATACATATAAAGATTGTCCTTTTCCAGATGACTTTGAATCTGTAACAAAGAAACATTGTAAAAATAAAAAGTGATTTGCACTAATTATGAATGTTAATAATAAGTTATATCTTAATGTAAAAACAGATCCAAACTATTCAGACATATTAAGAAATACTTATGATTATATAATACCTGCTTATCACATGAATAAGGAACATTGGAATACAATTATTGTGGATGAAAAAGTGGACGAGAATTTAGTGAAAGAATTGATAGAACAAAGTTATCAATTAACGAAATAAAGTTAAATACGAATAGTAATTTGTAGGGAGGATTAAATAAATGAACGAATATATAAATTTGACATTAGAAAACATTGATGAGGAGCATATATGTTGTGCAATAGGAGATAAAAAACATCAAGCCGGTGTTGATAGTAAAAAGGAATGGATAAAAAGCAAATTAAAAGATGGTCATGTTTTTAGAAAATTAAATGCAAGAGGAAAAATATTTATTGAATATGAGCCAATAGAAACAGCATGGGTTCCTATTAGTGGTAAAAATTATGAATATATTTATTGCTTATGGGTAGCAGGGAGTTTTAAAGGCAAAGGAATTGGAAAAGAATTAATAGAATATGCAATAAACGATTCAAAAGAAAAAGGTAAAAGTGGTATATGTACTCTAGTTTCTAAAAAGAAGAAACCTTTTATTGGAGAAAAGAAATTTTTTGAATATTATGGATTTAAAGTTGTAGATACTATTGGAGATTATGAACTATTAGCATTACAATTTGATGATAGTGAAACTCCTAGATTCAATGATAATGCAAGAACTATGAAAATAGATAATCAAGATTTTACTATTTATTATAGCAACGAATGTCCTTATGTAGAATATGAAGTAAATGAATTAACTGAATATGCAAAGGAAAATAATATAAAAATTAACTTTATAAAAATAGATTCATTAGAAAAAGCAAAAAATGCACCTTGTATTTTTAATAACTGGGCTAATTTCTATAAAGGAAAATTTATATCTAATACGATATTAAATGCTAATTCATTTAAAAAGTTAATAGACTAAAAAATTACAATTTAGTAATTAGTTAGAAAAATAGTAACTTCTAGAGGAGATTATACAATGAAAATAGATAGAATAAATATAAGTAATATTCCTTCAATAATATGGGGAAAAAAAAGTAATAGGGTTTTTATAGCAGTACATGGAAATATGTCTAATAAAGAAGATGATGTTATAAAAATATTAGCAGAAAAAGTTATAAATAGAGGGTATCAATTATTAAGTTTTGATTTACCAGAACATGGAGCAAGAAAAGATGATACTAATTACTTATGCAAAGTTCAAAATTGTGTAAAAGACTTAAAGCAAATAATTGAATATGCAAAGAAAAACTATCAAGAGATAAATTTATGGGCTTGTAGTATGGGAGCATATTTTAGTTTATTAGCATATAAAGATGAAGATATTAAGCAATGTTTATTTTTATCTCCAGTTGTAAATATGAAAGTTATTATTGATAATATGATGTTATGGAGTAACACAACAGAAGAAAAGTTAAAAGAAAAACAAGAAATTAAAACAGATTGTGGACAAACATTATATTGGGATTACTATGAATATGTAAAAAATAATCCAATAACTAATTGGAATAAAAAGACTTTCGTTTTATATGGAAATAAAGATAATCTTCAAGATGAAAATATTATAAAAGATTTTTGCAATAAATTTAATTGTAGTTTATTAATATTTGAAAATGGAGAGCATTTTTTTCATACAGAAGAACAATTAAAATTTTATGAAAATTGGATTGATAAAACTATTACATAAATTACAAAATCTAGGAGAGATGTATAATGAAATATATTGCATTATTAAGAGGAATAAATATTAGTGGCAAAAATAAAATTTCAATGAGTGAATTAAAATCAGAGTTAGAAAATAACAAATATCAAAATGTTACTACATACCTTAATAGTGGTAATATTATTTTTGAAAGCAGTATTGATAATAAAGAAACAATAATGAAAGATATAAATAAGATTATAAATGATAAATTTAATCTTGAAATTCCAGTTTTTATTATGACTACAAGCGAACTTGAAAATACATTAAATCATAGTCCTAATTGGTGGGGAACGGATAGCAAAGAAATATATGACAATTTGATTTTCATAATCCCACCTACAAAATACAATGAAGTATATAATACTATTAGAGAGCCAAGTAAAGACATTGAAAAGATTGACGAATATAATAATTATATATTTTGGTCATTTGATTTAAACAAGTATAGAAAAGCAAACTGGTGGATTAAAACTGCAAGTACAGATATTAAAGATAAAATTACAATTAGAACAGCAAATACGATGAGAAAAGTGTTAGAGTTAAGTAAGAGATAAATTACAATTTGGTGATTTTT
>DPDV01000007.1:0-99488 GCA_003534295.1 Clostridiales bacterium
ACTAGCTGACAAAGAAAAATAGTTGCAAATTCTTTAATCGAATTTTATATTTGAAATGATGAATAATAAACTGAATTGTCTAGATTATATCACGAAAACGCCTAAAATTCAACCAATAGAGACAAGTATGGAACTTTCAAATAGTCGAAAGCCAATTTCCAATAGAGCATATAGAAAGCATTTTTAAAATCTCTTTGCATACATTTAAAAAAGAGGTATATGTATGATTGTAGATGAATTTAAAAGTGATAGCACATTGATAAGATTTGATGATAGAGACATTGAAACTAAAGAAAATAATGAAGATATACTTAATATATTAGTAGGATTAATTATAAAAAAAATTTCAGAATATTCTTAAATAGATTTGTAGTTTTATCTAACTTATGCTAAACTCACAACCAGCAGATAAAATTAACAAAAGAAAGGGGGTATTTTGGAAAAAGTATATAATGCTTATTTAAGTGAAAAAATTAATGATAGTTTTGGCGGTTATGCTATATATTTAAGAAAATCAAGAGCAGATGCAGAAGCAGAAACTAGAGGAGAAGGGGAAACACTTGCTAGACACGAAAAAATGTTATTAGATTTAGCAGAAAAAATTGGGATAAAAATAGGCAAAATATACAGAGAGATAGTAAGTGGAGAAACGATTGAGGCTAGACCAGAAATTCAAAAATTATTATCTGATGTAAAAAAAGGTATGTGGAAAGGTGTACTTGTTGTTGAAGTAGAGAGATTGGCTCGTGGAGAGACTATGGATCAGGGAATTGTTGCAAAAGCATTTAAAATTTCAGATACTAAAATTATAACACCTATGAAAACATACGATCCAAATGATGAATTTGATGAAGAATATTTTGAATTTGGATTATTTATGTCTAGAAGAGAATATAAGACTATTAATAGAAGACTGCAAAGAGGAAGAGTTTCATCTGTTAATGAGGGAAAATATGTAGGTAGTGTTGCACCATATGGTTATGAAAGAGTAAAAATAAAAGGTGATAAGGGATATACATTGAGAAAAAATTCGGAATCTAATACTGTAAAAATAATCTACGACTTATATGCTTATGAAGATTTATCATTACATGAAGTTGTTAGAAGAATTAACGAGATGGGACTAAAGCCTAGAAAAAATGATAAATGGTGTGTTGCAAGTGTAAAAGACATTTTGGCGAATCCAGTATATATAGGAAAGGTTAAATGGAATTGGAGAAAAGAAGTAAGAGTATATAAAAATGAAAAACTTATAAAAACTAGACCAAGAAATGATGAATATATACTAAAAGATGGTCTACACAAAGCAATAATAGATGATAGGACTTGGAAGATTGTCGAAGCAAAAAGAAGTTTAAATAAGTTGCCAATACCAAGAGTTAATACAGTACAGAATCCACTATGTGGTTTAGTATATTGTGCCAAATGCGGTAAAAAAATGAAAAGAAGACCATATACTGATAGAAGTAAAGAACCTACAATATACTGTGACAATCCTAAATGTGATAATATAAGTTCAAAATTACATTTTGTTGAAGAAAAAGTTATTGAAGGGTTGAGAAAATGGTTAGAGCATTATCAATTGGATTATAAGGAACATATAGAAAAAATCAACTGCAGTAGAATAGAATCAATTGAAGATACAATAAAATCTCTACAAGAAGAAGTAAAAAAAGAAAATGATAAATTATTAAATATTTTTAATTTTCTTGAAGATGGAACTTATACAAAAGAAATGTTTAAGTCGAGAAGTGAATCTGTATCACAAAATGTAGCTAGATTAAATAATTCTATCGAAGAATATGAAGCAAGGTTAGAACAAGAAAAAATTGTTGATAAGGGAAAAGCTGTTTTAGTACCCAAAATTGAGAATTTATTAGATGTATATAATCTTTTAAAAACACCAGAAGAAAAAAACGAGTTACTAAAAACAGTAATAACACAAGTTACATATTTAAAAACAGAAAAGGCAATAAAAAAGAATTCAGATCCTACAAATTTTATCATAAATCTATATCCAAAGATAAATAAAGCTAATGTTTGATTTTTACATAAAAACACATAACTTATATAAAAGGTATTGAAGAATAAGAGAAGAAAATTATTTTTTTTACCCATCAAGCGACCTCTTTCATGGGCGAACGAATTAGCGCATTTAGAAATGGTTGGTAGTTTAGTGCATCAATTGACAGAAGGCGTAACTATAGAAGAATTAGAAAAAGCAGGACTTAGTGCATATTATACAGATCATGGGGTGGGTTTGGAATATATCCAAATAAGAATTTAAATAAATTTGATTTAAAAATTAAAATAATTGTTAAAATAATTATGTAATTTCAAGATACGATTAAAATCTTGTTTACTATTAAGAATATTAAAAATATAAATTGTATCAGTATTTTCTGATATATAATACATAATTCTATATCCAGAATGTCGTGAACTTTTGTATATAATTTCTCTAAAACGCTTGTCCGACATTTCTGGAATATATCTGCCAATATATGGCGAATCTTCTAAATCATGAATGCGAAAGAGAATGTTTCTATTCGTTTCAATGGCATTTCTTAATGAATACTGATAATTATAATAATTAATATCAATAAGTGACTGCTTAGCCAAATCGTTTACTACTACGTTCATATAATGCCTCCATTTCTTTTTCAAGTTCTTCTAAAGTTATAGTTCTTCCGTTTTTTATATCATCTGCACTTTTAGCAAGTCCTATAAAAACATATAAATCATATAATGAACCATAAAATGTACCGTCATCAGTTGGAGCTTTCTTTAGAAGTTCACTAATTTTTTCCATAGGAATATCTTCCTTTATACTCATAATAATCACAATCCTTTCTTTAATTAAATTTTCTTTCCAATTAATGACCTTATACATTCTTTGTCATTTTCGGATAAATCATCAACACCATAAGTGTCAACATATTTTTGAGTTACTTCTTGCAAAATTTCTTTCGTACTTTTTTTCAAAACTTCTTCATCAATATTGTATGGTAAAGATTCGATAACATTAACGAATTTTTCTCTTATTGGTGACATATTTAAAACTCCTTTCATTAAAATTTATTAATAGTATACCATAATTTAAATTAAATTACTACGCTTTTTATGTGAATAGCTTGTAAAATTTATACAATATACTAAAAATTCCAACGAATAATAATATCTTGTGTTTTTGTTTTCCTGTCTTTTTCTCCAATTTCAATATAATCTATAAAGCTATTTACAATATCATAGTTAAGCTCTTTAAAATCTTTAAAGTGATTAATTATTTTTTCTTTTTGTTCTTTTATAAATTTACTGTTTAATTCTTTTTCTTTTAAATTAGATAAATCATTTTCAAGTTTTGTTAGTTCTTTTTGCTTTGCTGATTTATCAGCTAGGAAAGAAGAGTTTAAATCTTCAAATACTTCTTCTGGAACTTTGCCACTTACTTTATTTAAGTAAAGTTCTTTTATTGCATTGTTGATATCTTTCATTTCTTTTGAAAGCAATTCAACCTTGTTTTGTAATAATTTGGCTTTGTTTAAATTATCATTTGAAACAAATAAATCATCAGATATATTATCAAAATTATAAAATGCTAAAATCTTTTCTCTAATCTTTTCAGTAACAAGATTTTTAAGGTTTTCATAGCCAATAGAATGGGGAGTGCAAGTTCCATAGAGTTTTTTAGAGCCTTTACAAGAAAAATAAACGTAACCTCTATCATTTCTGCATTTATAAAGTTTTGTACCACAATCTAAACATACAAGCTTATTAGTAAATAGATGAACTTCACCATTTTTACATCTTCTTGTTTTACTTTTAAAAATCTCTTGAACTTTATAAAATTGCTCTCTAGTAATGATAGGTTCGTGAGTGTTCTCTACAATAATCCATTCTGATTTAGGTTGATTTTTCATTTGCTTAGATTTATAGCTAACTTTTTTATTATAGCCTTGTACTAAATTACCAATATAAACTTCATTTTTTAAAATTTTACTAACTGTAGATTCACACCAATAATCAATATTCTTACCTTGATTTTTAAAATTAATTCCTTGTGATTGTTTATATTTAGTAGGTGTTAAAATACCCTTATCATTCAATATTTGAGCAATTTTAGTAATACCGTTTCCTTGTTCATATAGATTAAATATTAATCTAATTACATCGCTGGCTTCTTCATCTATAACAAGTTTATTTTTGCTTTCTGGGTTTCTTTTATAGCCATAACATACAAAAGAGCCAATATGTAATCCTTGCTGTCTTTTACTATCAAATGTTCTTCTAATATTTTCAGATAAATCTTCTAAATACCACTCATTAACTAAACCATTAATTTGTCTTGATTTTTTGTTTCCTTTATCTAATGTATCAACATGATCTACAAGGCTAACAAATCTAACATTCCACTCTACAAACTTATTATGAAGATATTTCTCAACCATTTCCATATCACGAGTAAATCTACTTTGTGTTTTACAAAGTACAATATCAAATTTATGATTTTTAGCATCTTCTAATAATTTATTAAATTCAGGTCTTTCACTGTCAATTCCAGAATAATCCTCATCACAGTAAATGTTATAAATATCCCAACTCCTTTCTATTGCATAGTTAATTAGCATAGATTTTTGATTTTGGATACTTTCGCTTTCATCGTTTTCATGAAGCTTGTCATCATCTTCACGAGAAAGCCTACAATAAATTGCTACTCTCATAAGTTTACCCTCCAATCGGTAAACTACTCATTTTGTACAATCTCATTATACAATAACAAGTAGTTTTAATTAAGGCTCTTTGCAAATTCATTTACAATTAATTTATTGACAATATTATTTATAAATTTTGTAATATCATCTATATTGTCATATTTATTCTTTTCAATAACATTAAAATTTACTTTCTCACACATGATATAATCCTCCCATGATATTAATTTATATTCAAAAAGGATTGTATTCGTGCAAAAATACCATTTATTGTAGGATAACTGTATTTTTGTCAAGTGAAAAATGGTTCAATTTATAATTGAAAAACGGACCACTTTTAGTTTATCAAAAACAATAAATAATGCCGACAAAAAATGTAGGCATAAAATTACTTGTACAAAATAAGTAGTTACATATATATTTTCTTTTAGGATAGTTTACAAACACACACCACATGGAATAGATGTATATCCAGTATCTGCTGCTGGAAATCCATGGACTGCAAGCTATATTGCAGCAAAAGGAGATCCAATTGCTAACCTTCAAGAAGATTTAGCGGCAGAACAGAAAGCTAGGGCAACTTATGAAAAGCTAATAGATCTTTCAAAAGATGATCCGGATGTTGTTGATGTTCTTAGATTTTTACGTCAAAGAGAAGTAGTGCACTTCCAAAGATTTGGAGAGGCGCTTCGAGGAGTGCAGGATAAACTTGCAGAAAAGAAGTTTTATATGGCAAGTTGTAATAAACAAATGTGTAATAGTAATGATAATAACACCTAATAATAATTGAACTTAAAGAATGCTATAGATAAAAATAAATTGACATGAAATTTAAATAGTGTTATAAATATATGCAATGGTAAAAAGTTGCATATATTTTGTTTATTTTATTAAGAAGAGAATAATTCAAGGAGAAGAATAAGAAATAAATGGAAGAATTAAAGAAATGCGTAATATGTCCTCATAATTGCAATGTGAATAGATTAGAAGGAAAGATGGGAAGGTGCAAGTGTAAAGACAAAATTAAACTAGCATTAGTATCAACACATAATTACGAAGAACCTTGTATATCAGGAAATAATGGCTCAGGAACAATATTTTTTTCTAACTGTAATTTGAATTGCATGTATTGCCAAAATTATGAAATAAGTCAATTGGGCAAAGGAAGAGAAATATCTATAGAAGAATTAGCAAATATTTTTAATGAACAACAGCAAAGGAAAGTGAATAACATTAATTTAGTTACTCCAACAATGTATGCATTTCAAATAATAGAAGCAATTAAAATAGCAAGAAAGAATGGACTTTCAATACCAATTATATATAACACAAATGGATATGAAAAAGTTGAAACATTAAAAGCTTTAGATGGATACATAGACATATATTTGCCAGATTTAAAATATTATTCAAATGAACTCTCAAAAAAGTATTCTAAGGTGGATAATTATTTTGATATAGCAACAGAAGCAATAAAAGAAATGTATAGACAAGTTGGCAAACCCAAATTTAATAAAGATGGTATAATACAAAAAGGTGTAATTATAAGACATTTGGTTTTACCAAATCATATTCAAAACAGCAAAAATATTTTAAAATGGATAAAGCAAAATATGCCAAAAGACATATATGTTAGTGTAATGGCTCAGTATTTTCCAACATATAAAGCCAAAGAAGACAATTATATAAACAGAAAGCTTACAAAAAATGAGTATAAAGAAATAGAAAATTATTTATATACACTAGAACTTCAAAATGGATACATACAAGAATTAGGAGAACATGAAGAAGAATATGTTCCAAAGTTTGATTTTTAATTGAAAGAATGATATAAATAACATATATTTATTATCAATATGAAATGTAATAATATAAGGAGCAATAAAATATGAAGAAAAAAGTATTAGCCTCAACTAAACCAGGATATGAATTGCCAATTGAGCAAGCTATAGAATTTTCAGGATTAGAAGCGGGAATGTGCTATATGCCGGATAATGTAGATGCTCTTTTCTCTGAAGATAAAGAAAAAACAATAAAAAGAGCGCAAGGAACAATGACATCTGGGCATCATAGCGTATTCGGACATGTGAAGTATAATTTTGCCTTTGAGGAGATTCCTAAAATTTTAGCAATGGTTTTAAACAATGAAAAAGTATACGATACATCTGAGAAATCAGCTAGATATACCAAAATGAAAGCATCAGAGGAAGAAGAAGCATTATATGAAAAGTGGATAAAAATTTATTCTAACGAAATAGAAAAAATATATCCAAAGGTAAAGATAGCAGAAAAGACAGAACAGCAACTGGAAAAGGAAATAAAAAATAGAAATACAGCAATAAGAAAAAAGGCTCAGGAAAATGCCAGATATTTAATATCTGTATTCACACCAGCAACTACAATGGGACATACTATAGATATTAGACAATTTAGCTATATATTGCACTGGATGGACGATTTTTGTAGGAAAGAGCAAAATTCAAAATTTAATGTAATGCTAAAGCAAGTTTTTAAAGAATTTGAAGAATTATGTGAAAAATATAAAATAGAAAGAGTAAATACAGAAGTAAAGCAACGAGGACTTTCGTTGTTTGCAAAAAGAGAAAGAGAAGAAGAGTGGGGCGAAAATTATTCTACTAATTATTTAGCAAGCTTTGCGGAGGTCGCACAAGCGCAAAGGCATAGAACAATATATTATGAAATTACATTATTAGATGAGCCACAATATTATATTCCTTTAATTATAAAGGATACTGAACTGGAGAAAGAATGGTTAAAAGATATATCATCTTTAGCTAATAGATTTCCACAAGGAATGCTTGTAAAAGTAAATGAGAGAGGAACTGTAGAAAATTTTATTCTAAAATGTAAAGAAAGATTATGCGGAGAAGCACAATTGGAAATAGAATTACAAACTAATGAAACACTACATAAATACTTAGAAAATACAAAAGAAAGTAAACCGATAATATATAATTACTTGTTGCCATATGCAAAAGGTGTAAGATGTACTTTTCCAGGTTTTAAATGTACTAAACCATGTATATGGGGTGCAAAAGAAGCTTTACAGAGAAAATTTTAGCAACAGATAAATTAAATATAGAGAATTTCAAAATAGAAATTCTCTATATTTTTATACCTTCAAGTTCGTGCTCATATTTTTTATAATTAGGACAATACTTTTCAATTATATTCCAAAAACCTTTACTGTGAGTTTTATATTTTAAATGACAGAATTCGTGTATTACTATATAATCTATAATTTCAGACCTATATCTTGCTATACAAGGGCTAAAGGAAATACATCTATCATCAAAAGAAAATTTAGCAATAGTATTACCTAAGTCTTCAATGCAATAATCTTCTGGAGCAATGCCTAACAATAACCTAGCTTTTTCCATAGATTTTTCTAATTCATTACAGCAAACTTTGAAATATAACTTTTCCATTAATATTCTCAAGATATCAGAATCTTCAAGTTTTTTATATTTAGCAGGTAAAATAACCTCAACTTTACCATTGATTAAATTGATTGTTGGTTTAATATGGTTTTTATAAAGGATGCAAATATGGTAATCATTTCCTAGTAATTTAATAACACCTTTGTCTAAAAAAGAATTGCGATTCTTATTATACTCTTCAATTTTGGAAATAATCCATTGCCTTTTTTCAATTATAACTTCTTGAATATGTCGTCTAGAAACATACCAAGGAGCGTTAACAATAACCTCATTACCATCTACGCAAATACATAAAGCGCCAGACATAGCTTTGTTCACAGTATATGGAATTACGTTATTTTTAAATTTTAAAATACTCATAAGAATTACCTCCAAACGAAAATGATTTCTCAAAAACTTTGTTCGATTATGATTATACAAAATATTGTTCGGTTTGTCAATAACTTTTTAAAAAAAATATTAGGACAATTAGGGACAGTCCCCAAATGTTTCATTTGCACATTTGGGGACTGTCCCTAATTGTTCTTTTTAGATTTTTGAGGTTAAAAGTATTGACAAATTGATAAAAATAGTGTAAAGTATAATAGCATTACAAATTGAGGAAGTGATTTATTGGAAAAGAAGGTTCAAATAAGTATGCTATTACAAATATATGGTGCAATGCTTACGGAAAAACAATATGGACTTTTAGATGATTATTACAATAACGATTTGTCACTTTCGGAAATTGCTGAAAACTATGATATAACAAGGCAGGCAGTAAGAGACATTATAAAAAAGGGGGAAAATAAACTTTTCGAATTGGAAGAAAAGCTTTCGGTTATGGATAGAATGTTAAAACAAGATAAGAAGATTCAACAGATTTTAGAAGAGCTTTGTAAAATACAAAATAGTTCATCTGATAAAAAAATTGAGAAAATTCTTAATAATGTTACAAAAGAATTAAGTTTAATGCGAATATAATGCAAAGGAGAGTTATTAATGGCTTTTGAAGGTTTAAGTTCTAAATTACAAGCTATAACAAATAAATTAAGAGGTAAAACAAGGATTACAGAATCTGATTTAAAAGAAATGTTAAGAGAAGTAAAGCTTGCTTTACTTGAAGCAGACGTTAATTATATGATTGTAAAAGAATTTATAGGAACTATACAGGAAAAGGCTTTAGGGCAAGATGTATTAAAGTCATTAACCCCAGGACAACAGGTTGTTAAAATCGTAAAAGACGAATTAATAGAACTATTAGGAGGAACAGAGAGCAAAATTAATTTCACTCCAAATCCACCAACAATAATAATGCTTGTGGGATTACAAGGCTCAGGAAAGACAACAACAGCTGGAAAACTGGCAAATATTTTACGAAAGCAAGGAAAAAAACCATTGCTTGTTGCTTGTGATGTATATAGGCCAGCAGCGATAAAACAACTTCAAGTAGTTGGAGCACAGCTAAATATTCCGGTATTTGCAAATGAAAATTCGAAAGATGTAGTACACATAGCTAAACAAGCGTTGAATGTGGCAATTAGTAAATTAAATGATGTAATAATACTAGATACTGCAGGACGTTTACATATTGACCAAGAGTTAATGACTGAATTGAAGAATGTAAAATCAAATGTAAAACCACATGAAATATTATTAGTAGTTGATAGCATGACAGGGCAAGATGCTGTGAATGTTGCAACAGCGTTTAATGAGCAATTGGGAATTGATGGAGTAATACTTACTAAATTAGATGGTGATACTCGTGGTGGAGCTGCAATTTCAGTTAAAAAAGTTACTAACAGACCTATAAAATTTGTAGCTACAGGAGAAAAATTAAGTGATATAGAAGTGTTTCATCCAGATAGAATGGCACAAAGAATCTTGGGAATGGGAGATGTTCTGTCTGTTATAGAAAAGGCAGAAGAGGCATTTGATATTGAAGAAGCAGAAAAAATAGAAAAGCAATTGAAAAAGAAAGAATTAGACTTAGATGATTATTTAATTCAATTAAGACAGATAAAAAAAATGGGGTCTTTTTCATCCTTATTAAAAATGATACCGGGAATGAATCAACTTAAAGATATAAAAGTTGATGATAAAGAATTTGAAAAAATAGAATCAATTATATGTTCTATGACAAAAGCAGAGAGAAAGAATCCTAGAATTTTAAATGGAAGCAGAAGACTAAGAATTGCAAAAGGTAGTGGTACTACAGTACAGGAAATAAACAAATTTATGAATTCCTTTGAAATGACACAAAAGATGATGAAAAAAATGCAATCTAACAAAGGCGGAATGAAAAATATGTTAAAAAATATGGACATAGATTCATTAAAAAATATAAAAATGTAGGAGACTGTTATTGTGAGTATAAAGATAGTATCAGAAAGAACAAAAGCAGAAAAAGAATGGGAAAAAAGAAAAATAGAAATAGAAGAAATGCTAGAAAATGCAATAATAGAAATTTGTTATTTTTTTGAAGGTACTGAAACAAATGTGGGAGAGCGCTTAATTGAGTTAGTACATTACTGTGCTCAAAAGCTAATGCAGAAAGATATAAAAGATGAGGAAAAGGCTAATTTTGAAAAATACTTAAAGGAGCCAATAGAAGAAGGATTAAAGTATATGATATGCGAATACTGCAATGATGATAGAGCAAATCTCAAAAAAAATAATAGAAAATATATAGAATATTTTTTAGGCATGTCAATGATATTAAATGAAACTATGGAAATAAACATAAAAGCTCCAAAACTATTACCATACTATAGGAACTTGGAAAGGCAATATAAACAAGCAAAACTACAAATGAATCCAAATCATCAAAAAAGAATAGAACAAATGGAAAGAGCATTAGGACTTATAGAACCAAGTAACGATGAAAGAACAGAGGGAAAAGTAATAGAAATAATAAAAAGAAATGATAGGGAAAAATAAATAAGTATTTAATTTTTTAGATTTATATAAATAAAAGCATTTTGAAAGGGGTGAATTACATGGTAAAAATAAGATTACAAAGACAAGGTGCAAAAAAAGCTCCATTTTATCACATCGTTGTTGCGGATTCTAGATGTCCAAGAGATGGAAAAATAATAGAAAAAATAGGAACATATAATCCTATGACAGAACCATCTACAATAGTATTAGACAAAGAAAAAGTAGAACAATGGATAAAAAACGGTGCAAAACCAACAGATTCTGTTAAGGCTTTGATAGAAAAAGCTAAATAGAAAAAAGGAGAATTTAATTATGAAAGAAATTCTAGAAACTATAGTACTTAACATTGTGGAAAATAAGAATAATGTTGAAGTACTAGAAAAAATAGAAGAAACCACTATAGTATATGAAGTAAAAGTTGAAAAAGAAGATATGGGTAAAATTATAGGTAAGCAAGGAAAAGTTGCTCAGGCTATAAGGACACTTATAAAATCTATTGGTGCAAAAGAAAAGAAAAAAATAGTGGTTAAATTTGTTGAGTAAGAGGAAATGCTAATGCAAAAATATTTTGAAGTTGGTCAAATAGTAAATACATTTGGAATAAATGGAACTGTAAAGGTAAAACCTTTTACAGATGAAATTGAAAGATTTGAAGAATTGAAGAATGTATTAATTGACAAAAATAATAAACTTATTAAATGTGAAATAGAAAATGTGAAATATCAAAAGCAAATGGTTTTGCTTAAATTTAAAGGATTAGACAACATAAATCAAGTAGAACAATATAAAGGGTGTTACCTAAAAATAGAAAGAAAATATGCAAAAAAATTGCCAGAGGGAACATATTTTATAGCAGATTTAATAGGGCTAAATGTATTTACAGAGGATGGCAAACTTCTAGGATATTTGGAAGACATATACAATGCAGGAAGTAGCGACATTTATGTTGTGAAAACAGAATTGGGCAAGCAGGTACTTTTACCATCAATAAAAGAGGTAATAAAGCAAGTAGATTTAGAAAATGAGAAGATAATAGTTCATTTACTTAAGGGTTTAGTGGAGGATTAAATGAAATTTGATGTACTTACTCTTTTTCCGGAAATGTTTGATGGACTAACTAAAAGCATAATTGGAAAAGCAAGAGAAAGAAAATTAATTGACATTAATTTAATAAACATTAGGGATTTTTCTACTGATAAGCATAAAAAGGTAGATGATACTCCATATGGTGGAGGCGCAGGAATGGTTATAAGACCAGATGTTGTATATAGTGCATATTTATCAGTAAAGGATAAAAACGCTAAAGTAATATATTTATCGCCTCAGGGAAAAACTTTAAATCAAACTAAAGTAGAAGAACTATCAAAGGAAAAACATTTAATTTTACTATGCGGACATTACGAAGGAATTGATCAAAGAATATTAGATGAAATTGTAGATGAGGAAATATCCATAGGAGACTATGTTTTGACAGGCGGAGAAATACCAGCAATGGTGTTAATTGATTCTGTAAGTAGATATATAGATGGAGTTATAAATAAGAACTCAATTTCAGAAGAAACATTTGCAAATGGACTTCTGGAATATCCACAATATACAAGACCAGAAATATTTTTAGGAAAAAAAGTTCCAGATGTTTTATTATCAGGACATCACGAAAATATAAAGAAGTGGAGAAACCAAGTTTCTTTACAAATAACTAAAAATAAAAGACCAGATTTATTAAAAAAGGAAGGAGGATATCAATAATGGATATCATAAAATCAGTAGAACACGAACAATTGAAAAATAAGATACCAGAACTTAGAGTTGGAAATACTGTAAGAGTACACCAAAGGATAAAAGAAGGAAACAGAGAGAGAGTTCAAGTATTTGAAGGAATTATAATAAAAAAACAGGGTGGAGGAGTAAATGCTACATTTACTGTAAGAAAAATTGCTTATGGAGTAGGTGTAGAAAAAACATTTATGGTTCATTCTCCAATGGTAGAAAAAGTAGAAGTAGTAAGAGTAGGTAAAGCAAGAAGAGCAAAACTATATTACCTAAGAGATAGAGTTGGAAAAGCAGCTAAGACAAAAGAAAATATAGGTGCAAGAATAGAAAACAAAGAAATAATAATAAAAGAAGAAGTTATAGAAGAACCTATATCTGAAGAAGCAACAGTATCTGTTGAAAATGCAGCAGAAGAAGCACCAGCTGTAACAACAGAAACTACAGTTGTAGAAGAAGTTGTTGATACAGTAAAAGAAGAAAATGTTGAAACAGTAAAAGAAGAAAATAAATAAGAAAAGTTACTTCGTCATATGTACGTTGGATTAACTTAATAATGAAAATAGAATTTGTCTCAAGACAAATTCTATTTTAGCATTATATGGAAAATTATTTTACTATTTCATTTGTTAAAATATTTACTGCTATTAAGTGCGTACTTTTTTAGTTTTTCATAGGCTAAGTAATTAATACTTCCTGCAGGAAAATTATCATTTTCATCCTTTTTTCCGGCAGGTACGCCAGTTAAGATTTCTATACCTTCATCTATTGTAGATACAGCATATATATGAAATTTTCCATCTTTGACAGCTTGTACTATTTCGTCTGATAAATTCAAATTTTTTACATTTTGTTTAGGAATTAATACTCCATGAGAACCAGTTAAACCACGCATTTTGCAAATTTGGAAAAAGCCTTCTATTTTGTCATTTACACCACCTACTGGCTGAATTTCGCCTTTTTGATTTACAGAGCCAGTAACAGCTATAGATTGGTTAATAGGTATTTCAGAAAGACTTGATAAAATTGCATAAAGTTCTGTACTAGAAGCGCTGTCGCCATCAACTCCATTATACAATTGTTCAAAACATATACTAGCATTTAATGACAATGGTATATTTTGGGCAAAGGTTTGACCTAAGTAACCATTTAAAATAAGTATACCTTTTGAATGAGTTGCCCCAGAGAGTTCGACTTCTCTTTCAATATTTATGATTCCACCTTTTCCTATATATGTGTTGGCGGTTATTTTTACTGGTTTACCGAAAGAATAATCACCAATATTCATAATTGTGAGTCCATTTATTTGACCAACAGCATAAGAGTCTGTATTAATTAGCAAAGTACAATCTTTTATCATTTCTAAATATCTAGAGTCATATTTTTTTATTCTTTCAGCTCTTTCTTTTAATGCCATATCAACATATTTGCCGGTAACAATTTTGGATTTATCTAGTTTAGCCCATGTAGCTGCTTCGCCAACTATTTCTGCCAAATCATTAAATTTAGTAGACAATTTGGTTTGGTCATCAGCAAGTTTAGATGCATATTCTACAATTTTTGCCACAGCAGATTTATCTAATGGAGATAATTCTTCTTGGTCACAAAAGCCTTTTACAAATCTTGCTAACTTGTTCATATTTTCCACTGTTTTAGGAGCATCGTCTTCAAATTCTACCTTTATTTTAAACAATTTTCTAAAATCCGAATCCATTGATAAAAGAGTTTGATAAATATTTTCATCTCCTATCAATAAAACTTTTAAATCTAATGGAATAGGCTCTGGCTTTAGTGAAATTATAACCATGGAAGAACGAGCATCTGCAGTATTTTCTATTCCAATCTCTTTTGTCCTTAATACTTTTTTTAATGCTTCATAACACAAACTATTTGATAAAATATCATTAGCTTGAAATATAATATATCCACCATTTGCCTTATGAAGTAGCCCAGGCTTTAGCATTGTGAAATCAGTTTTTAATGCACCAAAATAGTTTTCATATTCTAATTTGCCGAAGATATTGTGATAAGAATAGTTTGAGTCCATTATAACAGGAGCTCCTTCTAGTGTGCTATTATCAATAAAAAGATTAACTCTATAATTAAGCCAAGGTTTAATTATGTCTTGTTTTACTGGTTGAATGGTCTTTCCGCCTTCAGAGTTTTTATCTTCTGAAATGAAGTGTTCAATATTTTTTAAAATGTCTTTCTTAATATCATCTAAAAATTTATTTATTTTTTTATTTCTTTTGTATTTGGATTTTATATAATTTATGTGAGTATTTACAGTCAATAGAGCAACATTAGACTGCCATTCTTGGATTTTCTTCTCGGAATCTCTTTCTATAGATTTTATTTCAACAATTGCATCCATAATATGTTCTTGAACAATTGTAGACTTATTTTCATATTCCTGTTTGATTTGATCGTCCAATTTATCAAACTCATCTTCTGCAATAGCTTTTCCGTTCATAATAGGCATCATATATATACCATTTTGCGAAGATTTAACTTGAAATCCATACTCAGAAGATTTTTTATTTAATTTTTCCATTAAGACACTTCTTTTGTCCTCGAATTCTTGCTTTATTATTTTTTTCTCTTTTTCAAATTCTTCATTATTAAAGGTAGTTTTAATATCAACTTTAATATCAGTAATAAATCTGTTCATAGTGTCTTGAAAGTCTTTTCCATTTCCAGCAGGCAAAGAAACAGCAATAGGCTCATTTGGATTGTCAAAGTTATAAATGTAGCACCAGTCACAAGGAGTTTTCTTTTTTTTGCAAATTGTTTCTAAATAATTTTTAGAATACATTGTTTTTCCAACGCCACTAGGACCCTCTAAATATAGGTTATATCCTTTAACATCAACATTCAAACCAAATTCTAATGCTCTTATGCCACGATCCTGACCTATTCCGGTATGAATAGGTTCAACATCATCAGTTGTTTCAAATTTGAAAATGCTAGGATCACAAACTGATTTTAAATTTTTATAACTTAATTCATTTTTTTTCATTAGTTTTTCACTCCTTCTTTAAATATAATGACATTAAGATGGCATTATCTGTGTTATTATAATATTTCTTTCTTAAGCCAACTTGTTTAAAATTATATTTTTTATATAATGCTATTGCAGAAGTATTATTTTCATTTACTTCTAAGGTAATAGAACCGTCTTTTTGAGAAATTGCAAAATTTATTAAAAACTCTAGTAGAGCAGAACCAATACCACATCTACGTAAATCTTTTCTTACAGCAATATTCATAATATTTAATTCATCGATAATTCTTAAGGCACCAATAAATCCTAAAATATCACAATTGTTTGTTGCAATAAAATATATGGTATTAATATCAGATTTAGAGAGTTCAGAACGTAGAGTATTAATATTCCAAAAATCATCAAAATTTTCTAAGCCTATAGAATTAATTTTTTCTAAATCATCTAAAGACATTTTTCTTACAAAAATGTTAGACATTTTCAGGATTTTTAATAGACCTTTCTGCTTGACATGCTCGAAGATATGTAGGAACAAGTGAGTTAGAATCCCCAAATTCACCATGGTTATATTTATTATAGGCAGCTTTGGCAATACTTATACTATTTGCCAAGTTTTTAGCATCTTCTGCAAAAGTAATATTATTGAATTTATTAGATAATTTAGAAACAATTAAATTTTTATATAAATAAGCCCCATCACCGATGAAACTTATAGAACTGTAATTTGTTTGCAAAGTGTCTATATATGTAATTACATTTTCTATATTATCAGAAGATAATATAAAAGTATTTTTTAATTCGTTATTTTCAAACTCAAATAATCCGTAATAAACATTATTATTTTTTGCATCTATTAATGAACAAATAAGACCACTAGAGCCTAAATTATAGGCTAATCCCTCTAACGAAGTAACTCCAACAACAGGAATTTTTTTTACATCAGAGAAGGCTTTTGCTGTGGCAATTCCAATTCTTATACCTGTAAAAGAGCCTGGGCCTTTCGCACAAGCAATTAAATTTATATCATTTAGAGTAAGATTAACTGATTCAAAAGCTTTTTGAATCATAGGCATCAACTTTTGAGAATGTGTTCTTTCGTCATCATTATTTAATTCAATTAGAACATTATTATCTTCATAAATACAAACAGTGCATATTTTAGAAGAAGTATCAATACTTAATATTTTCAAATTTGTAACCTTCTTTATAATTTTATATTTTCAGCATTTTCTATTATTATTTTTCTTTGATTCTCATTTTCAAAATCTTTGTTAATTGTAATTTTTATATGATTAGTAGGCAATATGCTTTCTATCAATTCACCCCACTCAATAATACAAATTCCCTTGGAAAAGTATTCTTCTCCACCTATAGCATAGAATTCGTCAACATCTGCTAGTCTATAGACGTCAAAATGATATATAGGTATGGTGCTATTAGTATATTCGTTAACAATTGTAAATGTGGGACTTGAGATTTCATTTTCTAAGTTGAAGTATTTTAGTATTCCTTGAGTAAATTTCGTTTTCCCAGCGCCCAAGTCACCAGATAGGACAATAATATCTCCAATCTTTAAATTAGCTGATAGTCTTGTAGCAAAATTTATAGTATCTTGTTCATTTTTAGAAATATATTCTTTCTGCATAAAACCACCTTATTTAAGTACAAAATTCTATTCATATTTTATATTAAAACAGAGGTTTTGTAAAGCAAAAAAACAAATTTATTTATAAAAACTGTGATATATGTAATAAATATAAAACTAATAAATGAATAGGGTAAAAGAAATATAATAAGTATTTTATTTTATGTCCTTGCTGTTTATTATATAAACAGATAAAAATAATGGGTGATATAGTACAGCAACATAATATTAAATACATATAATTAGAATTTGCTAAATATAAAATACCGTATTTAATTATACAAACAACGATGTAAGTACCAATCATTGCTATTTTGTTATTTTTAAATAAATAAAATAAAAATATGACAGCAATCCCAAATAATCCGTAATCTGATTTTAAAAATTCAGCAATAAAACCGATAAATAATACTATTGATATACCTAAAACAAATTTTAAAAAATTATTTAGTTTAACATTTGAAGTAATATAAAAGCTGTTAATAATTTTATCATAAATGTAAATTGAAAATAAACCTAGAAATAATGTAAAAAAAACATTCAACTTGTAAATGTTATTACTAAATATAGACAAGAAAAGCATAAAAGGAATTTGCGAAAACATAGCAAATAAAAGCAAACGAGCAAAATATTTTTTTACATTTTTGGTATAATGAAATCCCTCAGAAATTTGAAAGGCAAAAATAGGGAAGGCAACCCTACCGATATAATTAAAAAAACTAAATTTATTGAATATAGCATAGCCTAGATGATCTATAAACATCGTAATTAAAGCTATAATTTTTAAAGTAAAACTAGTCATACTTAATAAAAACCTCCTTATATGATACAATTATCCAATACTTGAAAAAAAAATTCAATATTTTTTAAAAAAATATTGACAAAAGTAAAAAGACCATTTATAATTATACTTGTTCACACGAAATGCAGGTGTAGTTCAATGGTAGAATTCCAGCCTTCCAAGCTGGCTATGCGGGTTCGATTCCCGCTACCTGCTCCAATAATGTCTATGTTTGAGCATAGAACATGTAATAAAAAAATCAATCAGTAAAATGGTTGATTTTTTTTGCAAAATGTTGGAGTGATTTTAATCACCCGTCCTTCGAAGCGTGGGCGAGCAAGTTCGCCCCTACACATTGTTTGTATCAAATTAATACCTACAACTTATAATCTATGGAGCAAATCGCATACAAGTTACGAACTAAATTCTCTTTCTAAAAACA
Source organism: Clostridiales bacterium (assembly GCA_003534295.1). Lineage (GTDB taxonomy): Bacteria > Bacillota > Clostridia > TANB77 > CAG-508 > DNVW01. The sequence goes on from DPDV01000007.1 coordinate 18,735, forward strand.
TTATATACAAAATTTTCATGAATTTCAATGAAAGTATATAAAGCTATCAAATTAGATGATATAATTTGCTTAAAATTACAAATAACTTATTTTAAGAGGATGTGGTTATATATGTTAGATATTAATTTTAATCAAATCATTGAAATGATTGAAAAGCGAAAAAATAATGCTTACAGAAAAGTAAATGAAGAAATGATTTTATTGTATTTAGAAGTTGGTAAATTCTTATATGAACTAAGAGAAAATAGTAATTATGGTGATAAAATAACAACAAAAGGCTCAGATTTTATGAAAAATAATTATCCTAACATAAAGGGATTTACTAAAAGAAATATAGAACGTATGATTCAATTTTATAGTACTTATAAAGATGATGAGATTGCGACACCAATGGTGACGCAATTGTTCTGGACAAATAATTTGTTGATTTTGAGTGGAGCTAAAAGCAAAGAGAAAAGGCATTTTTATTTAAAATTATCTATTAAAAATAATTATTCAAAATGAATTTATATTTAGAAGCCCTAGATAGAGATGTGAAAAAAGAACAAGAGAATCCAAGTGTTGGAGTTATATTATGTAGTTCTAAAGATGAAGATGTTGTTGAATATTCAATTAGTAAAAATATGTCTCAAACTATGATTTCTGAATATAAGTTAAAATTAATAGATAAAAAAATATTAGAAACAAAACTTAAAGAAATGAAAAATTTGATAGATAATAATGATAAATAGTAAGTTGTCGAACAGATTGGAGAAAATTTTATTATGAGTTTTAAAATAATAGACTTAGAAAAATATGATAGAAAAGAACATTTTATACATTATTTAAATAATGTACCATGTTCATATAGTATGACAGTTAATATTGATATTACAGACTTATTAAAATTAACAAAAGAAAGAAATTATAAATTATATCCAGTAATATTATATGCAATAACAAAAGTAGTTAATAATCATATTGAATTTAGAATGAGTTTAGATGAAAACGACAATTTAGGATATTACATTAATGTAAATCCGTCTTATACAATATTTCATAAAGATAATAACACTTTTTCAAATATATGGACCAAATACGATAGTAGTTTTGAAAAATTTTATAATAATTATGAAAAAGATATTCAAGAGTATGGAAACGAGAAAGGTTTTATAACCAAGAAATGTGAAGAAAATAATTTAATAAACATTTCGTCTATACCATGGGTAACATTTACTGAATTTAATTTGAATCTACCAAGAGGAGAAAAATATTTATTGCCAATATTTACAGTAGGTAAATTTTATGAACAAAGTAATAAAATATTATTACCATTAGCAGTACAAGTGCATCATGCAGTATGTGATGGATTTCATACGAGTAGATTTATAAATGATCTACAAGAATTCGTTAATAATTTTGAAAATATAGTATAAGGTAAATTTATATGTTGAAAGGAGATAAACTTATGGATAGAAGATTAAAAATAGTAATAGAGAATTGTCCTCAAAATCATAAATGCCCAGCTGTAAATGTTTGTCCAGTTGGAGCATTATCTCAAAAAGATTTTGAAGCACCTAAAATAGATCATAATAAGTGTATAAGATGTGGTAAATGTTCAAACTTCTGCCCTAAAAAAGCATTAGTATTAGAATAGAAATATATGCTATAGGAGTGAAAATAGATGAACATTTTAAAACCACAAAATCTTCATATTCAAGAATTAGAAAATAAGTATTTAGTTCACATTAAAGAAGATGAAAAAATTAATTATTGCAATTTTGAAAATGAAGAATGTAATAATATAAAATTATATGAAATTGAATTTGAGCATTGTAAATTTAATAATATTTGTATGCAAAATGGAACATTAGAAAAAATAACATTTAGAGATGTAGTATTTGAACAATGCAATTTTTCTAATACAGAATTTTTAGAAACATCTTTTATTAAGTGCGAATTTAATAATTGTAAAGTGTCTGGGTGCAATTTTGCAGAAGATAGATTATATAATGTAGCATTTATAAAAACAAATGCAAGCTATATGAACTTATCAATGGCTAGTATAGAAAATATCTTATTTAAAAATACAGGTTTAAAAAGTAGTTACTTTCAAGAAACTAAAATAAAGAATCTTTATTTTGAGAATAGCGATTTAACTGGAGCAAGATTTTTTAAAACAAGTCTAAAAGGAATTGATTTATCAAGTAGTAAAATAGAAGGTATTGCAATTTCAATAGAAGATATTAAAGGTGCAATAATAGACCAATTTCAAGCAACAGATTTACTATATTTAATTGGTGTAAAAATCAAATAAGCATTACAGAAAAGGACACTCATTATAGCTAAATTTCATATATTATAGTATATAATATATGAAAGGAATGTTAGAAAATGTATAACTCAAATGATATGTATGGAAATAACTATGGTAATTATTATAATCCTTATAATTATATGAATTACTATAATATGAATCCAAATTATATAAGAGATTATGGACCAGAACCATTTGTTATGAATATAAATGAAGTAACAAAGCAAAACAATAATTTTCGTACAGCTTTATGGACAGGAAATCATTTACAAGTTACCTTAATGAGTATAAATGTAGGAGAAAGCATAGGGTTAGAAATGCACCCAGATGTAGACCAGTTTATACGAATTGAACAAGGATATGGACTAGTTCAAATGGGTAATAATAAAAATAATCTAAATTTTGAAAGAAAAGTATATGATGATTTTGCTATTATAATTCCAGCAGGAAAATGGCATAATCTTACCAATATAGGAAATGTACCAATTAAATTATACTCAATATATGCACCACCAAATCATCCAAAAGGAACGATTCATAGAACGAAAGCTGATGCAGAACATGAATAAAAAATGATAGATTAATCTACTAATTAGATTAGTCTATCATTTTTTTAGTAACATATTAAAACTTTTAAGCATATATACATACAAGGAGGATTTATATATGACTAAAAAAAGTTCTATACTTAAATTTGAAATAATAAGTGCTATTTTTATGCTGGTAGTAGGAACACTTTTACATTTTACTTTTGGATGGTCTAATAACAATCCATTGATAGGTACATTTAGTGCTGTAAATGAAAGCACATGGGAACATTTAAAATTATTATTTTTTCCAATGCTGATAAGTACAATTATAGGATATTTTTATAAATGGAAAGTTATACCTAATTATTTATGTGCTAAAGTGCTAGGAATTATATTATCTATGTCTTTTATAGTAGTATTTTTTTATACATATACTGGAATAATAGGAACAAACTTTGCTATAGTAGATATTGCTAGCTTTTTTATAGCAGTAGCATTAGGTCAATATATAGCATATCGAAAAATGGAATCAACATTTTCTTGCAATAAGTTAGTATCTATTATAATTTTATTAGTATTATGTTTGTGTTTTTTTGCTTTTACATTTTTCCCACCTCATATTGCATTGTTTAAAGATCCAATAACAGGTATGTTTGGAATTTAAAAGTATAAAATATTAATCTTATAGTAAAGGCAGAAAATTGAAATTTATCTGTCTTTTATGTTATAATCATCTCGACAACTTACAATCTGTAGGGGAGGTAATTAAGTTGAAATTATCTCTCTTTTATTATATAATTATAACAAATTATAGTAAGTTGTAAGGAGAAAATAATGGATAATATTATTGAAGTAAAAAATTTAGTAAAACAATATAAAGAATTAAAAGCTATAGATAACCTATCTTTTGAAGTACACGAAGGAGAAATATTAGGATTACTTGGACCAAATGGAAGTGGTAAATCTACAACAATAAACTGCATATTATCTTTACTTGAATTTAGTAAAGGAACTATAAAAATATTTGGTAAAGATATGAAGCCAGATGCCTATGATATAAAGTCAAAAATAGGTGTTGTGTTTCAAGAAGTGTCTGTATTTGATGAATTGACTGTGTATGAAAATATAGATTATTTCTGTGGATTATATATAAAAGATAAAAAAACTAGAAAACAATACATTGAAGATGCAATAAGATTGGTAGGATTAGAAGATTTCAAAAAATTCTATCCTAAAAAATTATCTGGAGGATTATTGCGAAGATTAAACATTGCTTGTGGTATTGCACATAAACCAAAACTTATATTCCTAGATGAGCCTACAGTTGCTGTTGATCCACAAAGTAGGAATAACATATTAGATGGAATCAAGAAGTTAAGAGAAAATGGAGCTACTATCGTTTATACAACACACTATATGGAAGAGGTTGAAATACTTTGCGATAGAGTAATTATTCTTGATAAAGGGAAAATACTTGCTACAGGAACAACAGATGAATTGAAGAAAAAAGCTAAAATAGAAGAGAAGGTTACAGTTGAAGTAAATGATTTAGTACCTGGATATATTGAAAAAATAAAAGAATTAAAAAATGTTGATGGTGTAACATATACTAACAATGTTTTATTTGTTACATATAAAAAAGGAAAAAATAATCTAGTAGATATGATAGATTATTTAAAAAAAGAGAGTATAAATTATAACAAAATCTATTCAGAAAGACCTACACTTAATGATGTATTCCTAGAATTAACAGGAAAGGAGCTTCGTGATTAGATGTTTATTCATAATTTTAAATATGCTTTTAAAACTCTCTTTAAAAATAGGATGCTAATATTTTGGACTTTTGCTTTTCCAATAATATTAGGAACACTTTTCAATATGGCTTTTTCAAATATAGAAAATAGTGAAAAATTAGATATTATAAATATTGCAATAATAAACAACGATGATTTTGAAAACAATGAAGCCTTTAAAACATCATTTGAAGAATTAAGTGATGAAAATAATGAAGATAGGTTATTTAATACACAATACACCACAGAGGAAAAAGCAAAAGAATTACTAGATAATGGCGAAATAGTTGGATATATGAAATTAAAAGAAGATAAGCCAATATTAACTTTTGCCACAAGTGGAATTAATGAAACAATATTCAAATATGTAACAGAAGAAATTGAGCAAACAAGTGATATTATTAAAAATTTATCAGAAACAGAAACACAAAAACAAATTACATCTGGAAATTATAATATAAACTATGAAGAAATCTATAATAAAGTAATAGAACTTGCAAAAGAAGATAAAGTCAAACTAAAAAATATTTCAAATAGTAATTTAAGTTATACAATGATTGAATTTTATACTCTTATAGCAATGACTTGTTTATATGGTGGAATGTTAAGTATGGGATCAATAAATCAAACACTAGCAAATATGTCTAACAAAGGAAAAAGAATAGCAGTTTCGCCTACTAAAAAAGGTACAATTATTTTAAGTAGTTTACTTGCGAGCTATATAGCACAGTTAATAGGACTTGCAATATTATTTGTATATACCCTATTCGTTCTAAAAGTCGATTATGGAGATAATACTAGTTTAATTATACTACTTGCAATGATCGGAAGCTTTGCAGGATTGACACTTGGAACTTTTGTTGGAACACTATTTAAAACGAACGAAAATGCAAAAACAGGTATTTTAATTGCATTAACAATGTTCTGGTGTTACTTATCTGGAATGATGGGAATTACAATGAAATATGTTGTTGATAAAAATGTTCCAATCATAAACAAAATCAATCCTGCAAGTATGATAACAGATGGATTATATTCACTATATTATTATGATACATTTGATAGATATTGGTTTAATATTATTAGTTTATTTATTTTTGCTTTTGTACTAATGCTAATTTCATTTTTTAGTTTAAGGAGGCAGAAATATGACAGTATTTAAAACATTTTGGAAAATTTTAAATAAGAATAAAGTAATAGTAATTATTTATACAGTAATGTTACTTATATTTGGTATTTCTAATATGCAAACAAGTGAAAAAAGTATGAATTTTGTTGCAAGTAAGCCAGATGTTGTAATCGTAAATTATGATGAAGAAAAAGGCATTACAAAAGATTTTATAAAGTATATAACAGATAATAGCAATATAGTTGAAATTGAAACAGATGAAGAAAAAATAAATGACGCTTTATTTTATAGGGATGCAAACTATGTTATATACATTCCAGAAAACTATAATAAAGACTTTATGGAAGGAAAAAATCCCCAAATAGAAATAAAAAGTACAGGAGATTATCAAGCATCACTTGAAGAAATGCTTGTTTCTAGGTACATTAAGGTAGCCAATATATATCAAAAGAGTATTGATAATGAATACGAATTGATTGCCAAAATAAATGAAACACTATCAAAACAAGCAAAAACAGAAATTACTTCAAAATTAGATACAAATACTATCTCAAAGGCAACTTTTTACTACAATTTTGCAAGTTATAGTATATTAGCTTGTTTATTACTTATTATTAGTTTAATATTGAGTAGTTTTAAAGAAGAAAGAACAAGAAAGAGAATTGTTGTAAGCAGTACAAATTATAAAAAGCATAATAGAATATTACTATTATCAAATTGTTGTTATTCTTTAATATTATGGCTATTCTATGTTATTATAAGTTTTATTATATTAGGTGATATAATGACAACAGCGACAGGAGTAGTATATATTATAAATTCTCTTGTGTTAACAATTTGTGCAACAACAATAGCATTTTTTATAGGAAATTTAGTATCAAATAAAGGTGCAATAAATGGAATTGTAAATGTAGTAGCATTAGGCTCAAGTTTCTTATGTGGGGCTTTTGTACCTATGGAATGGCTACCAGATTCAGTATTGAAAATAGCACACACATTACCTACATATTATTACATAAGCACAAATGAAGCATTGAAAACTTTAGAGAAATTTAATTTTGCAACATTAAAACATTTAATTGTAAATATGGTAATTATGTTAGGATTCGCAATAGTATTTATAATATTAGCAAATGTAGTTTCAAGAAGAAAGAGAAAGATAGAATAAAAGAGAAATTACAATTTATAATTAAAATTATTTGTAAATTAATAATCTTATTTCCACTAAAGGGGATGGGAATTTCCCATATACGAATTTGTATGGGAGTACAAATTCAGTGCTGGCTAGCTAGACATAAATTTTATTCCCATATTCAAAAAAATAAAAAGAGGATTAAATTATTCTGATAATTTTTTCCTCTTTTTGGTCGTCAGTAGATACTCTTACATAAATACCACATCTCATAGTTTTCCTCCTTGAAAGAAAGAGAACTTTTGAAGCTTTATATAAAATAAAAACTTACGAACTTTTAAGTCCGTAAGTTGATTTCAAATGGAGCGATAACGTTACTTATATTCGAAAAATTATACTCCCAAGATTGATTAAATCAACTAAATAAATTATAGCAGTTTTAAAAATTATTACAATACTTTTGATAAAAAAATTGCTCGATAATATATTAAAAAAAACAGAAATATGATAAAATTAAATTACAATGGGAGGTGAAATTATGTGGATTTACATTATCATTGCAATTATCGTTTTGATTGTAATTTATGCTTTAGCTCTATATAATAGTTTTGTGAAACTAAACAATAAAGTAAAAGAGGCTTTTTCTACTATGGATGTTTATCTAAAGAAAAGATGGGATTTAATTCCTAATATAGTAGAAACAGTAAAAGGATATGCTAAGCACGAAAAAGATACTTTAAAAGAAGTTGTAGAATTAAGAAACAGTACTTATGATAAAATGTCTGATGAAGAGAAAATTAAGACAAATGAACAATTATCTAGTGGTATTAACAAGATTATGGCCTTAGCAGAGGCTTATCCTGATTTAAAAGCAAATGAAAATTTCAAAGATTTAAGTAAACAATTAACAAAAGTTGAAGATGATATTACTAATTCAAGAAAATATTACAATGGCGTTGTTAGAATTTATAATAATAAAGTTGAAATGTTCCCAAGTAATATTTTTGCAGGATTGTTTGGTTACAAATCAAAAGCAATGTTTGAAGCAAGTGCAAATGAAAGAGAAAATGTAAAAGTTGAATTATAGTTATGGAGGATACAATGAAAAGAATCATTAAGGGAATTTTTTTATTTGTTGTAATTGCACTATCTCTAGTATTTGCTTACCCATTAAATACTTATGCGCTAACTGAACAAACATCTTATGTAAGTATTGATAATACACAAAATTTAAAAGTTGGAAGTTTATCTTTCTCAAGTATTTCATTTAGGAATTATTCTTCCACTTCTACTCAAGCATTTGGATTAACAGGTGTAGTTGCTAATAGATCTAGCGATACTATTAGTTATACTTCAACAGCTTATTATTATGATTCAAACTATAATTTAATAGCGCAAGGGTATAATTCAGGAACAGCAATTTCAGGAACTAGCAATTTTAATCAAATGTCTAATTTAAGTATTTTAGGGGAACATAGTATTAATGAAATATATTATTATCGTTTATCAATTAATATAAGTGGTACTACTAATTCAGCAGGAACAATCAATTCATCGAGTTTAACACCTAGTAAAAATTGTCAATATAGTTCTTACGATTATGTTCTTGATAAGTATGATATTAATATTATTGTTAATGAAAATAATACTTTTGATATAACTGAAACAATTACAGCATATTTCAATGTTACCAAACACGGAATATTTAGAACTATTCCATTAAAAAATACAATTACAAGATTAGATGGTACAACATCAACCAACCGTACTCAAGTGACAAATGTTAGTGTTGATAATGAATATACAATATCTAGAAAAAATGGTAATTATAAATTACAAATTGGGTCTGCTAATCGCACGTTAACTGGTGAGCAAAAATATGTCATTAAATATACATATAATTTAGGAAAAGATCCAGCGAAAAATTATGATGAATTATATTATAATATAATTGGAAATGAGTGGGACACAGTCATTGGTAATATAACTTTTTCAATTACCATGCCTAAAGACTTTGATTCCAGTAAATTAGGCTTTTCATCAGGAAATATAGGTTCAACAGATAATAGTAAAGTTAAATATAATGTTAGTGGAAACAAAATAACAGGAAGCTATAATGGTGTTCTTAGTGTTGGACAAGCACTAACTGTTAGATGTGAATTGCCTGAAGGATATTTTGTAGGTGCAGGGCTAAATATAAATATAATGGATTATATTATGTTCTTAATTCCTGTTATATTTTTAGTAATAGCAATATTATTGTGGTATAAATTTGGTCGTGATGATCAAGTTATAGAAACGGTTGAGTTTTACCCACCAGAAGGATTAAATAGTTTAGATGTTGGCTTTTTATATAAAGGTAAGGCTGAAAATAAAGATATAACATCATTATTAATATTTTTAGCAAATAAGGGATATCTTGAAATTAATAACAAAAAAATTAATTTAAATTCTGAAAAGATAAATTTAAATCAAGATTCAGAAAATAGTGCTAATCAAAAAATAATTGAATTGCAAAATAAAATAAATGAAGAAAGAATAAATAATCCAAATTCTAAAAAAATTAAGTATTATGAAAATATGTTAGACATTTATAAAAATATTGATACTCCAATTGATTATGAACAATATGGCCTTAAATCTTCAATTAATAAACTAAATAGAAAAAATAAGTTTTTTATAAAAAAATTGAAAGATTATGATGGAACAAATATAAATGAACAATGGTTTATGGATGGATTGTTTGAATATGATAGAACAGAAGTTACAGATAAAATGCTATACAATAATTTCTATATAACAAATAATAGAATATTGCATAATGTTAACAACAAACAAAATATGGATAAAATATTTGAAAAATCTGCTACAAACAAAAAATTTCTAATTATTTTAATGATTATTGCTACCTACTGTTTGATTACAATACCGCCAATATTTAATTATGGACAACCAGAAACATTAATTTTTGCATTACTTTTTTCAGGTATTGGTTTTTCGGTTTTATTTAGAATGTTATTTGGTAAGACACCTATTCCAGTTAAAATATTTGGTTTAATTTGGGGATTGGGATTTGGTGGAATGCCTTGGACATTTATGGTATTACCCGCAATAACTCAAGATATATCATATCTAATTGGTTATGTTGTAGGAATAATATGTGTGTTAGGAATGATATTGTGTCTAGTATATCTTCCCAAAAGAACAAAGTATGGTAATGAAATGCTAGGAAAATTAAAAGGATTTAAAAACTTTTTGGAAACTGTAGAAAAAGAAAGATTAAAAGCATTAGTTATGCAAAATCCAAATTATTTTTATGATATTCTACCATATACTTATGTTTTAGGTGTATCTGATAAGTGGATTAAAAAATTTGAATCAATATCATTACAAGCTCCATCTTGGTATGATAGTTCTAATGGTTTTGATTTTTCTTCTTTTGGAACATTTATAAAATCTACTATGGTTTCTGCTCAAAGTGCTATGTCGTCAAGTCCATCTAGTTCTTCTGGTGGATCCTCAAGTGGCGGTGGGGGATCTTCTGGTGGAGGTTCATCTGGAGGCGGCTCCGGCGGTGGCGGTGGCGGCTCTTGGTAAAATAATATTATTAAAAAGGCAATTTAGGTCATTGTGACCTAGAATTGTCTTTTTCTCTTTTACCCATGAGATTTTTATATTCTTCATAGTTTGTTTTAGCAAAGTTATCTAAATCTTCTTTTGTTTAATTTTATTAGTAGCCATAAATCTTACTTGTTCTGAATATTCATTTAATTTCTTTATATCTTATCTAATTGAATAAGGTAAACTTTGCTTAGGATGTTTTTGTGGAAATACTTTGTAAACTTCTAACTCTTTAAATTTGCATAATGCCAATAACTTTTCCTTTTGTTCTCCAAGTGAAAATCCCTCTCTAGCTTGATCTTCCGTACTAATACGAATATAAACTCCTGTAGTTTTCCTTTCATTATCCATAATTATCATTCTCCTTTCTTTGCAATAACGTACAAAAAAATCAACTAGTAATAGTTGATTTAATCATTAACGTCACATTGGTGCGACGATTTTTGCTTCTGGAGCGGTTAAGCAGCAGCTTACGAACCATAACGCTCTCTTTCTAAAAATATTATATATGAATTCTTATTAGATTTCAATGGGAGTATGGAGAATTTTGTTATTTTATAGTATAATATATTCAAACTTAAACTTGATTCTATATAAGGAGGAAGTATAATGGATATAAGATATGCGGTAAGAGTATTTGCTTTTAAAGATAACAAGGTTGCCTGTATTAAATATAAGAATATTAACAAAGATTATTTTGATATACCTGGTGGAAAGATTGAAGATGGTGAAACTGAAATACAGACTTGTATAAGAGAATTTAAAGAAGAAACTGGAATGGATATTAATGATTTAAAATGTATTGGAAATGTTGAAATTATATATCCAGGTAAAAATAAAAAATTTGTTATGAAAACATATATCGCAAATAAAGTGAATGGTAACCCATTGGATTTAGATGATAACTATGCTTATTGGCTACCTATAAATGAATTAACTAAGAATGAAAAAAGATTTGCAATAACTCATTTGTTAGATGATGATTTAATTAATTATTTTGAATCAGAGAAAATCAATATTTTATTTACTTGCGATGATAATCATAATATTACTAATATGGAAATAAAGGAGGCATAAAATGAATGCAAATTTGTGGACACAATTACTTATAGCAATAGTTCCTGCACTTATTACTGGTGTTGGAAGTTTAATAATTGCTATTAAGAAATGTAAGAATGAAATTAATACACTTGAAACTAATAATAAAAAAGATTATATAGAGTTTGTGTTAGAAAAAAGTAAAGGGTATGGGAATTCCCACAGTAGAATTTATGCGGGAGTATAAATTCAGTGCTGGCTAGACACGACTTTTACTCTCATACTCTCAAAAAATATAAAAAGAGGATTAAATTATTTTGATAATTTTTTCCTCTTTTTTAAAGATTATTTACACAAAAACATATTCATTTAAGACAATTTCTTCAGCCATATTCTTGTAATTATTCATTAACTTTGTCCATTCTAATGGATTTAATTCTTTATTTTTTTCAGACAATCTTTCATCATATATGATTATAATCTTTCAATAAATAGAAAGAAAAGTAATTTTGACAAAACTGAAAACATTTTTAGTGATTTAAAAAGCTTTTCAATATTAGAAGATAATGATGAAAATTCTAGTGTTCCGATTGAATATAAAAATCACTTATTTGATTTTTTAAGTGAATTAGTAAAATTTTCTGAAAAAGGCGGTATTAATTATCAAAAATATATAGAGTTAGTTAATAAGTATTTTGACGATCCCAATTCTACATATCATGCTAGTCAAATATTATATATTTTAATTTATAAAAATATTGAGTGGCTTAAAGAAACAAGAATAATTAAAAAAATAGTAAAAATAATTGATAATGATTTTAATATTATATCTGTTGATCCAAGAATTTTTGTATCAATGATAGTAAATACGCACGATGAAGAATTGATAAAAAAGTTTTTATTTAAATTATATTGTTGTTCTGAAGAAAAAGATTGGAAAATATCTCATGGTTTTATGGCATTACAGTATTTATTATATAGAAATTTTTCATCTCCAAAATTATTGAATAAAATGAAACCATATTCTTCAGAAATTGTTGAATTTATATCAAAGTATTATAAAAATGACTGGCGAAAAAATATAATCAGTATTGAAATTGAAAATCAAATTAATAAATTAATTTATGCTGATACACCAATAAGTTTTTTTAAGTTTTTGGAAATCATTTCAATAAAGAATAAAAATGTGCTACAAGCACAAGCATATAATAAAAACTATTTTGACTCCATTACAAAAAACATTGAATTAACTAAGGGACTTACAAATAATAAAAAGAAAATTAATTATACAAAGGATGAATTAAAGGATATTTATTTAAATAAATTAAAAATTGATAGTAACATGTGGCAATCTATCAACGATTTATGCGATAGAAGAAATAAAAATCCACTTTGTCATGCTAGTTGTGATGCTTTTTCAAATAAGCAAGATATTTCGATTTCAATTTTAAATGATATTAATGAAATAAATAATTTAGTTGATGATATTATTAAATTATACATTTAGCAAGTATAAGTTGTATATCTTTTAGTAATTTTGGACAAATATCTAAAAATATGATTATCTAAGTTTTGCCAAATTATAAAATTTGTGATATTATAATCACAACAAAAAGAACTGAGTTTCCTCAATTTTTGAAAGTTAGGATAAATTAGTCTATTTGTTTTCGTATAAACAATTTGAAGAGCATAGCTTGTATATAATTTTGTACAATTTGGTTTCGCATGCAATTATACACTTGTAATGATGTTTGCCTTCGGATTGTTTTTTTCTGAAAAACAAATAAATAGAATTAGATGTATTAGCATGTGCACTTATTTGAAGTATAATTGTTACGACATTAAAAAGAATTGTTCTACCAAATTTACATCCCGTTTTAGAAATAGCCCCGTGATACGCAGAAATACCAGATTGAGATGTTACTGAATCAATTCCTAAAAAAGATACAAATTGATATTTATCATCAAATCTTGTATTGACAAATAAAATAGGATGAGGAAAATCATGTATAAAATTTAAAGCTAAATCATCATATAAATCATTAAAAACAAGGTTAAATTCGGGAAAAACAATTTCAATTAATTGTTTATATCTGTTCTTTAATCTTGTTTGTCCTTCAAATAATGACCAATATTGTCTAGCAAGTGGATTATACATAAAGTATTCATCATTTTTATAGTAAAAATTATCGATTGTGCCTAAATAACATCTAGCAATTTTAAAACAATCTAATTTATCAGTTTTAGATTTATTTAAAGTATCTTTAAATTGTTTAACTAGTTTAGGATTCATAACAACAGTATCAATGCCTTTTGATCTAAAATAATTTTCTACAGGCAAATGATAAATAGAAGTTGATTCCATCACAACAATTAAATTGGAATAATTTTTGATAGAATTAAATAAATTATCAAACTCATTTTTATTGTGCTCAATTAAAGTGGCATCAATAATAATGTTTTTCAACTCATCAATAAACACTTTTGCCTTTAGCAATATCAAAACTTAAAATATGTTTCATAAAAACTCCTTTCATTAAGATTTTGGTTAACACCATATTGAATTACCTATATTCCTACACGCTTAATCATCCGAACTCTAATATTAAAATTAGTTTCCATTATCTACAACCGAATTAATAAATAATCATATGGCAGACATTCATACTTTCGCACTCGAAGTGCCTGTTATACTCCGTCTTTACCGATACTTGTTATAATAACAAAAAACATAAAAAAATCAAAAATTTTAACTTGAAGTCTTTATGTTTAACATTATACGTGTTATAATTATCCCAGGAGTTGAGGAAAATGAGATTAGAAGAACTTTTAAAAAAAGAAGGATTATCAAGTTCTGAAATAAGTGAATTATTATATCGTATAAATACTGAAAAACAAGATGACGAAAAGAAAATAGATATGTATAATAGGGCAATACAAGAAGCTTCTAGACTTGGAATTGAAGAACTATACAAGTTGTATAAAGAAATTGGAAATTATAAATTGACTGAAGAAGAAAAAAAATTACTTCAAGGAAATATAACATTTTACATAAAAGAACAAAAAAATATGACCAAAGCAAATATACAACAAATGTTATATTTTATAAGTACTGAAAGACAAGAAGATGAAAAGAAAATAGATTTATACAATACAGCTCTATTTGAAGCATCAAAATTTGGTATTTCTTTCTTACATAGTATATATAAAGACATTAAAAATTACAATTTAAGTGAAGAAGAAAAGAAATTACTACAAGGTAATGTAACATTCTATATTGGTGAACAAAAAGATATGTCGCCAGAAGATGTAAAGGAAATGCTATATTTTGTAAATGCTGAAAGACAAGATGATGAAAAGAAAATAGATTTATTTAATAAAGCATTATTTGAAGCATCAAAATTTGGTGTACCTGTTTTACATAGTATTTATAAAGATATTAAAAATTATAAATTAACTGAAGAAGAAAAGAAATTACTACAAGGTAATGTAACATTCTATATTGGTGAACAAAAAGATATGACACCAGAGGATTTACAACAAATGCTATTCTTTATAAACACTGAAAGACAAGATGATGAAAAGAAAATAGAATTGTATAATAAAGCATTATTTGAAGCTTCTAAACTTGGAAGCGAAGTATTAGAAAAAATAAAAAATGAAATAGGAAGCTACAATTTAACAGATGAAGAAAAGGTTTTACTTCAAAGAAATGTAGACTTCTATATTAGTGAACAACAAAAAAATAGTACTAATACTATTGAAAGTTCAGCTGGAAGAGATAGGTAACAAATAAAGACGATAGTTTATAACTCAAAGCCATCGTCTTTTTCTTTATCTTTTTTATCATCATAAAATTCTTCCACGTATTCATCCATCTCATCATTAATATGCTTAGTGGCTTTTTCTATTTCTTTTTTATTAAATAGATTGAAACCTTTGAATCTACTTTTAACTTCTGAATCATATTGTTGCTTAAAATATTTTAAATCTAAACCACTATAATTAAATAATCTTTCAACAATATTTTGAATAAACTCTGGTAATTTTTTTAATACCTTATTTAAATGATAAATAAGATAATCAGTTTTTTCTTTTAAACTTTTATATTGATTTTCATACTGATAATTTAATCTTTTTAAATCTTCATTTTCTTCTTTTAATTTTTCATTCTCATCCCAAAGTTGATTTTTAGATTTAATAATAATTTTATTATTAATCTTTTTCTTTTTATCTATTTTATCACTTATATCATCTTTATCTTTATTAAGTTTATTTATTTGTTTATTTATAGATTCTTTATTATCTTCTAAATCAGATATTTCATTTTGAAGGTTAGATATTTCTTGCTTAAGTCCTTTAACTCTTTCATTAAAGAGTTTTCTTTCATATGATGTAATATCTCGATTTTTACCTTTTTGTTTTTCTTTTAATTTAGAATCCATACCATAAGCAATATTAAATTCATCAATACATCTTTCCCTCATTTTATCTTGAATAATTACTAATGATTCTTTTGTAAAGATAGATGTTTTACCAACTTGTCTTGATAAACCAGTTTTACAATTTTCTTTAACAGGAACTCCAACTATATGCATATGAGGAGAGTGTTCATCAAAATGTATAGTAGCATTTGCTATATAAAAGTCTGGAACTATTTCTTGTATATCTTCTAGTTGTTGTTCAAATACTTGTGTCATCCCATATTTATATTCTAAACTTTTCTCGTCCCAATATTCCATATTTCCAAGTTCAATAACTATTTCACACGCAAGATCATGTTTTGTATCATTGGCAATCTTATTAAAGTAGTTATCTATTTTATTTTGTAATACTGGTAAGAAGAATTCATTAACAACTGAATCATATTCAAATATATCTGATAATAATTCTTTAATTGAATCTTCAATTTCATGATTGATATTATATTTTTCTAGATAGTCCATTAGTGTTTCCCAATCTCTTGTACTTCTTGTAATTCTATCTAGTTTTAAAGCAATAATCATATTTATTTTTCATTGTTTACCATCTTCAAGCATTCTATCGTATTCTGGTCTATGATTGCCTGTTTTAGCACTTATTCCAGCGTCAGTATAATATTCTACTATCTTATAACCATTGAACTTACAATAAGCCTCTAATCGTTCTTTTGGCCCTGGTAAACTAAAACCCTCACGAGCTTGATCTTCGGTTGATACTCTCATATAAATTCCACACAATTTCTTTTCTTCATTCATAAATATTCAACTCCTTTTCTACAAAAAAGGGGAGACAAAAGCATTAACAAGTAATACTCTTGACTCCTCTAAAATAATTATTATTTTTTATGTAATTAAAATAGTGCATAGTATCCCTCCAATAATAAAGACGATACTGCATGTCATTTATTGGTTTTATATAATACATTTTTATTTTAGATTTGTCAAGATTTTTAAATTAATATGGTATAATGGTTACAGAGGTGAGACTTATGGATAACGCATTTTTAGGTTATGCTTGTGATGTTTTAGCTGATACAGGTAAAGGATTAACTGGGAGCGAAATAGTAAAGTATTGTAATAGATTTGCCATAGATTACAATGTTAGAATACCAGTAGATGATGTCAAAATGTTACAAATGAATCATAAACCACAAATTCCTAATAAAAGAACTGCACTTAAAATGAATCTTGAAACATTTGAATTACAACAACAAATTGAAATAATTAGATTTTTATCAGAATTACCAAAATTAAAAGATAATGAAGATATAAAAGAATTAATTAATAAAATGAATGTAAGGTTTGGACTGAGTGATAATCAAGAACTAAAAAAAGGCATTAATGAGACAAAACATTGGCTTGAAAAATATCCAAAGTCTTTTAAAGTTTATAATGAAGCATTAGATAAATATGGTAAAGGTGTTTTTCAACGAAATGTTTTAGATGATATGAGATTATCACTTGAATTATTATTAAAGGATTTACTTAATAATGATGCATCTTTAGAAAATCAATGGAAAATTTTAGGAAAAAGATTAAAAGATGAAAATGTTTCAAAAGAAATTAGTAATGTGTTTGAAAAAATATTAAGTTATTATGGCGATTATCAAAATCAATATATTAAACATAATGATAATGTTAAAGAAAATGAAATAGAATTAATAATCAGTCAAACAAATACTATTATGCAATTTTTAATTAAAACACTAAGTTAGTGTTTTTTTTAAGTAATCTTCTAATTCAGATAATTTAATCTTATTAGATAAGTTCTCAATGTATATCTCATTAGAATAATTAAAAGCAAGAAATGTAATATTATTAATGATTATTCTATGTGGTTCAACATAAGTTAAGTTAGTTCTATCAATCTTTCTTATACTACCATTTATGATTTTTAGAGTAGTATTAGAAAACGCACATATTAGTTCTAACTTCTTTTTTAATGATTCTTCAATAACAACTTCTTGCTTAATAATATTTACCATAAATACCATCCTTTCTTTGTAGGATAGTCTTTGTATGACTTCCAAGCCTGACACGTGTGAGTCCAATACACAAAAAAACTAACCCAAACCTTGAGTTAGTTGTATTAAAAAAGCTCGAAAAGTTCGAGCGTATTTCCTTATGGAGCAAATCGCATACAAGTTACGAACTAAGTTCTCTTTCTAAAAACATTATACATAAAGTTTTATTAAAATTCAATGGGAGTATATGAAAATTTAATAAAATATAGTATAATTAGTTTTAAATGATATTTATTATGCCACTTCCGCGAAGTTTCGTGTATATATCTATCCTAACACTAAAATATGTATCATAAAATACTAAAATCTAGAGGAGTGAATTTAAAATGATTAATAAAATAATTAATTTAGTAAACCCAGATAATAAAGATTTAAGTGAATTATCAAAAGATGAATTATTAGAATTATTAGTAAAGTTAAATAAGTGTTTAAGATGTCTGGATGAATCCGAAAATGTTCTTGAAGAAAATATGCTAGCAGGTGATTTAGTATCACCTACAAAAGAAGTTCAAATGAAAACACTTGAATATTTAACACAAAATATGTCAAAAGTTCCAGATAAAAAGGCAAGAGCAACAATGGTATATTATACATTGTTAAATTTACATATGTTTAGTGATGGTAATGGAAGAACATCAAGATTTATGTATGATTTAATAAGTGGTGATTTAAATGAAGATAATATTTCATATTATTTTCATAAAAGTTCTAATAATACAACAAACCAAAATAATGATTTAGAAAAAAATAAGGGAATATTAGATATATTTATTGCCAATCAAATACCAGATGAGTTAATTTCCAGTCAATTAGGATTTGTTCCTCAAGAAATATTAAAAAACTATAGTTGGATAACAGTTGGTCACACTAATACTAGTCCATCAACAGAAACAATAATTCCTAAATCTTCACTAGAAAATTTGACACAAAAAGAACTACAGGATTTAGATAAAATTTTACACGATAGTTACGGTATGAAGTTATGTCCAAGTGGATTGGCGATGTTATATGTATCAAATAAAAAAGGGCAACTAAGTAAATGGATTGACATAAATAAAAACCATATATCATCAATAAAAGGGCTTGAAAGAAGATTTAATTTTTCAATATACAAACATCCTGAAACGATAGCTGATTGGACTCCAGATGATTTTAGAGAAGTTATAAATGTGGGTAATGCTGTTAAATATGCAAGGTTGAAGACTTTAATAGATGTTATTGCTCAACCTGAAAAATATATAAATCCAGATTCAGGTAATACTTATTGTGATGATATACTTGGTATATCAAAAGCTAAAGAAGTTGGTAGGGTTGACAGGTAAATAACATTTAAAGAGGGTATGGGAATTTCCCATATACGAATTTGTATGGGAGTACAAATTCAGTGCTGGCTAGCTAGCTAGTTAGACATATATTTTATTCACATATTCAAAAAAACTAAAAAGAGGATTAAATTATTCTGATAATTTTTTCCTCTTTTTGGTCGTCAGTAGATACTCTTACATAAATACCACATCTCATAGTTTTCCTCCTTGAAAGAAAGAGAACTTTTGAAGCTTTATATAAAATAAAAACTTACGAACTTTTAAGTCCGTAAGTTGATTTCAAATGGAGCGGATAGCGAGAATCGAACTCGCGCGACCAGGTCGGAAGCATGGCATTCTACCACTAAATTATATCCGCACTTTGTTGTAGTAAATACAACAAGCTTATATATATTATAAAATATTAAATTAGTTTTTGCAATAATTAATTAATAACCTTTTGATTCTTCTAAACTTTCATCATTATCGATAAAATCTTGAATATCTATTATTCTAAAAGATTCTTTAGTATCTCTTACAATTACTTGCTTTAATCCAGCATTTATTATCATTTTTTTACACAAGGCACAAGGATTAGCATTTTGAACATATGTATTATCATTATAATTTATACCTACCAAATATAAAGTTCCATTAAGCATATCTTTTCTGCTAGCACTAATAATAGCATTTTGTTCTGCATGAACACTTCTACATAATTCATAACGTTCACCACGTGGAACTTGTAATTCTTCCCTTAAACATGATTTTAAATCACAGCAATTTTTGCGTCCTCTGGGTGCACCATTATAACCAGTAGAAATTATTTCATCATTTTTTACTATAATTGCTCCAAAATTTCTTCTAATGCAAGTACTTCTTTTGGTAACAGTTTCTGCAATATCTAAATAATAGTTTATTTTATCAATTCTATCCATTACAAGACCTCCTATTTAAAACTTTAAAATATTATATCATAAAAATTGAAAAAGAAATAGAAATATGATATATTAAACATATTAATGAAAAAAAGAGGGATAGAATGAGTTTGTTATTTAACAATAATATTGAAAACACAAAGGTCTATGCATTTGTTGGGCCTTCTGGAACAGGAAAAAGTTATAGAGCGCAGATGGTGGCAAATGAAAATGGAATAAGCTATATAATAGACGATGGACTTTTAATAAAGGAAAATAATGTCATAGCGGGAACGTCTGCAAAAAAGGCTCCTACTAAAATAGAAACGGTTAAAAGAGCTATCTTTGTGAATGAACAGGAAAAGCAAGAAATGAAAAAAGCTATAAAAAAATACAAGCCAGAAGCAATTTTAATATTGGGTACTTCTGACGGAATGGTAGAAAAAATAGCAGAAAATTTGGGATTGCAAAAACCTGCAAAGACCATATATATAAATGAAGTCGCAACAGAAACGGAGATGCAAACCGCCAAAACAATAAGGAAGACAGAAGGAAAACACGTAATACCTGTGCCAACATTTGAAATAAAAAAAGATTTTTCAGGCTATATATTAGATCCGTTACAAATATTTAAATCAAAGGGAAAAGGGAATGCACCATATATATCTGAAAAGTCAATAATAAGACCAACATTCAGCTATTTAGGAAATTTTGTAATATCAGATACAGTTTTTAGACAGATTGCAGAATATTTGGCTAAAAGAACAGATGCAATAAATAAAATTATAAGAATTAGAGTAGAAAAAACACCGGAGGGACCGACAATTTATATGGAAGTGATTGTTACATATGGTTATAATGTATTAGTTGCGTTGCGAGAATTTAAAGAAAAAGTTATAAAGGAAATAGAAAAATTAACAACAATGAACGTAGTTGATATTACGATTGTTGCAAAAGGTATATATATGCCTGAAGAAAAAAAAGATATTTAAATTAACGGAAAGGATAAGGTTATTATGAGCTTTATAGTTGCAATAGATGGACCAGCGGGAACTGGAAAGGGAACAATTACAAAATTAATTGCAAAAGACTTTGGACTTATTAATATAGATACGGGAGCGACATATAGATGTGTTACATTAGAAATGATTAACCAAAATGTTTCTATAAACGAAAAAGATAAAATAATAAAAATATCAGAAACTATAAAAATAGATATAAAAAATAATGAAGGCATACAAACTATTTTCCTAAATGGAGAAGATGTTACAGATAAAATAAGAAGTAAAGAAGTAACAGCTTTAGTTTCACAGGTCTCTGCTATAGTAGAAGTAAGGTTAAATATGGTAAAATTGCAAAGAAAATTAGCAGAAGGAAAAGATGTTATTATGGAAGGAAGAGACATTACAACATATGTATTTCCAAATGCAGATGTAAAAATATATTTAGATGCAGATGTAAAAGAAAGAGCTAGAAGAAGGTATAAAGAAAACCTAGAAAAGGGCATAAATATGACCTATGAGGAAGTCTTAGAAAAAATAAAAATTAGAGATCATAATGACAGCAACAAAGAAATAGGTTCGTTAAAAATTGCAGAAGATGCTATAGTTATTGATACTACATATTTGACAATAGAACAAGTTAAAGAAAAAGTAGCTGATATAATAAATAAAGTAAAAGGAGGTCAACAATGTTAAGAAAAATAGTTATTTTTCTGGTATATATATTTAATCTTGTAGTATTTAGAGTAGAAAAAAATGGAGAAGAAAATATAAAGGAAAAAGGGGCATATTTGATATGTGCTAATCATAGGTCAAACTGGGATGCACCAATATTGGTATCAAATTTAAAAAGAAAAGTATATGTAATGGCAAAAGCAGAATTATTTAAAAATAAATTCATTAAATGGTTTGGCAGAAAGTGTTGTGTATTTCCTGTTAAAAGGGGAATGAGAGATATAGAGTCTATAAAGTATTCATTAAATTTATTAAAAGATGGGGAAATATTGGTTATATTTCCAGAAGGAACAAGAAATGGAATGGAGAAAAATGGAAAAGCACAAAATGGAGTGGCCTATATGGCGATAAGAACAGGAGTTCCGGTAATCCCAGTTGGAATTCATGGAGAGATGAAGCCTTTTAAAAAAGTAAAATTAAATATAGGGGAACCATTGGACTTTAGCCAGTATAAAACAAATAAACCTGAAAAAGAAATACTAGATAAGGTAAGCAAAGAAATAATGGATAACATAATTATGTTGACAAATGAAAAGAAATAGGGTAAAATATAAGGGTTAGTAATATAGAAATTAACATAAAAATACGAAGAAAAGAGAAGGGGAAAAATGATAAACGAAAACATAAGAAATATAGCAATTATAGCACACGTAGACCATGGCAAAACAACACTTGTAGATGCACTTTTAAAACAAAGCCATATATTTAGAGAAAATGAGCAAGTACAAGAAAGAGTAATGGATTCAAATGATTTGGAGAAAGAAAGAGGAATAACAATTCTTTCTAAAAACACATCCGTAATGTACAAAGACATCAAAATTAATATAGTAGATACACCAGGACATGCTGACTTTGGAGGAGAAGTTGAACGTGTTTTAAAAATGGTTGATGGTGTACTTTTATTGGTGGATGCTTTTGAAGGCCCAATGCCTCAAACAAGAGAAGTATTAAAAAAATCTCTTGCATTAAATTTAAAACCAATAGTAGTAATTAATAAAATAGATAGACCAGGTGCAAATCCACTAAAAGTAGTTGACCAAGTATTAGAATTATTTATAGAATTAAACGCAACAGATGAACAACTAGATTTTCCAGTTGTTTATGCATCTGCAAAAAATGGAATTGCAAAAATGAACTTAGACGAAGAAAGCGATAATGTAAATTGCATTTTTGAGACCATAATAAATAATATTGAGCCTCCAAAATGTGATATAGATGGAACAATGCAAATGTTAGTATCAAATATAGACTATGATGAATATTTAGGAAGGATAGCAGTAGGAAGAGTAGAGAGAGGAACAATAAACAATGGAACAACAGTAGCTGTTTGCAAAAAGGATAAAACAGAACAAGGCAAAATAGCAAAATTATTTACATATGTAGGATTAAAGAGAACAGAGGTTGAAAATGTTTCTGCAGGGGATATAGTTTGTCTATCAGGTATTTCGGATATAAACATAGGGGATACAATTTGTGATGTAAATAATCCAGAAAAAATAGATTTTGTAGATATAGATGAACCAACAGTATCTATGACATTTAGTGTAAACAATGGTCCATTTGCAGGAAAAGAAGGTCAATTTGTAACCTCAAGACATATAAGAGATAGATTATTTAAAGAGCTAGAAAGAAATGTTAGTTTAAGAGTAAAAGAAACAGATTCTGCAGATAGTTTTGAGGTTTGCGGTCGTGGAGAATTGCACTTATCTGTTTTAATAGAGACTATGAGGAGAGAAGGTTTTGAATTATTAGTTTCTAGACCAAAAGTAATAATAAAGGAAATAGATGGAGTTAAATGTGAGCCTATGGAAAGACTTGTAGTTAACGTTCCAGATGAATGCATAGGTAATGTTATAGAAAAATTGGGAAGAAGAAAAGCAGAAATGCTTAATATGGAACCAGCAGAAGTTGGACATACAAAGGTAGAATTTAAAGTTCCTGCTAGAGGGTTAATTGGTTATAGAACAGAATTCTTAACAGATACAAAAGGTGTAGGAACAATGAATAGTATTTTTGACTGCTATGAGCCATATAAAGGTGAAATACAAGCAAGAACAAGAGGAGTACTTGTGGCATTTGAACAAGGAACATCAATAACATATGGATTATATAATGCTCAAGAAAGAGGAGAGTTGTTTATAGGACCAGGTGTTGATGTATATGAAGGAATGATAGTAGGCATAAATTCTAGAAATGAGGATATATCAATAAATGTATGCAAAGAAAAACACCTAACTAATACAAGGGCTTCTGGTTCAGATGACGCTTTACGTTTAGTGCCACCAATTCAGTTATCACTAGAAAAAGCAATAGAATTTATAGAAGAAGATGAGTTAGTGGAAGTTACACCAAAAAGCTTAAGACTAAGAAAGAAAATATTAGATAATAAGACAAGAGAAAGAATGGCGGCAAGAGCAAAGAAATGATAGTGTAAAGTAATCCATGAAAAATATAGGGGCGATTTTAATCGCCCGCACTTCAAAGAAATAAAGGAGGAATGAGAATGAGTAAAAAAGGCTTTCATGGGAATGGGAGATATTATTATGAAAACGGATATCGTTCAAAAAAAGCAGTGAGAGACACTTATCCAGAAGGAAATGATGAAGAAATTCGTGGAATTAATAAAGTAAGAGATGAACTTATGCGAAAAATTGATAGTGTAACAAGAGCTTATGCAAGTAAGTGTGCAGGAAGAATGTTAAGTGATGTGGTTAATGAGATATATGGTATATTTGCAGAAGAATGTGAGAAACATAGAGAAGCTGGTTATGTAGAATCCGTTAGCGAAGAAATAATTAAAAATAGAATAAAAGATGTATTAATTAGAGAATATAATAAGCTAAATGCTAGTGGAGAGCATGATGAAAGATAGCATTAAGCAGAAAGCTTTGGAAAACCATATTCCAATATTAATGGATGATACATTAGAAGTTATAGCCAAGATATTAAAACAGAATAATCCCAAAAGCATATTGGAAATAGGAACTGCTGTGGGTTATTCTGCAATATGCTTTTCTGAGTTTCTTACAGAAGGTGGAAAAATAGATACAATAGAGAGAGATGTTCAAAGAGCAGAAGAGGCGATTGAGAACATAAAACAAGTTGGGGTAGAAGATAAAATAAATGTAATAATAGGTGATGCTGTAGATATTCTCCCTACACTAAACAATAAATATGATATTGTTTTTATTGATGCTGCAAAAGGAAAGTATCCATTTTTCCTAGAACAAGCTATTAGAATGGTTAATAAAAATGGAATAATAATAGCAGATAATGTTTTATATAAAGGCTATGTATTGGGCGATTATAACAAACATAAGCAACGAACAGCAGTAAGAAACTTAAGAGAGTATATATATAAAATAACAAATACCCCTAATATTCAAACAGAAATATTAGAGGTAGGAGATGGATTAGCTATTTCTAAAATGATTTAAATAATATATCGTATACAAGAAAGGACGGTGTCTGCTATAAAAACAACCAAAACAGTTGATATAGCAGTCACTTGAATTTTATGTGGGATTTTTGCTAAAATTAAATTGACATGTTTTTTTATAAAAGGATACAAATGATTTATAAAAAGTATAGCAATAAACCCCCATGCAAATGCGTGAAAAATACTAATACGACCATTTATATTTAAAAAGCGCTCAGAATAGTCCCACCATTTTAAACCGAATAAAGCATCCAAACCAAAACTTACAATATATTCGAAAAAAGTGAATATAGCAACTGAAGAAAAAAATAACTTTATTGAATTTTTTCTATATTTACTTAAAATTATTATTAAAATTAATGCACCATATCCATAAATAGGGCATATTGGACCATATAAAAAGCCTCTTTTAGAAAAATAGCCCATTACATAAGCACAATAAAAGGTTTCCATTATCCAACCCAATAATGCAAATGTAAAAAAATAGATTATGTATATGTAATGCCTAGATAGTTTTTTATTATTAATTTCCATATATAATGCTCCTTTAACATTAATATAATAACAGATTATACTAAAAAAGTAAAATAAATTTATGAAAATTATGAAATGATTTATAATTATTTAAGTAATAATTATGGATTGATGAAAGGAATGATGGTTAATATGAAAAAAGTAGAATTATTGGCTCCGGCAGGTTCTTTTGAAAAGGCTAAAACAGCTTTTTTATACGGCGCAGACGCTGTTTATTGCGGAACAGGAAGTCTGTCACTAAGAAGTAGATCAGAAGTGAATGATAATGAATTAGCAAAAACGATACAATACGCACATAGTATAGGCAAAAAAGTTTATGCGGCAATTAATATTTATGCTTGGGATAGTTATTATGATGAAATAAAAAAACAAGCCAAAATGCTAAATGAATTGAAAGTAGACGGAATTATTGCTTCAGATGGAGGAGTAATTGATGTTATAAAAAAAGAAGCACCAGATATAGACATACATATAAGTACACAAGCAAATACGGTTAGTTATCATAGTGCAAATTTTTGGCATAAAAATGGTGCTAAAAGAGTAATTTTGGGAAGAGAATTAAACAAAGAACAAATTAAGGAAATAATAAAAAATAAAGAAGCGGGATTGGAAGTAGAAATATTTGTACATGGAGCAATTTGCTTTGGATATTCTGGTAGGTGTTTTTTAAGTGACTTTTTAGCAAGTAGAAGTGCAAATTTAGGTGATTGTGCACAAAGTTGCAGATGGGCATATAATGTGTATGTAGAAGAAAACAATAACCCAGGAAATTTGATGCCTGTAGAACACGATGAAAAGGGAACATATATATTTTCATCAAAGGATTTATGTTTGATAAAAGAAATTCCAGAAATAATAGATATGGGAGTAGAAAGTCTAAAAATTGAAGGAAGATTAAAAACAGAATATTATTTAGCCTCAGTAGTTAATGCATACAGAAATGCTATAGATGATTATATGAAAAATCCAAATGAATATGATTATAATAAATATTTAAAAGAGCTGGAAAAAACTAAAACAAGGGGATTAACAACATTTTATTTTAATGACAGAAATAATAAGGATTTTCAAGAATATGATGGAAAGCAATACAATCCTAACTTTGAATTTGGAGGAAAGGTATTAGAAAACCAAGCAAATAAAACATTAATAGAAATACGCAATAAATTAAGTATAGGAGATAAAATGGAAATATTAATTCCAGGAAAAATAGAAGTTGAAGAGTTTACCATACAAAAAATGTGGGATTCTGATACTGAAGAAGAGATTACAACCGTAAATCCAGGGAAACAAGGACAAACTGTAAAATTAGAACTGCCAATTGAAGCAAAAACAGGATGGATATTAAGAAGAAGAAAATAAAATATTATTTTTCTTCAAGCTTTTCGAAATTTAGAGCTAAACAGAAACAAATAATAAATAAACCAATGGAAATAATACCTTCAAAATTCAAATTGAAAGAAGGAATTAACACTAAAACAGAACCAATTATAAAACCAATAATGCAATAAAAAGTTTTGGTGTAATAATAGTCTAAAAGATATTTTATTAAATTTAAAAATACAAGCCCACCAATAATAACGCCAATTCCCAATGGAAATAAAACTGGCAAGTATAAGGTTGAAATAGAATCTAAATAAATATTATATATACCAAGTAATATTAAAATTACACTACTACTAACACCAGGAACAACAATTCCTATGGACATTAAAAAACCACACAAAACAAGGTAGAAAAAATTTGAGTTTTCAATTGAAAGAAAATTAATATTACATTTATTTTCAATGAAAATAAGCAGAACGGCAATAGCAAAAGTTGCAATCAAATACAACATATAAGTTAAGCGAAAGCCAACATCTTTATTGGCTTTTTTGCATAAAATAGGAACTTCTCCTACTATTAATCCGATAAATGCAAATTTTGTTGGCGTTGGAAAAGTGGTAAATAGAAATTTTAGGACATTTCCTAAAGCTATAATACCAACAAAACTGCCAGATGCAATTGGAAATAAAAATTTAAAATTATTTTTAGTGTCTTTAAAAAAATTTAAAACACTGTTTACTAGTTTTTCGTAAATACCGAATATTACGCATAAAACTCCACTGCTTATTCCAGGAAGTATTGCGCCAGCGCCTATTAAAATACCAATACAAAAATTTAAAATGTAATTCATAAAATACCTCTATATAAAAATATTATATAGAGGTAAAAAATATTACAATTATTCTTCAATTATTTCTTGAGCTAATTTGCCTATAGCTTTTGTTTCAATTCTGGATACATAAGAACGTGATATTCCCATCATTTGCGCTATTTCACTTTGCGTTTTTGGCTTATCACCATTTAGGCCAAATCTTAACTCTAGGATAGTTTTTTCTCTTAGTTTAAGTACTTCTTTCATTTTATTATATAATTTTTTTATTTTGAATTTTAAATCAACTTCATCTTCTATAGGCTTGCTATTACTTTCCAAAATTTCTTGAAGGGTTATAGTATTATCATCTTTATCTTTTCCAATTGGATCTTCCAAGTATACTTCTGCACTTAATTTTTTAGTACTTCTTAAATACATTAAAATTTCATTATCAACGCATCTAGAAACATATGTAGCAAGACGTACACCCTTAGAAGAATTGAAACTATTAATACCTTTTATTAACCCAATAGTACCAATTGAGATTAAATCATCTAATTCAATATTGGTGGAACTATATTTTTTACAAACATGAGCTACAAGTCTTAGATTTCGTTCAATTAAAATGTTTTTTGCTTCATCATTTCCTTGAGAAAGTAGTTCCAAATAATATTGTTCTTCACTAGAAGAAAGTGGCTCAGGAAATAAACTATTGTTAGAAATATAACCAACTAAAAATATAGCAGATTCTAAAAAATGTAAAAAACCATTTAGTAAAAATGCAAGCATAAAAACCTCCATAAAATATTTTTTTAGACCATTTGCTAAATTATATGAACAGAAAAAAATAAAGTGCATGACTTATTAAATAAAAATAAAAAAAGTTGAGTTTATCCTTGATATTTTACGTAGTTTATTGTATTATATAATATGTAAGAAAAATGGAATAAAGGATGAAATATAAGATATAGAAAGGGGAAAAGCTATGAAAAAATTTATAGCAGTCATAACAGTTTTTATGTGCCTATTAAGTGCAACCACAGTATATGCAGCAAATACAGAAAATGTAATAGAACCAACGAAAACAAGTGGAACTCTAGTTGAAATTAAGCAAAAAGAAATTAAAACAATGGAAGATTATGTAGAACAATATGGAAATGAAACATATGGATATGTTGCATACATACTAAACTTAGTTAGAATATATAGTATACCTTTTTGTTTTGTAGGAATAGTTATTAGTGCTATATATCGTTACGTAATAGGAATAAGAAAACTGGATGTGCAAGACAAAGGTTTTGGTGTAATGATAGGTATAGTAACAGTTTTAGTAATATGCCAAATATTACCATTGATTTTTGCAATAGTAGTAAAAGGTTGGAGGGGTTAAACAAATGAAGGTATTGTTTGCAGTTGGCAATGAAAAAATATCAGAAGCGATTATAAAAGAATATCAAAAGAATTATTCAGAAGAAATAATAAGCAAAAATGTATATTATTTTAATGCAATACAGAAGGAATTACAAAAAGATAAGTCATATGATAGAATAATTATAAGTGAAGATTTAGAAGCATTTTCAAACAATAATTATGACGAGATTGATAGATTTATAAGAGGCAAGTTAGACAACATATCAGCAGAAGCAACAAGCAATTCGGGAGCAGACATACCAATAATACTTATATGCAATGACAGAAGGGCTAAATCAGAAATTTTCTTAAATGAAATATTAAAAAGCAAAATCTATAATGCGTTATTAGGACAAGATAGAAACGTATCAAAAATTTGTGAATTAGTCTACAAACCTAGAAATCAAAAAGAAGCAATAGCATATTATCAAGTGAGAACAGAAGATTCAGAAGCTATGTTTAGCAGAGAAGAAGACGTAAGCGAGACAGAAATTCAAAATATCATTAATCACTATAAAAAGTTAGGCAAAAATGAAGAAAAATATATTGAAAGCTTTAATAGTATTGCAACTCAATATACAGATGCACAATTAAGATTAATTGCACAATTTTTACCATTAAATGTTAAAGCTGTACTTGAGGCTAGATGTGAAAAATATCAAAAAATTGTAAGCTATGGTTCTAGCAGAAGCTCAGATGGAAAAAATAAAAAAACTCAAACAGCATATGAACCACCAAGTGTTAAAGTTAAAAAGATAAAATCTAATATTAATGATAAAGAAGAAAATAAAAAAATAAAACTGATAGAAGAACAGTTAAAAAAGAATAAATTAACCAAACCAGTAATTATACCAGAAGAAGTAAATGTATCAAATGTAAAAAAAGTTAAAACCAAACCAATAGAAGTGCAAGAAAAATTGAAAAAAGATCAACTAGATGAAAAAGAAAAAACTAGTATAACTGAAGAGATAAAAACAGCGAAAGATATGAAAAAAGAAATAGAAGAAACACCACTAAGAAAAAGAGGAAGACCTAAAAAGGAAACTATTGCAGACAACAGTGAAGTAGAACCTCAAATAAAGAAAAAAAGAGGAAGGCCTAGAAAGGAACAGTCAGAAATAGATAACAGTGATATACGAGATGATTCTGAGCCAAAGGATATTGTTAATTTGTTTGATATGGATGAAGAAAAAGAAGATGATATTTTGCCAGGCCTTGAGGACCTAGAAGAAACAACATTGCCGGGGTTAGATGATAAACTTCCTGAATCTGAAGAAATTGAAGAAAATGATAATATATTGCCAGGCCTTGAAGAGAGCAACGAAAAAGGAAGTTCATTGTCAGAATCAGACGAAGAACAGCAAAATATACTACCAGGATTTGAGGATTTTAGTAAAATGTCAGACGAAGATGATACAGTGCCTAAGTTTGAAAGTTTAGATAGGAATGAATACACAAATAAGGTTGCAAGCGAACAAGAGCAAAAAATAGAACCAATTAAAAATGTAGATATCGATATGAATTTGTCTAGCTTACTCACAAAAGATAAGAAAATAGTGGCTTTTGTAGGAACTTCAAAAAATGGGACATCCTTTATAGTTAATAATATAGCACAATTATTATCAGAAAAAGGCATAAAAACAGCAATACTTGATTTGACAAAAAATAAAAATGCATATTATGTATATACGGACAATCAAGAAGAATTAAGACAAACAGCAATTTCTTCTATACCAAACTTAATTAATGGAATAGTAGAAGGAATTGTGGTAAACAAGAATTTAAGCGTATTTACTACTTTACCAAATGAAAATGATGTAATAAATAATTATTCTGAGATACTGGAAACTTTAATTAAAAATTATTCATTAATATTATTGGACTGTGATTTTGAAACAAATTTTGGATATTTTAAAGAAGCACAAGAAATTTATTTGGTGCAAAGCTTTGATGTCTTAACAATTCAACCATTAACAGCATTTTTAAGGGATTTGAAAGCAAAAAGTATTTTAAATCCAGAAAAATTAAGAATAATTTTAAACAAATCTTTAAGAGTAAGAAATGTGACTGACAAACTGATAATAGGTGGAATATCAGTATATAATGACCCTGCTATGTCATATATGACAGAATTATTCAATAAGGACTTAATTAAATATTGTTCTATACCGTTTGAAGAACAGACATATTCAAGATATCTTGAAGGATTAGTAGAATGTAAAATTTCCTTAAAAGGATATTCTAAAAAATTCTTAATGTATCTGTCAAAATTAGGAAATATGGTTTATCCACTAATTAATAGTATGCCTCAAAAATCAATGAGCAATTATAATAATATATATAAAAATAGTGAATCAAAATTTACAAATCAAATGAATGAAACATTAAATAAAATGAAAAATAAGTATTAACAGTATAGTAAATTTAAAGAGGTGAGTTTTTTGACATTAGCAATAATACTACTGCTTGTAATAATAATAGTAATTTTAATGATATACAATGTATCTATACATAAAAAAATAGAAAGTTTTTCCAACCTTAATCAAAAAGTAACAAGTTTAAATGTACTTCAAGATTTGCTTGATACAATTAGTGAATACACAACTACTAAGGAAAAATTTGCAAAAATTAATAATATTCTGATAGAAAAGTATGGCATAAAATATTCAACAATAGTTGTTTATGATGGAGTTGAGTATGTTGTAAAAGCATCTAATGTTGATGAAAAACATTGGGATACATTAAGCAAATTACAAACAGAGCCGATATTTAAAGATAGTATACAGACAGCTACACCAAAATATTTAACAGTAGAAAGAGAAGGCGAAAAATTGCCATATCAAAAAAGTGAATTTGCAAGGGCAAAAGCTGCAATATTTTTCCCCTTATATATAGATAATGTATATATAGGATATTGGATAATAGAAGGAACACAACCACATGAGTTTGATAATTTGGATGTTACAATTTTAGAGGTAGTAAAAAATAATATAGTGTCAGTTGTGAAAACAGTAACAACTCAACAGATATTAGAAAATATAGTAAGAGAAGACAAATTTAGTGGATTAAAATCAGTTGAATATTTATATGGCGACGGTAGAAAAATAATAGATAAATATACAATTTCGGCAGTATGCTTATTTAAAATAATTAATATAGAAGAAATTAATAATAATATAAACAGAGAAACAGGAAATAATGTTATTACACAGGTTTCGCAAACAATAAAGGACAAACTTCAATCGGAATATATATTTGTTAGATACATGGGACCAAAATTTGCAATAATTTTTTCAGGAATAGATCCACAATCAGCAGAGGAAATTTTAAAGGAAATAAAGGAATCTGTAGAAGAACTAAAAATTTCGCCAGTAGAAAATAATGAAAATCAAGATTACGGTATATATGCAAGAGCAAAGTTAAATTTTGCAGTAGCGGCATACTATAAGGGAACAGCTTTAGAAGAAGTTATGAGAAGATTAGAAGAATATTTAGACAATGCAGATAAAGAGGAAAATAGTATAAATTTTTTATAGGAGGTAATTGATATATGTCTATGGATGAAACAATGAGTTTTGAAGTAGAAAGAGAGAAGAATGTTAAAACAAAAGAAATACTTACAAAAGTATATCAAGCATTAGAAGAAAAGGGGTATAATCCAATAAATCAGATTGTGGGATATATATTATCAGGAGATCCTACATATATAACAAGCCATAATAATGCTAGAAATTTGATAAGACAGTTAGAAAGAGATGAACTATTGGAAAAAATGGTAAGAAATTATATAGGATTAGGCGAATAATATGCGAAAACTTGGAATTGATTATGGTGATAGCAGAGTTGGAATAGCTATAAGTGATGAACTAGGAATAACTGCTCAAGGACTATGTACAATAAGTCATAATGGAAATGATAAAATAGTTCTAAAAAAATTAGAAGAAATATTAGACAATTATCAAGTAGACACAATTATAATAGGAATTCCTATAAATATGGATGGTACAGAAGGTTTTAGAGTAGAAGTAACAAAGAAATTTATACATAAATTAAAATGTAAATTTAATAAAATAAAAATAGAAGAAATAGATGAACGTTTAACAACAGTTGCAGCACATAAAACAATGAATTATTTAGGAATAAAAAAGGAAAATAAAAAAAATATTGTAGATACAATATCTGCAGTATACATTTTAGAAACATATATGAATAAGCCTAAGTAAAGAGAGCATAATAGTGATTAAGTTATTAAAGTTGTAGAAATACAAATAATATAAATAATTATAATTGAAAGGAGAAAAAAATGAGTGAAGATTTAAACAATGAAATCCCAGAGAACATAGAGGGAGAAGAAGTTGACAATATAGTAATACTTAATGATGAAGAAGGAAACGAAGTACAATTTGAATTTTTAGACTTAATTGAATATAATGAAGAAGAATATGTAATATTATTACCAGTGGAAGATGAAATATCTGAAGAACCAGGAGAAGTAGTAATATTGAAAGTTGAAAGTACATCAGAGGACGAAGAATCTTATGTAAGTGTAGAAGATGAAGAAGTACTAAATAATGTATTTGAGATATTCAAAGAAAAATTCAAAGATGAATTTAATTTTACAGATTAGTAAATTTTAAAAAAGGTATAATGGTAAGACATTATACTTTTTTTCTTGTATAGCGTATATTTTGTGCTTGCAACTTAATTTAATTATGTGGTACAATAATAAAGAAGGAGTTGATACAAATGAGAAATTTTACAACATGGTTAATTGTCATTTTTGGTTTTATGTTTTGGGGATTTAGAGTAGCAGGAGCATTTGCCGCTGGAACAGGTATGGATTTTATGATAAAACCAATGGACTTGGCAATAGAAATACCAGTATTGTTTATAAGTTTTACGTGCATTTGTTTTATAATAAAAAGAAAAATTTTAGCAGCAATAATTTATCTTGTAACACATGGATTTTATTATGGAGTATTTTTATATCAAAATATTAATACAATATTATATGGACAAGTAACAGAAGAAAATTATATTTCTATTTTCTTTTCATTCATAGGAATATTGCTACCAATTTTGGCATTATTGGACTTAGTATTAGATAAATCAAGAACTATGAGACCAAAGGATAAGAAAACAGATTGGTATTATGGAAATGAAAAATATGATAGGAAAATGGACGAAAGAGCAGACAAAAATAATTACCGTACATTATAAAGAAAATATATAGATAGAGAATTACTAGATAAAGGTAAATATTTGCAATGAAGAATTTGAAGAAAATAAAGAAAGATATAAAGCAGGATTATTAAAATACAAAGAAAAGATGATTGTTTTGAAAAATAAAAAGGAAATAAAAACATATTTAAGAGAAACAATATAAAGTAGTTATATACAAAACGTTTAAAAAATTTCCAATAAAAAATCAAATAAAAAAAATAAAAATAAGTATACTAATAATATAAAACAAAAAGGAGGTTTTTTTATGGAAGATAAACAAAAAATAAATTGTACAGTAGAAAGTTGTGTATATAATAATTTGAATAATCACAAATGCACTTTAAAAGAAATACAAGTTACACCAATAGCAGGTTGCAATACAAAAGAACCAGATGAATCAATGTGCAGTAGTTATAAATTTGAAAAGTAAAAAAGGCATAAAGACTTGAAAAATGTTTGGAGATAGAATATAATGTTACTACAAAGTGATTCTTTGAATAATTTTGGAGGTAAAAAGTTATGGGTCGTGGTAAGCTGCAGAAGCGGCCTTGCGCTGACATTATGTCAACAAGTTCGGCTGTGACTGGTTCATGTAACTGGGTAGTTGTAAAACTGCCAAATGATTCCACAATCAGATTCATAGTTGACTGTGGACTTTTTCTTGAAAAAGAATGTGAAAATTACAACGAAAATTTTCCATTCGACCCGCGAAAAGTGGATTTTGCGTTGTTAACGCATATTCACAATGACCATTGTGGAAGATTACCGCTATTGGTCAGAAAAGGATTTGAAGGAACTATATACGCTTCAAATGAAACCTGTATTTTTGCTCCTTTGGCCTTGAATGATTCATTAAAAGTGTTGAAGGACACAGCAAAGAGAAAGCATACAAAGGAACTGTATGCAGAGAGGGATGTTCAAAACACAATTGGTCAGTGTTCTGCGATAGAATACAATACAACCATATGTGTTAATGAACACATAAAAGTGACGGGATTTAAAAATGGTCACTTGGTTGGTGCAATGATGTTTCTGGTACAGATTTGTTATCCGGGATGCGATAACATAAATCTGCTCTTCACAGGGGATTACAACTCGAAAAATTTGTTTTTTGAGGTTCCAGACTTGCCCCAATGGGTTCTTGAATTACCTGTAACGGTAATTCAAGAAAGCACATATGGCAACATGGAATCATCAGAGATGATTCCGGTGTTTGGCACTAATATTGCCCAAAGCACAAGAAATGGGGAGACGGTAATTATACCTGTATTCTCATTGGGAAGAAGTCAGGAAATCCTGTATTTCTTGAAGAGAATGCAAGAAAATAATGAATTGGAAAGAGAAGTTCCAATATTCTTCGATGGAAAACTTGCCCAAAATTATTCTTCTCTCTACAAGAAAAAGGAATTGGGATTAAAAGCAGAAATGCTAGATTTCCTTCCTGAGAACCTTATCATGGTTAATAAGGAAAATAGGGAAAGAATAATTAAGGAACCATCCCAAAAGATTGTTATTACAACATCTGGGATGGGAACCCATGGACCTGCTCCCATGTATATCCAGGAATATGTGTCTAGAGACAATGCTTTGATACATTTTACCGGTTATACGGCAGAAGGAACTTTAGGAAGAATCCTTCAGGAGACACCAACTGGTAAAATGGTGCTAGTAAACTCATTGGCACGCAGAAAGCAAGCTAGAGTTGTGTCTACAAAGGAATTCTCTGCCCACGCAAAGGCAGATGAAATGTGTGATTTTTTGAAAAAATTCAAAAAACTGCAAATGGTTCTCGTAACTCATGGAGAACCAAAAACTAAAGAAAGCTTTGCCGATAGAATATTGGCGGAAGTTAGGCCAAAGTCGGTAGGCATTCTCAATAGAGAATATCTACACAGAATAGATGAATTCGGATTTAGAAAGACGATGTCAACTAAATTCGAGTAAAAAAAGCCCCCAAATGTTAGAACAGATTTTAACATTTGGGGGCACATCTCACTATTGAAGGTGAAAATTTTATTAAGTATTGAATATAAAATTTAAAAGATATATAATGTTAAAAAATAAATTTGAGGAGGAATATGTATGCCATTAGTAACAACAAAAAATATGTTTGAAAAATCAATGAAGGAACATTTTGCAATAGGAGCTTTTAATGTAAATAATATGGAAATAATACAAGGAATAGTAGATGCAGCAGCAGAGGAAAATGCACCAGTTATATTGCAAGCATCTTCTAGTGCCATAAAATATGCTAGAATAGGATACTTAAAGAAAATGGTTGAGGCAGCATTAGAAGAACATGATATTCCAGTTGTACTACATTTAGACCATGGACCAGACTTTGAAACTTGTAAAATGTGTATAGATAATGGATTTTCATCAGTTATGATAGATGGTTCAAAATATGATTTTGAAGAAAATGTAAGACTAACAAAACAGGTAGTTGATTATGCACATGAACATGGGGTAGTTGTAGAAGCAGAGCTAGGAAAATTAGCTGGAATAGAGGATGAGGTTAAGGTTACGGAATCAGATGCAATGTTTACAGACCCAGAACAGGCAAAAGAATTTGTAGAAAGGACAGGATGTGATTCATTGGCAATAGCTATAGGAACAAGCCATGGAGCATATAAGTTTAAAGGGGAACCAAAACTTAGATTTGATATTCTACAAAAGGTAAAAGAACTAATACCAAACACACCAATTGTATTGCACGGAGCTTCAACGGTTATACCAGAACTAGTAGAAACATGTAATAAATATGGTGGAAATATTCCTGGAGCAAAGGGAGTACCAGACGAAATATTAAACCAAGCAAGTAAACTTGGAGTATCAAAGATTAATGTTGATACAGACTTAAGATTAGCAATGACATCAGAAATACGAAGAGTATTTGTGGAAGATCCTTCTGCATTTGACCCAAGAAAATATTTAACACCAGCAAGAGAAGCAGTAAAACAGACTGTAAAGCATAAAATAAGAGATGTATTTGGTGCAAGTAATAAGGCATAATATTAAAAGCCGTGATGATACTCACGGCTATATTTTTTTACCAAATTCCTTCTTTATTCTCATTTCAGCATCTTTTTTAGCAATATCTTCTCTTTTATCATATAACTTTTTTCCTTTACCGATTCCCAAAGTTATTTTTAAGAAATTACCGGAAAAGTATAAATCCATTGGAATAAGAGAATAACCTTTTTGTTTAGTTTGACCAATAAGTTTTGCTATTTCCAATTTATGTAGTAATAATTTTTTAACTCTTAAAGGATCTTTATTAAAAATATTGCCATGTTCATATGGGCTAATATGCATTCCATAAACAAGAACTTCACCATTTTTTATAATAGCATAACTATCTTTCATATTAATTTTGCCATTGCGTATAGACTTTATTTCTGTTCCAGTTAAAACAATACCAGCTTCTAAAGTTTTTTCAATTGAATAATTATGTTTGGCAGTAGGATTAGTTGCAACAACTTTTTTTGCCATAAAAAACCTCCTTGTCATTTTGAAGACATTTCTTTTGGTAACAATTTGTTACTTTAGGGATACATCTTAATAATAAATATTATATCACTAAAACAGCAAAAAACAAGACATTTTAAAGTTTATGTTCCAGCATTTTAGCTGTATAAATAGTAGCAATTAAAAATAACATAATGTTTTAAAGCT
The DNA here is from genome assembly GCA_003534295.1 of Clostridiales bacterium. Lineage (GTDB taxonomy): Bacteria > Bacillota > Clostridia > TANB77 > CAG-508 > DNVW01. The sequence goes on from DPDV01000007.1 coordinate 57,154, forward strand.
TATTAAAAACATTATATTATTTTTAATTATAGGTCATTAATTCAAAATTATCTGTTATTACTATTGCTGTCATCATAAAAATTAGAAGAATTTTTTTGACCACCATAATATACAACAAGTGCTATTATTACAATGGCAATTACGGCTAACAAAATCCACATCCAAGTAGAAGAAGTCATATTGGTGCCAGTTGCATTTGAAGTACGAGTTGTTGTGTAGTTTCCTGGATTAGCATTAAAATTAGATGTATTATTGTTGTGGTCAGTATTATTGTTTTTCATAGTATTGGTCATATCTTTTCCGTCGTTTTCTAATTTATTAGTGCCTTCTTTTACACCATTTACAATACCTTTGCCGGCATCTTCTACGGCATTTTCTGCTCCGCCTACAACATTTCTAACATCATTAACAACATTATTTGCAGCAAATGTATAAGAAAAAGCAAAAAGTGAAATAACAAATATAATAATAAATAAAACAATCTTCTTATTCATAAAATAAAAACCTCCTTAAAAAATGTACAACTTAAAATAATTGTTCAATAATATTATTGTTTTTTTAAAATAAAATATACATAAAAATAAAATTGGAAAATTATTTTCTAATTTCCCAATTTTACTAAAAAATTTTATAATGACTATTTTAATCTTATTAATATGGCTATTGCTAATAATATTAATAATACTCCAACAACTATTAACAAAATATTTAGAATATTTGTTAAACCTAAACTCGCTTCTGGTAAAGAAGATAAAGCATTTAGAGGCGAAGCTGTATTAGATGCGCCACTTGTTGTTGTATTATTTTGTAAATTCATATTAATATCACTTGCACAAACAAATAAACATGATGAAAGTAATATAAATACAAGTAATAAGACAATATATATTTTTTTAAACATGACTACCTCCAAGTACTGAACTTATACTATTAATAATACACAATAAATAAAAAAAAGTCTATATTATTTTTAAAAAATATTGAATAATATAGACTTGAAATTTAATTAATGTACATAAACTGGAGTTCCTAAACCAGCATTTTGAAAAATAATTGGCATTTTATTAGGTGGAATGTTTACACATCCATGACTTCCAGAATACTTTGAACCTGCTCTACCATTTTGTTTATAAACAACTCCGCCAAAATAATTAAAATTCTCTGTAGCACCTCTCCAGTTAGCATCATGTAACCCTTGCGCTTTGGCATTGTTAAATCTCATCCAATATTTAACAAAGGCGTTAGAAGGTTGTAAATATCTATTTGTGTCTGTAAACATTATTTCATAATAGCCTTTTTGTGTGTCATAAGAACCTTTTTTTCCAGTTGTAATTGCAGAATCTAAAAATAAAAATCCATTTTTATAAAATCTTAAAGTCTGTGATACTATATCTACTTCCACAAATGTTCTTTTTACATATTTGGTATGTCCTGATATGTAACCAGGTTTTCCATTATATAGTATTTTATACCATCTTACACCGTTAACCCAAGTTTCTCCTAAGACAGCAGGCATACTACCTGTTGTTAAAACTCCTATAATTGTAGAACCAGATGTGCCAGCTTTATTTCTTACATTTAAAGATTTGTCTTTAACAAGTATTTTTTTATACTTATATGCAACATTTAAAAAATTTCTTGTTGTTGCATCTACATTTCCTGTTACAGGAAGGTTATATTTTTTTTGAAATTGTTTTAGATATGCTCTCGTTGAATAAGATACAACACCTGTTGTATCTAAAGTACAGTCCATTACAGCATTTAATTCTTTTTGTAAGTATCTTGCTTGTGTAGTATCATATGTTGCACCAATATTTTGGGATAAAAAAGATACATATTTTGAATATGGCGAAATTATAGGTGTTTCCGTATTAGTTTTTTCAATATTAACTTCTGCACTTAAATCTAATTCATTAGCCGTACAAATTGGAATGATACCTAAAAACAATAAAATAATAGTTAACAAAATTAAAAACATTTTTTTCATAAATAAATTACCTCCAAAAACTATATTAACATAAAATGGCAAAAAAGTCAATATATGTAAACAATAATTATTAATAATAAAATATAAAAAAATATGCAAAATATAATATGATAGTGTAAAGTAATCTATGAAAATGTAGGGGCGATTTTAATCGTCTGTACTTCGAAGAAATTACTAAAGAAGAACACAAGGAGAGAATTTATATGTTTTTACCAAAGCAAATTTTATATGAAAAGAATGTTAAAAATTACGAGTTGGGAAGAGAATTATTAGAACAATACAAAGACATCCCTAAAATGATTATAGAAAACCATAATAATATACCTGAGATGAGAGGTAAACAAAATTGTGAATTTGTAGACATGAAAAAGAACTTGATTATAGGAATAAGAAAGACACATAAATTTGTTCCAAACCATAAGACTTCTGATTTTCTAGTACCATATACTTCTTCTGGTTGTACAGCAATGTGTATGTACTGCTATTTAGTGTGTAACTATAATAAATGTTCATATTTAAGGCTGTTCGTAAATAGAGAAGACATGCTTTCAAAAATAATAAAAGTTGCTAATCAAAGTGACAAAGAATTAACTTTTGAGATTGGTAGCAATAGTGATTTAATATTAGAAAACACAATTACAAACAATTTAGAGTGGACAATACCAAAATTTGCCCAAAATAATAAAGGATATTTAACGTTTCCAACTAAATTTGATATGGTTGAGCCAATACTAAATTTAGAACATAATAATAGAGTTATAGTAAGAATGAGTGTAAATCCAAGTATAATTATACAAAAGGTGGAGCTTGGTACATCTAGCTTGGAGAAGAGAGTTGAAGCGGTAAATAAGTTGAAAGATGCAGGATATAAAGTAGGGATATTAATAGCACCAATTATTTTAATTGATAACTGGCAAGATAAATATGAAAAGTTAATAATATATCTTAAGGAGAAATTGAATGATAATGTTAAAAAAGATGTATTTTTTGAACTTATTTTTATGACATATAGTTATGTTCATAAAATGATAAACAATGATGCATTTCCCAATGCAATAAAATTATTTGACGAGAATATAATGACAGGAAGAGGCAAAGGAAAATACATGTATAAAGAAAAAGTAAAAGATGAGGCAAGATTATTTTTTGAGAAAAAAATGAAAGAATATTTTCCAGATAATAAAATAATGTATATAGTGTAAAAAAATTTGAATATCACTTGACAAAAGGGTTAATAATAGAATAAAATATGAAAGTATAAAAAGTGCGTTAGTACAATGCAAAGCTGTATTAGGTTACTAGTAGAGAATAAGGGTCACCGGCTGCAAGCCCTTTTAGAAAACAATACAAAGTGAAACACATTGGAGCATATAATGAGAGAAGAATTTTTAATTCTTAAGTTAGGGTGGTACCGCGGATTATATTCGTCCCTGCATATTGTTGCAGAGGGCTTTTTTTGTACTTCTGTAACATGAAAAAAAAGGAGGTTCAATATGGAAAGAGTAAAAGTAAAAGAAATTTTCAGAAACAAAGAAGAATATTTAGGAAAGGAAATTAATGTAGCTGGTTGGATAAGACAAAAAAGGGATGCAAAGAAAATAGCATTTATTGAGTTAAACGATGGTAGTTTTTTTAAGCCAATTCAAATAATAGTTGAAGATGAAAAAATAGAGAACTTTGCAGAAATCGTAAAGTTAAATATCAGTTCAAGTATTGTAGTTAAAGGCTTATTAGTTGACGCACCAAATGGAAAGGACTCTCTTGAAATTCATGCAAATAAAATAGAAATAATGGGAAAGGCAGATGATGACTACCCAATTCAGCCTAAAAAACATTCAATGGAATATTTAAGAACAGTTGCACATTTAAGACCAAGAACTAATACATTTATGGCGGTATTTAGAGTAAGATCACTTGTTGCATTTGCAATACACAAGTTTTTTCAAGAGCAAGGATTTGTATATGTGCATACGCCAATAATTACAGGTAGCGATTGCGAAGGGGCAGGTGAAATGTTTAGAGCAACAACTCTTGATTTAGAAAAACTACCAACAAACGAAAACGGAAAAATAGATTACACAAAGGATTTTTTTGGAAAGCCTGTTAACCTAACTGTTAGTGGACAATTAAATGGTGAAACATTTGCAACAGCATTTGGCAATATATATACATTTGGCCCAACATTTAGAGCAGAAAATTCTTACACACCTAGACATGCCGCTGAGTTTTGGATGATAGAACCAGAAATGGCATTTGCAGATATAGAAGATAATATGGATATGGCAGAGGCTATGGTAAAATATATTATAAAATATGTGCTTGAGCAAGCACCAGAAGAAATGGAATTCTTTAATAAATTTATAGAGCCAGGTTTAATAGAAAGACTTGAAAATATTATAAATAATGAGTTTGAAAGAATAACATATACAAAGGCAATAGAACTGTTAACTCCTCATAAAGAACAATTTAAATATCCTGTAGAATGGGGAATTGGATTGCAAACTGAACATGAAAGATTTTTAACAGAAAAAATATATAAAAAGCCAGTATTTGTAACAGGATATCCAGCAGGAACAACAGCTTTTTACATGAGATTAAACGAAGATGAAAAAACAGTTGCAGCAATGGATTTACTTGTTCCAGGAGTTGGAGAAATAATTGGAGGTAGTCAACGTGAAGAACGTTATGATGTGTTAAAAGAAAAAATTCATAAATTAGGAATGAAGGAAGAAGACTATGCATGGTATCTTGATACAAGAAAGTATGGAACAGTAACACATTCTGGATATGGATTAGGATTTGAAAGAATGGTAATGTATTTAACTGGTATGCAAAATATTCGTGATGTAATCCCATTTCCTAGAACAGCAGGAAATGCAGACTTTTAGTTATAAAATTTTTATTAAAAGTATAAAAAAATAGTATGCAAATAAAAACAGATAATTGGTTATCTGTTTTTATGCTATTGTAATAGGAATATAAAAAGTATAAAAAATATATTACAGTATTAACTAATAGTAAGATAGTGTAAAGTAATCTATGAAAAATGTAGAGGCGATTTTAACTGCCTGCACTTCGAGGAAATTACTAAAAAAGAATATTGAAAAGTCTAAAATAAGAGAGGATTATTATGAGTAAGTTAATAGTATATTTATATGGTGGTATAGACCTGTTCCAGCAATAAGAACATTTTTAACAAGAAATGACTTGTCAGGTAAAACTATTAAACCATATGCAACAAATGCAGGATGGTTAGGCAGAACATTTAAAGAAATAGAAAAATTATGTCCTAATTCTAATGTGGAACAGGGAATGAACATTGTTGAAATATTAATAAAATAATATTACAAATTGATGATATATGTGATATAATAAGAAAAAATTATTTAAGGAGGTATTTTTTGAGGAAAATTAATATAGGTGTATTGGATCTCGTAATTGATTTAAAATAACAAATCAATAGGAGGAAACAAGAATGAAATATGAAAAAACTTTAAAATACAATACAGATTTAATTAATCAAAAAATTATGGGACCTAACCCACTAAAATTGGAAGAAGAACTTATGAAAGACAACAAAATAAAAGCAGGTTCAATAGTTATGGACTTAGGAAGTGGTCAAGGAATCACATCAGTTTTCTTAGCAAAGGAATATGGTTTTAAGGTATATGCAACAGACCTTTGGAGTGACGCAGAAGAAAATAGAAAATTTTTCGCTGAAATGGGATTGACAGATGATCAAATCATTCCAGTAAAAGTAGATGCGACAGATCTAAAATATGAAAAAGAATTTTTTGATGCAGTTGTTAGCACAGATTCTTACAACTACTTTGGAAGAGACGAAAAGTATTTAGATGAAAAACTTTTGCCATTTGTAAAAAAAGGAGGCTATATTTATATAGTTGTTCCAGGAATGAAGAAAGACTGCCATAACAATATTCCAAAAGAGTTACTATTATCTTGGACACCAGAGCAACTTGATTATCTTCATGACATAGAATATTGGAAAAATATAATTTTAAAATCAAGAAATAGTGAAATTGTATCAATATATGAAATGGAAAGTAATGAGGAGTGCTGGGAGGACTGGATAAACTGCGACAATGAGTATTCTAAAAGCGACAGAAAATCTATAGAAGCAGGAGCTTGTAAGTATATAAACTTTATTGCTATTGTTTTGAAGAAAATATAAGTTTGTAGAGAGTAATTTTTGAAGTGAACCCAAATTATTAGACAAAAAAGTTTAATAAGGAGGGTTCATTTTATGTCTAAATATTCAAATAATTTTAAATTAGAAGTAGTAAAATATTACAATAAACAACATTACGGATATCAATGTACAGCAAATAAATTTAACATTCCATCTCTAACAACCGTAAAAAAATGGGTAAAAAAATATAATGAACATGGAGAAAAAGGATTATTAAAAAATTTAAAGTCATCTTATAGTGGTGAATTTAAGCAAAGTGTGATAGAATATATGCATAAAAACCATTTATCAGCTCAAGAAACAGCAATACACTTTAATTTAGGAAGTGTAGACCAAGCAACTAGATGGGAACGTATATATTATGAGGAAGGACCACAAGTTTTCTATGAGAAGCGACGTGGTAGAAATAAAAATATGAGTTCTAAACCAAGAAAAAAGAAATTATCTAAAGAAAATGAAGAAGATTTAATAGAAGAAGTACAAAGACTTAGAATGGAAAATGCATACTTAAAAAAATTGCAAGCCTTAGTTCAGAAAAGGACAAAGCCAAAACAATCGAAAAAGTAATTGTAATAGATGAATTAAGGCATGAGTTTAGATTAGAGGCCTTGTTAAAATATGCAGAAGTAACGAGGAGCACATTTTATTATCAATTAAACAGAATCAAAGAACCAGATAAATATAAAGAAATAAAAGAAGAAATTACAGCTATTTACCATGAAAATAAAGGAAGATATGGATATAGAAGAATTACATTAGAATTACATAACAGAGGATTTATTATCAACCATAAAACAGTCAGAAGACTTATGAAAGAATTAGAATTACAATGTTTTGTAAGAGCACAAAAGTATAAATCATATAAAGGTGAAGTAGGAAAAATTTGTGATAATCTTTTAAATAGAGAATTTGAGACTAAAGAACCAAACCAAAAATGGGTTACAGATGTAACAGAATTTAAAGTTCATAATGAAAAACTTTATTTATCACCAATATTAGATTTATTTAATGGTGAAGTAATTAGCTTTAATTTATCAAGACATCCAGTATTTGCACAAGTGGTTGATATGTTAGAAAAAGCATTTAATAAGATACCAGATAATACAAATTTAATATTACACTCAGACCAAGGTTGGCAATATCAAATGAAGCAGTATCAACACTTATTAAAAGAAAAAGGAATTAGACAAATTGTCATCAAAATAAAATGACGTAAATTTAAAATGTCGAAAATTGTCAAAAATAAATTAACAAAAGTTAAGGAAAATGCGATAAAATACTTGATTTTAAGTGTAATTGATGTTAAAATGTATAAAAGTTTTTATAGAAATATTAATTGGAGCAATTAGATATGGATATAAACGAAGTAATTTATATTGTAAAAATGATAATCAAAAAAAGTTTTTGTAAAAAGGTATTTTTTAACCTTGTTTTAGTGTGCAATTAATTAAACCAGAGAAGTTTTTCTCTGGTTTTGTTTTTGTTAATCCCCTAATAAGGGTTTATATATATTCTACAATTTTTCTGAAAGGAAGGTAATTTACTATGAAAAATCAAACTGAAAAAATTCAAGGACTATTTTTGGACCCAAATCAAAGTCCAAGTCAATTCTTGGAAAGGCGGCTGGTAACTCTCTTTGGAATTAATTCAATGGCAATAAAAGCACTTGATTTAGTTCGGGAAGAAATGTGCGTTGAAAAGGGATTCAAACGAGACAATGGCACTGATTATTATAATCATTGTGTTGATGTCGCAAATACGTTGATTTCTTTTGGTATAAAAGATGAAGATGTAATTTGTGCAGCATTATTGCATGATATAATTGAAGATGTCGAAGGCTATAGAGAAATAACCATAGCCAAGATGTTTAATCCAAATGTTGCAAGGTTGGTAATGCTTGTTACAAAAAAGGAAGGCGTAAATTACAAACATCCAGAAGCAATTAAAGAATATCTGCAAAATATATCTACAGATATGAATGCAGCAGCAATTAAGGCTTCTGATAGAATGCACAACATGTTGACTTTGGATGAAAAAACTTTTGAAGCCAGATACAGAAAGGCTATTGAAACGAAAACGTATTATTTACCGTTTTTTAAACAGTGTAGATATATGTATCCGAGATACGAAAATCTTTTTTACGCTGCAAGAGCACAAATCGAACCTTTGATTTATCATATAGAATCATTCTATAATGAACTTCAAAGATTGCAAGAAGAAATAAATAATTTGAAATAAAGAGAAAGGAAATTTGTAGATGTTGGGTGTCCTTATGTAAGGACACCCAGTTCATAAATAATTTTAGAAAGGTGATTATAATATGGAAAAAATCAATAAAACATAATCAGGAAGAGGGTATTTGTTTAGGGTATCAGCAAGTGATATTTGTAATTATGATTGTTCGTTTTGCCATCCAGGTCAAAATGAAAGTGTAAAAATACTAACAGATGAGGAATTTTTAAGAGTTTTTAAAGTCGCAAATGAGCTATATAAAATTAAAACTCTACACTTTACTGAGGGAGAACCGCTAATGCGAAAAACCTTACCAGATGTTATTCATCAATGTAGATTAATAGCTGGTGAAGATTTAGATATAGCTATGACAACTAATGCATCTTTATTAGAAAGAAATCTGGATAAGCTTGTTGAAGCAGGGTTAAATAGAGCAAATATTAGTTTCCATTCAATAGATGATAAAAAGTATAAAGAATTTACAGGAAGCAAGGTTAATGTTACAGACATAATGAATACTATTCGAAAAGCCAAAAATGCAGGTTTGAAAATAAAAATTAATTCAGTTGTTATTAGAGAGTTAGTGTAAAATATTTGTAGGCAAAAATAAAAATTTTGTCTACATTTTTTAATTTAATATTGAAAAAACATGGTTAATCCAATACAATGTAATCGCCAAAAAACAACGAAAGGATTGATAACCATGTTTGAAGAAATTATAGCAAGTAAAGAAGTAAAATTCAATGATTTAGAGAAAAAAGTTTTTAAATTTGTATGTTTTTTTGGATGTTTAATAATAAAATTAATGTTAGAAGTGTACGATAGGAAATTAATGGAAAATAGAGATAAGAAAAAATATAGACATAAAGGATTACGACAAACATCAGTAAATACAATAATGGGAGAAATAAAATATAAAAGAGTAATGTATGAAGTTCAAGAAGAAGGAATAACAAAAACAGTATATTTATTAGATGAAACATTAAAAATAAGTGCGGAAGGAAAAGCATCAAGTAATTTAGTAGAAAAAGTAATAGAAACAGTACCAGTAACAGATTCATATAGAAAAGCAGAAGAAGTAATAGATACAACAACAAATACATCTCTAAGTCATGAGAAAATAAGAAATATTATAGTAAAGATAGGAGATAAAATAACAAATAAAGAAAAAAAAGAAAGAAAATTATTTGATAAAAACCAGTTAGTAGCAGGACTAAAAGAAGTAACAGCATTATTTGAAGAAGCAGATGGAATATGGATAAATTTACAAGGAAAAGATAGAAAAGAAAGATTAGAAAAAAACAAACAAAAAGTAGAAAGAGAAAACAAAGAATTTAATCCAAAGATGAAAATAAAAACAGAGCTTAAATTACATGTAATGTATGAAGGATGGAAAAAAGAAGATTCCAGACATAGTTTAGTAAATAAGCAATATATAGCAAGAATAATGAAATCAAAAGAAATAGCAAGATTAAGAGATGCAAGAGCATTTAGTCAATATGATGAAAGTAAAATAAAATTAAGAGTAACAAATGGAGATAGAGCAAAATGGACAAAAGGAACAACAGCCAAAGGAGGAATATATCAAAAAGACCAATTTCATATAATGCAAGAAATAGTAAGAGGTGTACCAATAGAATATAAAAATATATTTATTGAATTAATAAATAAAAAAGAATTTGAAAAAATAGAACCAGCAATAGATGGATTAAAATACGAATTAAATGGAGAATATCAGGCAGTAAAGAAATTGAATAAGTTAGAAAGTTATTTAAGCAGTGATTTAGAAAGATATCAAGATATAGTAGAAATCCCAGAAGCACCAGAAGGAATAGAATATAGGAATATGGGAACACAAGAAAGTTAAATATTTAGTAAATTAAAGAAAAGATTTTGTAGCGGAAGAAAAGCATTTGGAATACATGGAGCAAATGCATTAAGTAGAATATGTGTATTAAGTGAGAAGTTTAATATAGATGAATTAGAAACCCCAACACCAATAGACACAAGTGCAGAAGATTGGATAAAAGAAATAATGAAATTAAAAGAATTTTCAGAAATGAGATGTAGTTTTTAAAGATAAAAAGACAATGTTTTATTAAATGAACAAAAATATAATAAAGTGTTGAAGCAATTGACATTGAAGTATTAGAAAAAAAGATAAAAAAATTGCCTACATTTAGTTGACACATACGGATATTTAATTGATACTTGTTTAAATGCACAAGATCAATATATCAAAATGATAGAATATTATCTGAAAGGATAGGGTAAAGGATAATGGAAGAAATAGAAAAGATGAAGTTAACTAAAAGTATAGTAGAAATTCAAAATAAAATTATAAATTATGATAGAAATAGTGCAATTGAATTAATAAAAAAAGTGAGAGAAGATCATAAAGGAAAGGAACAAATTGCATATGTTTTAAATAGTATTCCGTTAGAAATGGGAACAGATGAGATGATAATAAAAACGTTACAAGCTGAAGAGATTAGATTAACTTTAAAACTAAAAAATGAATAGCAGGTGATCCCTGCTTTTTCTGTATCCAAAATGTATACATCATGTATCCATAAACCTCCATAATTTTTAACGGCGAAAATCTCAAAAATGGAAAATAAGGGGTAATATTGCAAAATAAGATACACTAAAATAAAACAACTAAATACTTACAGCTGTAACACTTAGCACAATTTTAAAATAATTTAAAGTAAATGGCAAAATAAGCAAGAGTACGCTCATAACCCAAAGATTAAAATTTTAGACCAGCTTTGGCGGATGGTCAAGCCTGGAGAGTGTCGAGAAGAATCGTTGCACGGAGTAGAGCTGCTCTGTGCAACAATAATGGCGATCATGAATTTGGGGTAAACATAAGATCGTTACCCCAAATGTATCATAAATAATGTTATAATTTTATTGAAAAAAGTGCGACACTTATTATTGCAATTTATAATTTTACAAAAATAGTCAAATAATTGTTGACATCCATAAAAAAAGTGGTCAAATTTGACAGTTAAAAGCTATAAACGTTGTATATCAACGCTTCTAGCTTTTTGAAAGTGCACAATGTTTTTATTCTTTTAATTTTTTTAAAATATTTTTTAGGTTCCTGTTATTAAGTATTTCGTAATCGGTCCTAAAATCAAATTTATCGTGCAAATCATCAGTTAAATCAGTTCTAATATAAGTCGGAATATATCCATTCCCAATACTTTCTATAAAATTCATATTTTTTAAAGTATTAATAATTTGAGAGCTAGTATATTTTTCTTCCAATCTTTTTTCTAGGAATCTAAGAATAACCAATGAAAGAAAACAAGTAGTAAAGTGAGCTGTAATTCTGTCATCTCTACTTAAATACATAGGTCTAGCTTTAAATTCACTCTTCATAATTCTAAAGCTTTCCTCAATTTTCCATCTTCTTTGGTTTACTTTGATAATTTCTTCAGCATTATCATTAAGATTTGTGCATACACCGTAAAATCCGTCAAATTTTTCTTCTTTTAAGATTGTATCGGTATTTAATGACAGTACTTTCTTTTCAGCTATTTCTCCATCATTTGTAACATTGGTTTTCTTAATGAACCTTTTAAAATCATTTTGATTACATTTATCAAGTTTAAAACATTTATTAGCGATTGCAACCTTAGCTCTTTCAATTTGAGAGTTACGGATTTGTCTTTGATAATTTTTGTATTTCAAAGAGTAGGTTACAATCAGCTTTTGTTCTAAACCATTTTCATTAATCCAACGTTCTTTAAAAAATATTCTATCTTTGTAAAGCTCAATAGATGCCTCATCTTTTTCAATGTCATTAATATTATACTTTTTAGTATCTCCAGAAAGATGCCATTCGTCAGGAGATAAAGCCAAATCCATCAAATATTTCTTTAATTTTTTAATAGATTGAGTAGTGATAAAGGCACGTTCATCCATATCGTTAAACTTTCTATTAGCATTAGAAACAAGTCCGGCATCAGTACAAACAATGAATTTAGATAATTTAAAATCCGCTAATATTTTTTCTTCTAAAGGTTTTAGAGTAATTTGTTCATTAGTATTTCCAGCTGTTATATCAAAAGCTAAAGGAATACCATCACCATCCATAAAAAGTCCCATTTGAGTAATTGGATTAGGTCTATGTTCCTTAGAAGGACCATATTGCCTTAAACCACTTTCTTGTTCAATTTCAAAGAAGTAATTTGTACAATCATAGTAAAGAACATTAGTATTTCTTTTGGAAACTTTTAAGCTATTCTTATACAGTTCAGCTTGAATGAAATCAGTTTCTTTGGCAATAACTTCTAGAGCACGATAAATATCATGCAATTCAAAATTAGGTTGTTCAATATATTTTTTAGACAATTCAAATGTCGCTAATTTTGAAGAAGGATATATTATTCTACTATATATTAATCTTGATAAGATGTCACTCAAATCATATTTAAATCTATATTTATCTGTAATTTCATTACAGATACCATTTAAGCCTAATTGATAATATATTTTTTCTAGGAAAAGATATCCACCATTGAAGAAAGTTTGCTGATTTTTTTCAATTATTTTTGAAGGATTATATTTTACAAGAACATTTCTAGTCCAGGTTTTTTCTTGTTTATTTAATTCTTCCACATACTTTTTAGCCCATTCAATAGGATCTTCGTTTAAATTTTGTTTTAATTTTTCATAAGTACCTAATTTCTCAACAACTTTATTTGTCCTTTTCTTATTGCGGTATACAGATTTAACAACATAAAGAGATTGAGCATTTTTTGATTTTATTATTTGTAATCTCATAATTAAATTTCTCCTTGATGTAATTCCAACACATTGTGAGACATTGTGCAAGAGAAAAGAGAGAAATTTGACAAAAAAATTAAGCACCATCAATGCTTATATCGATTTTATATTCAATTAACTGTCAAATTCCCGAATCAATTATAGAAGAATTAGGAGTAATTTAAAATATAGATGAAAAAACAAGGTGCTTTAAAAACCTTGTTTTTTAAGGCAAAAAATGATATTATAGTATAGTGAAAAATGATACTTAGTATCATTCAATATCGTTTAATAATGCGTAGGAAGTTTGTGACCTTTATTCGTCCTAAACAAAAAGATTTATATTAACCAGTAAAAATTAGTCCTATGAGGACGAGTTTTGGGACGAATGCTTGACTGGCAGTTATCTTTTTTTAACATAAAAAAGTCACAAGAAAGGAGGAAAAATGTTCAAATTACACTCAGAATATAAGCCAACAGGCGACCAACCACAAGCAATAGAATACTTATCAAAAGGAATAAAAGAAGGTAAGAAATTCCAGACACTTCTAGGTGTTACGGGTTCAGGAAAAACTTTTACAATGGCGAACATAATAGAAAAAACACAAAAACCAACACTTGTTTTAGCACATAATAAAACACTTGCTGGACAATTATATTCGGAGTTCAAAGAGTTCTTCCCAGAGAACGCAGTGGAGTATTTTGTTTCATATTACGATTACTATCAACCAGAAGCATATATACCGCAGTCTGATACATACATTGAAAAAGATGCTTCTATAAATGATGAAATAGACAAATTAAGACATTCAGCTACATTGTCATTGTTTGAAACAAGAGATGTTATTATAATAGCATCTGTGTCTTGCATATATGGATTAGGAGATCCTGTAGACTACAATGAAATGATGCTTTCATTACGACCACAAATGACAAAATCAAGAAATAATATTATGAAAAAACTAATAAATATGCAATATTCAAGAAATGAATTAGATTTTAAAAGAGGAACCTTTAGAGCAAAAGGAGATGTTTTAGAAATATATCCTTCCTCAGAAAGCGAATCAGCTGTAAGAGTAGAGTTTTGGGGAGATGAAATAGAAAAGATAAATGAAATCAATCCATTGACAGGCAAAGTTATAGGCTTTAGAAACCATATATTAATTCCACCAGCATCTCAATATGTAACTAATAAAGATAAACTTGAAAAGGCAATTGTAACAATAGAAGAAGAAATGAAGGCACAAGTAGAGTATTTTAAATCACAGGGTAAATTAATAGAAGCACAAAGAATAGAAGAAAGAACAAATTTTGACATAGAAATGATGAGAGAAACTGGTTTTTGTCAAGGGATCGAAAACTATTCAAGACATATAAGTGGCAGAGAGCCAGGAAGTGCACCATATACTTTATTTGACTACTTTCCAAAAGATTTTCTTTTATTAATAGACGAATCACATGCAACCATACCACAAGTAAAAGCAATGTACAACGGAGATAGAGCTAGAAAAGAAGCATTGGTAAAATATGGATTCAGATTACCTTCGGCTTTTGACAATAGACCACTTAAATTTGAAGAATTTGAGCAAAGAATAAATCAATGTATTTTTGTAAGTGCAACTCCAGCTGACTATGAAAAAGAACATTCCAAAGAAAATGTTGTAGAGCAAATAATAAGACCTACAGGACTGTTAGACCCTAAAATAGAAGTAAAACCTGTTACAAACCAAGTGGATGACTTAATAGAACAAATAAGAATAAGAACAGAAAAAAGGGAAAGAGTGCTAGTAACTACTTTAACAAAAAAAATGGCAGAAGATTTAAGCACATATTTAGCAGGGATAGATATAAAAGTTAAATATATGCATTCTGATACTAAAGCACTTGAAAGAATGGAAATAATTAGAGATTTACGATTAGGGCAATTTGATGTATTAGTAGGTATAAATCTTTTAAGAGAGGGTTTGGATATTCCAGAGGTATCATTAGTTGCAATATTAGATGCTGACAAGGAAGGATTTTTACGTTCAGAGCGTTCATTAATACAAACAATAGGGCGTGCAGCAAGGAATACAAATGGAAAGGTAATAATGTATGCAGATGAACTAACAGAAAGCATGGAGAAAGCCATAAGTGAAACAAATAGGAGAAGAAAAATACAAGAACAATACAATAAGGAACATAATATTACACCAAAAACAATTCAAAAATCAGTAAGAGATACTATCAAAGCAAGTTATGTCGCAGAAGTTCAAGAAGAATATAAATTAGACAAAGATGTAGAAATAAAAGATATTATATCTAAAATGACAGATGAAATGCTTAAATATGCAGCTGACATGGAATTTGAAAAGGCAGCAGAAATAAGAGATAAAATAAAAGAAATGGAAAAAATGATGTGATAATTTAAAATAATAGCACTTGATTTAGGAAAAATAACGTGATAGTATATAACCTATAATGAAGACAGGAGGTGCACCATGATAACCAAAGGGATAATACTTTTTGGCACATTTAGAAGGTGCGAAAATCATGATGCTCTTGCTGAAGAGCTGGTACGGAATGAACAATTCCGCTCACGGTATGAGCAAGATTACCTAAATCCACTCGATTTTCTGATTTTTCGCTGCAATGCGGTGAAAATTGGAAATGAGTGGTCACCCATTTCGCAATGGGTGGCAGTCTATTCCTCCAATAACCTTTACGCAGAAAGGTGGATAGCAGCATTGGAGGAAAAAGAAATGGTTAGTCTTGAGAGGATGACAATCTAATCATCTAATCATTTCGAAAAGAGTCTGATAAAAAAGACTCTTTTTTAAAAGTATTAAAAAATGGAGATTCAACATGAATAATAATATAATAATAAAAGGCGCAAAAGAGCATAATTTAAAAAACATTAATTTAGAAATTCCAAGAGATAAGCTTGTAGTAATTACAGGACTTTCTGGGTCTGGAAAATCTTCTTTGGCATTTGATACTCTGTATGCAGAAGGACAAAGAAGATATGTAGAGAGCTTATCTTCATATGCAAGACAGTTTCTAGGACTGATGGAAAAGCCAGATGTAGAGCTAATAGAGGGACTTTCGCCAGCAATATCAATAGACCAAAAAACTACATCTAAAAATCCACGCTCAACAGTAGGAACTGTTACAGAAATTTATGATTATATACGTTTATTATATGCAAGAATCGGGGTACCATATTGTCCAAATTGTGGCAAAAGAATAGAAAAACAAACAATAGACCAAATAGTTGATTCAGTAATGAATTTGGAACAAGGTTCAAAAATTCAAGTTTTAGCACCTGTAGTTCGTGGAAGAAAAGGTGAGTTTAAAAAATTACTAGAAAACTTTTCAAAAGAAGGGTTTGTAAGAGCAAGAATAGATGGAGAAACCGTAGAACTGACAGATGACATAGATATAGATAGAAAGAGAAAACATACAGTAGAAATAATAGTTGATAGGTTAATAATAAAAGAAGATATAAGAAGTAGATTAACAGAATCTGTGGAAATAGCATTAAAACACGCCAATAATCTAGTGCTTATAGTTGTAGGAACTTCTAAAGATGACTCCGAAGAAATGCTATTTAGTCAAAATTATGCTTGTCCAGATTGTGGTATTAGTTTTGAAGAATTATCGCCAAGGATGTTTTCATTCAATAATCCATTTGGTGCATGTCCAACTTGTACAGGTATTGGATATTTAATGAAAATGGATGAAGACCTTATAATTCCCGATAAAAGCAAAACCCTTTATGATGGTATAAAAGCATTTGGCGCAAGTAGTATGAAAAAAGGCGATACAATGGCAAAGATGTATTTTGAGAGTATTGCGAAACATTATGGAGTTGAAATTAAAGATGTACCAATAAAAAAACTACCAAAAGACTTTTTAAATAAGATATTATATGGAACAGGCGACGAAAAAATTGATTTTGAATATTCATCATCAGCAGGTACAAGAAAGTTTAGTTCTCCATTTGAAGGAGTTATTCCAACTTTGGATAGAAGATATAGAGAAACAAAATCACAGGGAATGAAGGACTTTTATGAATTGTATATGAGTAATAGTCATTGCCCAACATGTAATGGAGCAAGACTAAGAAAAGAAAGTTTAGCAGTTAAAGTAGGAGATAAAAATATAAATGAACTAACAGAAATGTCAATCGATAAAATAAAAAATTATTTGAATTCATTGAAATTGAATAACAAAGATAAGATGATATCAGAACAGATTTTAAAGGAATTAAATAAAAGATTACAATTTTTAATTGATGTTGGATTGGAATATTTAACATTATCAAGAAGCGCAGGAACACTATCAGGAGGAGAGGCACAAAGAATACGTTTGGCAACTCAAATAGGCTCTGGATTAACTGGTGTATTATATATATTAGATGAGCCAAGTATAGGACTTCATCAAAGAGATAATGAAAAATTAATAGCAACATTAAAAAAGTTAAGAGATTTAGGAAATGCAGTTATTGTTGTAGAACATGATGAAGATACAATGTATGCGGCTGATCAAATAATAGATATTGGACCAGGACCAGGAGTTCATGGTGGAAAAGTAATTGCGCAAGGAACAGCAGAACAAATAAAACAGATACCAGAATCTATAACAGGGCAATATTTGAGCGGAAAAAAACAAATACCAATTCCGGAAAAAAGAAGAAAGTCAAATGGAAGAGCAATAGAAGTAAAAGGAGCTACTCAAAATAATTTAAAAAACATAAATGTTAAATTTCCGCTAGGACAATTTATATGTGTTACAGGTGTTTCAGGGTCTGGAAAAAGTACATTGGTAAATGATATTTTATATAAGGCATTGGCAAAGCAAATAAATGGTTCAAATGAAAAACCAGGAGCACATAAAGAAATAATTGGAATAGAGAATATAGATAAAATAATAAATATTGACCAATCTCCAATAGGAAGAACACCACGCTCCAATCCAGCAACTTATACAGGAGTATTTGACAATATAAGAGATATATTTGCAGGAACAAATGAAGCAAAGATGAGAGGCTATGAAAAGGGAAGATTTAGCTTCAATGTGGAAGGCGGAAGATGTGAGGCTTGTTCAGGGGATGGAATATTAAGAATAGAAATGCATTTTTTACCAGATATTTATGTGCCATGTGAAGTGTGTAAGGGTAAAAGATATAATAAAGAAACATTAGAGGTTAAATACAAAGGAAAAACAATTGCAGATGTACTTGATATGACAGTAGAAGAGGCACTAGAGTTCTTTAAAAATATACCAAGGATAAAACAAAAAATACAGACACTACATGATGTGGGATTAGGTTATATAAAATTGGGACAACCTTCTACTACATTATCAGGAGGAGAGGCTCAAAGAGTCAAGTTAGCAACAGAATTGTCTAAAAAACCAACAGGTAAGACACTATATATACTAGACGAGCCAACAACAGGATTGCATATTGCAGATGTTCACAAATTAGTAGAAATACTACAAAGACTTGTAGACACAGGCAATAGTATTATAGTAATAGAACACAATTTGGATTTAATAAAGACAAGTGACTATATAATTGACTTGGGACCAGAAGGTGGAGACAAAGGAGGAAAAATTGTTGCAGTTGGAACACCAGAACAAATTGCAAGAAATGAGCAAAGCTATACAGGACAATTTTTAGGAAAATATTTAATTTAGGAGTGAGCAATACATGCAAATTGAAAGACTGGAAGATTTTATAGCAAATATGCCAAAATCAGTATCAACAAATACTGAAAAAGCCAGATGGCTGTATATAGAATTGGGGAAAAAGAGCTTTTATGATGTCTCTTATGAATTTTTGAACGAAGATGAAGAACAAGAATTAATGTATGACCATAAAGATTATAAGAATCCTAATATAATTACTTGTGCTTCTTTAACAGACCAATATGAAAAACTATTAAAAATAATAGGAATTGAAAGTAAGGTCATAACTGACGGAGGACATAGATATCTTAGATTTTATGAAGAAGATGGTATTACATGGCATACAGCTGATTTAACAAATGATCTAAAAAACGTACAATCAGGGTGCCAAACATCTCATTTTCTTCAAATTGATTCTGAAAAATTGCGAGATATAGATAAAAGAATAGGGTATATAAGTGAAAAGAAAGGTTATACAGATGATTATTTTGAACAAGTGAAAGATTTTATAATAAAAAAAGGACTAAAGGGAAAAGCACAATTAGAATATATATTAGAAGTATTTCACTTATACGTAAAACCTGAAAAAATGGGAGAACATGAATTATATAGCATGTATCAGAAATTTATAAAAACATGTATTCAGGAAGAAAAAATTCCGTCATTTACTGCAACTATGAGAAAAGGAAAAAACCATTCAAGTCAACCTAAAAGTAAGTTTGGTACTAAACCAGGGTTGGTAGAATATAACATGACATTTGTTGACGAAAATAATGTCGCATTTGAGTATATATTAAACTTGCAAACTGGAAAATTTCAAGAAGTAGAGACCAAAGAAATGTATCACTCAAATTACCAAATAAAAGGAATACGGTGTAAAAGAAAAGTAAAATTTTGAAAGTGTACTTTATACAAGAGTTAAAAGTACACTTTTTTTTCTATTTGCAATTATTGCTATTATTAGACTTTTCATTATTTTTACTATTTTTGTTCTTGTTTTTATTATTATTCTTATTGTTATTTTGATTTTCTGACATAAAAAACACCTCCTATATTAATATTATTTTACCTGAATATTTGTTTTTTATACATAAAATAAACAAAACAGTTGAAAAAGTACAGTTATTATATTAAAATATTTGCAAAGGAGAATAATAAAAAAATGAAAAAAATAATTTATTTAACAATGATAATAATAAGTTTAGCTATGTGCCTTTGTGGCTGCACTAAAAAAAATCAAGAAGGTCAACTTTCAAAAATATATAAAGTACCACAAAAACTCATATATATAAATGCTCCAAGTACATATGAAGAAACACAAAATGGATATTCTAAAATATATTTTGTGAAAAATAAAAAATACATTGCAATAACTGCAGAAAAGAGCATGGAAGCAACGGAATTAACAAAAGCTCAGGACATAGTATTTTCAAAGATAAAAGAAAATGTAAAAGACTTTACATATATTAATAATTTAGAGATTGAACAAGAGAAAACAGAAAAAATTAATGAAATAGAAATGTATAGGTATGAGGGAAAATTAATATGTGGCAGAACAGTGAAGGCAAGTGCTTATGTTGTAGGATATACATTTATAATAGATAAAATTCCTTGTAATATTACTGGAGTGGTAACGGAAAAAGAACAAAATGAAGAAAGTATACAAGAAATAAAAAGCTTAGTAGACGAGATGGCAAGAACAGTAAGAAATACAAAAGACAATATTATGGATTAGATTAATTATGTATGATATAATGGTTTATAAATTTGAAAGGAAGGATATAAAAGTGAATAAATATTATTTTACATCAGAAAGTGTAACAGAAGGACATCCAGACAAATTATGCGATTATATTGCAGATAGCATATTAGATGAATGCCTAAAACAAGACAAATTCTCAAGAACAGCAATAGAAGTCTTTGCATATAATAATACTATAGAAGTTGTGGGACAAGTTACTTCAAATGCGCAAATAGAAATTGAAAAAATAGTAAGAGAAAAAGTAAAAGAAATAGGATATGATGATGAATATACAGGAATGAATTATAAAAATTGCGAAATAAATATAAATATTACAAAGCAAAGCCCAGACATAGCATTAGGGGTAGACGTAGGCGGAGCAGGAGATCAAGGCATAATGTTTGGATATGCATGTAATGAAACAGACAACTATATGCCATATGCTATAAACTTAGCACATAAACTTGCAAATCGATTGGCTATTGTAAGAAAAGAAAAAATTATCCCATATATAAGACCAGATGGAAAAACACAAGTAACAGTTGAATATGTAGAAGGTAAACCTAAAAGAATAGAAACAGTATTAATATCAACACAACATTTGGCAGAAATAAATATCGAAAAACTAAGAGAAGATGTAAAAAAAGAAGTGATTGATGCTGTTATAGATTCTAATATGATAGATGAAAACACAAAAATATATATAAATCCAACAGGAAGATTTGTAATAGGAGGACCTTTAGGAGATAGCGGGTTAACTGGAAGAAAGATAATAGTTGACACATATGGAGGCTATAGTAGACATGGAGGAGGGGCTTTTTCCGGAAAGGATCCAACAAAAGTAGACAGATCAGCAACATATATGTTACGACATATTGCAAAAAATATTGTGGCAAATAAATTAGCTGATAAATGTGAAATCCAAATTTCATATGCAATAGGAGTAAAAGAACCATTGTCAATATATATAAACACATTTGAAACAGGAAAAATATCAGATGAAGAAATAATAAAAATTATAAAAGAAAAATTTGACCTTACTCCAAATGGAATAATTAATTATTTGAACTTAAGGGAACCTATATATTCAAAAACTACTAATTATGGTCATTTTGGAAAAGAAGAGTTAGAGTGGGAAAAAATTATAAATATTAAAAATAACTAATAGAGGGGGATTATGAATGAAAGAGTTAGAATTAATAAAAAGAAAAGCGGTTCAAATATTTTCAGAAGAAGAATTAGATGAAAAAATAAAAAGTGGGAAAAAATTAATAATTAAATTAGGAGCAGATCCAAGTAGACCAGATCTACATTTGGGACATACAGTTGTTTTGCGTGTCTTAAAGCATTTTCAAGATATGGGACATGATGTAGTATTCGTAATAGGAGATTTTACAGCTATGATAGGTGACCCATCTGGGAAGAATAAAACAAGACCTGCTCTAACATTTGAAGAGACTAGAAAGTCTGGGGAAACATATTTTAGACAAGTAACAAAGATACTTGATCCAGCAAAAACTAAAATTACATATAACTCTGAATGGCTAGAAAAAATGAATTTTAGAGATATTATAAACTTAACAAGTAAATATACAGTGGCAAGAATTTTGGAAAGAGATGACTTTAAAAATAGATATGAAAATAAATTACCATTGTCAATGCATGAACTAATGTATCCACTAATGCAAGGATATGACTCTGTAGCGTTAAAAGCAGATATAGAAATTGGCGGTACAGACCAAACATTTAACTTACTAGTGGGAAGAGAATTACAAAAAGATTATGGACAAGAAAGACAAGTAGTTTTAACATTTCCTTTGTTAGTTGGGCTAGATGGAAAAGAAAAAATGAGCAAATCTTTAGATAATTACATTGGAATAGATGAGTCACCAGAAATTATGTATGAAAAAGCAATGAAAATTCCAGATGATTGCCTATTAGAATACTTTAAACTAACAACAGATGTAGAATTGGAAGATGCTAAACAGTGGATTACAGACGACATAGTACTAGCACATAGAAAATATGCAGAAGAGATTATAAAAATGTATCATGGGGAGAATAGAATAAAAGAAGCAGAAGAAAGATATAAACAAGTTGCTAAAGGAAAAATACCAGATAATATTAAAGAAATTAATATAAGTAATGAAACTAGAGAAATTAATATATGTGACTTACTTGTAAAAACAGGATTTGCTCCATCTAAAAGTGAAGCTAAGAGAATGATACAGGGAAAAGGTGTTAAAATTAATAGCAATATAGTTGATAATTTAGGGGAAAACATTATTTTAGAAGAACCAATAGTACTTCAATTTGGAAAAAATAAATTTATAAAAGTAGTTTAATAAGTTGATAGTGTAAAGTAATCTATGAAAAATGTAGGGGCGATTTTAATCGCCCGCACTTCGAAGAAATTACTAAAAATAAGTTTTTGGAGGAAAATGTATGAAATGGTCTAAAGAAGTATTAGAGAATATTAATTTTGAAAATATAACTAATAGAGAAGAAAAAGAAAAAATAGCAATACAGATAGCGCAAAAAGTTAAAAATGGGGAAACTATAGGGTTTGGTTCAGGGTCTACTTCTTATTTAGCGGTAAAAGAAATTTCTAAGAGAATAAAAAAAGAAAACATAGATATTTTGGCTATTCCAACATCACACGAGATTAAAATGCTATGTTCAGAATTAGAAATACCAACTACTACAATAATGGAAAACAAACCTGACTGGTGTTTTGACGGTGCAGATGAAGTAAATGATACAAATTGGCTAATAAAAGGTAGAGGAGCTGCAATGTTTAGGGAAAAATTAAATATTGCAAATTCTCCAGTAACATATATATTGGCAGATAAAACAAAATTTGTAAGAAACCTAGGAGAAGAAGCATATATTCCAATTGAATGTTATCCAGAAGCTATTAACAGCGTAAAAGAAGAGTTACTGGATTTAGGAGCAACAGAAATAAAGTTAAGAACAGCAGTAAAAAAAGATGGTCCATTAATTACAGAAAATAACAATTTTATATTAGATACTAAATTTGAAGAAATATACGAAACTTTAGAAAAAGATATAAAAGAAATTACAGGAGTAATAGAAAGCGGATTATTTATAGGATACAATTTTTTAATAATTAGTTAGAAGGAGACTAAGAAAGTAATGGAAGAAGAAAGGTTAATTAATCCAGAACTTGAAAGTAGCAACGAAGAAAGATTAGAAAATTCTTTAAGACCAAAACTTTTAGATGAATATATAGGACAAGATAAGGTAAAGGAAAATATGAAAATATATATAGAGGCTGCCCAAAAAAGAGGGGAGCCTTTAGACCATGTTTTACTATATGGACCTCCTGGTTTGGGTAAAACCACACTTGCTAATATTATATCAAATGAAATGAAATCAAATATAAAAATAACATCAGGTCCTGCAATAGAAAAACCGGGGGATTTAGCAGCTTTACTTACTAACTTATCTGAATTTGATGTTTTATTTATAGATGAAATACACAGATTAAACAAAAGTGTAGAAGAAATTTTGTATCCTGCGTTAGAGGATTATACACTTGATATAATAATAGGAAAAGGACCAAGTGCAAGATCAATAAGATTAGATTTGCCTAAATTTACTTTAATAGGAGCAACTACAAAAGCGGGGTCTTTAACCACTCCTCTAAGAGATAGATTTGGTATTGTTCATAGATTAGAATTATATAATACGCAAGACTTAACAACAATAGTAAAAAGGTCGGCGAAGATATTAAATGTTGAAATTGATGAGAACTCAGCAATAGAGATTGCAAGACGTTCTAGAGGAACACCAAGAATTGCAAATAGATTATTAAAAAGGGTAAGAGATTATGCGGCAGTTCTGGGGGATGGAAATATTACATTAAAAATAACAAAAACAGCTTTAAATAAATTAGAAATAGATGAGTATGGATTAGACGAAATCGATAGAAGATTGTTAGAAGCAATGATTATTAAATATGGTGGAAGACCAGTAGGTTTAGAAACAATGGCAGTTACTGTAGGGGAAGAAGCTGACACAATAGAAGATGTGTATGAGCCTTATTTAATTCAGATAGGGTTTATTACAAGAACACCAAGGGGAAGGATACCACTTAAACCAGCATATGAACACATAGGGGTAGAATATAATGAATAATAAAAATAGAATAGGTAGATAAGAATATGAAGTTATTAATGCATGTATGTTGTGCACCATGTAGTGTGTACTGTATAGAAGAATTAAGGAATGAGGGAATAGAACCAACATTATATTGGTATAATCCCAATATACATCCATATATGGAATATAAAGCTAGAAGAGACTGTTTAAAAGAATATGCCAATATTATAAATGTAAAAGCCATATTTGAAGAAGAATATGGCTTGGATTCGTTTTGCAAAAATGTAATTTCAAATTTAAATAGTAGGTGCGTAAATTATTGTTATCCCGTAAGATTAAAAAAAACATTTGAATATGCAAAAAAACATGGATATGATACAGTAACAACAACACTACTATATAGCATATATCAACAACACGATTATATAAAACAGTTAATGGAGCAATATAGTAAAGAATATAAAATAGACTTCTTATATAGAGACTTTAGAATAGGTTTTTGGAAAGGCCACCAAAAAGCATATGACTTAGGCTTATATATGCAAAAGTATTGTGGTTGCATATTTAGTAGTGAGGAAAAAATAATTTCAACTAACACAACAAATAAGAAACCAAAATTGCCAAAAGGATTTGAATTTCTTCCTGCAAAAAGAAATGTAAATATAAAAAAGGAAAAAGATAATAAAGAGCAGTATATGGACTTATTACTTGAAGCGGATCCGAGTGAAAATATGATAAATGAATATTTGAAAGATGGAGATTTGTTTGTATTGACTTATGAAAATGAAATTGTATGTGTTGCTGTTGTAACTAAAGTAGATGATAATACATGTGAATTAAAAAATATTGCCACAAAAGAAGAATATAGGAATAAAGGTTATGCTAAAAAAATGCTAAAATATTTGTGTGATAACTATAAACAAAAATATAATAAAATGCTAGTTGGAACAACAGAAAATAATATCCCATTCTATGTAAAACAAGGTTTTGATAAATACGAAAAGACAATAAAAAATTACTTTGTAGATAACTATGATGAGGAAATATTTGATGGAGATTTACAATGTGTTGATATGTATTACTATTCAAATGATTTAAAGAAAGCAAAGAAAGAGATGTAATTATTGAAATAATATCTAACATATATGGAGTTAATTTAGAAATGAGTTAGCTCCTATTTTATTGTAAATTATATCGGTTTTCTGCAATAAAATGTATTTATACCCAATATAAAAAAATTTTTATATGGTCTATATTGTTATAGGTTTAAATATGGAGTGGCAAAAGCAGCATATAAATTTGGAGAATGTAAAAGAACAATATATAGATGGAGAAAAATTTTATCAATATACAGCAATAGATGAATATTCAAGATTAAGATATACATGGTTTACAAATGCACATGATACATATGCTTCAAGCAAATTTGCAAGAAGATTAGTAAAATATTTTCCGTTTAAAATAAAGACAATACAAACAGATAATGGATTTGAATTTACAAATAGATTAAGTTGGCAAGCATTTTTAAAAAGTAAAAAAACAATGTTTGAAAACACATTAGAAGAATTAGGATTAGAATATAAAGTAATAAAGCCACATACACCAAAACAAAATGGAAGAGTAGAAAGAAGTCATAGAAAAGATCAAGAAAGATTTTACTATAAAAGAGTATTTTATAATTTAGAAGATTTAAGAAATCAAGGAAAAGAATGGAGAAAAGAATATAATAATTTTCCTATGAGACCACTAGGATGGTTGAGTCCCAGGGAATTCATAAAAAAATATAAAAGTCAAGAAGAATCGCTATTTGCAATATAGGTACTCAAAGTATTTATTTTAAATAATTTGTGACAAATGATTGACTAACCTACATATCAGGATGAATCTATTCAAGCAGTTGACTTTATAAAAATAAATAATTGTGCTATAATATAGAAAGTTGTAAAAAATGAAAGATAAATAAGGCTTTTAATTAAATTTCTTTTTACAATTTTTAATAAAAAATTAACAAAAATTATAAGAAAAATTGGGTAAGAACTACTTAAAGAAACTTTTTTATAAGAAGGTGAATATTTTGAAGATAGAAGATTTAAGAAAAGATTATGATGAATTACAAGTTAAATATGGTGCTAAGGAATTAGATTCTATATATAATGGTGGATGTGAAAAAAATCCTGATATATGTTTTGTTTTTATGAATCCTACCGGAAAAAATATTGCCAGTGATAAATCTTGGAAAGGTAGAAAGTCTCCATGGTTAGGAACTAAAAACATATGGAAGTTGTTCTATAAAGTTGATTTATTAAGTGAAGAAACATTTAACAAAATTCAAGGAAAAAAACCAAAGGAATGGGATTATGAGTTTTGCAATTATGTTTACGAAGAAATTGAAAAAAATAAATTGTTCATTACTAATTTAGGTAAATGTACTCAAATAGATGCAAGACCATTGCCTGATGAAGTGTTGAAAAAATATCTTGATTTATTATTCAAAGAAATAAATATAATTAAACCAAAAATAATTATCACTTTTGGAAACCAAGTTAGTTCTATTATTTTAAATAAAAAGATATCTGTATCTGAAAATAGAAAAAAATGTCACAAAATAGAAATTAATAAAAACAAATATAAAGTTTATCCTGTTTATTATCCAGTAGGTAATGGCATTTTTAATATTAATAAATCGATAGAAGATATAAAATGGATAATTGAAAATGAAATAAAATAAGAAGTTCTTTAATTGTGAAGAAACAAAATGGTGAATTTGTTGGAAAATTAGCTCCTTACGGATATATAAAAGATCCAAAAGATAAGCATAAGTTTTTAATTGATAAAAATGTATCACATATAATTAGAAAAATATTTGATATGATACTTGATGGCGAAAGTAGAAGACAAGTTGCTGAGTTTTTAAATGATAATGATATATTAACTCCAAGCGAGTATTTAAATATTAATAAGAATAAAAATGTTAAAATTGATATTAAATAAAAAATTTAAAAGAAAGGAGAATAATAAATGGACAATAAAAACTTACAAATAACTAATCATGATTTTTTAATATATAAGGATTCAAACAATGATGTTAAGGTTAGTGTAATGTTAATAAATAACGATATATGGCTTACGCAAAATTTAATTGCAGAATTATTTGGTGTTGGAAGAAGTACAATAACAGAACATATTAATAATATATTAAATAGCGGTGAACTTGATGAAAATAACACCGTCGGAAAAACCGACCTTGATAATTCTAAAAAACCTGTAAAGATATATAACCTTGATATGATTATTGCAGTTGGATATAGAGTAAATTCAAAAAAAGCAACCAACTTTAGAATTTGGGCAACAAAAATATTAAAAGAATATATGATAAAAGGTGTAGTTATGGATGATGAAAGATTAAAAAATCCTAATTACATATTTGGCGAGGATTATTTTGAAGAAACACTTGAAAGAATTAGAAACATTCGTTCAAGCGAGAGAAGATTTTATCAAAAAATAACAGATATATATTCTTCTTGTAGTGTTGATTATGATAAAGATTCAGAAATAACAAAAGAATTTTTTAAAACAGTTCAAAATAAATTACACTTTGCAATTTGTTTCTAGGCTAGGTTAAAAATAAAAAGCCCGTTAAATAAGGCTTTTAACATTTTTACAATAAGAAAAAAACGTGTTTAGATACTAATTATATACTAAAAATTATTAAATGAAATTGATTTTTAATATATATTTGATTTTTCTTGTAGTATCTAAAATATAAAATAGAAAGGAAGGATAATATATGAATAATAAAATTACAACAAAAATGAATGTAAAAGATAATTTGATAAACGTAATGAGAATTGATAATATAGATTATATATCTTTAACAGATTTGGCAAGATACAAAAATCCAGATAATCCTGGGGATGTTGTTATTAAGTGGATGAGCAATAAAAGTTCTTTTGATTTTTATTCACTTTGGGAAGAACTGTTTAATGAAAATTTTAAACTAGCGGAATCTCGCGAGTTTAAAAATGACTCTGCAAATAATTCTTTTACAATGAGTCCTTCTAGATGGATAAGTACTACAAATGCTAAGGGTTTTGTAAGTAAAAGAGGAAAATATGATGGTGGCACATTTGCACATCCAGATATTGCCTTAGAATTTGCGTCTTGGATAGATCCCGCATTTAAATTATATTTGATTCAAGAATTTGAAAGATTAAAATATAATGAAACATATCAAGAAAAAATAGAATGGTCTGTTAGAAGAAGCTTATCAAAAATAAATTATAGAATACATACTGATAGTATTAAAGAAAATTTAGTTCCTACTTTAACAGATAAACAAAAAGTTTTTGTTTATGCTAACGAAGCAGATGTAATAAATGTAGCATTGTTTGGAATGACTGCAAAAGAGTGGAGAGAAAATAATCCAAAATTGGAGGGTAATATAAGAGATTATACAGATATTTTACATTTAGTTGTCTTATCTAATTTAGAGGTATTAAATGCCAGTATGATAGAAAATAATATTGGTCAAAAAGATAGATTAGAAAAATTAAATGAAACTGCTAAAAGACAAATAACTATTTTAGCAAGCGATAATAATATAATAGGTATAACGAAATTAGATAATCAAAAATTAATTGAAGGGGCGAATGAGTAAGTATTGCATGATTGAAATTGCTTTTAATAATAAAGAAGAGATTAATGAAGCAAGAATGATAGAGAATGGAAGTGATAAATAATGGATATGTACCAAAAAAGAGAAATGAGAAAAAATAAAAAAATGAACGAGGATACAAAAAGTTTACCATCAACGAGTATCAACTGGTAAAGAACGACTTATATAAACTTTCTCTTAAGCCCTTATTTTATAAGACTTTTTATTTAACTTCTTTTTACATTTTATAAGTAAAAATCAATTGGATTTTGAAGAAAAATGGGGTAATTACGACTTAGGGAAAACTTTTATATAAAAAATGAAGAAGAAGGTAATAATGAAGAAAATTGGAGATAAATATACTAACAATATTTTTGAAAATATAAAACATATAGATGAACATGAAAGTGAATATTGGTATGCTAGGGAACTTTCAAAAGTTTTAGAATATAGAGATTGGAGAAATTTTTTAAAGGTTTTAAATAAAGCAAAAGATGCTTGTAAAAATTCTGGGTTTAATATAGATGAACAACTTGTTGAGGTCAACAGGTTGTCAAAAAGAAACAATAATGCTATTGCTAATATACAAGATTATAAACTTTCAAGAAGAAAGGGAGCTTTCAAAAACAAAATCTTTTTAAAAGATGTTGAGGAGGATTAGATTTTATAATGAAATTAATAGATGATACAGAATTTTTAGTAATAGATTTTGAAACGATTACTCCAAAAGGAAGACCACCAGAGCCAATAGAAGTAGGAATATTAAGAATAAAACAAAAAAAAATAGATAATAATGCATCAATTGATTGGCTGATTAAGCCACCAGAAGGTTTACACTTAACGCGTTTTGATACTTCACAAACAGGTATAACAGAACAAGATTTAATGCATGGTATAGATGCTAAAAGAGCAATGAGAATAATTGATAAATCTTGTTCAAAAAAAGACTATGTATTTATTGCACAAAATGCTAAATATGAAGCTAATATTTTATCTCATTATACAGATGAATGTAAAGGAATAGCTAAAACACCAATAATAGATACTATTTTATTAGCCAAACATGTTTTACCAAAATTGTCAAATTACAAATTAGATACCTTGGCAAGCACATTGGGATTACGAATCCCAGAAAATAGGCATAGAGCTCTTTCTGATTGCTTTTTAACAGCAGAAGTCTTTTTAAAATTACTTGAACTACAAAAAGGAAAGCATGAGATAATATATTTGGATGAGTTATTAAATATTGCGAAAATAAAAACAAAATATAGCGAACCTCAACAATTGACATTGGGAGATTTCATGGGATTGTAAAGATAACTTTTATTTAACGAAATGGGGTGCGATAATAATGCAAATTGGAATTGATGTAGATGGACTATTACTTGATCAAAATATTAAAGTAAATATTACAAACATAGATGATAATGATTATATTTGTATTTCTGATTTTGGTAAATACAAAGAGGGAAAATCGAAAGCTGATGACATTATAAGAAACTGGTTAAGAAATAGAATTACTTTGAAATTTTTAGGAACATGGGAGTCTATTTATAATCCAAATTTTAATTCCGTCGAATTCGACGGGTTTAGAAAAAGTGCAGGACTTCATACATTTACATTAAGTGTTACTGAATGGTGTGATAAAACAAATGCGATTGGAATATATTCAAAGCGTGGAAAATATGGTGGAACATATGCACATAAAGATATTGCATTTGAATTTGCATCAGCAATTAGTCCGGTATTTAAACTGTATTTAATAAAAGAATTTGAAAGGTTAAAAGAAATTGAAAGTCAAAACAGGGAGTGGAATGTCAGTATGATTACTGGAATTATAAAAAATAAAGTATATACTGGAGACTTAATTCAACAAAAGCGAAAACGAATTAGTTTTAAAAATCATAAATTAATAAAGACAAAAGAAGACGAGTTAATAATTACAAAGAATAATCATATGGACATAATAAGCAAAGAGCAATTTGCAAGAGTGCAAGATATAATTAAACATTCAGTAAAAGTAAATTCAAATAATGAATATGATATTTTTTCAGGATATTTGAAATGTGCAGAATGTGATAGTAATTTGACTATTAGAAAGAGCAAAGAATATACATATTATGCATGCTCATCACATGTAAGGAAAAGAGGATGCAATAACAAACATACTATAAGAAAAGATTTTTTAGAAGAAAAAGTTATTACAGAAATAAATAATAGACAAGATACTAAAATAGATAAGTTGAATAGAAAGTATATTTTTGATTTAATAAATATGATATATTTAAATCAAGATGGCTCAATAAAAATAGAGTTTAAAAGGAAATAGGGTGAGTAAAATGAGTGAGAATATAAGTAAGAAAATTGTTGCAATAGGTGGAGGAGAAAATGGAAGATTAAAATCTGATGGTACAAGATTACCTTATGAATTAGAAAAACAAGATAGAGAGATAATTAGATTAACAGGCAAAGAAAATCCTAATTTTTTGTTTATAGGACATTCACAATTATTGGAAAATCAAGAAGGCTATTTTCAAGTAATGAAAGCTGTTTATGAACAGAGATATGGATGTAGTTGTAAAGACCTAAAAAGTAACAAATTAAATGATGTAGAGTATGTAAAAACATTAATCGATTGGGCTGATATTATATATGAAGGTGGAGGCAATACTCTAGATATGATTAAAATGTGGAAAGAAACTGGATTCGATAAAACTTTAAGACAAGCATGGGAATCTGGAAAAGTAATGTGTGGAGTATCTGCTGGTGCAAATTGCTGGTTTAAAGAATGCTCTTCTGACTCTTTAAAAATTAAGTATGGAGATGACCAGCCATTAATTGGTATGGAATGTTTAGGCTTTATTGATGGATTATTTGTATCACATTGTGATGCACCAGGAAGAAGAGAAAACGTAAAAGAATTATTAAGAACAAGTAATCAAGTAGGATTATCTATGTCAAATTGTACAGCCTTAGAGATAGTAGATGACAAGTATAGATTAATAATAAGCGATGCCTCGTATCATGGCATTGAAGCATATGGTTTAAAATCATATTGGGATAACGGAAAATATTTAGAGAAAAAAATAGACGATTCAAATGTGTTTAAACCATTAGAAGAATTACTAAGTAAAAATATAGTAATTAATAATGATGAAAGAGAGATATAATATGAGTAATAAAGAAGAAAAAAGTTGTGCAAGTACAAGTATCAACTGGTATAAACCGAATTATGGAAAACTTCCTATGAAGTCTTATAAATAAAGATTTTTAGTCTTATCCCTTTTTACATTTTATAACTGGAAAATGATAGTTATTTTAAATAAAATAGAGGTAATAACGACTTATGGAAAACTTTTATATGAAGCAATAAATAAGGAGATAGTAATGAAGAAAATTGAAAATAGATATACTAATAATATTTTTGAAAATATTAAACATATAGATGAATATGGAAATGAATATTGGTATGCTAGAGAACTTTCAAAAATTTTAGAATATAAAGACTGGAGAAACTTCTTAAAGGTTTTAAATAAAGCAAAAGATGCTTGTAAAAATTCTGGGTTTAATATAGATGAACAACTTGTTGAGGTCAACAAAGAAATAATAATGCCACTGCTAATATACAAGATTATAAACTTTCAAGATATATATGTTATTTAATAGTACAAAATGCAGATCCAAGCAAAGAAGTTGTTGCTTTAGGACAAACCTATTTTGCTATTCAAACAAGAAAACAAGAAATAACAGAGCAAGAATATGATTCATTATCAGATGACGAAAAAAGATTTTATCAAAGGAAATTAACGAGACAAGGTAATTATACTTTACAAAGAGTTGCTTCTGCAGCAGGTGTTAAAAATATGGCTGAGTTTCATAATGCAGGGTATAAAGGTTTATATAAGGTTTATATAATGGTGAAACCGCTGATGATATATTTAAAAGGAAAAAATTAGAAATAACAGAGCAAAAGAAACTTGATGAAATAAAATAGTAATTTGTAGGGAGATGAAATTAGTGAAAATTAGAAAAATATTAAAAGAAGAAATGAAAAAAGCATTAGAATTAGTTTGGAAAGTGTTTTTGGAATATGAAGCACCTGATTACGCCGAAGAAGGTATAAAAGAATTTAAAAAAACAATTGATGATGTTTCCTGGATTGAAGCAAGAGATTTTTATGGGGCTTACGATGAAAGTAATAAAATATTAGGAGTTATAGCAACAAAAGATGTTACTCATATAGCATTATTCTTTGTAGATGGAAAATACCACAAACAAGGAATAGGAAAGAAGCTATATTACAAAGTAGAATCATTAAATAACAATGAATTTTTTACTGTAAATTCTTCTCCGTATGCACATGAAGTTTATAAACATTTGGGATTTATAGATACAGATAAAGAGCAAAGTATTAAAGGATTAAGATTTTATCCAATGAAAAAGAATTTGAAATAAAAAAACAAACTACAAGTTGTAAAAAGGAAGTGAAGAAGATGATAGGAATAAGTATAGCAGCAAAAAAAGAATGGGAAGCAACTTTAAATTATTTTGGACTGAACCATGAAGAATGTGAAAAATATCCTTTTGGAGAATATTTTAAAAAAATCATTGATAACAAAGAAGTTGTTTTTTATTTAGGTGGAGTAAGAAAAATGAATGCATCAGCATCTACTCAATATATGATAGATCACTTTAATCTTGCAAAAATAATTGTAGCAGGAACTTGCGCTGGAATTAATGATAGTTATAGCCAATTAGATATTTTCATACCTAATAAGGCTGTTCAATATGATTGTACAGTTAAAGAAACAGAACCTTTAATAAAAGATTCATTTACTGTTTTAAATAATTTTGAAAATGAGTCAATTTTAACAGGTACTATAGGAACTGCTGATAAACCAGTTGTTATGTGGAAAGATTATTTGGAACTAAAAGAAAATAATATTACAATAGCAGATACAGAATCAGCAGCTATTATGTATATATGTAGAGCGAATGACGTTGAATGTATTGTTATAAAAGGAATATCAGATTTTCCTAAAAATGAAGCAGAAACTAGTAACGAAGAATCTCATGAAGAACAATTGAATACATTTTTAGAAAATATACCTAAAATAATGACAAAGATTTATGATCATTATTTAGTATATGCTTTAAGAACTAGTATAAATTATCAGGAATATGAATCAAAATCGACTACAATAAAAAATAATGATTTGTATGGGTATAACTAGGAAGTTAATAATAATTAAAAGGAAGTGATTAAAATGGATATGTATCAAAAGAGAAAAATTAGACAAGAAAAGAAAAATAATGATAGTCCAAAAAGTTTTCCATCAGTCGGAATTAACTGGTAAAGAACGACTTATATAAACTCTCTTTAAAACCCTTATTTTATAAGACTTTTAATTAAAATCCTTTTTACAATTTTTAATAAAAAATTAATAAAAATTAGGTAAGAACACTATTAAACCCTTGAAAATAAAAGAAAAAAATAAAATCTCTTTTTACATTTTAAACATATTTTTACTTGAAAAGTGTTAAAAAAATAAATGTGCAGGAGTTATGAAAAACAATGGAAAGGATGTGAATTATGCTAGATAAAAATTTTAAAGATATTATTAGTAATATTAAAGAAGAAATTATAAATACGCAAATTAAAACTATGCAAGAAGTTAATAGTAATTTAATTATGTTGTATTTTAAATTAGGAAAAATCGTTTCAGAAAACAAACAATATGGAAATAATTTTACGAAGCAAGTGTCAATAGAACTTAAATTAACTTTTCCTAATATGAAAGGCTTTTCTGAAAGAAATATAAGGTCAATGAGATTATTCTATGAAGAATATGCTGATGATGAAAAATGGCAACAGCTTGTTGCCAAATTACCTTGGGGACATAATTTATTACTAATTGAAAAAATTAAAGATAAGGACATTAGAAAAATATATGCCGAAAATACTATTAAAAATGGATGGAGTAGAAATGTACTTGCTATTCAAATTGAAACAAAATTTCATAAAAGAATAGGAAATAGTAACAATAATTTTAATGCAATGTTACCTCCAAAAGATAGTGATTTAGTGAATAATACCATAAAAGATCCATATATTTTTGATTTTATTACATTAAAAGAAGAATATAAGGAAAAAGAATTGGAAACCGCTTTAATAAATAAAATAAGAAATGTATTGCTAGAATTAGGAAAAGGCTTTAGTTTTGTCGGAAATCAATACAAAATTTCAGTTGATAATCAAGATTTTTATATTGATTTGCTATTTTATCATTTGGAACTTAGATGTTATGTAGTTGTTGAATTAAAAGCAAGCGAATTTAAACCAGAATATATAGGACAATTAGGATTTTATGTAACAGCAGTTAATGAAACAATAAAAAAAGAATGTGATGCACCTACGATTGGTTTATTATTATGTAGAGGAAAGAATAGGCTAACGGTAGATTGGTCTTTGAAATCTACCAATGTTCCTATAGGGGTTTCAACTTATGAATTGAAAGAACAACTACCAAAAGAATTAATGGATAAATTACCAACAGAAGAAGAAATAAACTTATATTTAGATATAGATGAAACAAATGAATAGTAATATGATGAGGAGGTTGGTTATGAAAAGGAAAGTTATAATTATGATTTTTATTACGATTACAATAGTTTTATGTGGATTGTATTTACACTATGAAAACACAAAATTACAAGTAAGTAATTATAAAATAGTTAATAATAATATACCTGTTGATTTTAATAATTATAAAATAGTGCAAATATCAGATTTTCATAATAATCAATCTAATACTCTAACTAATGATTTAATAAAAGAAATAGAAAAACAAAAGCCTAATATTATTGTTTTAACAGGAGATTTTATTGATTCTAGTAAAACGAATGTAGAAGTTGCTATGAATTTTATTAAGAAAATAAATACTATTGCTCCAATTTACTATGTTTCTGGTAATCATGAAGCAAGTGTTAAGAGTTATACAAAAATTAAAGAACAATTAGCTGAAAATAAAGTTGTTATTTTAGAAAATAAAAAAGAAGAATTAAAAATAAATGAATCGTCAATAAATTTAATAGGTATAGATGATCCAAGAATGGCTTACGAAAGTTTTATATCAGATTCTGAAATAGTAAAAGTGGAATTAGATAATACAAAATATAATGGAGATAAATATAATATATTATTATCCCATAGACCAGAATTATTTGATACCTATGTCGAAAAGAAAATAGATTTAATATTAACTGGACACGCTCATGGTGGACAAATAAGAATTCCATTTATAGGTGGTATTATTGCACCAAATCAAGGCTTTTTCCCTAAATATACAAGTGGAGTAATTGAAAAAAATAAGACTACTATGGTAGTGAGCAGAGGAATTGGAAATAGTATTATACCACTTAGAATAAATAACAGACCAGAATTAGTAGTTATAACATTATACAATAAGTAAAAGACAAATTATAAAAAAGGAAGTGATAAATAATGAACATGTATCAAAAAAGAAAAATCAGAGCAGAAAAGAAAAATAACAATCAGGAAGAAAAGTTAACTAAAGTCGTTCTTAACTGGTATCCAGGTCATATGGCAAAAACAAAGAGACAAATTGCTGAGGACCTAAAATTAATAGATATAGTGATAGAAATATTGGATGCACGAATACCAATAGCAAGTCAAAATCCAGATATAAATAAGTTAATACAAAATAAAAAAAGAATTATTGTATTGAATAAATCTGATTTAGCAGATAAAAACCAAAACGAGAAGTGGATTAGGTATTTCAAGAATAAGGGGGATTTAGCGATCTTAGTAGATTCTAACTCTGGAAAAGGAATAAAGGAATGCATTAATGCAATAAGAAAATGTTACGAAGCGGAAACATACGTACAAAAGGGAAGAATTGGAAAATCAATAAGAATTATGATTTTAGGAATACCAAATGTTGGAAAGTCATCATTTATAAATAGAATTTCTAAAAAAGCATCTGCACAGGTTGGAAACAAGCCGGGTATAACAAGGCAGAAACAGTGGATAAAGGTAGATGATAATATAGAACTTATGGACACCCCAGGCGTATTATGGCCTAAATTTGAGAATGAA
Organism: Clostridiales bacterium; assembly: GCA_003534295.1. GTDB lineage: Bacteria > Bacillota > Clostridia > TANB77 > CAG-508 > DNVW01. The sequence goes on from DPDV01000007.1 coordinate 94,674, forward strand.
CAAGTAGCACTAAATTTGGCGTATACAGGAACAATTAAAGATGACATATTACAAACAATAGAGATAGGTTTTCAATTGTTGAAGTTTCTAGTTAAAAATTATAGAAAGAATATAATTGAAAGATATAAATTAGACCCAGACCAGATACATAAAATAATGGAACAAGATTTAGAAGAAAATGAGTTGGTTTTAGCAATATTGGATGAAATTGGCAAAAAAAGAGGAGCTCTAATATCTGGAGGATATGTTGATCAAGAAAAAACAGCTGGTATTATATTAGATGATTTTAGAAATGGAAAATTAGGAGAAATAACATTAGAACAAGTGCATAAAACATAGGGATAGTGTAAAGTAATCTGTGAAAAATGTAGGGGCGATTTTAATCGCCCACACTTCGAAGAAATTACTAGCTTAAGAAAGGAAAGACAAAAATGGAATTAATAAATATAGAAAAAGAGGAAGAAAAAATAAATATGATGGCACCACTCACGTGGGCATATATAGGAGACGCTGTTTTTGAATTATATATTAGAACATATCTGATAAATAAAACAAATTTAAAGCCACATAAGTTACATGTAGAAGCAATAAAATATGTAAAAGCTCCTGCACAAGCAAAAGCACTACAAAAAATAGAGGAAATGCTTACAGATAAAGAAAAAGAAATAGTGAAAAGAGGCAGAAATGCAGAAAATCATCACATAGCGAAAAACGCAACTGTGCAAGAATATATGTACTCAACAGCTTTTGAAGCCTTAATAGGATATTTGTATTTAACAAAACAAGAGAAAAGATTAAAAGAAATACTAGAAATGGTAATTGATATAAATAAAAAACATACACAGCAATAAGTGTATGTTTTTTGTTGTGGTGACCCCTACGGGAATCGAACCCATGATTCAGCCTTGAGAGGGCTGCGTCTTAACCGCTTGACCAAGGGGCCATTTAACTACTTACTAAGTGTAGCATATTTTACAGGGGGAAGTCAAGATGTTAAAGAAAAATATCTAGAAAAAATTTGAACGTTCGCTTGACAATAATAAGAAACGGATGTACAATACAAACAACAATTCTACAAAACAAAAATTTGCAAGGAGGGCATATGATAACAACATTACATATAAAAAATATAGGAATAATAGATGATATAACAATAGATTTTAATGAAGGGTTGAATGTATTAACAGGAGAAACGGGAGCAGGTAAAACCTTAATAATAGATTCATTAGCAATTGTTGCTGGGGGAAGATTCTCAAAGGAAATGATAAGAAAAGGGGAAAATTATTCGTTTGTTGAACTTAGTATGTATTGCCCAGAAGACGAAAGAGCAATTGATGGAAATATAATTATTACAAGAGAAATTTATTCAAATGGTAGAAACTCGTGTAAAATAAATGGAAGGCTTATAACAGTAAATGAATTAAAAGATATAATGAAAAAAATAATAGATATACATGGGCAACAGGACAATCAACTTTTATTGGATCCGAAATATCATATAAATTATTTGGATTCCTTTATAGGAGATAAATTAAAAAAGCAAAAAGAATTTTATTTGGAGTTATATACCGAATACAAAAAGAAACAAGAAGAATTACAAAAAAATTATGGAGATGAAAAAGAAAAAGAGAGAAGACTAGATTTATTAAGGTATCAATTAAATGAAATAGCGCAAGCAAACTTGAAATCACGAGAAGACGAGGAATTAGAAGAAAAGAGAAATATAATAGTAAACTCTGAAAGATTACATATAAATTTAACCGAAATAGATGAAACTTTATCAAATCAAGTAATTGATGGATTAAGCAATTCTATAAAAGCATTAGAAAAAATAGAGGAATATGGAGAGATATATAAAGAAAAATTAATTGATCTTAAAAACATATATTATGAAATACAGGAACATTCAAGGGATTTTGAAAATATGAAAACTCAAATATGCTTTGACGAGTGTGAAAGAGACGACATAGAAAAAAGATTAGATATTATATATTCTCTTAAAAGAAAATATGGAAATAGCACAGAAGAAATATCAAAGTATAAAGAAAATGTAGAGAAACAGATATATGAAATTGAAAATGCTGAAGAATATAACAAAATATTGAGAACAAGAATAAAAGAATTGGAAGAAGAAATGAGCAAATGTGCGGAATCAATGGAAAAAATAAGAATAGAATATGCCAATGAACTATCTGAAAAAATAAATACTGAGTTAAAGGATTTAGAAATGCTTAATTCCATTTTTGAAATAAAAATAGAAAGATTACAAGAATTCAATATTAATGGATTAAACAAAGTAGAGTTCTATATTTGTACTAATATAGGAGAAACAACAAAACCACTTGTAAAAGTAGCATCAGGTGGAGAAATGTCAAGATTAATGTTAGCTATTAAGTCTGTATTTGCTAAAACAGATGATGTTCCTGTTTTGGTATTTGATGAGATAGATACAGGAATAAGCGGAAAAGCGGCAAAAGCAGTAGGAGAGAAGCTAAAAATAATATCAAAAGTACATCAAGTAATATGTATAACTCACTTGGCGCCAATTGCGGCAAGAGGAGACTATAATTATTATATAAGTAAAAATGTAAAAGAAGAAAAAACAGTAACAACAATAAAGCAGCTAAATGAGGAAGAAACTATAAATGAAATAGCAAGAATAGCAACAGGAGAGGTAACAGAAATCTCTAAACAGCATGCAATAGAATTACGAAAAGCTTCTTAATAGAAAATATAATTAATGTCCTTAAAACCTCATATAAAAATGAGGTTTTAAGACACTAAAACAAACAAGAATAATGTCGTTTTATGACACACGATTTTTCTTGAATTTAAGTAAATAAACAGTTATAATTAAATTAACAATTATATTTATAGCAAAGTTTGAATTTATTAATGTCAAAAAACTTAAATCAAAAAAGTTAGATTTCTTAAATTTTTAGTCTGAAATCTCAAAAATCACAATTATCTTCAAAAAAATCTCAAAATATAATGAATTTTTCATATTTACACATATGTTTTTTTGTCATATCAAAATTTTGTTCAAATTCTATATAAGAAATTTAATAATATTATTAAATTTGTCTTAAAGCTATATGTATAAAATCTGATGCTAAGGAGGAATGATAATAAATAAAACAAAATGCTAGTTAAACAAATACCTTCAAGATGAGTGCCCAAAATGGTACTCATTTTTATTGAAAAATAAACATAAATCCCACAAAACTGTTTACATGTTCTTACTTTTAGGGTATAATAATACATATTATTTTATGGCGAAATATTAGACATAAGCCTAGAAAGGGATGAAAAGTATGAATGAAGAAACAAACAACAATTTAGAACAAGAATTGGATTTAAACGAATTAATGATAATAAGGAGAGAAAAATTAGAAAAATTAAAACAAAATAATAAGAATCCTTTTGAGATAACAAAATTTGATATAACTCATACAAGTAAAGAAATAATAGATAATTATGAAGAATTAGAAGGGAAAGATGTAACAATAGCTGGAAGAATTATGGCTAAAAGAATAATGGGAAAAGCATCATTCTGCCATATTCAAGATGGAGATGGAAAAATTCAAAGTTATGTAAGCATAAATGATCTGGGAGAAGAGAGTTATAAACAATTTAAAGAAGATGATATAGGAGATATAATTGGAATTACAGGTTTTGTATTTAAAACAAGGACAGGTGAAATATCTATTCATGCAAAAGAAGTAATACTTCTTTCAAAGTCTCTAAGACCACTTCCAGAAAAATTTCATGGACTAAAAGATACAGATTTACGTTATCGCCAGAGGTCTGTAGATTTAATTATGAACCCTGAAGTAAAAGAAACATTTAAAAAGAGATCATTAATAATTAAAGAAATCAGAAATATGTTAGATGAAAAAGGATTTATGGAAGTTGAAACACCTATATTACAAACTATACCAGGTGGAGCTTCTGCAAGGCCATTTATAACACATCATAATACTCTAGATATAGATATGTATTTAAGAATTGCAACAGAATTATATTTAAAAAGACTTATTGTTGGTGGATTTGATAAAGTTTATGAGATAGGAAGAAACTTTAGAAATGAAGGTATGGATATAAAGCATAATCCAGAGTTTACTTGTATAGAACTTTATGAGGCATATACAAATTTAGAAGATATGATGAATATAACCGAAGAACTAATAAGAAGATGTGCTAACAAAGTATGCGGTACTGGAAAAATATCATATCAAGGTGAAGAAATTGACCTAGAAAAACCGTTTAGAAGAATTACTATGATTGATAGTATTAAAGAAGTTACAGGTGTTGATTTTAATACTGTAGAAACAGATGAAGAAGCACAGAAAATTGCAAAAGATTTAAACATGGAAATTGATCCAATAAAAACAACCAGAGGTGACATAATAGTACAAGTATTTGAAGAAAAAGTTGAAGAAACATTAAGACAACCAACATTTTTATATGAATATCCAATAGAAAATTCACCTCTAACCAAAAAGTGTAAAGATAATCCAAGAATGACACAAAGATTTGAATTGTTTATAGGAGGTAGAGAATATGCAAATGCATACTCAGAATTAAATGATCCTATTGACCAATATGAAAGATTTTTGAAACAAGTACAAGCAAGAGAAGCAGGAGACGAAGAAGCAAATATGATGGACGATGACTTTGTGCAAGCATTAGAATATGGAATGCCACCAACAGGAGGCATGGGAATGGGAATTGACCGTTTGGTAATGTTACTTACAGATTCAGCATCAATAAGAGATGTACTATTATTCCCAACAATGAAGTCCTTAGATGGTG
>DPDV01000007.1:99726-100357 GCA_003534295.1 Clostridiales bacterium
CTGAAAAGATTGATTTTTCTAAGGTAAAGGTAGAGCCTTTATTTGAGGAATTTGTTGATTTTGATACATTCAGTAAGTCAGATTTCCGTGCAGTAAAGGTTAAAGAGTGTGTTGCAGTACCGAAGTCAAAGAAACTGTTACAGTTTACTCTTGATGACGGAACAGGCACAGACAGAACCATTTTAAGCGGTATTCACGCTTATTATGAGCCTGAAGAACTGGTTGGAAAGACGCTTATCGCTATCACAAATCTTCCACCGAGAGCTATGATGGGCATTGACTCTTGCGGTATGCTCCTCAGTGCTATCCACGAAGAAGAAGGCGAAGAAAAGCTCCATCTTCTGATGGTTGATGACCATATTCCAGCAGGTGCAAAGCTCTATTAAGATGATGTAAAGATGTACCGTTTTACCGAATAGACGGGACGTACTTCATTTGATAAAAAACTAAAAAAACAGCGATTTACATCAAACTTACATCAATTGATGCAGAAATCGGTGCAAGCAAGAAAAAATCGCATAATTAGTGCAATGAGTGGGCAATTCCAATTGGAGTTGCCCATTTTTAAAACAAACAGAAATACAAATCGGAATTTTTGAGAGAAATTTAAAAACCGTCTCATTGCATGAGT
>DPDV01000002.1 GCA_003534295.1 Clostridiales bacterium
AATATATGAAAAGGGACTAGAAGTTGGAATTGAAAAAGGCATAATGGAAGGTTCACAAAAAGAAAAAATAGAAATAGCCAAGAAAATGTTAGAGCTAAAAATAGATAAAGAGACAATCGCAGAGGCAACAGGACTAACAGAGCAAGAAATAGAAAAAATTCTCAACTAGGGACAGTCCCAAATTGAAGTCTTATGGCTTATTACATGTTGTCATTGGTTAATGTTGATTTTTTGGCAAAATATATAAAAATATCTTGCCAAATATTTTTTTTATGGTTATACTATATTCATATGAAAAACTAAGGAGGAAATTATGGAAGAATTAGATTTAAAAGAATTGTTTTTTATGTTTTGGAATAAAAAGTTAGAGATTATATTAATAACGCTAATGTTTGTAGCCGTAGGTATAGGGTATTCGTATTTTTTTGTTAAACCCGAATATACATCAACCACATCATTGGTATTAGCACAAAGTTCTTCATCTGGGCAAACTGGAGATGGTGCTATTAGTGCAACAGATTTAACAATGAACTCAAAACTTGTTTCAACATATAGTGAGTTGATAAAAAGAAAAGCTATTTTAGGACAGGTGTGTGAAAACTTAAATATACCAGATTCAAACATACAAGAATTAAGAGGCAAGATAAAAGTTAATTCTGCAAAAAATACAGAAATAATAGAAATATCTGTAACAAACAAAGATCCTAACATAGCAGCAGCAATAGCAAATGAAATAGCAAAAGTATTTGGCGAAAAAATAGTAGAAATATATAACATAAGCAATGTATATTTATTAGATAGAGCAGAGGCTAATGCAGTGCCAAGCAATATTAATCACATGAAAGATGTAGTTATATTTGCATTTATAGGACTTGTAATAGCTGCAGTTTATGTATTAATTGCCAATATGTTAGACAATACTATAAAAACTGAGCAAGATGTAGAAGCTACAACAGAACTATTAGTATTAAGTTCAATACCAAATTATGATGTGGAAATTAAAAGTAAAAGAGTAAGATAAAGAATACCAAAGAGAAAGGATTGAATAAAATATGAAAAAAGAATTAATAACTCAAAGAAGTCCAAAATCACCAATAGCGGAAACTTTTAGGACTTTAAGAACAAACTTACAGTTTATGAATTCACAAAAAGATTTAAAAACAATATTAATAACTTCTACGATGCCTGGAGAAGGCAAAAGTTGGATATCCTCTAACTTAGCTGTAACTTTTGCACAAGCAGGCAAAAAAGTTATATTAGTTGATGCAGATATGAGAAAAGGCAGATTAGCAACAATGTTTTCTGTAAATTCAACACCAGGACTATCAAATTATCTATCTGGAGTAGATGAAAGAGGAAAAAAAATAGACATACTAAAATATGTAATAACTACGGAAATAGATAATTTATATATTATACCTTCTGGAAATGTTCCACCAAATCCATCTGAATTGTTAGCATCGGAAAAGACGGAAGAAATGTTGGAAAAATTAAAGAAAACTTTTGACATTGTTATATTAGATGGAACACCAGCTTTACTAGTTACAGATGCATTGATATTGGCAAGATTAGCAGACACAACAACAATAGTAACTGCATATAAATCAACAAAAAAGGAAGATTTAGCAAAAGTAAAAAAATCAATAGAAAATGTTGGTGGTAAAATAGCAGGAGTTATTATAAACAAAATTCCTATTAAACCAGAAGAATATAAATCTACATATTATTATGGCTCAACAACATCAGTAGAACCAACAAGAAGACATCAAAAGGCAGACTATCAATTTGAAACAACGGGGAATATAGAAGAAAATAAAAAACAAGAGATAACAGAACAGTTAAATGAATATTTAAAGAATAAATAGAGGTTTGAAATGATTGATATACATTCACATATTATTCCGAATGTAGATGACGGTGCAAGAAGTGTAGAAGAGACTTTTAACATTTTAAAAGAGGCACAAGAAGCAGGCTTTACAGATGTTATTTTAACTTCACACTTTCTTTTAAATTATTACGAAACTAACGCACAAGAATTAATATTTTGGAAGGAAAAATTACAAGAAGTACTGAAAAAGCAAGGAACTAAAATAAATTTACACTCTGGAATGGAAATATATATAACTAATCAAATGGAAGAATTATTGGAAAACAAAAAAATATTAACACTTGCAAATAGCAGATATATGTTAATTGAGCTACCATTAGCAACAAATGTTAAATATTTTGACTATGTTGTATATTATTTAGAAGCAAAGGGAATAAAGCCAATAATTGCTCACCCTGAAAGGTATAAGTGTGTACAAAAAGATCCAGATATTGTCGAAGAATACATTGAAAAGGGATGCTTGATTCAATGCAATTATGGAAGTATTGTAAATTTATATGGACGTGAAGCTGAAAAAACTATTAAAACACTATTGAAAAAAAATCAAGTACATTTTTTAGGAAGCGATGTGCATAGGGAAAATGGAACTTATTTAATTATTTTAGATGCGATTAAAAAAATAAGAAAGATAATAGGAGAAAACAAAATTAATGAGCTTACAACAATAAATCCAAAAAAAATATTGCAAAATGAAGAGTGGCAATATTAATTATTAACAATTTAGAAAGGAATGTTAATAAAATATGAGAAAAATTAAAGTAATAGGTGTTATAATTCTGCTAATTTCCATTTTATCAACAAATGTAAAAGCATTAACAGAAAAAATAGAAAATGAAGAATCTAATATAACAGAAAAGATAGTAGATGAAAACAATACAAGCGAAAATATTACGGAGGAAAATAATACACAGGAAAATAATACACAGGAAAATAATACACAGGAAAATGTGACAGAACCAGAGCAAAATCACGAAGAAGAAAACAATTATTATGAGCCTGAGTATCCAAGCTACAATCCACCACGATATGAAGAAAGTAAATCTGAAAATGCGAATTTAAGAATAATAAAAATTGAGAATATGGAGCCAGAGTTTGATAAGGATACTACAGAATATTATTTAACAGTAGATTTAAATACCGAAAAAATAGATATAGAAACATATACAGACAGTGAAAAGGCAAAAGTAGCAATATATGGAAACGAGAATTTAAAAGAAGGAAAGAATACAATAGAAATAGTTGTTACAGCGGAAGCAGGAAATCAGAAAACATATTATATATATGTAACAAAAATTGATAATGCAAAAATGGCAAATGCTAATTTACAAACTTTAGAGATAGAGGGTGCAAGCATATCTCCAAAATTCAAAAACAATATATATAGCTACAATGTAACAATTGACAAAAATACAAAAAAATTAAATATTTTAGCAAAACCTGAAAATGAGAAAAGTAAAATAGAAATTGTTGGAAACTCCAATTTAAAAGAAGGAGAAAATATTATAAAAATAATAGTAACTGCCGAAGATGGAACAACAACAAGAACATATAAAATCAATGCGTATACTTCGCTAAATGACATTCAAGTTCAAGAGGAAGACAAAAAACCTGCAATTGTTGTTTTAGGAATACTTGGAATTACTATATTAATAATGGGAATAATAGTAATAACAAAAAATAAGAAAATATAAGAGCTGTAATTTCTTAAAGGGGGGATACAAATGATAAAAATGTATAATACAGATATTAATACAAACATCACAGAGGAAACCAAAGACCTAAAAAAAGGTAATTGGATTAACATGATATCCCCGACAGAAGAAGAAATTCAACGTGTATGTGCAGCACTTCAAATTAAACAAGACTTTATAAGATATTCTTTAGATGAAGAGGAAAAAGCCAGAATAGACACAGAAGATGATGACAATACAACATTATATATAATAGACATTCCTGTTATAGAAAGTGACAGAACTAGAAGAGTGTACGTAACAATGCCAATAGGTGTGATTTTTGTAAGAGACGATTATATAATTACAGTATCACAAAAAAATAATGATATTATTAAAGATATAAAAACAGAAAATGTTATAACATATAAGAAAAGTAGATTTTTATTACAAATATTATATGCAAACTCAAAAAAATTTTTAAGCCTATTATATAAGATAAATAAAGAATTAGAAAGTACAGAAAATAAACTAAAAAATTCTTTGCAAAATGAAGGGCTACTAAAAATGTTAGATCTAGAGAAGAGCTTGGTTTACTTTACAACATCTTTAAAATCTAATGAAGTTGTAATGGAAAAAACAACAAGAGGGAAAATTATAAAATTGTATGAAGAAGATGAAGACTTGCTAGAAGATGCTATTATAGAGAACAAGCAGGCTATAGAGATGGCAAAAATATATAGTGATATTTTAAGTGGTACAATGGATACATATGCTTCAATAATTTCTAATAACTTAAATGCGGTAATGAAAATATTAACATCTGTAACATTTATACTTGCCATACCAACATTAATAGCAAGTATATGGGGAATGAATGTAGAACTTCCATTTCAAAGAGAACCACTAGGATTTTTAATAATTACAGTTTTTTCTATAATAATGTGCATAGTTGCAACAATATGGTTAAAACGAAAGCGTATGCTAAATTAAAAGACACACACATACAGTGTGTTTTTTGACATATACTGGAAAGTATTGTATAATTAGTGATAGGTTAAAATACAAGGAGGATTTAAAATGTTAAATGCAGTAGGAGTAACAATTAGATTTGGAAAAAGAACATTGTTTGAAGATGTAAATATAAAATTTAATAAAGGATGCTGTTATGGAATAATAGGAGCAAATGGATCTGGGAAATCAACCTTTTTAAAAGTTTTGTCTGGTGAGCTAGAGCCAAGCAAAGGAGAAGTTACAAAGGAAAAAACAGAAAGGCTATCTGTTTTAAAACAAGACCACTTTGCATATGAAGATTTTTCAGTTATTGATACAGTTATAATGGGAAATGAAGAACTGTATAAAATTAGACAAGAAAAAGATGCAATATATGCAAAGCCTGATTTTTCAGAAGAAGATGGAATGAAAGCGGCAAAGTTGGAAGAGAGATTTGCTGAACTTGATGGATGGAATTCAGAGGCAGATGCTAGTCAACTATTAAATGAATTGGGAATAGAAACAGAAAATCATTATAAAAAAATGTCTGAATTAGAAGGAAAAGAAAAAGTAAAAGTTCTTTTAGCTCAAGCATTATTCGGCAATCCAGATATACTACTATTAGATGAGCCAACAAATGACTTGGATTTAAAAACTATCAACTGGTTAGAAGAGTTTTTAATTAATTTTGAAAACACAGTAATAGTTGTATCACATGATAGGTACTTTTTAAATAAAGTATGCACACACATAGCAGATGTGGATTTTGGAAAGATAAAAGTTTATCCTGGTAATTATGATTTCTGGTATGAATCTAGTCAATTAGCATTAAAACAAATGAAAGAAGCAAATAAGAAAAAAGAAGAGAAGATAAAAGAATTGCAAGCATTTATAGCAAGATTTAGTGCAAACGCATCAAAATCAAAACAAGCTACATCAAGAAAAAAATCTTTAGAAAAGATAGAGTTAGACGAAATTAAACCATCGAATAGAAGATATCCATACATAGATTTTAAACCAGATAGAGAACCAGGAAAGGAAATTTTACAAGTAAAAAACATATCTAAAACTATAAATGGAGAAAAAATATTGAATAATGTATCATTTACAGTAAAGAATGGAGATAAAATTGCATTTTTAGCAGATAATGAAAATGCAAAAACTGTGTTATTTCAAATAATTGCCGGGGAACTGGAGCCAGATGAAGGAAGTCTTATTTGGGGTACAACAATTACACAAAGCTATTTCCCTAAGGACAATAACTATTTATTTGATGTAGATTTGAATATAACAGATTGGCTAAGACAGTATTCAAAAGACCCAGATGAAACATATGTAAGAAGCTTTTTAGGAAGGATGTTGTTTTCTGGTGAGGAAGCATTAAAAAAAGTTGCAGTTTTATCTGGAGGAGAAAAAGTAAGATGTGTTTTATCTAAAATAATGTTATCTGGTGCCAACTTTTTAATAATGGACGAACCAACTAACCATCTAGATATGGAAAGTATAACGGCATTAAATGAGGGAATGACACGATTTAAGGGAAATATGTTATTCACATCACATGACCACCAACTAATGCAAACAGTAGCAAATAGAATAATAGATATAAAGCAAGATAAAACAATAGATAGAGAAGTAACATATAATGAATATTTAGGAATAGAATAACCATAGCAGAAATTAATGTATTTTTCTTGACAAATCTGGAATACGGCATTATAATAATACTTGTTCTAAGATTTGCTCAAGAAAATATGCGCCATTAGCTCAGTTGGTAGAGCAGCAGACTCTTAATCTGATGGTCGGAGGTTCGACTCCTCTATGGCGCACCAAATGCAATCTTTGTATTTGAATTTATAAAACATTGATTATAAATCCCAGTTGTTATATTTCAACTGGGATTCTTTAAAAACGGGAGTCAGTATGTTAAAAAAAGAAAAATTCATGAAAGAAGCGATAAAACAGGCTAAAAAAGCATATGACAAAGAAGAAATACCAGTAGGTGCTGTAATAGTAAAAGATGGAAAGATTATAGCAAGGGGTTATAATAAAAAAGAAGAAAAGAAAGATACCACACAGCATGCAGAAATTATAGCAATTCAGAAGGCAAGTAGAAAAATAGGTGCTTGGAGATTGCAAGATTGTGAAATGTATGTTACACTAGAGCCATGTGCAATGTGTACAGGAGCATTAATACAGGCAAGGTTGAAAAGGGTATATATAGGAACAATGGATCCAAAAACAGGAGCTTGTGGGTCGGTACTTAATTTGCTAGAAGATTACAAATTTAACCATAAAGTAGAAGTTGAAACAAACATAATGCAAAAAGAATGTGAAAAAATATTAAAAGATTTTTTTAAATATTTAAGAAGCAAAAAATAATAATTTTAATGGAGTGGTATCGAAGTGGTCATAACGAGGCTGATTCGAAATCAGTTAGTCTGCGAAAACAGGCACGTGGGTTCGAATCCCACCCACTCCGCCAATAATACAAGGAGGAAAAATGGAAACTGATAAAAGGAAACAAACCATAAAGTTTTATGTGGCTGTTACAGTATTAGTTTTAATATTAATAATTATAGCAATAATAATGATAAAATACGAGGTAGAAGGCGAGCAAAATATGCCATTTAAATTATCAAAAATAATAGTTGTTAGCACGGCCGAAGGAGTAGAACAACAAGGAACAGATAAAAAATGGGCATTTAACATATTTCAAAATAATGACATATATTTTTATATAGACAAAAACAATGAATATAAATCAGAAAAACAAATGTATATAGACAGTGTTAGTATAGAAAATATTGAAGTTATAAATTCTCCTCAGATCGGCGAGATTAAGGCATATATGCCAAATAGTTCAGAAGGAAGAATGTATAGCTATGCAGAAGATTCTATTGTAGATGAAGTTCTAAAGTATAATGGAGCAACACGTAGCGATTCTAGAAATTTGAAAATTGGAAATCAAGGTGGCAATATAGCAATAAGATTTAGTAATACGGGAATAGGAAAATATGAATCTAATGATGATGAACAAATTGTACATGATGGAACATTAATAAAAAAACTCGAAAAAACTACAGATGATATTAAGTTTACGGTTAACTTTGATTTTATAATAGCTATAAATAAAAACAAATACAAAGCAAAAATTACATTAGACTTGCCATGTGGAGATATTGTAGAAAATGGAACAGCTAATTACGAAAAATCAGACATGAAAGATATTATATTTAAAAGAGAAAAATAAAAGAAAGAAGGAATAAAATGAAAAGAATTTTAACAATTAATCCAGGGTCAACATCTACAAAAATAGCAGTCTTTGATGATGAAAAAATGGTTTTTAAAGAAAGCTTGACACATGAAACAGAAAGGCTAGCAAAGTTTAATGACATATCTGAACAACTGCCATATAGAACATCTATGGTAATTGAAGCATTAAACAAAAATAATATTCCGTTAGAAAGTATTGATGCGTTTTCAGGTAGAGGTGGTGGACTAGTAGCAGTAAAAGGCGGAACATATGAGGTAAATGATAAATTATTGCATCATGCACAAATAGGATATACAATGAAACATGCCTCTGTATTGGGAGCACAAATAGCACATAATTTAGCTAAGATAAACAACAAAAAGGCATATGTTGTAAACCCAGTAACAGTAGATGAAAAACAAGAAATTGCTAGAATAACAGGTATTAAAGGTATATATGGTCAAACAGTTTTTCATGCATTAAACCAAAAAGAAGTTGCACATAAATATGCCAAAAGCATAGGAAAAAGATATGAAGATTTAAATTTAATAGTAGTTCATCTTGGTGGAGGAATATCTGTAGGAGCTCATAAAAATGGTAAAGTTATAGATGTAAATAATGGACTAAATGGAGAAGGACCATTTGCACCAACAAGAAGTGGAAAAGTATTGGCAACTGATTTAATTGATATGTGTTTTTCAGGTAAATACACTGAAAATGAAATTAAGGAATTAATTACTAAAAAAGGAGGATTGATTTCACATTTAGACACAAGTGATGCAAGAGATGTAGTAAAGATGATATCAGAAGGGAATAAGTATGCAAAACTTGTTTATGATGCAATGATTTATCAAGTTGCAAAAGAAGTAGGAGCGCAAAGTGTTGTACTAAAGGGGGAAATAGATGCTATAATATTAACAGGTGGAATAGCATATGAGGAATATTTTGTAAAAGGATTAAAAGAATATATAGAATTTTTAGGAAAAATTATAATAATCCCAGGAGAAGAAGAAATGCAAGCACTAGCAAATGGTGTGCTAAGAGTATTAAATGGAGAAGAAGAAGCGCAAGAATATACAGGTATTCCTGTAAATAAAAACATTGTAGAAAAATGAAAACAAAAGACTAGTTTTGTCGAAAGCATTGATAAATAATAAAAATCAATATATTATAATAGAGGTATACATTAAAAAATTGTATATCTCTATTTTATTCAATAAATAAAAATTATTAATATCTAAATTAATTAAATTCTAAATAAAAACCACGAAGAGGTAAAATATGTTATCAATAGTAAAAAGCATGGCTCTATATGGATTAGATGGATGCCTTATTAATGTTCAGGTAGATGTAGCAAAAGGAATGCCACGGATGGGAGACAGTTGGGTTACCAGATACAAGTATAAGGGAGTCAAAAGAAAGAGTAAGAACAGCAATAAAAAACTCAGGATATGAATTGAGAAGTAGCAAAATAGTGGTGAATTTAGCTCCAGCAGAAATAAAAAAAGAGGGGCCATATTTTGATTTGCCAATTGCTATTGGAATATTAATAAGCACAGAAGCAATAAAACAACAGGGATTAGAGGACACTATATTTATAGGAGAATTATCATTAGATGGAAAACTTATGAAAGTAAATGGAATATTGCCAATATGCATAGAAGCTAAAAAGCTAAATATAAAGAGAATAATAATTCCAAAAGAAAATGTGCAAGAGGCAGCAATAGTAAATGGAATAGAAATAATTGGAGTTAACAATTTAACAGAAATAGTGGATTTTCTAAATGGAGAGATAGTAATAAATGAGGAAAAAATAGACGCAGAAGAAATACTTAATAAAAATAACAAATATGCCTTGGACTTTTCTGATGTAAAAGGACAAGAAAATGTTAAAAGAGCATTAGAAATATCTGCAGCAGGTGGGCATAATGTACTGTTAATACGGCTCTCCTCGGTTCTGGCAAAACAATGCTAGCACGAAGAATACCATCTATATTGCCTGATTTAACCTTTGAAGAAGCCCTAGAAATAACCAAAATACATAGTATAAGTGGAAAATTAACGCAAAAATGTCCACTAATAACAACAAGACCATTTAGAGCTCCACACCATACAATATCGCCAATCTCCTTAATAGGCGGTGGAAAAGTTCCAAAGCCAGGAGAAATAAGTTTGGCACATTATGGAGTACTTTTTTTAGATGAATTACCAGAATTTAATAAAAATACACTAGAAGTTTTAAGAGCACCACTAGAAGATAATATTGTTACAATAAGCAGGGTAAATGCAACATTAACATATCCATGTGATTTTATGTTTGTTGCTTCTATGAATCCATGTCCATGTGGGTTTTATGGTGCATCAGACAAAGAATGTAATTGCAGTGAGCAAGCAATAAATAGATATATGGGAAAAATAAGTGGACCACTATTGGATAGAATAGATATTCAAATAGAAGTAACTCCGGTAAAATATGAAAAATTACAAGTGGAAAATATCAAAATAGAATCATCAGAAATGATAAAACAGAGAGTAAATATGGCAAGAAAAATTCAATTGAAAAGATATAAAGAAGATAAGATATATTCAAATTCACAACTAACGCCCAAATTAGTAGAAAGGTATTGCAAACTAGATGAAGAAAGTAAAAAAATATTACAATATGCATTTGAAAAATTGCATTTAAGTGCAAGAGCACATGTTAGAATATTAAAAGTTGCAAGAACAATAGCTGATTTGGCGGAAGCGAAAAATATACAAAAAGAGCATATAGCAGAAGCAATACAATATAGAAATTTAGATAAAAAATATTGGAAAAATTAACAGAAAAAAGAATGGAGGCATTGAATATTAAAATAATAAAAGTTACAGATGTTGAATATCCACATAGATTATTGAATGTAAAAACACCCCCTAAAAAAATATATGTAGAAGGAGATTATACATTATTAAGCAAAAATTCAATAGCAATTGTGGGCTCTAGAGATTGTACTCAATATGGAAAAAAATATGCTTTTGATTTTGCAAAGGAACTTTCAAAAAACAATATATGTGTAGTAAGTGGATTAGCAATGGGAATAGATGCGGAGGCACATTTAGGTGCATTAAGTCAAAAGGGACGTACAATTGCTGTTATAGGAAGTGGATTTGAGCATATATTTCCAGAAGAGCATACTAATTTGTATAATCAAATTATAAGATGTGGTGGATGCATTGTTAGTGAATATGAACCAAGTAGAAAGGCAGACTTAACAACATTTCCTCAAAGAAATAGAATAATTAGCGGACTAGCAATGGGAACTTTAGTAGTAGAAGCGGGTTATAGAAGTGGAAGCAGTATAACAGCTAAATATACCATAGAAGCTCAAAAGCCACTTTTTTGTATACCAAGCAATATAGACAGCAAACAAGGAGTTGGGACAAATAGACTATTAAAGCAAGGAGCTATATTAATTACATCACCTGAAGATATATTAGATTTTTATATATTACCTGAAGAGCAAGAAAAAGAAATCGAAATGCCAGAACAGTATCAAAAAATATATAGATATCTTCAATATGAACCTATAAATATAAACGAAATAAGTAGAAAGGCCAATATAAATATGCAAGAGTTAAATAGTATTTTATCTTTGATGGAAATAGATGGTTATGTAAAAAGCATGCCCGGCAATAGCATTTGCAAATGTTAGGAGTAATATATGTATTTAAAACATGAATTAGGTATATTAGGTGAACAAATTGCAACAAACTATTTAAAAAGTCAAAACTATGAAATATTAAATAGAAATTTTAGTTGTAAACAAGGAGAAATAGATATTATAGCAAAAGATAATAAAGAGTATGTATTTGTGGAGGTAAAAACGCGTACCAACTCTGATTATGGAGAACCTGTAGATTCTGTAAATAAAATAAAGCAAAAACATTTAAAAAAAACAATAGAATATTATATATATATAAATAAATTAGAGGAAGAAGCTATTAGAATGGATATAATAGAAATATATATAGCAGATAAAAACTATGTTTATCATATTAAAAATGTATTTTAAAGGGACAGCCCTTCGGATGATATGAATTTGTAACAAAACTGTAATAATTTTGTAATATAAAATAAAAACGTAGGCAAATAGGCGTTTCAACAAAAAAGTTGTCAAAAAAACAGTTTGAAATTAATGGAAAAATAGCCGGAAAATATTAAAAAAACAATAAAAGAAAAGCATATGTTACATAACAAATATGCGTTTGACATTATAAAAAAGATAGGATATTATAAGGATAAATTAAAAACGAAAACAAAAAATTATCACATAAGAAGAAATTGAAAATAACTAAAGAAATCCTCTGCTGTACAGAGATAAAATAAACAAAATATATAAGGGGGTACTCACATGCAGGTAATTAAAAGAGATGGAAAAATAGTAGACTTTGATAGGTCTAAAATAAGAACAGCTATAGAAAAAGCAAATAAAGAGGTAAAACCAAAAGAGCGTGCTTCTAAGGAAGAGATAAATGAGATTATAAACTATATAGAGGAGCTAGACAAAAAGAGAATTTTAGTAGAAGATATACAAGACATTATTGAGGAACAATTAATGTCTTTTGGAAAATATGCACTATCAAAAAAATATATTACATATCGTTATACAAGAGCATTAGTAAGAAAATCAAACACAACAGATCAGTCAATAAAAGAACTAATAGAAGGAGAAAACGAGTACTGGAATAACGAGAATTCAAACAAAAATGCACAAGTTGTAACAACTCAAAGAGATTACTTAGCGGGAATAACAAGTACAGATATAACAAGAAGATTTTTATTACCGGAAGATGTAGTAAAAGCACATGATGAGGGAATTATTCATTTTCATGATGCAGATTATTTTGCGCAAAATGCTTTAACAAATTGTGAATTAATTAATTTAGAGGACATGCTACAAAATGGAACAATAATGAATGGAGTTATGATAGAAAAACCACATAGATTTTTGACTGCAATGACTATAGCTACACAAATAATTTTAGGAGTTACATCATCTACATATGGTGGAGCAACAGTTTCCCTAACACATTTGGCACCATTTGTAAGAAGTAGTTATGACAGATATTATAAAAAATATAAACAAAGAGGATTATCAGAGAAACAATGTGAAGAATATGCAAAGCAAGACATAAAGAAAGAAATTGAAGATGGAGTTCAAACATTTAATTATCAGGTAAACTCAATGACAAATACAAATGGACAAGCACCATTCTTATCAGTTTGCATGTATTTAGGAGAAACAGACGAATACAAAAAAGAATTGGCAATGATTATAGAAGAATTCTTAAAACAAAGAATAGAAGGTTTCAAAAATGAAAAAGGAGTTTATATAACACCTGCATTTCCAAAATTATTGTATATATTAGAAGAAGACAACATCCGTAAAGGAAGTAAGTATTGGTACTTAACAGAATTAGCAGCAAAATGTACTGCAAAAAGATTAGTACCAGATTATATTTCAGAAAAGAAAATGAAAGAATATAAAATAGATAAAAACGGAAATGGAAATTGTTATCCATGTATGGGTTGCCGTTCATTCTTAACCCCATATGTAGATCCAGAAACTAATAAACCAAAGTATTATGGAAGATTTAATCAAGGAGTTGTAACAATAAACTTGGTAGATGTAGCATTATCTTCAAACCAAGATGAAGATAAATTCTGGAAAATATATGAAGAAAGATTAGAGCTATGCCATAAGGCTTTAAGAATTAGGCATGAGAGATTAAGCAAAGTAACAAGTGATGTAGCACCAATTTTATGGCAACATGGAGCATTAGCAAGACTAAAAAAAGGTGAAAGCATAGACAAACTATTACATAATGGTTATTCAACAATATCACTAGGATATGCAGGGTTATATGAATGTGTAAAATACATGACAGGTAACAGTCATACAGATGGTGGAGTTGGAGAAGCTTTTGCATTAAAGGTAATGCAAAAACTAAATGACAAATGTAAACAGTGGAAAGAAGCAGAACAAATAGATTACAGTGTATATGGAACACCAATAGAATCTACAACATATAAATTTGCGAAATGTCTAAAAAAGAGATTTGGAGTAGTAGAAGGAATTACAGACAGAAACTATATTACAAATTCTTACCATGTACCAGTATTTGAAGATATAGATGCATTTTCTAAGCTAAAATTAGAAAGCAAATTCCAAAAATTGAGTCCTGGAGGAGCTATATCATATATAGAAACGCCAAATCTACAAAACAACTTAGAAGTTGTATTACAAGTAATTCAATTTATATATGATAATATTATGTACGCAGAACTAAATACAAAATCAGACTATTGCCAAAAATGTGGATTTGATGGAGAGATTTTGATAAATGATAATTTGGAATGGTATTGTCCGAACTGCGGAAATAAAGATCATAATACTTTAAATGTTGCAAGAAGAACTTGTGGATATATAGGAAGTCAATTTTGGAATAAAGGTAGAACACAGGAAATCAAAGAAAGAGTATTACATATAGATAATAAAGATGACGAGTAAAGAAAAATTTATAATTAAATTTATGACATAATGAAGGGAAGAGATAAAATATGAAATACAACAAAATTAGAAAAATGGATATAGCAGATGGCCCAGGAGTAAGAGTATCCATATTTATGCAGGGATGTGCTTTTAACTGTAAAAACTGCTTTAATCCAGAGACACATGACTTTAACGGAGGCAAAGAATTTACAGATGAAACAATAAATAGGGTAATGGAACTTTGCAATAATGACCACATAGAGGGATTGTCTATTTTGGGCGGAGAACCAATGCATCCTAAAAATATAGAAGGTACAACTAAACTTGCAAAAACATTTAAAGAAAAATTTCCAAATAAAAATTTATGGGCATGGACAGGTTTTAAATTTGACAAGGACTTGAAAGATAAAGAAGTAATGCACTATATAGATGTACTAGTAGATGGGCAATATGCAGATGAATTACACAATCCCAAACTAGAATGGCGAGGTTCAGAAAATCAAAGAGTAATAGATGTGCAAAAAAGTCTAAAAAAAGGAGAAGTGACAGTATGGGAAGATGCTTCCTAACTGGCACTTTTGCCTTTTATTTTTTTTGCAAAACTATTTATTTTGTAGTGACTATATGCTATAATTATGTCATAATTGTTTTGGGAGGCATAATATGATTTTTAAAGACTATTATAAAATACTTGGATTAGATACATCCAAAGCAACTAATGAAGAAATAAAACTGGCATATAGAGAACAGGCGAAAAAATATCACCCAGACATAAACTCAAATAATAGATTTTCAGAAGAAAGATTTAAGGATATAAATGAAGCATATAAAACTTTATCTGATATGGCTTCAAGAAGAAAATATGATAGAATGTGGAATTCACGTATAGGTAAAAACAAAAAAGAGGAAACAGCCAATAGCTCAAACAAAAGTTCAACAATTGGAGATTTTTTTAGCATGTTTTTTGGAGAGAATAATTTAGAAAATGGAAAAGTCACAAAAAAAATCCCTGTAAAAGGTGAGAACATAGAAACAGAAGTAGATGTTAATATAGAAGAGGCTTTTTTTGGAACAGAGAAAAAGATATCTCTTAGAACAATAGATGGCAAGATGAAAACTTTTGCAATTACCATTCCAGAAGGAATAAGAAATAATGAAAAGGTAAGATTGCTTGGACAAGGTAAAGAAGGCGTTAACGGTGGAAAGAATGGAGATTTATTTATTAAAATAAATATACAAAATGGAAAAAAATACAGACTAAATGGATTGGATCTATATACAGACTTAAAAATTACGCCTTGGGAGGCAGCACTTGGAACAAAAGTAAGCATAAATTCTATAGACGAAACAGTTTCGTTATGTATTCCACAAGGAACAGAAAGTGGAGAAAAAGTTAGAATTCCAAACAAGGGTTACAAAGATGGAAAAGGCGGAAGAGGGGATTTAGTAGCAGAAGTTAAAATAATGGTTCCAAAAAATTTAAATGAAGAAGAAAAAAAATTATTTGAAGAATTTAATAAGATATCAAGATATAATCCAAGGGAGGCATAAATATATTGACATAATACAAAAAAGATGCTATAATAATAAATGAGTTAAAAACGAAAGAACAAACCTATTAATGGATTATAGGAAAGGAAGAAAAATGGATGCAATAAAAGGTAAATATTTTAGTATCACTGATCCAAAAGGAGTAAACACAGTAATATATAAAGTTAATCAAACAGAAAAAGAGATTTTCGAAAATGCTCCTAAATATACAGTTGAAAGATTATTTGTTACAGAAGAGCTTAAGGGTGATTTAAAGAAAAAAACTTTCTTTGTAGAAGAACCAGGTGAATCTGAAAAATTAGTTATTTTATCATTTGGCAAAGAAAAAGTTATAGTAAATATGGGAATTTTAGAGAATGGCAAATTAAGCATATCTAAAAAACCATTACCAATAAAGCTAAATACTTTATATTCGGAAAAAGAAATGGAATATAGAGAATTTAGATATACACCAAATTTAAAAAGACCTATATCAATAATTGACCCAGAAACAACAGAGGAAGTCAAACCAGTACTATATTTTGATAAAGAAACAAATGAGGTAAGAGGCAAATGCAAATTAAAACCATATAAGTCATATTTTGCATTTGAGATAAAAGAAGACAATAGTGATGATATATAGGAGGTATTATAATGAGTACAAATGTACAAGTTAGAGTTATTACTGGCGAATTTGAAAAAAAAGCAATGAAGACAATTGCTAGAGGAACAATGCAAATAGGGGAAGATGTTACTTGCATACCTGCATACGACGGAGTTTTTAAAGATGGAATAATAGAGAAAGCGAATGAGGAAGTAAAAGAAAAATAGAAGATAAAACTAAAGAAAAGGTGATTTAATATGGGATATAAATTAAATACTGCATTAAAGAAAAGCAAAACAAGCATAATTATAGCACTAGTATTATGGGTAATTGTAACTGTAATACTAGTTTCTCCATTTTCATACACATTGGGAAAGTCAATGGCAAATGGAAAGTTTGACTTAAGTATATTTTTAGAACAACTAGGACCTGCAATGACAAGCTTTACAACATTATTTAAGATTTTTTCAGAAGGATATGCAAAATATTTTTGGTCAACCTTAAAAATATTTTCCGTAATATACTTGGCAATTACTGTAATAGGAATACTTAAGGCAAGACCAAAACATGAGTATACAGATATAGAGCATGGCTCAAGTGATTGGAGTGAGGGCGGAGAACAATATAGTATTTTAAGTAAAAATAAAGGAATTATATTAGCCCAAAATAATTACTTGCCAGTAGATAAAAGAGGAAATGTTAACGTATTGGTAGTTGGACGGTTCTGGTTCTGGTAAATCAGCATCATACTCTATACCAAATGCATACCAAATGCTTGGATCATATATATTTACAGATCCAAAAGGCGAATTATACGATAAAACAGCAGGATACTTAAAAAAGAATGGATATGACATAAAAGTATTAAATTTAGTTAATCCAGCTAATAGCGACGGATATAATCCATTAATGCACATAGCAAGTGAAATAGATGTAGACGTTATAGCAAATACAATAGTAAAAGGACAACAAGGAGAAGGAAGCAAGGCGGATCCATATTGGGACGATATGGCAGAAATGCTTTTAAAAGCGCTTATTTACTACCTTATGGCGGTAAGACCGGAAGAAGAGCAAAACCTAGCCAGTTGTTCAGAGCTTGTAAGGGCGGCTAATGCAAATGGGGGAAGCAACTTACTTACAGACTTAATTAACCAGTTGCCATATGATCACCCTGCAAGAATGTATTATAAATCTATAGAAATAGCACCGGAAAAAACATATGGTTCAATATTAAGTTCTTTACAGTCGAAACTTGGTAAATTCGATTCAAAGGAAATTGCAGAGGTAACATCTACAGATACAATAGATTTTGAAACAATAGGAAGCAGAAAAACAGCAGTGTATGTAATATCTTCAGATACACATAAGGCATATGACTTCTTGCTTACAATATTCTTCTCACAAATGATACAACAATTATATGATTTTGCAGATAAAAGTGGAGGAAGACTAAAAGTACCAGCATTCTTTATTTTGGATGAGTTCGCTAATATAGGACAAATACCAGACTTTGATAAAAAAATATCAACAAGTAGAAGTAGAGGAATATCATTTAGTGTTATATTGCAAAACTTAGACCAATTGGAAGCCGTATACGAAAAATCCCACGAAACTATTATGGGAAACTGTGATACACACGTATTCTTAGGAAGTAACTCTTTTAAAACGGTAGAATATTTTTCAAAAGCATTAGGAGAAAAAACAATAACAAGAGATAATATTTCTGTAAATAAAGATAAACAAATGGCTAGACAGGGATATAGTACATCAGACCAAATAATGGCAAGAGCTTTGATGACACCAGATGAGTTGAGAAGAATGGATAATGATTTATGTATCATATACGAAAAAGGCTTAAAGCCAATAAAAGCAAAAAAATATTATTATTTTGAAACACCAATGATAAAGCAGTTAAATGAATATAAATTAAATCACTTGGAGTTTGACGTTGGAAACAGAGGAGAATGGAGAAAATTTAATCCAAACAACCCATATTTTGAAGAGGAAAAAGAGCAACCAAAGGATTTAAAAGTAGATTCATTAGATGATTTATTTAATGATGATGATAATAAACAGGAAAGCAATGAAAAACCTAAAAATAAAACAAATAGTATACCAGATGCTCCAATCCTACCAGATTCTGACGACTTTTCGTATGATATACAAAAGGAATTAGAAGCAAAGTTTGACGAACTGTTTGGAACCGAAGGCTCAGATACATCAAATAAAAATTCATAAATGAAAAGCATTCAAAACGAATGCTTTTTTCTATTGACAATATAATAAATATGGAGTACAATTGTTCTGTATAAAGGAGGCAATATGAAATTTGTACATATAGCAGATATGCATTTTGATGCGCCATTTGTAGTTTTAAATAGTAGAACCAATTGGGGAGAAATACGCAGAATAGAGCAAAGAGATGCACTAAAAAAAATAATAAATTATATAAAAGGAAATAATATTAAGTTTTTATTTGTGGCAGGTGATTTATACGAAAACGAACAAATAAGAGAAGCAACAATTGAATACATAAATGACTTATTTAAACAAATTCCTAACACGAAAGTATTCATTTCACCAGGCAATCATGACCCTTATATAAATAATTCTTATTATAAAACATTTCAATGGGCAGAAAATGTAATAATATTTTCTCAAAACCAAAAAGTGTATGAAACTTCAGATGCTGATATATATGGTATTGCATTTACAGACTTCTATTGTAAAGATTTAAAAGTAAATGAAATAAAAATAAATAATAAAGACAAATTGAACATCTTGGTAGTACACGGAACCGTAGATGGATCATTAGAAAATGTAGAATACAATCCAATGAAAAAGTCTATGTTAAAAGAATTGGGTTTTGACTATATTGCACTGGGGCATATACACAAATTGAACTATAATACAGAAGAAAATCAAAGAATAGTTTATCCAGGCTCTACAATATCATTAGGATTTGACGAATTAGGACAACATGGAATGATAGTGGGAGAATTGGAAAAAGATAAAATTAATCTAAAGTTTATTCCTGTAGATAATAAAGAATTAAAAGAAATTAATGTAGAAGTAACAAATATAAATGATAAAGAAGAATTAGTAGAAAAATTGAACAGTTTGCAATTAGAAGAAAATATTTTATATAAAGTAATTTTAATAGGAAAAAGAAAATTCGAAATTAATATTTATAATTTATATAAGTTAAATATTGATGACAGAATAGTAAAAATTAAAGACAATACAAAACCAGATATAGACATATCAGCAGTAGCTAGACAAAATAATTTAAAAGGATTATTTGTAAAAGAAATTTTAAATGAAATGGAAAACAGCAATATAGATAAGAATACGTTAGAAAATGTATTAGAAATAGGATTAGATATATTAGAAAAATAGAGGAGAATAAATTTTGAAAATAGAAAATATTAAAATAAATTCTTTTGGAACATTAAAAAATAAAGAAATTAATTTAGATAAAAATGTGAACATTATATATGGGAAAAATGAAAGTGGTAAGTCTACCCTATTAACATATATAAAAACAGCATTTTATGGAATATCAAAGAATAAAAATGGTAAACAAATATCAGATTTTGACAAATATAAACCATGGAGTGGAGAAGAATTTTCTGGTAAAATTAAGTACATTTTGGATGATGGAAGCAAATATGAAATTTTTAGAGACTTTAATAAAAAAAATGCTAAAATATATAATGATAATCTAGAAGATATAACAAAACAATTTAATATGGATAAAAAAGAAGGTTCACAATTTTTTTTAGAGCAGGTGGGTTTAGACGAGAATATGTTTACATCAACAATAATGTCAGGTCAACAAGAAGTCAAATTAAATGAACAACAACAAAATGTATTGGTACAAAAAATAGCTAACATAGCGGGAACAGGAGATTCAAATTTATCTTATAATAAAGCAAAAGAAAAATTAAATAAAAAACAATTAGAAGAAGTTGGGACAGAAAGAACGCAAGGTAAGCCAATAAATATACTAAAAAGTAAAATTAAATATATATCAGAGATGTTAGAAAAGTTAAATTTGTACAAACAAGAAAAAATAACAATAGAACAAAAGAAAAAAGATTTAGAGAACAAAATACAAGGACAAGAGCAAAGAAGAGAGCTAATAAAAAAAATAAGTGAATTAAGTGAAAAAATAAGAATAGAAAGTGAAAAGGTTAATTATAAAAATAAAATTAAAGAAGAAAAGCAAGATGAAATAGAAAATTTGAAGAGAGAAAAAGAAGAAATAACAAATATATCAAGAAACAAGAAAAATAAAAATGAATGGTATTGGATAATAAATGCAATAATGATTGTTTTAATGGCTATTAGTATAATAGCGTTAAAAAACAAATATATTACATATACTATTTTAACAGTATTAACATGTACATTAGTATTAGAATATATAATAAAAATAAACAAAATTAAAAGAAATAAGGATTTACAAAAAAATAAAATTGATTTGTTAAATACAAAAATTGACTTTTTACAAAAGCAGAAAAATGATATAGAACAAGATATAAAAAGAGAAAAAGATAATTTAGAAAAAGAAAAAGAAGAAATAAAAAATAAATATAATATTGAGTTATACGACATAGAAAATAGTAAAAATGATTTAGAAGAAATAACAAGCAGAATAAATGAAGAAAAAATAAAATTAAACACATTAGAAGTAGAGGAAAAAAGTATAGTAAATAAACTTGAAGACTTAATAAAATTAGAAGAAGAGTTTGCAACAATACATGAGCAGTTAAAAGAAATTGAACAGAAAAACTATGAAATTAATTTAGCAAAAGACTTTTTAGAAAAAGCATATGAAAAAATGAAAAAAAATATTACACCTAAATTTACATTTAATTTATCAGAAAATATAAAAAATATAACTAATGGAAAATACACAAATATTAATGTTAATGATGAAAACGGATTAATTGTAGAGATTCAAAATGGAGAATATATACCTGCAGAAAGATTGAGCATTGGCACAATAGATCAATTATACCTATCTCTAAGAATATCTATGATAGAAGAAATTTCTAAAGAAAAAATGCCTATAATTTTAGATGAAGCATTTGCATACTTTGATGATGAAAGATTAGAAAATATACTTAAATATTTAACTCAAAAATATAAACAACATCAATTAATTATATTTACATGTACAAATAGAGAAAAGAACATACTAGATAAATTAAATTGTATATACAATAGTGTAGAACTTTAAAGTTGCAGAGGCATTGAAAAAGCTATAAATATGTTGTATAATAAATAAGTCAAATTTTATTAAGGAGAGGAAAAAATGTTTCAAAAATTAGAAGACGTAGAAAAAAAATATATTGACTTAACAGAAAAAATAAGCGACCCAGAAGTTATAAGCAGACAAAATGAGTGGAAAGTAATGATGAAAGAGCATTCGGAATTAGAGCCAATCGTTGAAAAATACAGAGAATACAAAAAAGTAGAAAAAAACTTAGAAGAAGCAAAAGAAATGATGAATGACCCAGAATTGAAAGAATTGGCAGAAACAGAAATGCTAGAAGCGAAAGAAAAACTACCAAAGATAGAGGAAGAACTTAAAATACTGCTAATCCCAAAGGATCCAGATGATGATAAAAACGTAATATGTGAAATAAGAGGAGGAGCCGGAGGGGACGAGGCAGCACTATTTGCAGGAACTTTATATAGAATGTACTCAATGTATGCAGAAAGAAAACACTGGAAATTAGAAGTATTAAATGAAAATGAAACAGAGTTGGGAGGATATAAAGAAATATCATTTATGATTTCTGGAAGAGGAGCATATAGTAGATTAAAGTTTGAAAGTGGAGTTCATAGAGTACAAAGAGTTCCAGACACAGAAGCAAGTGGTAGAATACACACTTCTACAGCTACAGTTGCAGTATTACCAGAAGTTGAAGATGTGGATATAGAACTTAACCCAGCAGATATAAAAATGGAAGTATTTAGATCATCTGGTGCAGGAGGGCAACACGTAAATAAAACTTCATCAGCAGTTAGATTAATACACATACCAACAGGAATGGTTGCAGAATGTCAAACAGAAAGATCACAAGTTCAAAATAGAGAATATGCCATGAGAATGTTGAGATCACGTTTATATGAAAAAGAAAAACAAGAAAGAGACGCTAAGTTAGCAAATGAAAGAAAAACACAAGTAGGTAGTGGAGATAGAAGTGAAAAGATAAGAACATACAACTATCCACAAGGACGTATAACAGACCATAGAATAGGAATGTCTATTTATCAAATAGAGGACTTTTTGAATGGAAACCTAGATGAAATGATAGATAATCTAATTGCCGCAGATAGAGCAGAAAAATTAAAAAGTACAAATGATTGCTAGTTAAACTTAATGTTTAAATAAACAATTTTAATCATCCATTTTAAAGAAATATAAAAAAAGATTGAAAAATGGAATTTTTTGTTGTAATATGTAAGAAAAAAGAAAGGGGGAGTTTGAAATGTATAATAGTTACGGTGTGAGTTCAACAATATTAGATTCTTCACCAAAGTTTGTAGCTAGTGGTATATGGACAATTGTATCGGTAATACTTGCAATAATTGGAGGAATAGTATTATATTTTACATTTTTGAGCAAAAAAAATGAAGGAAAATTTACAGGATTTCTAGGATGGTTGTATGATTTTCTTACATTTAAAAAAATGATGATAGAAAACGTATTAAAAATACTGTATATTATAGTTGCTTTATTTGTTACATTGTCATCATTTGGATTAATATCAATAAGTTTTTTAGCATTTTTATTAACATTAGTTATAGGCAATGTATTAACCAGAGTTATATATGAACTATTACTAGTCAAACTTGTAATATGTAAAAATACAACAGAGATAAACAAAAAATTGAATAAATAAAATAATTATACAACAGAAACCTAATGGCTATTTAAGCTATTAGGTTTTTTTTCTAAAAAAGATAATTAGATTGCAATTAATAAGATAAAAGATATATAATAAAAAAAATGAACTAAAACACAAAGGCAAAAGTCTTATTAATAGGAGGAAGAAAAATGGTAGATATAGAAAGAGCCATAAAAGGAGATAAAGAAGCATTCAGCAGAGTGATAATGCAAAATAAAGAGGTAATGTACAAAACAACTATGATAATACTAAAAAATGAAGATGATGCTTATGATGCTCTACAAAATGCACTAATACGAATGTACCAAAACATAGGTAAATTAGAAAGTAAAGAAGCATTTAATTCCTGGAGCAGAAGAATAATAATTAACTGCTGTTATGATTTAATAAATAAAAACAAAAAAGTAATAGATATAACATCAAAAATGGCAGAAAGTTATGAAGAAACAAAAGAGGATGTTTATGATTGTGAAGATTCATTTGTTCAGCTTCTAGAACAAATAAAACCAGAGCTAAGGCTCACTGCTACATTGTACTATTATGATGATTTATCAATTAGAGAAATTGCACAAACACTGGATATACCAGAAGGAACTGTAAAATCAAGGTTAGCAGTAGCAAGAGAAAAGTTATATGAAATGTTAGTACGAGAAAGGAGGGAAGTAAATGGTTAGTGATAAAGAGAAAGATTTATATATAAAATCTAATATTAAGGATGGAAAAATACCACATAAAATTGATGAACTATTTGAAAATCAACTAAAAATAATAGGAGGAGAAAAAATGGAAGAAAATATTAATGAAACTATAAACGAAGAAAAACAACAAAAACCAAAGAAAAAAGGAAAAGCACTAAAAATTATATTATCAGTTGCAGCGTGTGCTGTATTAGCACTTGGAGGAGGAAACATATATGCAACAACAAAGGGATACGATAATGTATTTTTCATGATAAAAGATTGGATTACACAATCTACAGAGACAGATAAGAAAGATAAAATATTATCTGACAGAGATATAACAATATCTTATCAACCGATACAGATAACAGACAACATTAGCATATTGATATCTAAAATGCAAATTAAAGACAATGATGCAAAATTATTTGTATCAGTAAGAAGAAACGATGTTGAAAAAGAAGGAGAATTACCATTAAACTATAAAATATATAATTTAAAGAAAAATATTTTATGCGACCAAAATAGTAAAGAAGATAGTAATTCAAAAGAATCTATTTTTGAAGACGAATTAATTATAAAAAATTATTCACAACAAGATACAATATTAGACTTTGAAATATATAAACCTAATGGTGAATTGCTAACAACACTATATATAAATCTAGAAGATAAAGAAATAAATGTAGTTGGAATGGGAGAATATTTGGAAAAAATTTCTGAAATAGAGTTGAAAAAATTCTTAGAAAGTATAACTGAATTACCAAAAGCAGGAAAGAAATATAATAGCGTAAATTGCATAGACATCCCTAATATATCATATAGTAATGGGATTTATACAACAACATACACATATTGCTTTTTAGTTAATTCATTATTTGATATACAAGATACTAGTAAAATAGATATATACCAAAATACAGCAGTAATAAAATTAAAAGAAAGTAATGGAACAAAGGAGTTTGAATTAGTATCTATAGGACAACCAATCCAAATACAAAAAGCAGAAATACCAGAAGGAAATTTAGATTCATTGCTTTATGGAGATGTAAACTGTGATGGAATGGTTAACGAAGAAGATGAAACATATCTACTAAGACATTTGGCAAATTGGCCAGGATACGAATTAACAGAGCAAGGATGGATAAATGCAGACGTAGATAATGACGGCAAAGTAAACAATAGAGATGGTATGATATTAGCAAGACATTTAGCAAATTGGCCAGGATATGAAAAATTACCATTTGAACCAATATTATCAGTATTATATGGAGATGTAAACTGTGACAAAATAGTTGATAAAGCAGATGTAGAATATCTACAAAAAAGTTTACTAGGAATGGAAGGATATCCACTAGCGCCACAAGGAAGAGTAAATGCAGATGTTAATGAAGATAAAAAAATAGATGATGCTGATGCATTAATAATATTAAGACATATAGAAGGAATGGCAGGATATGAAACATTACCAGTAAAACCATCAACTTCAGTACTATATGGGGACGTAAATTGTGATGGAGTAGTTGATAATGCAGATGTGGAATATTTAACAAGATATTTAGCAAATTGGCCAGAATACGAATTAACAGAGCAAGGAGCTTTAAATGCAGATGTAGATTGTAATGGAAAAGTAAACAATAGAGACCGTCTAATTTTAACAAGGCATTTGGCAAATTGGGAAGGATATGAAGTATTACCATACTCAGAAACAAGATTATATGGAGATGTAAACTGTGATGGAATAGTTAACGAAGAAGACGTTACTCATTTAGAAAGATATTTAGCACATTGGGAAGGATATGAATTAACAGAGCAAGGAAATTTAAATGCAGATGTAGATTGCAGTGGAAATTTAAATCCAAAAGATTGTGTAATATTAGCAAGACATTTAGCAAACTGGGAAGGATATGAAACATTACCATATACTAAATAAAAATATTATATGTAATTTTTATAATTTTTCTTCAATATATTAGTAATAAAATAATTTGTAAAAGGTTAAAGTAGAATACTATCTATTTAATGCCTTTAGAAGGGAGATTATAAATGAACAATCTGCTAAAAACAACATTAATAGGACTTTTCTTTGGCACATTTGGAACTACAATAGGAGGAATAATAGGAGTTACCTTTAAAAATACATCAAAGAAATTTTTAAGTTTTGTTTTAGCATTTGCATCCGGACTTATGATTTCGATAGTATGTTTTGACTTAATACCAGAAGCCTTTAATTTAACTGGCATAGTAAACATATTTATAGGAATAATGTTTGGAATAGTTACAATGATAGTATGTGATATATTAGTAGATAGAAAATTTAATAATAAGATTAAATTTAAAGACAATAAAAATACATTGCTAAAAACAGGAATAATAGTAAGTATAGGATTAGCATTGCATAACTTCCCAGAAGGGTTAGCGATTGGCTCGGGATTTGAAGCATCAATAAAACTAGGACTATCACTTGCAATAGCAATATGCTTACATGATATCCCAGAAGGAAGATTCCAAAGTAGACAGTATGCGTGATAAGGCAATTTGAATTTAATATAAATACTTAAATTTCAGAGTTTGAAAAAAACTTTGAAATTTATTTTTAAGCATTGACAAAAACAAATGTTGATATAAAATTGAGAAAAATAAATTTTGTAAGTTTATGAAAAAGCTTTAAATATTATGATAAAATATTAAATAATTTTATATATAATAAAGATTTATTGAATGACTATAATACAGATATTCAAAAGCTAAAAAACGAGATAAAATCGATAAATATAATATTAAGTTGTTGAGGAAGAATAATAAATGAAATATGATAATAGAAAAAAAGCAGATAAATTAACTCGTTCAAGTGCTGCTGAGTATTTAACATATGTAGCAGCTGCTGAACAAAATGGATGATATATTTTACTAACAAGGGTAGGTATGCGATATCGAAAGATATGGTATACCTACCCTTAAACTATTTATGAACAGATGTGGACATATTTAAAAAAATCAAAAATAAATTTTAATATAAGGAAGAATTTTTGTAAGAAAACGGATGTATATATAGTATAGGGAGAGTGAATTAATATGAGTGAAACTTTCAAAATTAATATGTACTTCGACGAAAAGGGTGAAGAGTTAGAAAGATTAATAAAATATTTAATAATTAATACCTTAAAGAAAAATACTTTTGGGCATCAAAAATTTGTTCTAAATAAAATATAATAGAAATTAGATACAAATACGCGGACTTTAAAATGTTCTAATAAGTGCCAATGTTTTAATGTCCGCTTTTGTTATTAACAGCATATAAGGGAGAAAAGATGCTTGAACAAATAGAAAAAACAATATACAAGGTAGCAATTTATATAAGGCTATCAAAAGAAGACGTAGATAGAGGCTATGACGAAAGTGAAAGTATAAAAAATCAAAGAATGTTACTAACAGAATATGTGCAAAAATTAGGATGGAAGTACCAATTAATAGATACATATATAGATCAAGGCTTTACAGGAACAAACTTTAATAGACCAGCCTTTCAGCGAATGATTAAAGATATCAATTCAGGAAAAGTTAATATGGTTGTAACAAAAGACTTGTCCCGTTTAGGCCGTGATTACATAGAAACAGGAGAATATATCGAAAAATGGTTTCCTGAAAACAATGTTAGATATGTTTCTCTAACTGATGGTATAGATACTTTTGAAACATCAAATGGAAATAATGATATTGTACCTTTTAAATCAATATTAAATGATATGTATTCAAAAGACTTATCAAAAAAAATTAGAACAGCACTTCACACAATGCAAAAACAGGGGAAATGGGTAGGGGGAAAAACGCCACTTGGATACATAAAAGATTCAAATGACAAAAATAAATTAATAATTTATGAACCAGAGGCAAAAATAGTAAGAACCATCTTTAATATGGCAGCTAATGGAAATCAAGTTGGAGCAATAAGAGATTACTTAAACAATAGCAATATTCCAACAGCAAATAAATCAAGATATAATAAAGATTCATTTTGGGAAAATAAAACAGTAAAAAACATATTAAAAAATAAGGTTTATATAGGCACAACAGTGCAAAATAAAAGAAGTAGAATAAGTTATAAAAATAGAAAAATTAGACCAAATCCAGAAGAAAAATGGATAGCTGTAGAAAATACACATGATGCAATAATAGATAAAAAAATATTTGATACTGTGCAAAAAATTGTAATAGTTCAAAACTACAATAGAAATGAAAAGAAAAATACCTTTTTGCTAGATGGTTTACTTTTTTGTTATGAATGCAAACATAAAATAGGAGTAAGAGGAAAAAAGAATGGCAATTATTATATGGTATGTAATAATTATCGCAGAAATTCAAAGTTAAAACTTTGCACATCACATGGTTTTAGCTATTCTAATTTAGAAGAGACTATAATTAACTGTATAAAAAATTTATTTCAAAAAATAGATAGTGAAAAAGTAGAATTAGAAGTAAAAAATGGAATGACAAAATATGATTATGGAAAAATACTTAAAAAACTAGAAAACGAGATAAAATTGATAAATAATAATATTGACCAAATGTATGTAGACAAATTAAACAATAAGATAAGTGAAGAAATGTATGAAAGATTATTGAAGAAATTTAAGAATGAAATAGGGGAAAAAGAAAACGAATACCTAGAAATTAAACAGCAAAAAGAAGAATCAAAACAAGATAATACTGAGAAGATAAAAAATGTTGTACAAGAATTTCTAGAGTTAAAAGAACTAACACCAGAATTTATGAAAGTAATTATTAATAGAATTGAGATACATCAAGATAAACATGTAGATTTATATTTCAATTTTAAACAATTAAATAACTTAAAAGAAAAAACATAAGGCTAATTTAATGTCAAATATTAGATTAGTCTTAAATAAAAGGTTAAACTGCCTATTTTTGTATCAACCAGAAGGAATTTCTATGGCAGTACCAATGAAAAATGGTGGTATGAACCCAATACGAGTAGTTTTTTACGTAATTTTATCTGGAATAACTACAGGAGTAGGTGCCTTTTTTGGTGGACTAATAGGTTCAATATCGCAAGCTATAATTGCGCTATGCTTAGCATTTGCAGCAGGAGCAATGATTTATGTAGTTTCGGGAGAGCTAACACCAGAAGCAAATAAGTTATATAGTGGTAGAATGACAGCAATTGGTAACATTTGTGGATTATTATTGGGGATAATAGCATTAAATATTACCTAATATGTTGAAAAATAAAAAATATAAATGTTATAATATTAATACTAAAGAAAAAGATAGGAAGTGAAACAATTGAAAATAATGTTTGTGTGCACAGGAAATACATGTAGAAGTGCAATGGCACATCATATGCTTGAAAAAATGATAAAAGAAAAAGATAATGTAGAAGTATATTCTTGCGGAATATATGCAGATAGTGGAGAACCAGCAACATATAGTGCAATAGATGTAATGAAAGAATATGGTGTTGATATGAATAATCATAGAGCAACAAATATTAAAGAAACAAAAATTGAGCAGATGGATTTAATATTATGTGCAACAGTATCTCATAAGCAGATAGTGCTAAATATGTATCCTGAATTAACTGGTAAGGTATATACATTGAAAGAATATGTTGGAATTGGAAAAGAAGGAAAAAATATGGACATAAAAGACCCATGGGGGTGCAATATAGAAACATATAAACAATGTGCAGAAGAAATAAAGCAATGTTTAGAAATGCTGATAGACAATAATTCTAAGAAAGGAATATAAACAAAAATGCAGAATCTAATAGAAGGATTAAATGATAAACAAAAAGAAGCAGTCTTAGCAACAGAAGGACCATGCCTAGTTATAGCGGGAGCAGGAAGCGGAAAGACAAAAGTGTTAACACATAAAATTGCATATCTATTGTCAGAAAAAAATGTTAAACCATGGAATATACTATCAATAACATTTACAAATAAAGCGGCAAACGAAATGAAACAAAGAGTAGAAAAACTAGTGGGCGAAGCATCTCAAGAAATGTGGCTAGGAACATTCCACTCTATTTGTGTACGTATATTAAGAAGATTCATAGATAGAATAGGGTTTGACACTACATTCTTGATTTTTGATTCGACAGATCAAAGAACATTAGTAAAAGAATGTATAAAATCAATAGGATTAGATGATAAGCTTTTTACAGATAGAAGTGTATTATCTGAAATAAGTAACGGAAAAAATGATATGTTAGAACCAAAAGCATATCAAGTAAAATATAATGGAGACTTTAGAAAAGAAAAAATAGGCGAAGTATATGAATTATACCAAAAAAAATTGAAAGAAAACAATGCACTAGATTTTGATGATATTATAAACTACACAATTAAAATATTAACAGAAAATCCGGATGTTTTGGAATATTATACAGAAAAATTTAAATATGTACTTGTAGACGAATATCAAGATACAAACAAAGCACAATTTATGTTAGTATCTATATTAGCCTCAAAATATGGAAATATAACAGTTGTAGGCGATAATGACCAAGGGATATATTCATTTAGGGGAGCAGATATTACAAACATACTAAACTTTGAAAAAGACTTTCCGGGTAGTAAAATAGTAAAACTAGAGCAAAATTATAGATGTACAGGTAATATATTAAAAGCAGCAAATGCAGTTATAAAAAACAATGAAAACAAATATGATAAAAAATTATGGACAGAAAATGAAGAAGGAAAACTACCTTGTATCTATAAAGCAGAAGACGAATATGATGAAGCATCATACATAGTAAAGCAAATAAATATGCTTAAAATGGAAGAATATTTAAAATTATCTGATTTTGTAATATTGTACAGAATGAATTCACAATCAAGGGCAATAGAAGATATATTCAGACGAGAAAATATTCCATACAAAATTATTGGAGGACTAAAATTCTATGAAAGAAAAGAAATAAAAGATATAATTGCATATTTAAGATTAATATTTAATACTTCAGATAATTTATCACTAAAAAGAATTATAAATGAACCTAAAAGAGGCATAGGAAAAACAAGCCTAGATAATATACAAGATATATCTGATAAAACAGGTAAGTCAATGTATGAAATAATAAAATATGCAGAACAATA
This sequence comes from Clostridiales bacterium, assembly GCA_003534295.1. Taxonomy (GTDB): domain Bacteria; phylum Bacillota; class Clostridia; order TANB77; family CAG-508; genus DNVW01. The sequence continues at coordinate 31,199 of DPDV01000002.1, forward strand.
TGAGCTAAATAGGGTAAAGGCAAATAGCATACAATTTGTGGAAGTAATAGAAGAGCTAAGAAAGCAAGTAAACCAAATTCCTATATCAGAGCTAATAAAATTGACATTAAATAAAACAGGATATGTAAAAGCATTAGAAAATGAAAATACAATTGAAGCGGAAAGTAGAATACAAAACTTGGAGGAATTTTTAACAGTAGCAATAGAGTTTGAGGAGCAAATGGCAGAAAACACATTGGCAGAATTTTTAGAAAGTATAAGTCTAACAAGCGATATAGATAATATGGAAGAAAGCGAAGATACCGTTACTTTAATGACTTTGCACAGTGCAAAAGGGCTAGAATTTCCAGTGGTATTTTTAGTAGGAATGGAAGAAGGAATATTTCCAGGATATAAATCAATAGGAGAAATTAAAGAATTAGAAGAAGAAAGGCGATTATTCTATGTTGGAATAACCAGAGCAATGCAGTATTTATATTTGACTTGTGCAAAAAGAAGAACAATATTTGGTTCTACAAGCTACAACCAGATGTCAAGATTTTTAAAAGAAATACCAAAAGATTTATTAGACGGTTATGAAGAAATAGACAATGAAGATAATAATTCATTTAAAGACTCAAATTATGGTTGGGAATATGGAACAAATTATGCAGGAAAAGTTAAAACATATAAATTTGACAATGTAGAGAAAATACCGGAAGTTAAAGAAAAAGTGGGGGCATTTCAGTTTAGAACGGCAGAGAGCTTTTTAAATTCATTAAATAAAAAGGCAAGTGATAGACAAGTGGATATAACTAAATATAAAGAAGGACAAAGAATCTATCATAAAAAATTTGGAGAAGGAACCATAAATAAAATAGAACAAGAAGGCGAAGATTATAAGTTAGACATACAGTTTGATAAAGTAGGACATAAAAGGTTAATGGCAAAATTTGCGGAATTAGAAATAATAGAATAACAAATTGAGTTATATGTAAATAAGAGCAGTTCAGTACACAGAATGACTGCTCTTAAACAAGGATGTCCAAAATTGTGCAAATGGAACAATTAGGGACTGTTCCTAATTGAGAAGTTCTGTTTTTACTGTTTGTATTTCTGTTATTGTTGCTGGTTGAGCAGGTTTGTAATAGCCTTTGTTTTGTGCTATTTTAAATAGCTCGTACTGAAAGCTTTCATCACTATTGCGTATTTGTTGTATAGTTTGTCTTAATTGCATATTTTCTGCTTCTGAAATGACTCCTTGATATGTTGTAAGACTTGCTTTTACTCCGTCTAAAACGTCGTTAACCATTGTTTTTTCATCCATTAAAAAATCCTCCTATCCATTTAAAAATGACATTAATTTTTGTTTAGTATTTAATGCATCTTGAGCTGATTTTGTAAAAATTTGCTTAATTTGTGGGTCTACTGCTTGTGAAGCATATGTGTTTAGTTTTTGATAAGATGTTTCGTGTGCTCCTATCAAATGTCTTAAATTCTGTAATTCTACTTGACTTAAATTTGGCATTTTCACCCTTCCTTTCATAAGTAATATAAAGATATTATGAACATTAAATATTCATTTTATACAATAAATTGAATAAAAATGGAAGAAAAACAGTATAAAAATGAGGAAAAGACAGTAAAACACTATGTAAGCACGTAGAAGAAAGAATTCAAGTTGAAGTTGTTATTGTAAAATAAATAAAAATGGTATAAAATAATACAGATTATAATGATAGGAGAGTGTTTATTATTAATATACTAAAAAATGTAGCTATATACTCAAGAAAAACAATAAAAATTCTTGTTTTAGTGGCATTAGCAGTTATTTTTATTGGCAGTATTGTGTTTTTTTACTACAAACCGACATATGCAGTAACATTAAATGGAGAATTTGTTGGATATACAGATAACAAAAGTAATATGCAAAAAAAGATAAATAAATATATAAATGCAGAAGAACAATCAAATGTTGCATTTATTCAAGTTGACCAAATGCCAGAATATAAGCTTTGCCTATTAAAGAAAAATGTAAATTGTAACGACGAAGAAATTTATGCAAAGGCTATAGAAGATGGGACAGCATATTATAAATATTACGCAATAACAGATGATAAAGAGGAAAAGGCTTATGTGGCGACATTTAATGAGGCAGAAAAAGTTATTGCGGAATTAAAGGAAAAAGATAGTGATAACAAAGAAGAGTTAGGAATTGTAGAAAAATACGAGACAGAATTAAAAGAATTCACAGATGTTGAAAAATGTGTGGCTAAATTATATGTAGAACCGCCACCACAGATAGTATACGCAAGTGTTGCAGGATATGCTTCTGGAAATTCAAATGCAAAAGTTGATATAGGAATTAGTTTAATACAACCTGTATCTGGAATAATAACTTCAAGATTTGGACCAAGAACAAGAAACAACCATGGAGGACTTGATATTGGAGCACCAGGAGGGACACCTATAATGGCGGCAGCATCTGGAACTGTAACAACAGCGGGTTGGTTAGATGATTATGGATATTTGGTAGTAATATCACATGGAAATGGAGTTCAAACAGCATATGCACATTGTAGTCAAATATTAGTATCAACAGGGCAAAGCGTAAGTCAGGGAGAAGTAATTGCAAAAGTTGGAACAACAGGAAGGTCAACAGGAAATCATTTACACTTAGAGGTAAGAGTAAATGGAGTAAGATATGATCCACAAAATTATGTATATTAAAAGGATGTTAATTAAATAACATCCTCTTTTTTAGATATATGTTTATAAAATGCTATATGAGTTAATTGAATATATGGTAACAACCAAAGCATACCTATACCAAAGGTTAAAGATGCTAATAGAGCCCAACCAATAAAGCTTAAATCAAGTATAAAGAATTTCCAACGGTTATTTGTCATTAGTTCTTTTGATTTTGCAACTGCATCTTTTGGTTGTAATTCAGTTTCTTCAATAGATATCACATCAGACATTATATAGTAGTATGATTTTACTATAAGCCATATTAAAGAAACTGGGCAAATAATAGCTAAACAAATGACCAATACAGTAAGGTTTGCAGGCTGAGTCCAGTAAAAGACTATACCTAATGAAGTAAGAAGTATTGAAGAGATTATTAAAAGTATAAATGGAACTAATAATTTTAAAAACACATTAAGAGCTACTTTCCAAGCTCTAGCAAAATTATTAAATCCTAATGTAAAAAAGTTAAATGCTGATGTATCTTCACCATTATAAAGCTTTACAAATTGGATTAATAAACCATATGCTAAAGGAACATTTATAATAGCAAAACCGATAGAAAGTATAGTATTAAGGCCGTTGAATGAATAGCTTAAAATGGTATTAAAAATAAAATTTATAGCCATATATGCAAGAGTTATACAAGCTGCTTTTCCCCATTTTCCAGATAGTTTTTCACGAGCTTTTGCTCTAAAACTTGATAAATTCATATATAAAATCTCCTTTCCTTTTTTATAATATTATGATATATTAAGTATATGAAAAAATCAAGTAAAGTAGTAAGAAAAAACTCGAAAAATGTAAAAAGGAGCAAAAAAGATGAATAAAATTATTCAAATAATAGCAGATGAATTAAATGTAAAAGAGGAGCAAGTTACCAATACTATAAAATTAATAGATGATGGTAATACTATCCCATTTATAGCACGATATAGAAAAGAAGTTACAGGAGGTTTAAGTGATGAGATACTTAGAGATTTAGATGAACGACTTAAATATTTAAGAAACTTAGAAGAAAGAAAACAAGAGGTAATTAAATCAATAGATGGACAGGGTAAACTTACAGACGAAATAGTACAATCATTGGAAAATGCCAAAACACTTTCAGAAGTGGAAGACATATATAGACCATATAAACAAAAAAAGAAGACAAGAGCAACAATAGCTAAGGCTAAAGGACTAGAACCATTGGCGCAAATAATATTTGAACAAAATGATAAAAGAAATATAGAAGAAATTGCAAAAGAATTTATAGATGAAGAAAAAGGAGTTTTAAACGTAGAAGAGGCAATTCAAGGCGCAAAAGATATAATTGCAGAAAATATATCAGATAATCCTAATTATAGAAAACAAATTAAAAGAATGTGCTATAGAGAAGGAATAATAATGGTTAAAGGCACAAAAGAAGAAAAATCGGCATATGATATGTATTATAATTTTAATGAAAAAGTAAACAGAATACCTAGTCACAGAATCTTGGCTATAAATCGCGGAGAAAAAGAAGAATTTTTAAAAGTTAAAATGGAAAAACCAGAAACTACTATTTTAGAAATGATTAATAAAGATATTATAAAGGGTTCTACGCAATATACTAAAATGTTAGAAGAAACAATAGAAGATAGCTTTAAAAGACTAATAGAGCCATCAATAGAAAGAGAGATACGCTCTGACTTAACAGAAAAGGCAGAAACGCAGGCTATAAAAGTATTTGGAAAAAATGCAAAACCATTATTGCTAGCAGCACCGCTAAAGGGGCTAACTGTAATGGGGTTTGACCCAGCATATAGAACAGGCTGTAAAATTGCGGTAATAGATGAAACCGGAAAACTACTTGCTACAACAACTGTGTATCCAACAGAACCACAAAATGATGTAGAAGGAGCTAAAAAAGAATTAATAGCACTAATAAAAGAATACAATGTTAACATTATTGCAATAGGAAATGGAACAGCATCAAGAGAATCAGAAAACTTTGTGTCAGATATGATAAAGGAGTTAAGCAATGTTCATTATGCTATAGTAAGCGAAGCAGGAGCATCTGTATATTCTGCATCAAAACTTGCAACAGAAGAATATCCGGATATAAATGTATCTTTAAGAGGAGCAATTTCGATAGCAAGAAGATTACAAGATCCACTGGCAGAGCTTGTAAAAATAGATCCAAAATCAATAGGTGTGGGTCAGTATCAACATGATGTTGATCAAAAGAAATTATCAGAGAGTTTAACAGGAGTAGTAGAAGACGCAGTTAATAAAGTTGGGGTAGATGTAAACACAGCAACACCTTCTTTATTGTCTTATGTATCTGGAATTAATAAAACATTAGCAAGCAATATTGTAAAATATAGAGACGAAAATGGAAAGATAAAAGAAAGAAAGGAATTACTAAAGGTTCCAAAATTGGGAAAAGCAACATTTCAACAATGTGCAGGTTTTATGAGAGTATTTGATGGAAAAAATCCATTAGAAATAACAGCTGTTCATCCAGAAAGCTATGAAGTTGCAGAACAACTATTAAATATAATCGGCTTTAAAAAAGAAGATTTATTAAATAAAGAAAAGTTAATTATAATAAAAAATAAATTATCAGAAATAAAAACGCAGGAAACAGCAGAAGAGCTAAATGTGGGGGAAATAACATTAAAAGATATTATGCAGGAGCTTTCAAAACCAGGACGAGACCCAAGAGAAGATATGCCAAAACCAGTATTAAGGGCAGATGTATTGAAATTTGAAGATTTAAAAGAAGGAATGATACTAACAGGAACTGTAAGAAATGTAACAGATTTTGGCGCATTTGTAGATGTTGGAGTGAAACATGATGGACTAGTACATATTTCACAATTAAGCAATAGTTTTGTAAAAAATCCTTCAGATGTAGTATCTGTGGGAGATGTAGTAAAAGTAAAAATAATAGGAATAGATGAAGATAGGAAAAAAGCACAATTATCAATGAAAATCTAAAAAAACTGATAATATAAATAAAATACGGACATTTATTTGTCCGTATTTACCTATATTGTTCTTGAATTTTTTGTATTTCTTCATAATTTTTATTCAAAATATCTAAGAATACTTTAGCAATTTTAGGGTCAAACTGTGTTCCGGCGCACCTTTCTATTTCTGCTTTGACTACCTCTAAAGGTAAAGCATCTCTATATGTTCTTTTGGATGTCATAGCATCAAATGTATCAGCAACAGCAGCTATTCTGGCGAAATATGGAATATCTTCACCAGCTAGTTGAGAAGGATATCCTTTTCCATCATATCTTTCATGATGATGTTTTACAATAGGTATAATATCTTGAAATACTTTTGCATTGCATAAAATATGTGCACCAATAGATGGATGATTTTTAATTTCAGAATATTCATCATCTGTAAGTTTGCTATCTTTAAGCAATATGCTGTCTGGAATTCCTATTTTGCCGATATCATGAAATAAGCCACCAATTTTTAAGGTATTAATATCAGAGTCAGATAAACCAAGATGCTGACCAATTAAAACAGAGTATGCAGATACTCTATCTGAATGACCTCTAGTATAAGGGTCTTTTGCTTCAACTGTAAATCTAAGTGTTTCAACCATGTCTAAATATGCCTTTTCCAGATCACTATAAGCATCTGATAATTCATTATTTATACGATTTATTTCATTTAATTGTTCAACAGATTTTATTGCAGCCTCAACTAATAGAAGCAATTGGTCAAATTTATCGCTTTTTTCACAATAACATTGTATATCCAATTTTCTTATAGTCTCTAATGGTGGAGCTAAATCTTTGTGTCCTGTTAGTAATAAAATGTAAAGTTCTTTATTAAATTTCCTTATTTCCTCAACAACTTTATCTCCATGAATAGGTGTCATCATAAAGTCTAATAGCATTAAATCAAAATGTTCTTTTTTTACACGTTCTATTGCTTGAATTGGATCAGTTATTCCTACAAAGTTATAACCATTTCTATTCAAAAGGACAGATAAAGAATCTAATACACCGCTATCATCATCAACTGCTATTATTTTATATCCTGTAGTGGTATTAGATTGAATATGCTTTCTCATAATATCACCTCTGTATTAAACAATACTATATTATAAAGTGGGGAAAAAATCAATAAGAAAGATGAAAAAAATGAAAAAAACTGTAATAAAAGTAAAGTTTTACTTACATTACAGTTCTATTTTAACTATTGTGGTAATATAATATTAAATATTGTGCCTTTTCCTTCTTCTGTAGAATATGTAATATCTCCATTAAAATGTGCACGTACATTTGAATATGACATAAATAAGCCAATTCCAGTTCCATCTTTACCTTTAGTTGTTATCATTTCTTTAAATAGTTTCTCTTGAACTTCTTTAGGAAGACCGCCAGCATAATCTCTAACAGAAACAATAACATCATTTTTTTCTTGAGTTATAATTAAATCTATTGTTTGTCCCTCTTTACCTTTATAGGCCTGAATTGCATTTGATATCATATTATTTATAACTTGAACCAAACCATTTATATTGCCATGAATCATAAGGGAAGTAGGAACTTTAAGGTCTAAATTCAAAGTAATTAAGGCTTTTTTCAACTCATGTTTCATAAGAATGTCAACTCTTTTAGTAAGTTCCTCAACCGTAAATGAATCAACAGTATTTTCAGATAAGGCAACAGCTTGACCTTTAACAGCTGTAATAATATCTGACATATATTCTAAATATGATTTTATCTTAGAAATCCAATCCTTCATATCGCTTGCAATAGCCAAATGGTCATCAATAGTAACATCTTTGTCAACTATAGACTCCTCATATTCTTTAATTAAATCTATAAGACCCTCTGTAGCTCCCGAAATTGACATTATAGGAGATTTTAGGTTATGAGCAATACCACCAATCAATTGACCAAGAGAAGCCAAACGTTCCCTCTCAATTAAAATATCTTGGTTGTCTTTAAGAGCTTGCATGTCTAATTTATGCTGAGTAATATCCTTAAATAGCATAAGGATTCCAAGAGAGTTTCCTTTTACTAATATATTATTTATTTCAACAGTAAAGTATTTATTTATCTTTTTAAAGTGTTGTTCAAATACTATGGTTTCAGATGAATGCTTAACTCTATTTAAAGAATTTTCTAACTTTGGAAGATTCATATCATACTGCTTATGTGTGCTAAGAAATTCTAATATATTTTTTTCTCTTATATCACTTGCACTTAAATTGAATGTTTTTAAAAAAGTACTATTAAAATCTGTTATAAGTAAATTCTCATTTAAAACTAAATAACTGTCAGAAATTCTATTAACAATAGTTTGCAATGCAACAGGCGCTACTCCCAAAAATTTAAACTTAAATATAGAAAGAGCGAAAAATAACATTGTAAATGCAAAAGATATTGGCGTAATGTATACAGTCATAGAAATAATTTTTATTGTTCCTAAAATATTTGTAATTAAAGGAATACTAATTCCTACAACTATTAATAAAGTTTGCTTTGAAAAGAAACCGGAATTTTTAGAAGCTACATTTACCATTTGGATAACTCCAAGAAATAATAATGTATATGAGTAAATATTATGAATAATCATATATGGACCAACTTTGCAATCACTAAGATATAAATATGAATATATTTTATAGAACAAATGATGATAATCATTTGTCCATAATACTATTAGTGATAATGCAGGAACTATAAAGAATAGCAGATATCTTTTTTTAAAAGTAATTTTTTTTTTAGCAAAAATTAATCCTGTAAAAAAGATTGCGACTGGCAAAAAACAAGTTCCTATATAAATAAACTTTTCAAAGTTCCAAGGATTCCAATTAAAGTTTTTACTTAGAATATCTTGAAATATTACACCTAGGCAAATAACCAATACACAGAGCAAATCTACGCAAAAAATTGTCTTTAATTGGGATCTTCCTTTTGTCCTTAGAACATATATAAGAGTAATGACTATTGATAAGGCTGACAACATTAATAAAAATAATGGTATAGAAATTTTAGCTAACATTTATTTATCTCCTTCTATAAAATGTACTTTCTTAAAATAATCAAAACATTTATTGATATAGAGACTATCATAAGAAACCCAGTTAAAACCGACTTTATTCAAAAATTTATTTGTAAAGTCACAATCTAGTCTAACCTTAGAAGTATACGTGAACTTTTTGTTTTTGTCAATATCTTGTATAATTCCAGAAATAGTATCTTTCTTTTTATTGTCTTCCAATATACCTGTTATAATGTATGACATTAATTCATCAGTAACAGGAATAATCTCAAAGCCTCTATCTAATAAAGTATTATACAATAAAGGCGCAGGCATTAAATTCGGATTGTATATATGGAATACATTGCAAGGACTGCTATATTCTAGTATTTTTATTATTGCATCAGCACATAAATCAACTGGAGTAAACTCAAGAGCATGCTTTAAAGTTTCTTTTGGGAAAGCTCCAATTTCAATAAATGATTTCAGTCTTCTAACAAAAGCATTGTCTTTAATATTTTTTTGGAACATTCCATCAGAATATCTATTAGTGATATTACCAATTCTAACAATTTGGGCATCTAATCCATCTTCAATAGCTTCTAAAACTGAAATTTCAGCTTTGTATTTAGTTGTACTGTAAATGCCTTTAATACTTTGACCAACATATAAATCATGTTCAGTAAATAATTTCGAACCTTCTTCTTCAGGAGTAGTCGTAAGTTCCTCTTTTTCTCCAAAACCAGATATACTAATAGTCGAAGCATGAATTAATCTCTTATTATTCTTCTTACACAAGTCTACTATATATTGAGTACCTTTTACATTAATATCCTCAAATTCTTTCTTTAATCCAAAATGCTTAACAATAGCACCAGAGTTGATAACAACATCAACATTAGACACAACTTCATTATAATCACTTTCAGATAAGCCTAAATTTTCTTTTACCAAGTCTCCTGCAACAACTTTTATTCTATCTTTATAATTATTATAGAAATCTTCTCCAAAATAGAAATTTAGGTAACTGATAATTCTATCTTCTGGAGACATATTGCTCTTTGGTCTGATTAAACAATAAGCTGTACCTGATTCGTGTATTAAGAACGAATGTAGTATGTGAGCACCTAGATATCCAGTGCTTCCTATTATAAGGGCATTTCTAAAATTATATTTCTCAATTTTATCCAAGTTGTCAATAGAGTTTGCTTTTAAAAGATTATTGATTTTAGAATAATCATAATTTGCCATAAAATGTTCTTCAGGGCTTGGCAATTTCTTTGATAATTGTCTAATGGTAGGGAAGTTAAATATATCCGCATACTCAAATTCCAAGCCATATTTCAAAGCCTCTATTTGCATATTAATTGCAAGAATAGAATCTCCACCAATATCAAAGAAATTATCATCAACAGAGATCTTATCTGTTTTAAGGATATTCTTCCAAATTTCTAATAATTTCTCTTCGTTTGAATTAAGAGATCTAATGTCAACAGTTGCAGAAGCAAATTTGTTTACAACAGGAAGAGGAAGAGCTTTTCTATCAACCTTTCTATTAATAGTATAAGGCATTTTATCAAGCTTTATAATATAAGTAGGAACCATGTAAGGAGGCAAGAACTTCCTCAAATTTTCCTTAACTATATTCTCTGCTAAGTTGTTATCTGCTACGTAGTAACCACATAAAGATTCTTTTCCATCAAGAGAAACTTTATTAACTATTGCAGAAGTAACTCCTGGCATTTTTAACATCTCATCTTCTATTTCTCCAAGTTCAATACGAAGTCCTCTTAATTTTACTTGATTATCTATTCTGCCTAAACACTGAACTTTACCATCAAATGTCCAACGACCAATATCACCCGATTTATATATTTTTCCAGAACCAAAAGGATTTTTTAGAAATCTTTCGGCAGTCATTTCTGCTTTACCAATGTAGCCATCTCCTACTTGTATTCCTCCTATATATATTTCGCCTATCACACCAATAGGTACCTGTTTCATATTTTTATCTAATATATAAATTTGTGTATTTAATATAGGCGGACCAATTGTAATTTCCTTTTCTCCATTTAGGTTTTGAACATTTGAAAGTATAGTGATCTCACTAGGACCATATATGTTATATATAGTTATGTCATCTGCTAATGCTCTTAGGTCTTGAACAAATTTTTCTGGCAAAGGCTCGCCACCAAAAACCATGTTTTTAACTCTTGCAAGAGCAGTATCAGGTTCTCTATTATCATAGTTTATTTTCATTAAACTTGGGGTAACAGTCATTACATCAACATTGTATTTTTTTATTAATGCATCTAAAAGTTTTGGATTTCTGTGCTCTGCATTATTAGCCATAACGACTTTTAAACCATGTGTTAAGGAAACGATAATTTCATAAACAAATATATCAAAAGGTGTAGAAGTTACAGAAGCAATAGCATGCTTGTTGCCTTCTTTTAAATAATCTAATACTTTTGTCATAGCCTGTACCATATTAGACATTCCTATTTGATTTAGCATTACACCTTTTGGTGTTCCCGTAGAACCGGAAGTATATATAATATATGATAAGTCTGTTTCTTTAACAGAAACATTTGGATTAGAAGTGTGTTTACCATAGATTTCGGTATTATCTAGGTCTATTTCTATAGAATTTTTAATTTGCGCAACTCTTTCACGCAGTTCTTTCTGAGTTAAAACACGTTCTATCTTACTGTCGTTAATATAATATTCGGTTCTGTCAATAGGGTAGGTAGGATCTACGTTTAAAAATGCAGCTCCAGCTTTTAATATTCCTAGCATACAAACAATAGTCTCTAAAGAACGATTAGTCATTATTGCAATAATGTCATTAGGTTTTACACCTTTAGATATTAGGTAATGTGCTAAACTATTTGCTCTTTCATTAAGTTCCTTATAAGTTAAAAATTTATCATCACAGATAACGGCTACATCATTAGCATGCAATACAGCTTGCTCTTCAAAAATTTTAGAAACAGGAGCTCTGTTAATTTCTCCATAAGTATTATTAAATTTATCTAATAACTTTTGTTCATCATCAGTTATAATATTAATATTTTGAACTTCACCATCAAATCCATCTATTATTTGTTTTAAAACAAATAGATAATGTTTTAAGAAACTTGTCATAGTATTTTCTTTAAATAAATCACTTCTATATTCAAGATTTATTTGATTAGACTTAGGTGCAATTTCTAATGTAATAGCAAATTTTGCAGTATTAGTTACAGTTGGAAGTATTTCAGCTTTGTTGTTAGTCAAAGTAGATGTATCTTCCTGGTTTTGATAAGTTAAAACTACATCAAACAAAGGATTTCTCGAATGATCAACTGGAACTTGCAAATCTTTAACAAGCATATCGTAAGGATAAATCTGATGATCTAAGGCACCAGTAACAGTATTGTTTACAAAAGTAATTAAATCTAAAACTGATTGAGTTTCTAATATTTTTGTTCTCAAAGCAATGTTATTAACAAACATGCCAATAATATTTTGCAAGCATTCAATACTTCTGTTGGCAACAGGACTTCCGATAACGATATCTGTTTGTCCAGTATATTTATAAAGAGTAACAAATAAAGCTGTTAAAAATACAGAATAAGTTGATACGTGCTGTTCTTTTGCAAAAGTTGAAACTTCGTCAATTATAGACTGCTCAAGATGATTATAAAGTTTATTGCCGGTATAAGTTTGATTTGCTGGCACAGTATAATCAAAAGGCAAATTCAAAGTTTCAAAATCGAAATCCTTAAAACAATTTGACCAATACTTTTTATCATCAGAAAGCTTATCTTCATTTATTAAAGTGTTCTCCCATACAGAATAATCTGTATATTCCACTTCAAGAGGTTCAATGCTTTCACTATTATATAGCTTAAACAAGTCATTTACTAATATGTTTAGAGAGACACCATCCATAATAATATGATGAGAATCGAACAATAGTAATGTTTGATTATTATCTATATAATGAATTTCAACTCTTAATAAAGGTGCTTTTTCTAAATCAAAAGGTGTAGCAAAATTGTTTACTAGCGAATCTATTTCACTACTTGTATTGTTAAATGATTCGACTGCAAAATCAACATTGTCTAAAATTTTCTGCTTTACTTCTTCATTTTCGATGACGAAAACTGTTCTAAATATACTTTGACTATTTATAATATCCCTAAATGCAGACTCAACCTTTTCTTTACTTAACTTAGAATCTACTAATATTGCGCCAGGTGTATTATAAACAATACTATCATTTCCAGCCATTTTACAAGCGTAATAAATTCTCTTTTGACCAGATGATAAAGGATAAAAATCCTGAGCATTTGTTTTTTGTATTTCTGGTAAGCAATTTTTATTAGAATGGACTTGGTTGTCAACGAAATCTGCTAAAGCACGAATAGAATCATACTTATATAAATCCTTGATATCAATATAAATTCCAAAAACTTTATGAGCAGCGACAGAGAATTTTATAGCCATTAATGAATCTAATCCCATATTAAATAAAGAATCATCAATAGAAACAATGTCAGTATCTAACATAGTCTCAAATATTTTTTTTAATTTAATTTCTGTATCCGTTGTTGCTTCAGTCGTTCCAGTGTGCTCAATTACTATATCAGGAAGTTTCTTTTTATCAACTTTACCATTTATTGTGATAGGTAAAGCATCTAAAAAAGTTATGTAGGTAGGCACCATATAAAATGGAAGCTTATCAAAAAGAATTGATTTTATTTCCTGAACGGTAAGTGATTTATTTTCAAGGACTACATAAGCACAAAGTGTATCAAAGTTATTTACTTTTTTTACAACAGTTATCGAATTCTTTATGCCAGAAATCCCTCTTAATGCGTTATTAATTTCACTTAACTCTATTCTATGTCCTTTTATCTTTATCTGAAAATCCTTTCTTCCAATAAAGTGTAAAAGGCCAGTATTATCCCAATAAACAGTATCTCCTGTTCTATATGAAAGTGCTTCGCTTGTATATTTGTAATTAATAAATGATTTTGCAGTCAACTCTGGATTATTTAAATATCCAGAAGAAACATTGTTACCACAAACATATAACTCACCAGGAGTTAGTACGGGTTGAAGACTACCACCTTTGCTTACAACTAACAATTTGTTATTTGCAAAAGGTCTTCCAATTGGTACAACACCATTTGTATTGTCACTAAAAACATATTTATAAAAAGTTGTACAAATGGTGGTTTCTGTTGGTCCATAACCATTTACAATTTCAAAATTAGGATTAATTTTAAAATACTCATTTAAAGTACCATTTTTAATAGACTCAACACCAACTAACATTTTGTTCATAGAAGTTTGTATATTATTCTCAAGAATATAACTTGAAACATCTTGAAGAATGTTTGGTGGCAAGTATAAAAATGTTATCTTATCTTTTTCTAATATCTTACATAGTAAATCGATATTAGTTAAACTTTCCTCTGGATAAATAACTAATGCACTTCCAAATATCAATGGAACAAACAACTCGCATATGCTTACATCAAATGATACACTTGTTAAAGATAAGCAACTATCATTTATCGAGAATTTACTATTAAAACAATCATTAAAAGTGTAAGCAAAATTAATCAAGTTTTTATGTGAAAGCATTACCCCTTTTGGATTTCCAGTTGATCCAGATGTGTAAATAATATAGCATAAATGTGTATTGTCATAGTGCATATTAAGGTTGCTAGTATCAAAACTATCCAAGTTGATATTGTAAAAATTAACAACTTTTGTTTTATCTTCCAAATAGATCATTTCCTTATTAGAAATCACTATACGAGCTTTACTATTATCAACAATATATGAAATTCTATCTTTTGGATATTCTACAGAGATTGGTAAATAAACCCCACCACATTTTAGAATAGCCAATATGGATATAATAAATTCTATATTTTTATTAAAGCAAACACCAACTATATCATTATTTTGTATGCCATTTTCTTGTAAATATCTAGCTAACTGATTAGCTTTTTGGTTCAATTCGTTATATGTAAGTGAAACATCATCTAATACAACAGCAGTAGTATTAGGATGCTTAGTAACTTGATCTTCAAACAACTCAATTACATTTTTATCATTAGGAAGCTCAACTTTCCAATTATTAAAATCATTTAAAATCTGACTTTTCTCTTCTGGACTAACAATTTCTATATCAGAAACATTAATCTCGTTATTTGATAATACTTGATGAATCATGTTTTCAATACGATTATGTATATTATTAATGTCATTTACATCATATTTTGATGTTTTGTAATCGTAAAAAACATTTAAGCCAGTAGAGTTGTAATCCACCATATGAACTTGCAAATCATCAGCACAAGTACCATTAAATACCCAATGAGAATCACAATCAATCTCATCATTTACAGTATTTGTAATCTGATAAGATAAAACAACATTATATAAATTTGGAATACTAGAATCTAATTTTCTTAAATCTTCTAGTATGTTTTGATATGGGTATCTTTGGTGTCTTAACATAGATAGGCAACTTCTAGCCATAGATTTACTAAAATCTACGAAAGAAGAGTCGTTTAAAATATTTACGTGCAAAGGAACAGTACTAATGAACATACCATTAGTGTTCTTATCCGTAAAATCTAATCTATTTAAAATTGGTGTACCAATAACAAAATCATCTAAATTTGATACTCTACCAATATAAATCGAAAAAATCGACATGAAAAAATTATATACTGAAATTCTATTATTCTTACAAAATTCTGAAACTTTGTCCATTATTTGTTTAGAAATAGCAAAGCTCTGTCTTTTAGCAGTACAAGAAACTTGATTAGAAGATTCTGCTGAAAAGCTTGGAATTGTAGCAAGTTCAGGTACAGTATTAAAAACCTCAGTCCAATATTTTTTATCTTTTTCAAAACGAGGGCTGTTTAAATACTCTTGTTCTTTTTTTATATAATTAATATATGAATATTCTACATCATCAGATTTAGTATTTTTTATCAAGTTGGTATATTCCTGAACAATTTCCTTGCAAAATAGGCCAACTGTCCAAGAGTCCGAAATAATATGATGCATAACAGAGATAACGCCACCAGTGCCGTCTGGTAATCTAAAAATTTTGACACAAAATAAATTAGAATTCTCCATAGAGAAAGTAGTTTGACACATTTTTTCTTCAATTAATAATAGCTCAGCCATGTCGTTTAAATCAATAATTTCGACGAAATAGTTTTCTAAACTAACAAAAATTTGCTTGATATTATTACCGTCTTTAGTAAGTTTTATATGGAAGTTATCATGTGCCAAAATAACATTAGACACAGCTTTAGAAAGTGCAGAAAAATCCAACTGCGTTTTTAAATGCACTGTACCGCCAATATTATTTACAGCCGTTCCTTTATAATATTGCTCCATGTTCCAAATATTTTTTTGTGGATTTGTTAGGTTATAGAATTTTTTTTTCATAATAAACTTTCCCCCATTGTTAAATTTTTCTCTATTGTATAATAATTAAGGCAAAAAAGCAAAACTTTTAACGTAAAAAGTCAAAAAAAGTGCATATTCGACACGAAACGACAAAATATAAACACAATTTTGACGAGTTAATTATACTAAGCAAATTATATATTAAACACATAAAAAAATCAACAAAATAGTGTTATATATTATAAAAAACTTGATTTTAAAAGTGAAATATCAGGAAAAAGGAATGTTGTTGTAGAGGTGATTTTAATCGCCCGCCATGAATTCCTTAGAAACGGTTGATTTTTTCGAAAATTGTTGTAAAATGTAATAATAGACAATAAAGAAAGTAGGTAAAAAAATGCTAAAAAAAGCATACAAACATTTTTTGACAGTAACAAAACATAAATATTATGTTTTTAGGTTAAGTATAAAAGCGGGTATTCCAGTAAGAGGATTTCTACATGACTTTTCCAAATATTCTTTTACAGAATTTTGGGAATCGGCTAAGTATTATACAGATGGTAAAAGCAGTCCAATAACAAATTGCAAAAGAGAACGCGGGTACTCAAAAGCATGGTTACATCACAAAGGAAGAAATAAACATCATCACGAATACTGGTATGACTATGAAACTACAGATGAAGTGCCTGTTATACCATATAAATATACAGTAGAAATGATATGTGACCAATTGGCAGCAGGAATAACATATAATGGAAAAAATTGGAGAAAAGATACACAACTAAAATATTGGAGAAATGTAGAAAACAGAAGAAAGATAAATCCAAGAATTGCTAATATGCTTGATGAAGTATATGTACAGGTAAGCAAACAAGGAATAGACAAAGTGATAAATAAAAAGAATTTAAAAGAATTATATAAAAAATATTGTGAATAAAATAAAAACCTATGCATACGTAGATAATACATAGGTTTTTTATATGAGCAAATTATTTAAAATATTTAATTCCTGTTTTAATAGCGTTGTTATTCATAATAATTTCGCCATTTTCAAGCAATTTACAAATAAAAAGACTTGAATTGCTAATAAACTTTGCAAATTCAATAATAGCAGAATTGAATTTGGCAATATTAGAATATTTAAGATTAATATTATCAAAAACAATGTAGTAATCTTCTTTGTACAAATATAGTAAAATGTTTTTTGCAACCTTGTAACTTAAAGAAAGATTGTGATTTTTTAAGTATTTAACAAAATTACAATAATCATCAAAGCTAGCAAATTTATAAATAGCATATTTTGAATCTATTTTAGTATTTTTTCTTTTTACAGATACTTTTTTATGTAGGTTTTTGGAATCGGGTACAACCCTTGTAACAGTAACAATAAACTCCCCATTTGCCATAGCTAAAGCCTCTATACGTACAGGATAATCTTTAAATTCAAAACCAATTTCTTCTTCTGCTTCTTCTAGAATATCCAAAAATAAATCTTGTTTTTCTAAAGGGTTAGACATAAAAGAATGAAAATCAATATTTTTATCTTTTAAATCTTGAGAAGTTAGGGTAATTTTAATTTTATTTTCACTAAGTTTTTCAAACTTCATTATACAGCCTCCAAACATCACTACTACATATAATATTATAAATCCATATAATTGTGACAGTTTTTACTATAACACAAAACAATCTAAAAAGGAATAGTAAATACAAAAAATATTGGTAAATGCAAATTCGACATTTGCATTTAATAAATTTGCCGTAATATGATACATCATTAATAATTATTAAAATAATTATAGCACATATATAAATAAAATTAAATGATAAAAAAATGGAAAAAAAGTTACGCTACATTTCTTTTAAAAATTTTTTGATAGGAATGTTAAAAAGTAAGGATATATTCCGACAAATTTGAGTATATAGCTTATCACAAAATTCCAATGTTTTCAATACAAAAAATCACAAAATTCTAGACAAAATTAAACCAAAAATCACATTTTTCAAATATATAACTAATATTAATTCCTGGGGTTATTACATAAAAAATGTGATTTTTTATATAGCTTCTTGAAAATCTCGACATATTTGCCTTGTTAAAATAAATAACTTATTTTTTTTCCTATACATATTGAAAAAAAAGCATATTGCATATATAATACAGTAGAACAAAAGAAAAGTGGGAGGGAGAAAAATGGCAACCAAGAATAAAAGTGTATTAATATTGTTATTGTTCATATTATGCGGATTGGTAGTAGGTGGATTCCTAGGAGAGCTTGCTTCAAAAGTTGACTTCTTGTGGTGGGTGTCATATGGCGAAGAATTTGGAATTTCATCACCTGTAACAATAGACTTAAGTATTATAAAACTTACAATAGGATTTATGTTTAAAATAAATATTTCATCTATTATTGGGCTAATATTAGCAATATTTATATATAGAAAAGTTTAATTTATTCTAAAGAATTTTACGGGGGAAGAAAGGATAGAAATATGAATATCAAAGAAATCCCCCAATCAGAAAGACCTTATGAAAAATTGGAGATGTATGGTGCACAAGCACTTTCAAATGCAGAATTATTGGCAATAATAATCAAAAGTGGAACAAAGGAAGAAAGTAGCATAGTGCTAGCACAAAAAATACTATCTATGCAAAAAAATACACAAGACAGTTTGAGATTTTTACAAGACATATCTATAAAAGAATTTATGAGTATAAAGGGAATTGGTAAAGTAAAGGCAATACAGCTATTAGCAGTGTGTGAATTAACTAAAAGAATATCAAGACCAATTAATAACTTTAATATACAAATAAAATCTCCCCAAGATGTAGCAAATTTACTAATAAATGAATTGAAATATGAAAAAAGAGAAATAGTAAAGGTACTAATGCTAAATTCTAAAAATAATGTTTTAAAAATACAAGATGTGGCATATGGTGGTACAAGCTTTGCTGTTTTTGAAATAAAAGATGTGTTAAAAGAGGCAATAAAAATAGGTGCACCTAAAATAATTTTAGTACATAATCATCCAAGTGGAGACCCAACACCAAGCGATGAGGATATAGAACTTACTAAAAGGCTGATTCAAGTAACAAAAATGCTAGAAATAGAAATGATAGACCATGTAGTATTAGGAGATGGAAAATATAAAAGTATAGTTTCTATGCTTACTAATGGTAAAATTGGATAAAATTATTTAGGAGTCAACTTTTAATACACGAAAGGAAGAATATAAAATATGAAATTTTTTAATTTTGTTTCAAAAGATATAGGTATTGATTTAGGAACGGCAAACATTTTAGTTACCTTAAAGGGAAAAGGCATAATACTTAAAGAACCATCAGTGGTAGCAATAGATAGAAAAACAGGGGCGATACTAGCAACAGGACATGAAGCTAAAGAAATGCTACGGAAGAACACCAGGAGATATAAAAGCTGTTAGACCAATGAAAGATGGAGTAATAGCAGATTTTACAGCTACTCAATTAATGCTAAAAAATATAATGCAAAAAATAGTACAAAGACATAACTTGGGCAAGCCAAGAGTTGTAGTAGGAGTACCATCTGGAATTACAGAAGTTGAAGAAAGAGCAGTGGAGGAATCTGTATTACAAGCAGGTGCTAAAGAAGTCTATTTAATAGAAGAACCAATGGCAGCTGCAATAGGAGCAAACTTAGATGTAGCAGAACCAAGTGGAAGTATAATAGTAGATATAGGCGGAGGAACTACAGAAGTGGCTGTTATTTCTTTAGGTGGCATTGTTGTAAGCAATTCGCTAAGAGTAGCGGGAGATGAACTTGATGAAGATATAGTAAATTATATAAAAAAAGAAATGAACTTAGCCATAGGAAGTACTACGGCGGAGCAAATAAAAATAGAAATAGGATGTGCTATGCCACTTATGTCTGAAACAAGTATGCAAGTAAGTGGAAGAGATCTAGGAACTGGATTACCAGAAACAGTAACAGTAACATCTACACAAATACAGGAAGCAATGCAAGATTCAATAGAAAAAATAATAGATATAGTAAAGCAAACATTAGAAAAAACACCACCAGAATTAGCATCTGATATAATGGAAAAAGGAATAGTGCTAGCTGGCGGTGGAGCACTTATCAAAAATTTTGATAAATTATTATCAATAAGAACAGAAATGCCAGTATATGTCACAGAAGACCCATTAGATTGCGTAGTTAAAGGAACTGGAAAAACAATAGACGATTTAGAAAGACTAAAATCAGTTTTAATAAACTCTAGAAGGAAAAGATAACATAACCGGAGGAGAACATGTATAAAAATAAAAAAGGCGGAATAGTAGGTATAATAATAACAATTATTATATTAATAATTATAGTTTTATTAACAAATGTGGAAACAAATAAGGTATCAGGGCTAGAAAAAGCCTTTGATACTATTGTTATGCCAATACAAAATAGCCTTGTATATTTAAAAAATAAAATTAAAGGAAATGATAGTTTTTTTCAAAATATAGATAAGCTAAAAGCTGAAAATGATGACCTAAAACAAAAAAATAGCGAGTTAGAGCAAAAATTAAGAGAATATGAAATTATTAAATCAGAAAATGAAACATTAAAAGAATATATGAACTTAAAAGAAAAATATAGTGACTATGAAAGTATACCAGGATATGTAATAAATAAAGAAATAAGTAATTTTGGAAATACTCTAATAATAAATGTAGGACAAAAAGATGGAATAGAGCCAAACATGACGGTTATTTCTGACAAAGGTTTAGTTGGATATATTATATCTACAACTAACAACACCTCTAAGGTACAAACAATAATAGATACAGCAACAGCGGTAAGTGCAACAATAAGTACCTCAAGAGATAGCATTATTGTAAGAGGCACATTAAATGAAAACTATAATTTAAAGGCAACATATATACCAACAGATGCAAAATTATTGCAAGGTGATACTGTAGAAACGTCTGGAATAGGTGGAATTTATCCTAAGGGTATAAAAATAGGAAAAATAAAAGAAATAGTAAACACAAAAAATATAACAGACAGGTACGCAATAGTTGAAACAGCAGTTGACTTTTCAAAATTAGAAACAGTTTTGGTAATAAAATAATAGGAGGGCTAATTGAAAAAAACATTATCAATAATACTTATATTAATAACTTTTTTTGTAATATATTTTTTGCAAATAAACTTGTTTAGTTGGTTTAATATATACGGAGTTTCTCCAAATTTGTTTATAATTTTAGTATTAATTATAGGGCTCTTTATTGGAAAAAAAGTTGGATTAGCTTTAGGAATTGTACTGGGATTATATATAGATGTTGTAAATGGAAAAATATTTGGACAAGTAGCCTTAATGCTTGGAATAGTAGGGTTACTAGGAGAATATTTAGATAAAAGTTTTTCAAAAGAAAGCAGAATTACATTAATGCTTATGGTGGCAAGTACAACAATAATATATGAAGTAGGGATATATATAATAAACATTATAAAATTAAATGCAAGTATAGAGTTAGCATTATTTTTAAAAATACTAGCAATAGAAACAATATATAATACAATTATTACAATTATAATGTACCCAATAATACAGAGACTAGGAGAAAAACTAGAAAGTACGTTTAAACCGCAAACAAGAGGAATGTATTTTTAACAAGAAAGGAACAATAAATGTATAATGATGACAGAAATACTAATTTAAGATACAATTTAATAACAATTCTTGTATACATAGTTGGAATTGTTCTTATTGTTCAACTGTTTAATTTGCAAATAGTTAATGGGAAAGAATATAGAGAAACCTCAAATACAAGATTAAGTAGAGAGACTGTAATTAAAGCGGCTAGAGGTTCAATAAAAGATAGGACAGGCAACCTGTTGGTAACAACTAAAATGGGATTTAATATAGAATTGTATAAAACAAAAATTAATACAACTACATTAAACAAAACTATATTAAATACTATAAAAATTTTAGAAAACAATAATGATAAATATATAAATAATCTGCCAATATCAATAGAACCATTTAAATTTACAATAGATGATGAAGAAAGCCAAGTTAATTGGAAAAAAGAAAATGACATTAAAGAAGATGCTACACCGGAACAATGCTTTTATGAATTAAAAGAAAAATATAAAATAGAACAAGATAATATTTTAGAAGCATATAAAATAATGGTAGTAAGATATGAAATATCTAGAAATGGATATAGCAGTATAAGACCAGTAACAATAGCAAAAGATGTTAGCAGAGAGAGTGCAGTAAAATTGGGAGAACAGAGCATATATTTCCCAGGAATATCTGCTACAAACGAGCCTATGGTGTCATATCCGTCAGGAAGCTTGGCATCACACATATTAGGATATGTTGGAAATATAACGGAAACGGAATTAGATGGTAGAGAAGATACATATGGAATTAATGACGTAATTGGTAAAGTTGGAATACAATATGTGTTTGAGGAATATTTAAGAGGAAAAGATGGAATTAAGCAATTAGATATGTCTGTAGATGGCACTATTACAGATGAATATATTACACAAGAAGCGGTTGCGGGTTCTGATGTAATATTAACAATAGATGCAAATTTACAAGCAGCAACAGAAAAAGCATTAGCAAACAATATAAAGAAAATTGCAAGTGGAGGTTTTAGCAAAAGAAGTGACGCAAAAGCAGGGGCTGCAGTGGTAATGAACGTTAAAACAGGCGAAATATTAGCAATGGCAAGCTACCCAGACTATGAACCAGAATTGTTTGTAAATGGAATTAGCCAGAAAAAGTTGGATGAATATAACAAAGGAGATAATATATTTAATAGAGCAATAAGTGGAGTATATGCACCAGGTTCAACATTTAAAATGATTACAGCAATAGCAGGTTTAGAAACAGGTGTAATAACACCAACAGAAAAAATAAACGATATAGGAGTTTATAAAAAAGCACATGAACCCGCATGTTGGATATGGAATAGCTATGGAATGAGTCATGGATGGCTAAATGTTACAGAAGCAATAACACATTCATGTAATTATTTCTTTTATGAAGTAGGATATAGAGCAACAATAGACAATATAGCAAAATATGCAAAATACTATGGTTTGGGAGAAAAAACAAATGTAGAATTGCCAATGGAAGAAAAAGGAATTGTTGCAACAAGAGATAAAGCAAAAGAAAGAGGGGACGAATGGCAAATTGGAGAAACTCTTTCAGCTGCTATAGGGCAAAGCTATAATTCATATACACCGATACAAATGGCAAAATATATAAGTATGTTGGCAAATGGTGGAGAACCAATAGATGTAACAATTGTAAAATCAATAAATGATGTAAATGGCAATCAAGTTTCAAAAGAAGATATAACCAAATTTGTAAATGCTAAACTTGGACTGACAAAAGAAAAAAAGGAAAACTTGAATATTAAAAAGGAAAATATAGATGCAATATTAAAAGGAATGAAAGGCGTTACAAGTGAAGAAGGCGGAACAGCATATAGTACATTCGCAAATTTTAATATAGAACTAGGTGGAAAAACAGGTTCTGCACAAACAGACGTACAAGGAAAAATAAATGGATGGTTCGTGGGGTTTGCACCATATGAAGAACCGGAAATTGCAGTAGTAGTTTTAGTTGAAAATGCCGGTTCTGGTTCATACACGGCAGAAGTTGCAAGAGATATATTGCAAGAATATTTTGGAATGAATATGGAAAAAGTTGAAGAGGACTTAACAGCAATGCCAAGTACAGAAATTCAAAATTAGAAAGGAAACAATTATGGAAATTAAAGATTGTATTAATGTAACACTAAAGAAAAATGAAGTAATTATAAAAATAGATGTAACAGCAGACCACAAAAAGGTTATGGCAAATCTAAAAAAGAAGATTCCGGAGTTGAAAAAGCTATATAAGGAAGACAAAACACCAATATTAATAAAAGGTAAAATATTATCAACAAAAGAAAAAAAAGAAATTAAAACATTAATACAAGATGCAATAGATGTAGAGGTAAGATTTGAGGGGGCAAAAGCTCTAGGGCTATACGGGATACAAGAAACCTATTGTAGAGAAATTTCTACTTCTGAAACAAAATTCCATAGGGGTTCTTTAAGATCTGGGCAAAGACTAGAATTTGAGGGAAGTATTGTAATATTAGGAGATGTAAATGGGGGAGCAGAAGTTATAGCAGGTGGTAATGTAGTAATATTAGGAACACTTAGAGGCTTGGCACATGCCGGAGCAAATGGTAATAAATCAGCTATAATAGCTGCTAACTCAATAGAAACTTTACAAATAAGAATAGCAAATATAGTTAAAGAGATAGAAAGAGATGAAGTAGATATACTAAAAACATATGCATACATAGAAAAAGATGACAAAATAACAATGGAGTAAATCAACTAAGTAACAGCATAATTAAAGCAATAAACAAATATTGGTCATCAACTTTTTCGGTATACAAAAAGAAAAGTAATCCCATAAGAAGTATATCATCAGAGTATAATTTTATACCAAAAATTTCAAATAGAATATCCTCGTCCTTTGAATCCGTAGGCTTAGGCTCTGCGGATTTTTTTTGATTTGCAGTTGCCTTTTCTTTCTGCGTTGTACAAGTAGGCATTATCTTTTTTAGATTATTGTACGGATAATTAGCATATCCGTAAGGAGACATGTAATTTCTTCTGTAAAAAGGATAAAAAGGAAAATTAAACATTATTTTTTTTGTCACCACCTAATGGGTTAAATGCTTCAAAAACTTTGCCCATACTAAAAATTTTTATGTACTGATCTACTTTGGACTTTCGGCTATCTCGTAAATAAGGCTTTAAGGATTTTAAAAGATTAGACCTAGGGTCATTTTGAGGATTATTCATGGAGTCCATAATTGTTTTTATTTTTAAAATAGTATCAAAATCTATACCAGAAGTATCAAATGAGGTATCATTATTAGAAGAAGTACTTGAGTCGTTTTTAGCAGAGTTAGAGAAATTATTTACAATGTTTTTAATATCATCAGGCAATTCATTGTTTTTTAGCATACTATTTAATTTGTTCATAATATCAGACATATCGTTACTCATAAAATCTCCTCCTTCTATATAGGTAATAATAGGGCGAAGCTAATCGCCCGTAAGACTTAATGATTACTATTATTATTGTTTTTAATTTCATTTATAATAGTTTCTTTATCTTTAGAGTTTAAAATTTTACTAGCTTTTGCAATGCCAGCCTCCAAATCCTTTTTATCCATTTTAGACAAAATTGACATTAACTTAGCCATATCCATATTGTTGCCATTATTCATAAAATCACCTCTATAAAATATATGTATAAAATACTATAATATAATATTAGAAAAAAGAAAAAATGTTACAATAACAAAATAAAATATTAAGTTGCCTTACGAAATGGAGTTAAAACAATAACAATGACTGCAAAAGGGCGTGTCCCTAATGCAACAAAAAATTACAAAAAAGAACATCCCAAAAGCGATGATTTGTAATATAAATTTAATATTAGAGGAGTAAAATGTAGTTCCGTAATGTGTTAAGCATATTAAGGGAGAAAGGGCGTAAAAAATATGTTGAAAAATAAATAAAAAATGCTAAAATATAGTATATGTATATATAGAAACTATGAAAATGTCTATTATTATACATAAAGAGTTGAAAAAAGTCGGAAAACTCTTGAAAATTAAACTAAAATTGAGTATAATAAAATTATAGTGTATTAATATGGGTGAACCATAATTATATATATAAAATATTAATCTTTATTGGGAGGTTTTTATGAAAAAAATTACAAAAAAATTATTAGCATCAGTTCTTACATTTATAATATTTTTTGCAGAGCTATCAACATTAGGAATGTATGGAATAGCATATGCAACAGAAGCAAGAGATACTGCAACAAGTAATCAAAATGTAGAATTTGATGTTTACTTTGCAAATGAAAAAAGAGAAATAGTATCAGACGTAAATACAGAAGATGCAAAAATGTATTTAAATATTAAAGTAAAAGAAGCTGGCTATCTAAAAAATGGAATAGTTAGTTTTTCTAGTGCAAACTTTAATGTGAAAACTGGATTTGAAAATGAATACATTCAAGAGATTAAGGAAGACAAAATATATTTAAAACAACTAGATACAAATTCAAATATATTAATAGAACTTCCAATAATTCCAAAAAAAGATGATATTGTATCAGCAGACAATTTTATACAAGAAAGCAAAGTTAGAATAGATGGTACATATGTAAATGCAAAAGGAAAAGAAATAGCAATAGAAAAAGAACATACTGTTAAATTAATATTAAATGGAGAAGCAAAAATAGTTGCAGAAGCAACTATTAATAAGTATGTTCCTTACAAATTAGGCGAAGAATATGGAGTAATTTTACAATATAAAATTAAAACAGGATTAGAAAACAATAATCTACCAATAAAAACAACAGAATTACAAGTAAAAGTTCCAACAATAAATGAAAATACTCCAAATGATATAAAAGTAATGGCAAACAATACAAAAGCAACAAATGGAAAAGAAGATGGAATAGATTTTGTACAAACTAACTGGAACTATAATGAAGAAGCAAAATTAGTTGATATAAAGGTAGAAAACATTTTAGAAAATAACAACATAACATGGAAAAAGAATTGTACAGATGAATATTTAGTTACTTTTAAATATGAAGGAAAAGAAATATATGACTATGTAAATTCAACAGAAAAATTTAATGTATCAACAGATTTTACAGCAAAAATAGAAGCATATAATAATATAGAAACAATAAAAGAACAAGAATTTACAGGAAAAGCAGAAATTACAAAGAAAATAAATGAAATTGTGGATTTTAATATAGAAGCTACAAAGGAAATTAGTAAAGGACATATATATGCAAACTTTAATGCAAAAGAAAAAGTTGAAACATCATATACAGTAAAATATACAGCTAACATTGCATACGCAAATTTAATTAATGCAATAGAATTTACTCAAGAGGCAGATAATTATAAAGATGGAACAACAGAATATAGCACAGTAGTTTCTAGTAAAAATGAAATTTATACAACTAAGATAAGCGTTTCAGAAAATGTATTTAACAAAATTTTGGGAACAGAAGGATATATAGATATATTTAATCCAAACCTAGAAAAAGTTGGAACAATAAATAAACAAAGTTTAAAAGATGGTTTATATACATTTGATTGTAAAGACTTAGATTTAAACAAATTGACATTAAAAACAAGTGCTCCAACAACAGAAGGTACATTGAATATATATGTAGAAAAATCAATAAAAGGCGAAAATGGATATAGCAAAGAAGAAATTAAATCATTTAAAGAAATAAATGCAAGCGTAATAGGAAAAACAGAATTGGCAGAACAAACAAAACAGGGAAAAATTACTTTAAAAGAACCTATATCAAAAGCAGAATTAACAATAAGCAAAAATAACTTATCTACAATAACTGTAAATGAAAATGTAGAAATAAGAGCAACATTAGATACTTCAAATATTAACAATAGCTTATATAAAAACCCAACAATAAAATTGGTATTTCCAAAATACTTTGAAAAAATAGAAATATCAGATGCAAAATTGTTGTTTGAGAATGAATTGAAATTAAAAAACAATAATTGGTCAACTGAAAATGGAAATAAAGTATTAACTTTATCATTTGAAGGTACACAAACAAAATATAATTCAGAAGCAACAACAAAAGGTGCAACAATATCTATATTAGCTGATATAACATTAGAAAAACTAACACCAAGTATGCAAGAAAAAATAAAAATGTATTATACAAATGAAAATACAAACCTTTATGATAAAACAGAAAATAAAATAGGAATAACAGAAACAAATATTAATCTTGTAGCTCCAACAGGAGTAGTAACAGCTAATGGAGTTAAAGACTATGCAGATGGAGAAAAAGCTATTTTATCAATGTCAGGAGATACACAAGTTGGAAAAATAGCAGTAGGTGCAGATGAAAAAGTAGCAACAATTAACGGACTTATACTTAACAACAATAACAACAGTATTTCAAATGTTAAAATATTAGGAAGACTACCATTCAAAGGTAACAAACAAATAGATACAGATACAGAATTAAAAAGTACATTTAGTGCTACATTGCAAGATAAAATACAAATAAATGCTAACAGCGAAACAGTAAAAGTATATTATTCAGAAAATGCAAATGCAACAAAGGATTTAGAAAATGCAGAAAATGCATGGACATTAGAAATGGATAACATGGAAAAAGCTAAGTCATATTTAATAATATTAGATACAGATTTAAACACAGGCGATAAAGTGGAATTCAATTATAAAGTAAAAATTCCATCAGAGTTACCATACAATAATACTTCATATACTACATATAAAGTATATTATGATAATAACGAACAAGCTGGAACATCAGCAGAAACAAAGCTTTCTCCAATAATAGGTATATCAACAGGAGAAGGACCAAAATTAAAAGTTACATTAACATCAAATATGCCAGAAGGAGCAGAAGTTAGAGAAAGACAAATTGTAAGATTCACAGCAATAGTAGAAAACGTGGGAGAAACAACAGCAGAAAATGTTGAATTAAGCATAGATGCACCAGAGCATACAACACATGTTGAATATGATGTTTCAACAAGAAGTTTTATAGAAGCAAATGAGAAGAACAAAAAAGTATTATTAGGAAGTATTGCACCAGGAAAGTCTGTAGAAAAAATATATGAGCTTAAAATGAATAATATAGAAGATTTATCAGAAACTGTAGAAATATTAAATAAGGTAAAAGCATCAGGTACAACATCTAATGAATACAAATTATCACTTAAAAAAGCATCATTAAAGGTTGAAACAACAACTCCAATTAAACCACAAACCTTATTAATAAAAGGAAATAAAATAGAATTTATGACATCAATAAAAAATGTTTCTGAACAAGATATGAATGATGTAATCTGGGAAATGAGTATTCCAACAGGATTAGAAGTAATGAAATCTATAGGTCATAATGATTTTATATCAACAAAAGACAACAGCAATGATGGCGAAACAAAATCTGGAGCTACAAAAATCTTGTTAGGAGACCTTAAAGCAGGGGAAACTAAATATGTAACAATAGAATTAGGAGTACAAGAACCAGCAGAAGAAATAAATATTGTTTCAAAAGTAAGTGCAAAAAATGTACCAGAGCATTATTCTAATGAATTTATATTCTATGGAAAGAAAATAGAATTACAAATAGAACAAAATGTAAAACAAGGACAAAAACAAACTGTAAAAGAAGGAGAAAATATAGAATACATTGTTACTGTAGAAAATATTGGAGAATTAGTTTCAACAGAAAATGTAGTAGAGATAAAAATTCCAACAGAAACAAGATTGGTAGAAGCTAAATATATATACAATGGAACAGAATATGTAGAGGATTCAACATATGACAACATATTGTCTATAGATATAAATAGTTTACAACCAAACGAAAAAATTGATATAAATGTAAAACTTGTTGCAAAACAATTAGGAGAACAACAAGAAAAAGAAGTAATAATTGAACCTGCAACATTAACAGCAACAGCAATAGACAAAATACAAGCTACAAATAAATTGAAATTTTATATTCAACCTTCATTAGAAAACAGAAAATACAAAATATCTGGTACTGCATGGTTAGATGCAAACAAAAATGGACAAAGAGAAGAAACAGAAACATTATTGCCAAATATGCAAGTAATGTTAGTATATAAAGAAAATGGCGAATTAGTAAAAGATTCAGAAACAGATATGCCTAAAAAAATAACAACAGATGAAAATGGAAAATATGAATTCTTAAATCTAGACAAAGGCGAATATTTAGTAGTATTTATATATGATACAGAAAAATATAGTGTTACAGAATTTAATGCGAAGGGTGTAGAACCAAGCATAAACTCAGATGCAATAGAATTTGAAATGGAAATAGAAGGAAGTAATAAAAAAGTAGCAGTATCTGATGTATTAAAAATAGAAGATACAGATATTAGAGACATAGACATAGGATTATATATAGCAGAAAAATTTGACTTAAAATTAGATAAACATATAAGCAAAATAACATTAACAACACCAACAATAGGAACACAAGTATATAACAAAAATAATGAAAAACTATCAAAAGTAGAAGTTCTAAACAAGAATGTTGGACAAAGTAGCTTTATAGTAGAATACAAAATAATTGTAACTAACGAAGGAACAGCAGTAGGATATGTTAAAAAAGTAGTAGACTACTTACCAAAAGAAGCAAAATTTAACTCTGAGTTAAATAAGGATTGGTTTTTAGCAAAAGACGGAAATGCATATAATTCTATATTAGCAGATGTAAAATTAGAGCCAGGACAAAGCAAAGAACTAACATTAGTATTAAGCTATAATATTACAGAAGATTTAATAGGAAATATAGTAAATAACAATGCCGAAATATATGAAAGCTATAATGAACAAGGTTTACAAGATATAGACTCAAAGGCAGGAAATAAAATACCAACAGAAGATGATATGTCAAATGCAGATATAGCTGTATCAATAGTAACAGGTAAAATAGTAGGATATACAACACTTACATTATTTATATTAGCAATATTGGTATTTGGTATATATGAGATAAAAAAACAAGTTTTGAACAAAAAAATATAGGAAAGGAGGTTAGTAGAAATGATAAAAAACAAATGGACAGTTAAAATAATACTATTAGTAACAGTTATATTGGCTGGATTGATTTTATGCATTAATTCAATTAATGGTATTCCAGATGCAGAAACAAATTATAAAGAAATATATTCTGCAATGCTTAATGCTAATCAAGAAGATAATTTGAATTGGGGAAATGAAACAGGCTTTGAAGTTAACCCTGATAACATACAGAGCAATGGTTTTGAAGTTCCTAAAGTAGAAGGAAGAGCTATATATTGTACTCAAAGAGACGTCACTTTAGCTATGACTTCTGCAATGTGGAGAGGAGAGAGCAGTGCATATACTTACTACTGGTCAACGCCTAAAGTAGAAGATATATTTAACCCTGCAAATGGAAATTTATGGTCAAGAAAATTAACAGATACTGAAATAAGTGCAATTAATAATGTAAATAACTTTGGATTGCCAGCTACAATAAGAACTAGGGGATATTATAAATGTAGTAATAATCATACAACTATTTCAGCAGATAAAGCATATGTTATTACTGCAGATCCTTGTAATCAATGGACACCAAGAAAGCAAATTGTTATGTGGATGTTACAAATAACTGGTGGAATAAATGTTGATAATGCTGAAACTATTATTGCAAAACTGAAACTTGATGGTAGCAAAGCGCAGTTTGTAAGGGACAACGTAGATGCCATTAAGCAACTTTACAATGAAGCAATAAAGTATGGAAAATTTAAAGAGAGAGTTAATAATGCGCTTTCTAATGATGGAAACTATGCAACTAATCTTACAGATGTAGATAATATAACATCAGAATATTATACAAGTAATTCAAATAAATATATAAAAGTCGGACCATACACTATGAAATATGTAAATGGAAAATACTTAAATGAAGAAATCATATTTGGTGGAATTGGTGGAAAAGTGGATAACGAAACACTTGGATTATATATTCAAAACGGAAACCAAAAAATAAAAGTAAATAAAATAATAACAGATGATAAAATAACGAATACAAAAAACTTTAAACCATGTGAGGAAAGTGATCCAGTTTCAGGACTTTATGTGGAACATACAACTGATTTTATGAGACCTTCATCAGAAAAAGAATTTTACATCTTAATTCCAAAAACAGAATTAGAAGCTGATGCAAAACTATATGCGCATTTTACATGGATGGAAGCTAAAGGAGAAGAATGTGTAAAAAATGGAATAAGTTATCAAATTTCAGAAGGCAGTTTAGAGAAAGAAAATGAAATAACAAGATTAAAACCTAATAAGGACAAAAAGATAAAATTTGAAGCAGCGTTTACTCAACAATTAACAGAATTTAATGGAGAAAGAGAACTAAAAGAATTTACTTTAGACCTAGGCACAGTTCAACCACCTTCAAAAGAGGGATCATATTCTATTAACATGAGAAAAATTTATGAAGATGAAAATGGAGTTGAACATGGACTAGAAGGAGCAGAATTTTTAATTAATGGTCTTCTAACGTATGTATCAGATAAAGATGGATATATATTAAGAAGTCATCAAGTTATAAATGCTTCGGGAACTGAAACATGGACAGTTGAAGAGAAAAGTGCACCAGAAGGATATATTACGCAACCATTAAAAATAGTATTTAATGTATATAAAGTATATAACTCAACGACAAATACCTATGAAGTAGATAGAATTGAAATTGTTTCAGCAAATAGTAATGCAAAAGTTACATTTAATAAAGAAAATCAAACTATTACAGTACAAATAAAAAATATTAAGGCAAATCCAGAAAATCCAGATGACCTACTTGATGCATATGAGATAAAAGCAAGGAAAGTAAATGAACAAGGAAATGGATTAGCAGGTGCTAAGTTTAATATAACATGGCCAACAGGAAAAACAAGTGAAGCAACATCAAATGAAAACGGAGATCTTGTTATATCAGGTCAAACACCTACGTTACTACTTAATTCAGAAGGAGAAGATCATTTCAAAATAGAAGAAATAGAAGCTCCTGCTGGATATAAAATGATAAATGGAGCAATAGAATTTGATGTTAAAAAGGAAAAATTAATAACAATAGATGGAACAGATAAGTATGGAATAACAGGAATAATAAATGTAAATGCTCCAGAAGGTGTTACAATTGAACTAAATGGAAGAGGAGAAATATCTATTGTTATACCAAACCAAAAAGATATAAAACTAATTTCAATTGGTGGAAATGTTTGGGAAGATGCAAAAACTGGAAAAGCAAGTTTAGGAGATGGTATAAACAGTACAACAAATAATGTTGACAAAAACTTAGAAAACATAAAAGTAAGTTTATATACAGAAGATATGAAACTTGCAGAGCTAATGCCAGCTGATAGTGTAACAAACATATACAATAGAATAAACCCTACTTTAACAGATGCAAATGGAAACTACAAATTTGAAGGTGTAGACGAAAGCAAAAAATATTATGTTGTATTTGAATATGATGGTCAAGTATATATGCCAACAGAATACCTGGCAAAAGGAATTTCTGGCGATACAATTCAAAACTATAATTCAGTAGAAGAAATGTTGGGAGAACTAACTAATATTGGTACAGGAAGAGATAATGGAAATAGTGGAAGCACCGGAGGAAAAAACACTGGAACAGGAACCAATACGGGTTCAGGTAAAAATACCCAAACAAATACAGAATGGTTTGAAAAATGGAAAGCAAATTCAAAAGCAAGTGAACTTGAAACAAATACTGGAAAAAACACAATAGAAGGAAGACAAACATTTAATAATAGATTTGCAGAAATTGGAGCATCTCCAAAGAACTATATAAGCAAAAACACTTTAGGAATAAGTACATATTTAGTTGAAGAAGAAGGAATATATTATAATAAGTCTTACACAAGATTAGAACTAATGGGATATACTTTAAAGAAAACATCAAAAGGTGTAGCATATGTACAAGATAAAATACAATTAGTGGATGGTTATAAATATAATAAATATGGAACTTTAGATTATGACGACAATGGAGCTATAACAAGCGAATGGTCAGAAGGTTTAATTAGCCAGAAAATAAAAGAGTTTATTGTTGCAAATGGACATTATCCAAATGAAGCTGAAAAAGTAAGAATATATAGAAGTATAGTTGGAGATATGAATGATAATGAGGCATGGAATAAATTACAATTTATAGAAGATTGCAAAATGTCAGCATTAACAAAATCACCATTTAATAGTGGTATAGAATATTACCCTACTAATAAAAACGCAACATTTGGAACAGATTTATTGACAAACTATGTTAACTTAGGACTATGGAGAAGGCAAGAATTTAATGCACAGTTAACTAAAGACGTAGTAGAAGTAACAACTACAAATACAAAAAATGGAAATTCAGATAAAACAGTATTTAATGGTAAAACATATGCTTTAGATAGTATTAAAGACTATATAAATGACTATACAAATGCAATAAAAGATAACAATGGCAAAATAAATCTTGCAAAACAATATGCAGATTCACAACAAGGTATATATATAAATAGATTAAATGCACAATATTACTATAATAAATATTATGATAGACCTATAAAGCAATCAGAATATATGGGTCAGAGAAACTTAGAAGTAGAGATTAAATATAGAATAACAGTATATAATTTATCACAAAGTCTAGAAACACAAATTACAGAAGTTGTAGATTATTATGATGATTCTTTACAGCTAACATCAGCTGTTGTAAATACTAATGGAAAAAATATTTCTAAAGATAAATCTTCAGCGGTATCTGAAAGTATATATGGTCAAGTGACGGAAAAATCATTTCCAGGATTTAATAAAGTATATATAAGACTACAAAATAAACAATTAGCAACAGGAGAAGGAATAACAATTGATTTAACTTATAAAGTTAAACGTATGGCTTTACAGGGATTTGAAGGCTATATAAATATTGGAGAAAAAACTAATATAGCAGAAATAAATGGATATAAAACATATTATTCAGCAAATACATCAACTCCAAATAGACATGGAGCAATTATAGGAAATAATACTACAGTAGCAGGATTGATAGATGTAAATTCAACACCAGGTAACTTAGAAACAATAGAAGAAATTACAAATGGAGTAATAAACTTTGAGGACGATAGTGACAAAACAACAGCTACACTAACCATTGATGACGGTGATGACCCAACACCACCAGATTCCAATACACCAATAGATTCTACAAATATAATAGATGGATGTGTATGGGAAGATAATAATAAAAATGGTATAAGAGATTCAGGTGAAGAAAAAATAGCGGGTGTAAAAGTTGCATTATGTACAAGAATAAACGATCAATTAGATACAGGAGAAAAGCAGGTTGACTGGATACAACGCTATAATGAAAAAAATTATAATAAATATACATATAAGGTAGTAAAAGAAGAAACAACAGACCAAAATGGTGAATACAGTTTTAAGGATGTGGAAAAAGGTGATTATTATGTATTATTTGGGTATGGACTTGACGATGCTACAATTTTAACAAATAACAAAGAAAATGAAACAAACAAAATATTGGGAAAAACTGGCTCAAACACAAAATCATATAATGGTCAAGATTACAAGTCTACAATATTCCAAGCAAATTTAGAAAACGGAGAATACGATTTAGAGAAAATAAGAGAATATGATAAGAATTTAAATGATAAATATGTATCAGATGCAATAGATGACTGGGATAGAGTAAAAGAAGTAAATGAATATTCTAAAATTCAAACTAACCATATAGCAGAAGTATTAGCATCTCCAACAAAAGTACCTACATATTTGGGCGAACAGTATGGAAGCGATTTAATGGGAAGATTAGTTGATGAATTAACTACTAATACATGGAAAATAGCAAAAACTCCAAAAATTGAAGTAACAGAGGTAAAAGGTGGTGAAAGAATTCCAAATGTTGACTTAGGATTAGTGGAAAGACCAATAACACAATTACAAATTACCAATAATGTAGAAAATGTTAAGGTTACATTATCAGATGGAAGCATTGTATTTGATGCTACACAAACAGCAGAAGCAACAAAAGGAAATGAAATAAAAAACGTAATATGGAAATCAAATAGAATTGCAACAAAAGGAATTACAGGAGGATTTATACAATTGTATTTGGATGAAGAGCTAATGTATGGTGCAACAATACAGATTACGTATAAAATGCAAATCAATGAGAAAAATGATGATTATGTAGAATATGAGGGATTAGAATATTATGCAAAAGGTCGTACAAATTCCGGAATTAAAGTAGAATCAAAAGCTAAAAAATTAGTATGTTATATTCCTAATAAAATGCAATTTAATAAAACTCAAAGTGGGGATTGGAACGCAATTACAGACATTAATGAAATAATACCAGCAGAAGAAAAAGATGGTGAAAATATTAATAATAACTTAGTAAATTATAGACTAAAAGACACTATATCAAGTCAATCTAACACTATAAGCAAAATAGAAGCAGATAATATAAACAATGCTTATTTAAACAACAACATGCTAACAATTTCTCAATTAATTACAAAAGAAAGTGCACAAGGCGGATATGAATGTAAAGTAGAAATAGTAGAACTAGAAAATGCAGTGGGTAGAAGAATGGAAACAAGTATAGTTGGTAACTTTAACCCTGCTAATGATCCAGTAGAAAATGATGAAGCAAAAGCTGAAGATGTTGCAGTAATGCCACCATTTGGTATAGGTCAAGTATTCTATTATATACTTACTATTGTAATAGCTGGAATGCTAGTTGTAGGAATAATCTTTATTAAGAAGAAAGTTCTTGTAAAATAAAAAATTGTACTTAAGATAAAAAGAAAAAAGGATGAGTTTTCGTCCTTTTTTCTTTACATTGTTGTGTTTTACTACAGAATACGATAAAATTATAAAAAGAAAATGTTTTATAAAAAAGTAAAATAAAAAAAATAAACGCATAATGTAAAAAACTTTTTTAAATTATGTATCTAAAACGACAAAAAAATATTTAACAAAGTATTAAAATAGAACATAATAAAAAAAGTGAAGGGTGGTAAAAATGTTTCAAAACATTTCAAAAGAAAGAGAACAAAAAATTAATGAGAAAATAGAAGTAAATAAAAAAGATAAATTAAAGGTTATATTAAAAAACCTATTTACAGTACAAAATATAATCTTGTATACAATAACTTTTATGATTTCAATGGTGGGAATTAGTACAGATAATATAATGTTTACAATAACACCATTTGGATTAGCAATAATAGCAGCAGCTCTGAGCTGTAATATGCCTGTAGGGATAATGTATTTAATATCTTTAATATCTACTTTTATAAAATTTGGGCCAAATAGTTTATTGACATATATCTTAACAACATTAGTATTCTTTGTAGCAATATTAATAAAAAAACCAAAAATACAGGATGAAGTCAATGAACAAAAAAGATTAGGTATGCACTTATTTGTATCTACTTTATTAGTACAAGTTATTCCAATGTTTTTTAGGACATTTATATTATATGAATTATTAACATCAATAATGCTAAGTATTTGTACATATATTTTCTACAAAATATTTTCAAATTCAATAACAGTTATTAGACAAGCTGGAGTAAAAAAAGTATTTTCAATAGAAGAAGTAATGGGGACGAGCTTGCTTTTAGCCATAGCATTTACTGCATTAGGGGATACAACAATATTTGGATATAACTTAAAAAATATATTAAGTATATTATTGGTACTAATATTAGGTTGGAAAAATGGAATACTTGTAGGAGCAACTTCTGGAATTACAATAGGAGTTGTTTTAGGAATAATATGCAATAATGAACCTGTTATGATAGCTTCATATGCAATATCTGGAATGGTAGCAGGTATATTTAACAAATTTGGAAAAATTGGGGTTATATTAGGATTTATAATAGGAAATGTGTTATTAACATATGTTGCAAATGGAAATACAGTGCCTATAATACTAATACAAGAAATTTTAATAGCTTCTCTTGGACTTTTAGCAGTGCCTAAAAATATTAAAATAGATATTCAGGATTTAGTAAGTAAAACAAAGATGCTTCCAGAAACAACAGAAAAAACTTTAGAAGAAAATAAAGATACAATATATAAATTAACAAGTATGTCTCAAACTATATCAGATATGGCAAAAACCTATCAAGAAGCAGCAGCTACAATTGTTTCAGAAGAAGAACTTAAGGAACAAGAGCTTTCTAATGAAAAAATATTTATAGATGAGCTAAGAATAAACTTAAGCGGTTTAGAAGAAAATATGCTGTATGATGATATATATAACGATAAAGATATTTTAAAAGATGTTTTTGAATATTTACTAAAAGAAGAAGTTATGGTAGAAAAGGAATTGATTAAAATTTTTGCTAACCATAATAATTACATAGTAGGATTTGAAGAGAAAAATAAAAAAGTACAAGAAGAAGTTTCTAAAATTACAAAAGTAATTAATTATTCATATAGAATTAGTAAACTAAACTTTATATGGAAAAAGAAGATGGAAGAAAGCAAAAAAAATGTATCTAACCAGTTAGAAGGAGTTTCAGAGGCAATATCTAAACTGGCAAACGAGATGAATAAGAAAACTGATGAATATGAAGAAAAAAAGCAAGAGATACAAACATTGCTAAATCAAAAAGAAATAAATATAAAAGATATAAGTATTAAAAAGCAAAAATCAGGAAGATATGTTGTAGATGTATATACAGATATCTGTGATAATTTAGATGGAACCTCATGCGAAATAAAGAGAATTGGAAAGATATTGAACAAGGCATTTGATGATAAATTTATAATACAAAATCAAGAATGTGGGCTAAGAGAGAATAAAACAAAATGCAAGTTTACATATA
This sequence comes from Clostridiales bacterium, assembly GCA_003534295.1. Taxonomy (GTDB): domain Bacteria; phylum Bacillota; class Clostridia; order TANB77; family CAG-508; genus DNVW01. The sequence continues at coordinate 69,903 of DPDV01000002.1, forward strand.
TGTTACAAGACAAATATAATATACAAATAGGTGTTGCAAAAACAACAAAAGCAGATTCACCAATTTCGGGAGACAGTAACTTACAGACAAAATTAGAAGATGGAAAATATTTGTTAGCACTAAGTGATGGAATGGGTTCAGGTCCAGAAGCAAGAAAAAGCAGTAAAATAGCAATAAAAATGTTAGAAAGATTATTGGAAGCAGGTTTTGACAAAGATATTTCAATAAAATTAATAAATTCTACATTAATAGCAAACTTGGAAGAAGACATGTATGCAACATTAGATGTAGCAATATTAGATTTGTATAAGGGAAACTTAGAATTTATAAAAAATGGAGCATGTCCAACATTTATAAAAAGAGGAAAAGAAATACAAATATTAAAATCGCTAGAACTGCCAACCGGAATAGTAGAAAATATGGACTTAGTAGTATACGACTATGACCTACAACCAGACGACCTAATAGTAATGTGCACAGATGGTGTAATAGAATCAAATACAGAATATATAAGCAAAGAATTATGGATAAAATACTTATTAGAAGACATGCAAACAACAGATGCACAAAAAATAGCAGATATAATATTATCAGAGGCAATAGATAACAATTATGGAAAACAAAAAGACGATATGACAGTAATAGTAGCAAAAATCGGGCGATTTTAATCGCCCGCTAATTGTAGTATTATTACTATATTCTAAAATATAAATATATTTTGTTTATATATCTAAAAAATTATTAATATTTTCCCACACTTTGTCAACATATATTCTTCTTTCAGAAGAATATGGCAAAAAAGTTAAATCCTTAAGAGGATTTAATATTGACTGTAAATTATCTACTTGATTATCTACTTTTGTTATTGCAATCTTATCTGCTTTATTTGCAATAACCAAGCAAGGAATACCACATTTTATTATATAATCATACATCAATTTATCATTTGCAGTAGGAGTATGCCTAATATCTATTAAAAACAATATTAAGGCAATATTCTTACTTTTTTTCAAATATTCTTCTATAAAATTACCAACAATAGCCTGTTCTTTTTTAGACATTTTGCTATATCCATATCCAGGCAAATCTACAAAATAGAAATTGTTATCCATATTGTAAAAATTTATCTGTCTAGTCTTTCCCGGCTCGCTACTTGTCCTAGCTAGTTTTTTTCTATTAACCATTGTATTTATAAAAGAAGACTTACCAACATTAGATTTGCCAACTAATACAATCTGTGGCAAATCATTATCAGGATATTGCTTTGGGCTTACTGCAGAAATTTCAAATTTAGGGTTTTTAATTAACATATTATCCTCCGTTAATTATTTGGTATAATTTTTTCTAATCCACCCATATAAGGCTGTAAAGCTTTTGGTATATTAATGCTTCCATCAGGATTATAATTATTTTCTAAAAAGGCTATTAGCATACGAGGAGGTGCAACAACAGTATTATTTAAAGTATGAGCATAGTAATTACCTTTTTCTCCTTTTATGCGTATTCCCAAACGTCTAGCTTGAGCATCAGTTAAATTTGAACAACTGCCAACTTCAAAATATTTTTGCTGTCTAGGACTCCACGCCTCAACATCGCAACTTTTAGCTTTTAAATCGGCTAAATCACCACTACAGCATTCAAGAGTACGTACAGGAATATCTAAGCTTCTAAATAACTCAACAGTATATGACCACATTTTGTCATACCAATTCCAGCTATCATCAGGTTCACATACAACAATCATTTCTTGTTTTTCAAATTGATGAATTCTATAAACACCACGTTCTTCTATACCATGGGCACCTTTTTCCTTTCTAAAGCAAGGAGAATAAGAAGTCATAGTATAAGGTAATTCAGACTTTGATAAAATTTGATCCTTAAACTTACCTATCATAGAATGTTCACTAGTACCAATTAAATATAAATCTTCTCCCTCAATTTTATACATCATAGCATCCATTTCTTCAAAGCTCATAACACCAGTAACAACATCACTGCGAATCATGTAAGGAGGAATACAATATGTAAAACCTTTATTAATCATAAAATCTCTTGCATAACTAAGTATGGCTGAATGAAGTCTAGCAACATTTCCAATTAAATAATAAAACCCATTACCTGCAACACGGCGAGCAGAATCTAGGTCAATTCCATTTAATCTTTCCATTATATCGGCATGGTAAGGAATTTCAAAATCTGGAACAAAAGGTTCACCAAATTTTTGAATTTCTACATTTTTACTGTCATCTTCTCCAATAGGTACAGATTCATGTATAATATTTGGAATTTTCATCATTATTTGCTTAATTTGTTCTGCATACTGCTCTTCAAGTTTTTCATTTTCTACAAGTTGACTATTAATATCTTGCACTTGTTTTTTTATTGCTTCAGCTTCATCTTTTTTTCCATCTTTCATAAGCAACCCAATTTTGCTACTTAAGGAATTTCTATTCATTCTTAAGTCATCACCATTAAGTTTAACTTCACGATTTTTTTTATCTAATTCTAAGACTTTATCAACTAAATCAATTTTATAATCTTGAAATTTCTTTTTAATATTTTCTTTAACCAAATTTGGATTTTCTCTAATTAATTTAATATCAATCATAACTTAACTCCTTTATTACTTGGAACATTGCTTTCCACAACAATCTGAACTTAACCATAGTATGAGGATATTTTACCACTAAAATGTGTAAAAATCAATATACATAAAAGTTTTGGTAATATAAATTTTTGTATATATGTCAATGGTGTGAAACAAACTTTTATAAAAAAATGTAGTACCATTGAATTTATTATTGGTGCTATCGCACCAGTACTTATCCATTATGTTCTGGCGTTCTTGGTCTTATTTTGTAATGATTTATTTTCAGTTCTTTTAATAAAGTAGAACAATTACAAACGGACCAAGAGATGCGTTGAATCTCTTGGTCCGTTTGGTGTATCCAACATAGGAAACGACTTTTGAATGAAAAATAACATACTTCACCTAACAATGGAAAATTGCTAGAAGATGGTAAGAAACCATGAAGTACAATATGAAACAAGTTAATAATGAATTTTATTTTTTTCTAAATATTCAGAGAACTTAGGTAATTGTTTATTATAATCTTCAAAAGATAACTGCTTTGAATTTAAAATTTCTCTTTTAATTATTTTGTTATCCTCTAGAAAATCTATAGCCGTTTGTAATGTATAATTCTCATTATTTTTGGATAAATAATAACAAATATATTTTTTACTATTAATTTTTTTATACATACAATGTACAGTTTCAACCTGAGAGCTATAATTTAATAATCTGTCATTTGAATCATAATAGTAATTGATATTGCTACCATTATCATGATATTTTATATACATTATATTTCCCACATTAAGCAAAGGCAAATGAACTTGAAAGTTAGTAGGACAAGGATTATAAGACAAACATATATAGCCATTAAAATTTATATCTAGCAAAGAAAAAATATTACTATAATTTATGGTTTTGTTTAATTTTTTGCATACAATCTCTTCAATCAACAGATTTTCATCTGTATAAGTTTCAAAAATAATACATTGTTCAGAATTGATTTCAAGGGGAGATATTTTATAAGTATTATTTACTGGATGAGCAGTGTCATTGTCATATATCATTGAAGTGTTTATTAATGTAATATTATCAACATAATTGAATTTGTGTGTATAATTAACAGTAATAGAATTTTCAAATAATGAAACACCTGATATTTTAGAAAAACGGTTTTTGTTATCATATGATATATTAATATAAGCTCCATAGTTATCAGAAACTCTTGTTATTCTATTATTATTATCAAAAATATAATCAATGGTGTACTCTTTTTTATCCATATTATCATTTTCAGACTGAGGTTTATATTTATAATGAGTTAGGTTTCCAAAATTATCAAACACTTCTTCAGATATTTCTTTTGTATTTCTAAACCTACCTTGTTCATTTGCCTCATATACAACAGCAATATCGCTATACTTTTTAGTGTATAAATGTATACCTATTAATGCTGATAAAGTTAATAGAACGAATAAAACTAGCATGAGAATTTTCTTGTTCATAGCATTTATAACCTCCTTAGATAATACTATTTAATTTATAGCATGATATTTGAAGAAAGTCAATCTTTTGTAGATATTAAGATAGTATTCTTAAATTTAAAAGTAAATTCCAGTGAAGTTCCAACAGAAAATCAGTTTTGCCCCCAATAATGATATAATTGTATTTGATACTTTACTTCGGCATGCGAGGTATCATTATGCAATTGGTAATTTTATTTTCCTTTTCTGGCAATTTTGGTATTTACTTTTATAAAAATCCATAATTATCATATAATAATTTTAAAAAATGAAAATTAAAATATAAAAGCGGAAACTGGTAAAATATACTTAATTATGAATAACTTGTCAAGCAGATGAATATAATACATATAGATATTTCTAATGAGGAGAGTAAAAATGTACGAAGAATATGTTAGGGAAGATAAAATTAAGGATAAGACAGATGAAGAGAAAAGACTAGAGTTAATAATGAGCATTATAAAAACCAAGCAAGATCTACATGATTCAAATAACAATTTTGAATATGCAGAAAATGAACTAATAGATTATTATGCATATCAGATAAAAGCTAATAAGACTAAATTGGATTATTTAATTAAAAAGGCACAGAGCAAAGGAATAATATTAGATTCTATAAATGAATTGGAAATAAGAAAAATAATGTAAACATATTTGTCCCAAATTAGGCATAAATATTAATAAAGGTGGTGTTTAATTTGGATAATAATGCAATAATAAGTTTTTTAGTGTGTATAATATGTTTATTTGTGTTTGGTAAGATATTTATATTACCATTAAAGAGCATTTTGAAATTAATAGCAAATTCGTGTATTGGAGCAGCAATTATATATATAATAAACTTAATAGGGGCTAATTTTGGATTTTACATAGGAATAAATTTAGGAACAGCAATATTTGTTGGAATTTTGGGAATTCCACGGAGCAATATTGTTGGTAATTTTAAGATTATTTGTAATACACTGTTAAAAAATAGTCACGGAAACCATATATAAAATGATTTTCGTGACTAATTTTTTAGCTTATTCAACCGTTACAGATTTTGCAAGATTTCTTGGTTTATCAACGTCTAATCCTTTATTCTTAGAAATATAGTATGCTAATAATTGCATAGGTATAACAGAAAGAATAGGAGATATTAAAGGGTTAGTTTCTGGTATGTTTATAACATAGTTAAAGTTGGAATTTGGCAAGTTTTGATTAGTAATAATTAATGTATTAGCACCACGAGAAATAACTTCTTGCATATTGCTAACGCATTTTTCTACAAGATTAGGTATTGTCATAATTCCAACAACTGTAATACCATTTTCTATTAATGCAATAGGACCATGCTTTAACTCTCCAGCAGCATATGCTTCTGAATGTATATAAGATATTTCTTTTAATTTTAGTGAACCTTCTAAGGCAACGTGATAATCAACACCTCTGCCTAAAAAGAATATATCTTTTTGCGTATATATTTTTTTTGCAAATTCTTGTATTTCTTCTGTATTGTTTAGTAATGCAGTGATTTTTGCTGGTAAATCTAATATGTCAGATTTTAAGTGTTCTATAACTTCTTTATCTGCACTCTCTAAAATTTCAGCAAAATGTATAGCTAAAATAGCAATTAATACAACTTGTGATGTATATGCTTTTGTAGAGGCAACGGCTATTTCTGGACCTGCATGTGTATATATAGTATAATCGGCTTCGCGAGTTATAGAGCTACCTATTACATTTGATATAGACAGTGTTTTAGCTCCTTTAGATTTGGCTAACTTTAGTGCAGCAATAGTATCTGCTGTTTCACCAGATTGGCTAATGTAAATACACAAGGTTTTATTGTCTATTATAGGGTCCCTATATCTAAATTCAGAAGCAATTTCTACTTCTACTGGAATTTTACAAAGCTTTTCTATAATATCTTTGCCAACTAAACCGGCATACATGGCTGTTCCACAACCAATTATATAAATTTTATTAAGACTATTCAAATAATCTTTTGATAATGTTAAATCATCAAAACTACAGTTTTCTCCTAATTTAAACCTTGAACCAATAGTTTCTCTAATTGAATTTGGTTGTTCAAAAATTTCCTTTAGCATATAATCATCAAAGCCATCTTTTTCGGCTGCATTTGCATCCCAATCAATAGTTTTAATACCTTTGTTAATCTTTGACAAACTATTATCATAAAATTCAACTTTATCTTTATATATAACGGCATATTCATTATCATTTAGTAAGTAGAATTTTCTAGTATAACTTAAAACTGCCGGAATATCAGATGCAACGAAATTTTCTGATTCTGATGTTCCAATTACTAGAGGGCTATCTTTTCTTATAACAATAAGTTTATCAGGATGAAGTTTAGATAATACCTCAATAGAATAACTACCTTTTAAATCATCACAGGCAGATTTTACTGCACGTAAAAATTTGTCATCATCTTCAATATTATTATAATAATAGTAATGAATTAAATTTGGAATTATTTCTGTATCTGTTTCAGAATAAAATGTATAGCCTTTATTGATTAAAAACTCTTTTAAAACAGCAAAATTTTCTATAATTCCATTATGTACTACTGCAAAAGTATTGCTGTTGTCAGAATGAGGATGAGCATTTTCCTTTGATGGCTTACCATGTGTTGCCCATCTTGTATGTGCAATACCAATATTTGCACTCAATTCATTTATACCATCTATGTTATATAAATTTTTAACTCTACCTTTATCTTTTAATATACATATATTATTTTTTTCTAAAACAGCGATTCCAGCTGAATCATAGCCTCTGTATTCTAGTGCAGAAAGACCATTTAAAAGTATAGGTGTTGCTTTTTGATTACCTATGTAACCTACAATTCCACACATAAAAACCTCCTTATATAAGTCAAAATTAATTTAATATTAATATATTACTACAAAAGTTAAAAAGTGTCAAAATTTTGTGGAAAAAAACGCAAAAAAGTGTTAAAATATATGATAGATTGGTTGTTATATACAGATAAAATATGTTGGGAGATAAAATGTTTAATATAGAAGAAGAATTAAAAAAGTTGCCTAACAAGCCAGGCGTTTATATAATGCATGACAAAGATGACAATATAATATATGTTGGAAAAGCGGTTTCATTGAAAAACAGAGTAAGACAATATTTTAGAAAAAATAAAAAAACAAAAAGAATAGAAAACATGGTTAGCTTAGTTAATTATTTTGAGTATATTGTTACAGATAATGAGGCAGAAGCGTTAATATTAGAGTGTAATTTAATTAAAAAGAATATGCCCAAATTTAATGTTTTATTAAAAGATGATAAAACATATCCATATATAAAAATAAATGTAAGAGCAGATTACCCAGAGGTTTATATTACAAGAAGGATAATAAATGATGGTTCAAAATATTTTGGACCATATGCTAATGCCGGAGCGGCTAAGGAAATGGTGGATTTTATAAAAGATAAATTCAAAATAAGACAGTGTAAAAACTTTAAATATAAGGATAGCCCCTGTTTGAATTATCATATAAAAAAATGTTTTGCACCTTGCATGGGGTATATATCTAAAGAAGAATACAGAAAAAACATAGATGAAGTTATAGCACTATTGGAAGGTAAAACAGATAAGATAAAAAGAAGTTTAATGGAAGAGATAAAACAAGCATCAGATAGTATGCAATATGAAAAAGCAGCATATCTTAGAGACAAAAAGTTAGCCATAGAAGCAATAACAGAAAGGCAAAAAGTATCTAATATATCAGAAAATGATATAGATGTAATAGGTATTTCAAGAAATAACTTTAAAATATGTGTAGAAATATTTTTTATAAGAAAAAGTAAAATGCAAGGCAGAGAACATTATTTTATAGATAATTTGGAGGACGAAACAGATAGAGAGATACTTTCAAGTTTTATAAAGCAATATTACATAGACAAAACCCCTTTACCAAATAAAATAATGGTAAAAGAAACTATAGATGATAAGGAAATTATAGAACAATGGCTTACAAAGACAGCAGGAAGAAAAATAGAAATAAAGTCTCCACAAAAGGGAGAAAAGCTTAAATTAGTAGAAATGGCTGAAAAAAATGCATTAATCACATTGGAAAACAAGGAAAAAGATAAATATAATATTTTACTTGAATTAAAGGAAATATTAAATTTGAAAAAGATTCCTCAAAAAATAGAAAGCTATGATATATCAAATATAAATGGAAGTTTTATTGTTGCTGGAATGTGTGTAATGCAGAATGGGATTGTAAAGAAGAATTTATCCAGAAGATTTAAAATTAAAACAGTGTTACAGCAGGATGACCCTAAATGTATGCAAGAAGTTATAGAAAGAAGACTAAAACACTCATTAGAAAATCCTAATGGAGGATTTGGAACATTACCTGACTTAATATTTGTAGATGGAGGAATAAATCAAATAAAAGCAGCTAAAAGAGCTTCTTTAAAGTACGAGTTATCAATACCTATATATGGAATGATAAAAAATGATAAACATCAGACAAGAGCCTTGATAGACGAAAACAAAAGAGAAATAAAATTATCAGATGAATTAATGAAGGAAATTACTAATTTTCAAGATTGTGTTCATAATACAGCAATAGAATATCATAGAAAAGTTAGAAGTAAAGAGGTTACAAAGTCATTATTAGATAATATAGACGGAATTGGAGAAGTAAGAAAGACAGAACTATTAAAAAGATTTGGCAGTGTAGAGAAAATACTTAATGCTTCAGATGACGAAATTTCTCAAATAAATGGAATAAATAAAAAAATGGCTCAAAAGATAAAGGAAGAATTAGGAAAAATGTAATAAATTTGTATACGAATATATACATAAATAATTCATTGCAAGAATATATATTAATTAGGGGGGATTATTTATGGAGTATGCTAAAGATATTATATACAATTTAAAATATGACAGGCTTGTGAGCAAAAATAAAAGTAGGACAGGCAAATTAATAAAAACAATTAAAGAAAATAAATTAATAATACTATCAATAATATTATTAATTGGGTTAATTGCATTTGATTATGTACTTATAAAAAATTTTATAAAATTATTAATGATATTATGATGTATACTTAAAAGAACATAAAGGGAGTAGAAGAATGGATGTAGCAAGAGATTGGAAAGATTATGAGATATTAGATATGGCAAATGGAGAAAAACTTGAAAAATGGAAGGATGTTATTTTGGTTAGACCAGATCCGCAAATTATTTGGAAGAGTAAGAGTTTCCCAGAGAGGTGGAAAAATGCAAATGCTAGATACATTAGGAGCTCAACAGGAGGCGGAAATTGGGATTTTAACAAAAAGGTTCCTGCCAATTGGCAAGTAAAATATAAGGAGTTGATATTTAACATTAAACCTATGGGATTTAAGCACACAGGTTTATTTCCAGAGCAAGCTGTTAACTGGGATTGGATGATAAATAAAATTCAACATGCAAATAGAGATATAAAGGTTTTAAATTTATTCGCTTATACTGGTGGAGCAACGGTTGCATGTAGCTATGCAGGTGCTTCTGTGTGCCATGTGGATAGCTCGAAAGGAATGGTGACCTGGGCAAAAGAAAATATTACATCATCTGGACTTCAAAATAATCCTGTAAGGTATATTATTGATGATGTTGTAAAATTTGTTAGTAGAGAAATAAGAAGGGGTAATAAATATGATGCGATTATTATGGATCCGCCTTCTTATGGAAGAGGAACAAATGGAGAAGTATGGAAGTTTGAAGAAAACATTTCTGATTTAGTAGAACTTTGTACAAAGGTTCTTTCCGATAGACCGCTGTTTTTCCTTATTAATTCATATACAACAGGAATTTCAAGTACAGTGTTAGAGAACATTTTAAGGCTTAATATAAAAGCAAAAGGAAAATTATCTAATGGAGAATTAGGTCTTCCTATGAAGGATTCTAATTTAGTGTTACCTTGTGGAATTTTTAGTAGGTGGGAAGAATAAAATATGGAAAAATTAAAAGTAATATTTGAGGATAATCACATTATAGTAGTAGAAAAGCCAGTAAATATACCATCACAAGGGGATAAAACTGGTGATATTGATATGATTTCTATTATAAAAGATTATCTAAAAGAAAAATATAATAAGCCAGGAAATGTGTATTTGGGGTTAGTACATAGGCTAGATAGACCTGTTGGTGGAGTTATGATATTTGCAAAAACATCAAAAGCAGCAGCTAGATTAAGTGAACAGGTAAGAGAAAAGATATTTAAAAAAACATATTTGGTAATTGCAAATGGAAAATTTGAAAAGCAGAAGCGGAATACTTGAAGACTATTTGTTAAAAAATGAAAAAAATAATATGAGCAAAACTGTAAAAGAAAACACAAAAAACAGCAAATTTGCAAGTTTAGACTATGAGGTTTTAAAGTATAACGAAGAAATAGATTTGTCATTACTTAAAATAAATTTGCATACTGGAAGGCATCATCAAATAAGGGTACAGCTGTCAAGCAGAAACCATAGTATTTATGGAGATCAAAAATATGGAGGAAGAGGGCATGGAAAGCAAATAGCTTTATGGGCATATCAATTAGAAATAGAACATCCTATTAGTAAAGAAAAAATAAAATTTACGTCTGTACCAGAGCATATTGGAAGTTGGAAAATGTTAGATGATATACAACTATAATTTAGATTATATGAAACAGCTAAAAACATATATGAAAATACGAAATATATATTTTCATATATGTTTTTTGGCGTTATGAAAACAAAATGGAAAAAATGGTTAAAGTTAGTATATTATTAAGACATAAAAAAAGGGGGGAGGTAAATGATAGAAAAATTTTGTAGTTATATTGTAAAAAAAATGAGAAATAATATGGAAGACATTGATGATAGAAGAGCGGAGGTTATCCAATATGGACTAGAATTAATAATAGGGGAAATACCAAAAGTAATATTGTTATTTGCAATAGCATTTATTCTAAAAATTGGTTGGCTAACAATGTTTGCATATATAGCAATATTACCATACAGAGCCTGCTCTGGAGGATTTCATTTAAAAACACATATAGGATGCATTATAAATACAAGTTTGTTTTATTATGGAGTTGTCTTAGCTAGCAAATATATAATTTTGCAACCAATATATAAGTACATATTAATAAGTTTAGTTTTAATATTCGGAATAATAATGATAACATTATATGCGCCGGCAGATACAGAAAACCTACCAATTATTAGCATAAAAGAAAGAAAAAGAAAAAAGATTTTTTCATATGTATTTTTAGTATTAATGCTAATATCAAGTTTATTTATAAATAATAATTCCATTTCTAATATATTGATATTTGGAGCTTTAGTACAAACACTATTTATAACAAGACTAGCATATAAAATAACAAATAATAAATATGGACATGAAGTATATAGAGCAGAAGAGCAAATAATTAGCTAATCACTCACAGATATGTGTAGAGAGATATAGAAAAAAGAAAGGGGGGAATACAATGATAAAATTAATAGCAAAAATGGCAGAGAAATATGCAAAAGCAACTAATAATGCTTGCATAATAGTAGGATTAATCCATCAACCTAAAATGCCAGCATCATTAATAAAAAAAGACTAATTTAAAATTAATATCCTTAAACGACAAAAAATTAAAAAATCAAAAAATCAAAAGAGAGTCAAAAAAATTCAACTCATAAGAGTTGGATTTTTTTTAGTATATTTCTAATTGCTGTTTAAAATATTCATCATTTTTGGTAGTAAATAAATTTAAGTTATTGTTTCTTATTAGTATTTGTCTAACTTTCCATAATCCTAAACCAGAGTTTCCAGGTTTAGTAGAAAAGCCTTTTTCATATATCTTTTCAGTATCAACATCTTTGTTTTTATATGTATTTTCTACAATTAATAATAATCTATTTTTGTTCAAATCTTTTCTAATGGTTAAATTTATAAGTTTTTTATCACATTCTTTGGTTGCTTCTATTGCATTATCAAAAAGTATTCCTAAAATCCTTGCAAACTCATATATTTTCATATGGTTTTCAATTTCGTTTAAGTCTAAAAACACTTCTAAGTTAATCTTTATACCAAGTTCATCTGCTTTATGGTATTTACTTGCCAAAACATTGTATATTGCTGGATTATTTATAGTGCTAGGACTAAGACCTGTTAAATTATTTGTACATTGACAATCATTTAAAAGTTGTTGATAATATTTTTTTAAGCCTTCAATATCTTCTGTATCTATATATCCACCAAGTGCGTGAACTATATTATGAAAATCGTGTTTAAATGCGCGTATATTATCATGCAGAACAGTTAAAGTTTTATTATACAATTGTGCTTGTTTTAAGTCTCTAGAAGTTATTTCTAATTTGGAAATATTTAAAATACTGTAAATACTAAGTGCAAAATATGATAATAATCCAATAATACTTATTAAAGTAATATAAATAGGAAGAGTATTATTATAAAACGCTATTAAATAAAATTGGGATATAATAATTAGAAGGAGTAAAATAGCATTATATATAAGAAGTTTTTTTGATTTTTCAGAGATTCCTTCAAATATTTTTAAATATAATTTGAAATGCTTAACTAAAAAAGTTATACCGTAAATTATACCATATATTAACAACGCTAAAGAACATCTAAGTAAAGGAACTGTAATAATTGTTTGAAAAGGTATTTTAAAAATAATGTAAAATAGCTTCGTGATAAATAACTCTAGGCAAAGAGATAGTACGTATGGTATAATTTCAGACAATATAGACTTTAATATGGAAATTTTAAAAATATAAAATACTAATACAGGCCATATAATAACGCTTAGTAGTAAAACTGCAAATGAGTTTGAAATGGTTAGATTTATTAAATTAGTAAATACTCCAAAGGCAAGAACATAAATTAATCTTTGTTTATGAGTTGAAGGAATATTTAAAATTGTTGTAAATAATAACATACACACATATGCGTCTAAAAATGCAAGTGGTATAGAAAGTAGATTTGTTAAAATTTCATTTGGCGTAGTTAGTGCTGTCCAAATTGTTTGGAATATTTCCATGGCTTAAAACCTCCTCAAAAGTATTTTTATATTTAGGTCCAATGTAACAAACTAGATTATTACAGAACATTATTCTATCATTAACAATGTTTTGAATATTATTAATATTTACAATATACGATTTATGACAACGAACAAAATTGGTTGGCAAACTTGGTAAAATATTAGCAAAAGAATCATATGAAGAATATATTTTTTCATGAGTCTGAAAAATCAACTTCATTCCATCTTTTTTTATAAAATAAATAGAATCATAAGTCAAAAAAGTATTACTATTAGCAAGTTTTAAGTATTTACAAGGTGTATCAGCTATATCCTCTAAGAGCCTAGAAATAGTAACCTCTAATCTTTCCACAGAAACTGGCTTAGGTAGATAATCAAATGTTTTATATCTGTACGCCATAAGACCATATTCTAAATGAGCTGTTGTAAAAATAATATAAATATTTTTATTATATTTCCTAATGGTTTCAGCTAAACTTAAACCATTAATATTACTTTTTAAATCAATATCTAAAAATATTACATCAACTGGATTATTAATAACATAAGCTAAAAAAGAATTTGGATCAACGGAAGTAAAGGTTACTTTACAGTCAAAATTATACTTAATAAACAAAGATTCAAGCATTTTTGAGAGTCTGGCAAGGATACTTTCGTTATCATCGCATAAAGCGAAATTTAACATATATTCCATCCCCTGTGCTAATAATACTTACTACTGAAAAATCGACAAAGTGTCATAAAATTAACCAAAATTTTCCAGAGTTATTTTTAATATAATCCAAAAAAAGAATATTGTCAAGGAAAAAGTAGAAAAAAGTTGTTTAGAAGTAACGCGCTGTAAATACTCTGAAATCAACACTTTCAAAATCCAAATAACATATTGAAAAAGTAGATAGTAAGCTTATATACAAATTTGAAATGTAGAGGCGAACTTGTTCGCCTCTACAACATCCGTTGATAATATATATCAAATTTAATCAAAATTTATTTGAAAAATAATGAGAAAACTTATTATTTTAATAATGAAACTAAAGAAGTAAAAAATGCATATAATCCTTGACTATCTGCATATAGAATGATAAAATATATGCAGAAAACAAGAGATATATGCATATAAAAACAAATATGGTATGCAGAAAGTGAGAAAAAATGAAAAAATTTGATTATTCTTTTTTAGATAATGGACTATTACCTGCTAATTTAATAAATATTACAGGAACAATTTATTCATTGAAAGCAGGAGCAAAAATTAGGCAAGATGAATATGAAAAGATATTTACAGAATTAGAAAAAATAGCAATTGTCCAATCTGTTAAAAGTTCAAATGCTATAGAGGGAATTATAACTAGTGATGAGCGCATAAAAGAAATAGTAAATCAAAATAGTAAACCACTAAATCATAATGAAAAGGAAATTGCTGGATATAGAGATGTATTAAATGAAATACATTTACATTATGAAGATATAGAGTTTAATGAAGATACAATATTAAAGTTACATGAAATAATGATGTCATATACAGGAGTTGAAGATGCAGGAAAATATAAAGTTAATCAAAATTATGTAATTGAAGAAGATACGCAAGGAAATAGAAAGGTTAGATTCAAACCATTAGAGCCTAAAGAAACACCAATTGCAATGGAACAACTTGTATTAGCGTATAATGATGCATGTAATAATATAAATATTAATCAATTGCTTTTAATACCTTGTGTTATTCTTGATTTTCTTTGTATACATCCATTTAGAGATGGAAATGGAAGAATGTCTAGGTTGTTAACACTGCTATTATTATATAAAAGTGGATTCAATGTTGGTAAATATATTTCATTTGAAGAACAAATCAATAATAGTAAAGGAAACTATTATGAGGCATTGAGACTTTCCTCTATTAATTGGATAGAAAACGAGCAGAGTTATGTTCCGTTTATAGAAAATTTCTTATTAACATTATATATGTGTTATAAAGAATTAGACAAAAGATTTAGTGTTGTAAACAGTAATAAAATTACAAAAAAAGCAAGAATTGAAGCAACGGTGTTAAATAATTTAACTCCTATTTCAAAAGCAGAAATATGTAAGATCTTACCAGATGTAAGCCCAACAACAGTGGAAGTAGTATTAGGAACAATGGTAAAAAATAATGCAATTAAAATAATAGGAAGTGGAAGAAATACAAAATATATGAAGAAATAATTAAAATTAATTATATATTTAAATTGTAGGGTCGAACCTGTTCGCCAGCGCTTCGAAGGACGAGCAATTAAAATCGCCACTATAACATCTGCTATAGTATAAGCAAACATAAAAAAAGAAATCTACCTAAATATGTATATCTAAGTAGATTTCTTCTTTACGTATTTATAGAAAACTAAAAGTTACGCAAAAACTATTTCATATTGTGTTCAGATTGCTCTATCATTTTTTTAACCATTTGTCCACCGATTTTACCAGCGTCTTTAGCTGATATATCTCCATTATAACCTTGCTTTAAATTAACACCTACTTCGCTAGCTACTTCATATTTGAATTTATTAAGTGCTTCTCTTGCTTCTGGAACTACAGATCTATTACTGTTATTTGTCATGTTTTTCACCTCCTAGAATGTGTTTACTTATTTTAATAAAAAAACATTTTGTTTTTTCAATATATATATTGCTCAATAAATAAAAAAATAAACTGGTAATTTTTGTTGAATTTTATTGTAAATAAATATTGATTAATGATATAATACTAAAATTATAAACAAAGGAAGTGGTAGACAAAATGTATAAATTAATTGCAGTAGATTTAGATGGAACTCTTCTAAATTCGTATAGTCAAGTTTCAGAAAAAAACAAACAAGCAATAAAAAATGCAAAAAATAAGGGGATAGAAGTTGTACTGTGTTCTGGTAGAGGATTTGCATCTGTAAAAAGTATTGCAAATGAAACAGAAGCAAATAACTATGCTGTTTGCGGAAATGGAGCATTGGTTTATAACATAAAAAATCAAAAAATAATGTATAATAATTTTATAGAAAAAGAAAAAGTATTACAAATAATACAAATATGCGAAGAAAACAGTATATATTATAGTATATGTACAACTCAAAATATTATAGCAAAATCTTTAAACTATAATGTGCTTTTTTATCATCAAGAAAACGAAAAAAAACCAGATGATCAAAAAACAAATATTAATGTAGTACAAGATATTTATAAGTATATAAAAGATAGGGAGAAAGAAGACTATTTAAAAATAAGCATTTGCGATGAACATAATGTAATATTTAATGGAATAATAAGAAAACTTAGAACAATAAATAAAATTGATGTTTTAGATGTTGCGCACATGTCAAAAAAAATTATAAAAACACGGAACA
This sequence comes from Clostridiales bacterium, assembly GCA_003534295.1. Lineage (GTDB taxonomy): Bacteria > Bacillota > Clostridia > TANB77 > CAG-508 > DNVW01. The sequence continues at coordinate 86,421 of DPDV01000002.1, forward strand.
GAAGAAACGGAAATAAACTATTATTATACAGAAATAACGAATCAAAATGTAAACAAATGGCAAGCGTTGGAGCATTTAATTAAAGAATTAAACATAAAAACAGAGGAAACTATAGCAATAGGAGACAATGTAAATGATATACAAATGATAAAAAATGCAGGACTAGGAATAGCAATGGATAATAGTGCTGACTATATAAAACAATATGCAGACTATATAACCACAGATAATAACCTAGATGGTGTTGCAGAAGCAATAAATAAATATATTGAATAAAAAAATAAAAATGCACTAAACTATTAAAAGAGAGGTGCATTTTTTATGAAAGAAGATAAAGATAAAATAATTAAAGAAGACACAACAAAATATGGAGAATTTGTTTCGTCATATTTTGAATGGATAACGCCAGATGAGCAAAAACAAAAAGCAAAAGAGTTAGAACAATTAGGCAAAAAAGATAAAAAATAAAGTAAATATAATTTTAAAAAAATATGAATAAACTATTGACAACAAAAAAAAAGGTAGTATAATATAAATATAGGTCAAAGAAAGTCAAAGTCAAAAGGAGGCGATGAGGTGCGAATAGCAGATATGATAGAAGAATTTATAAAAGACTTATTTGAAGAAGAAAATTATATAGAAATACAAAGAAATGACCTAGCTGAGCATTTTAACTGTGTTCCATCTCAGATAAATTATGTAATTGCAACAAGGTTTAAACCTTCTCAAGGTTATTATGTAGAAAGCAAAAGAGGAGGAGGAGGATATATAGGCATAAAAAAAATAAATATAACAAAAAGCAATTCGCTTATGCATACAATAACAAGCATAGGTGATAGTTTAACAGCACAAGAGGTGGATATATTTATAAGCAACTTATTATCTTATAAAATGATAGAAACTAAAGAAGCAAAGCTTTTAAAGGTGGCAACAAGTGATAATGTATTAAATGTGCCACAAAATATAAAAGACAATTTAAGAGCGCGAATATTTAAAAATATGTTATTAAATTTAATTAATGATTAGGAGGTAGATAATATGTTATGTCAAAATTGTGGAAAAAATGAAGTGAATTTTAAATACACACAAGTAGTAAATGGGGTAAAAAAAGAAATGGCTTTATGTGAAAAATGTGCAAAAGAATTAGGCTTAGAGAACATGGATTTTAATATTCCAATAAATTTTTCTAGCTTTTTAGGAGATTTCTTTGGAGATTATGATGAGAATTTTTTGCCAAGCTTTACACAAAGTAATGCACTAAAATGCACAAACTGTGGAATGACATATGACGAATTCGTTGATAAAGGAAAATTTGGATGTGAAAATTGCTATAATGTATTTGAAAATAGAATTGATCCTGTTTTAAAAAATATACATGGATGCAATCAACATGTAGGAAGAAATAGCAAATTTATAAATAAGGCTAGTGAAAACCATAGTAAAACCGAGGAAAATACAATGCAAAATGATGAACAACATAGTAAACTAAAAAAACTTAATGAAGATTTAAAACAAGCAATAAAAGAAGAAAAATACGAGGAAGCTGCTAAGATAAGAGACGAAATAAAAAAGATAAATGATAAATAGAGGAGGAGAGTCTTATGATAAATTGGTATTTACAAAATGGAAAAGATTCAGATGTAGTTATTAGTTCAAGAATTAGACTTGCAAGGAATTTAGCAGATTTTCCATTTAAGGAAAAAGCAAAAACAAAAGATTTAGAGCAAGTGTTAAAAACTATAAAAGAAATAACGCCAAGCATAGGTTATAATATAAAATATATAGAATTAAAAAATATAGATGATGTTACCAAAATAAGTTTAATAGAGAAACATTTAATAAGTCCTGAATTTGCTTCAAATGAAAATGGTGCAATATTAATAAATGAAGAAGAAAATATTTGCATTATGATAAATGAGGAAGATCATATAAGAATACAAGTATTTGCTTCAGGGCAAGAATTAGAAAATTTATTGAATTTAGCAATAGAATTAGACGAAAAAATAGATGGACTAGTAAAATATGCTGTGAACAAGAAGTATGGCTATTTGACATCATGCCCTACAAATGTTGGGACAGGTTTAAGAGCGTCTGTTATGGTACATTTACCAGCATTAACCTTAACAGGTAATATAAGTAAAGTATTAAATGTGATAAATAATTTTGGAATGAATATTAGAGGAATATATGGAGAAGGAACTCAAAGCCAAGGAAATATATACCAAATATCTAATAATCAATCATTAGGTTTAACAGAGAAGGAAATTATTAAAAACATAAAAACAATAACAGAAAAAGTAATAGAACAAGAAAGACTTGCAAGAAAGTATTTAGCAAAAAGACAAATAGACTTAGAAGACAAAGTATACAGAGCGTATGGAATATTAACAAATGCTAAAAAAGTATCTTCAGAAGAATGTAGAAAATTACTATCTGACATAAAATTAGGAACAGATTTAGGAATTATAAGAGAACTAAATGATGCAAAAGTAAGCAAATTAGAGTTATATACAAAACCTGGAAATTTACAAAAATATTTGGGAAAAAAGTTAGATGCATATGAAAGAGATATACAAAGAGCAAAAGTTATAAAGCAAATAATAAATAGTTAAAAATATATAATGAAAGGAAGGTGTCTAAAATGACATATAAATTTACAAATAGAGCAGAAAAAGCATTGGAAATAGCAAATGAGTTAGCAATAGAATTAAATCACAACTATATTGGAACAGAGCATTTACTATATGGGTTAGTAAATGAAGGAACTGGAGTTGCAAGTAAAGTGCTAGAAATGCAAGGCGTAACTTCTGAAAAAGTATTAGAAGAAATAGAAATGCTTATTGGAAGAGGAAATGAAGAACAGGAAAAAACAGAAACAGTTGGATTTACACCAAGAACTAAAAGAGTTATAGAGAATGCATTTAGAGAAGCAAAAAGATTAGATTCGGAATATATAGGAACAGAACATTTATTGATAGGAATAATGAAAGAGGGAGACAGTGTAGCAGTAAGAATAATGTTAGACTTAAATGTAAACCCTCAAAAATTATACAATGAAATAGTGAAATTAGTGAATGAAGACGAAAACAGCAGCATAAATTCAACACAAACAAATAATAAAAATTTGGGAAGCTATAACCAAACACCAACATTAAACCAATTTGGTACTGACTTGACAAAGCAAGCAATAGAGGGAAAACTAGATCCTGTAATAGGAAGAGCAGATGAAATACAAAGAGTTATACAAATTTTATCAAGAAGAACAAAAAATAATCCATGTTTAATAGGAGAGCCAGGTGTTGGTAAAACAGCAGTAGTGGAAGGATTGGCAGAAAAAATAATAGCAGGAGATGTACCAGAAACTTTAAAAAATAAAAGAGTTGTAAGTGTAGATATATCTAGCATGGTAGCGGGTGCTAAGTACAGAGGAGACTTTGAAGAAAGAATAAAAAAATGTTTATCAGAAGTTAGAAAAGTTGGAGACGTAATATTATTTATAGATGAAATTCATACAATAGTAGGTGCTGGTTCAGCAGAAGGAGCAGTAGATGCAGCTAATATTTTAAAACCATTGCTAGCAAGAGGAGAAGTACAGGTAATAGGTGCTACTACACTAAATGAATATAGAAAATATATAGAAAAAGATGCTGCGTTGGAAAGAAGGTTTAGCCCAGTAAATGTTGGAGAGCCAACTCCTGATGAAACAATAGAAATACTAGAAGGAATAAGAGACAAATATGAGGCACATCACAATGTTAAAATAACAAAAGAAGCAATAGACTCTGCAGTTAAACTATCTGTTAGATATATTAATGATAGATTTTTGCCAGATAAAGCAATAGATTTAATAGACGAAGCTGCATCAAGAGTAAAGATGAGGAATTATACAAAGCCAGAAGGTATAAAAAAGCTAGAAGACAAAGTTGCAAGTATTGACAAAGAAAAAGAAGAAGCGGTAAGAGTTCAAGATTTTGAGAAAGCAGCAAGCTTAAGAGATAAAGAGAGCGAAGCAAAAAAGAAATTAGAAAAAGAAAAACAAAAATGGAAAGACAAAAATACGAAGAGTGTTTCTGAATTAACAGAAGAAGACATCGCAGAAGTAATATCAAGCTGGACAGGAATACCTGTTAAAAAATTAACACAAGATGAAAATGAAAAATTAAAAAATCTTGAAAAAACGTTGCATGAGAGAGTTATTGGCCAAAACGAAGCTGTAGAGGCAGTTGCAAAAGCAATAAGAAGAGGAAGAGTTGGTTTAAAAGACCCTAATAGACCAATAGGTTCATTCTTATTTTTAGGCCCAACAGGTGTTGGTAAAACAGAACTTTCAAAGGCATTAGCAGAGGCATTGTTTGGCAATGAAAATGCAATGATAAGAATAGATATGTCAGAATATATGGAGCCACATTCTGTATCTAAACTAATTGGCTCGCCTCCAGGATATGTAGGGTTTGATGAAGGTGGACAATTAACTGAAAAAATAAGGAGAAAACCATATTCGGTAATATTGCTAGACGAAATAGAAAAGGCACACCCAGATGTAATGAATATGCTATTACAAATATTAGATGATGGACGTTTAACTGATGCTCAAGGAAGAACAGTAAACTTTAAAAACACTGTAATTATAATGACATCTAATATAGGAGCAAGGTTAATTACAGATAAAACAACATTGGGATTTGCAAGCGAAGGCAATAAAAAAGATGAAACACAAAAAGAGTATGAAACAATAAAGAAAGATGTAATGGGAGAATTGAAAAAACAATTTAGACCAGAATTTATAAACCGTATTGATGAAATTATAGTATTCCATAAACTAAACAATGAGGACATTAGAAAAATAATGGATATAATGTTGAATCAATTAAAAAACAGACTAACAGAACAAGAAATAGACATAGAAATAGATGAAAGCGTAAAACAATTACTTATAGAAAAAGGAACAGATATAAACTATGGTGCAAGACCATTAAAAAGAACAATACAAAATGTATTAGAAGACAAGATTGCAGAAGCAATGTTAGATGGAAAAATAAAACCGGGAAAAGTTGCAAATGTAATAGCAAAAGACGGAGAAGTGCAAATACAATAAAAAAACCAATGATATATATTGACAAGGAACCTTCTCATGAGGTATAATAAATTGCATATGGTGAGAAATGGACACTAATAAATAGAAAGTTTATCCCACACGTAAAAGTGTAATTACTGAAGGGAGGGAAATATATATGTCAGAGGTTAAAGTTAATAATGGAAATATAGAGGATGCCCTAAAAAGATTTAAAAGACAATGTGCAAGAAATGGAGTATTGCAAGAAGTTAGAAAAAGAGAGCATTACGAAAAACCAAGCGTAAAAAGAAAGAAAAAATCAGAGGCAGCAAGAAAAAGGAAGTTTTAATAAACAAGAAGGAGGTTAAAAGTATAAAAGGCTTTTAACCTCTTTACTTTTGAAAATGAAAGTGTAAAGTAATCTATAAAAAATGTAGGGGCGATTTTAATCGCCCGCACTTCGAAGAAATTACTAAAAAAGAACATTAAAAAGTTGAAAATGAGGAGGAAATAATTATGTTAAAAGAAAAATTGTTAGAAGATTTAAAAGAATCTATGAAAGAAAAAAATACAATTAGAAAAAATGTTGTTCAAATGGTAAGAGCTGCAATATTACAAGTAGAAAAAGATAAACATATAGAAGTTAGCGATGACAAAATATTTGAAATAATTGCAAAAGAGGCAAAAAAGAGAAAAGACTCATTAGAAGATTTTCAAAAAAGTGGTAGAGAAGATTTAATAGAACAAATAAATAAAGAAATAGAAATATTAAATGAATATTTGCCAAAGCAATTAACACAAGAAGAACTTGAACAAAAAATAAAAGAAATAATAGCAGAAGTAGGTGCAACATCTATAAAAGATATAGGTGTTGTAATGAAAACTGCAAAAGAAAAAATAGGTGCAACAGCAGATGGAAAAGCAATAAACGAAACAGCCAAAAAAATATTAGGATAAAACTATAAAAAGAAAAAATTTAAAACTTGTATAAATATTCCTAAATATATTATAATAATAGAAGAAAATTAATAGGGAGGCAAGGTGTAATATGAATTATAACAAACAAGAAATTAAAAGAGGAATAACTTTACACCAAATAAATACAAATAACTTTAAAACAAATTTATATGCTATATTTTTAGCAACTCCAATTACAAGAGAAAATGTTACAAAAGATGCTGTCATTTCAGCAGTACTAAGAAGAGGCACAAATAATATAAAATCACAAGAATTAATAAGTCAAGAATTAGAATCAATGTATGGTGCAAGTTTTGACTGTGGAATAGAAAAAACAGGAGATAATCATGTATTCAAATTTTATTTGGAATCATTAAGTGATGAATTCTTACCTGCAAAAGAAGACCTGTCAAAAAAAAGTATAGAAATTTTATTAGATATAGTATTTAATCCACTAATTGAGAATGGTGGATTTAAAGCTGAATATGTAGAGGGCGAAAAAAATAATATAAAACAAATAATAGAATCTAAAATAGATAATAAAGGACAATATGCATATGACAAATGTATAGAAGAAACATTTAATGGGAAACCATATGGATTATACAAATATGGATATATAGAGGATTTAGAGAAAATAACGCCACAGAATTTATATGAATACTACAAAAAGATGATATCAGAATGCAAGATAGATATATTTTGCTCTGGAATAACGGAAAACATAGAAAAAGATATAAAAGAAAATAAAAATATACAAAAGGTAAATGAGAGAAAACCTAATTGCATAATTGGAACAACTGTAGAATTACCTGTGCAAGAAACCAAAACTGTTCAAGAAAGTATGCAAGTGTCACAAGGAAAGCTAGTTATAAGCTTAGATGTGGATAGTAAAATAGAAAATTTAAGCTATGTAGCTTCTGTTTATAATGCAATTTTAGGAGGAGGAGCTAACTCAAGGCTATTCCAAAATGTTAGGGAAAAAGAAAGTCTGGCATACACTGCAGGTTCAAGCTACTTAAAACCAAAAAATATGATATTTATTAGATGTGGAATAGAAATACAAAATTATAATAAAGCATTAGAAACCGTAAAAGTTCAGTTAGACGATTTAAAAAATGGAAAGATAGAAGAAGAAGATATAGAAAATGCAAAAAAATTAATAATAGCCTCTGTTAAAAGCATAACATCAGAACAAGATACAGAAATAACGTATTACTATGGGCAAGAATTGGCAGGAACACTTATAGAGATATCAGATTATGAAAATAAAGTTAATGCAGTAACAAAGGAACAAATACAAGAAATTGCAAACAGTGTAAGCATAAATACAATATATTTTCTTAAAGATTAAAAGAGCTTGTTTATAAAAAACAAGAAAGGAATGAGAACAAGAATGAAGATTATTGAAAGCTTAAGAATTAAAGAAAAAGCCTATGTAGAGACTTTAGAAAATGGGCTAAAAATAATAATAATCCCTAAAAACAATACAAACAAAAAATATATAATATGGGGAACACATTTTGGATCAATAGACAATCATTTTATAATGCCAAAAACAGGAGAAGAAGTATATATTCCAGATGGTGTTGCACACTTTTTAGAACATAAAATGTTTGAACAAGAAAACGGAAAAAACAGTTTAGATGTTTTAATGGCATTAGGATTAGATGCAAATGCATATACAACAAATGACCACACAGCATATTTATTTGAATGTACTGATAATTTTTATCAGGGATTAGATGAACTTATGAATTATTTGCAAAATCCGTATTTTACAGACGAAAATGTCGAAAAAGAAAAAGGTATAATAGGGCAAGAAATAAAAATGTATGAAGATGATCCAAGCTGGCAATTATATATGAATGCATTAGATTGTATGTATAAAAATAACCCTATAAAAATAGATATAGCTGGAACTATAGAATCAATATCTAAAATAACACCAGATGTATTATACAAATGCTATAATACATTTTACAATCCTGCAAACATGACTATGGTGGTATGCGGAGATTTTGAACCAGAAAAAATATTAGATGAAATAAAGAAGCGACTTATAAAAAAGGAAAATCAAGGGGAAATAAAAAGAATATATCCTCAAAAAGAAAAAGAAATAAATATGCCATATAAAGAAAGCAAAATGGAAGTTAGCATGCCAGCGTTTATAGTAGGATACAAAGATGTGCAAGGAGAAGAATACAATCCAAGAATTGCAGTAAAAAAACATATTGCAATAGAAATATTGCTAAATATGATAATAGGAAAAAGTTCAAATTTATATAAAGAGTTATATGAAAAAGGTATTATTTTATCAGAACCAGGTTTAGACTATGAATTTACGGACCAGTATGCACATATACTAATATCTGGACAATCAAACAATCCACAAGAGATACAAAAAAGAATAAAGGAAACAGTAAAAACATTTAGAGAGAATGGATTAAATGAACAGCATTTTGACAGAATTAGAAAAAAAGTATATGGAGATTATGCTATAGAGTATAATAGTGTAGGCAATATAGCTAGAATGTTCTTAGCAGATAATATGAAAGGAATAAATAGCTTTGACTATATAGATGACTATAAAACGGTAACAAAACAATATGTAGAGGAAATTTTAAAAGATATATTCAAAGAAGAAAATATGGTATTGTCAATTGTTAAATAATATATTAAAATAGGAATATAAAATAACTTTATAAGTTATTTTGTAAAACAATAGAAGAAAAGGATGAAAAGAGAGAATGAACACAGTAGAATTTCCACTATTAAATTTAAAACTAGAATTATCAGAAGTCGCAATAAAAATATTTGGCTTAGGAATAAAATGGTATGCTATAATAATAGTCTTTTGTATTATTATGGCATTGGTTTGGTGTAAATTCAGGTCGGAAAAATACAACATAGATTTTGACGAAATATTAAGTTTATTTATTATATTAATTCCAACTGTAATTATTTGTGCAAGATTGTATTATGTACTATGTAATTTGAACTATTATTTGAGTAATCCAATCCAGATAATAAATATTAGAGGTGGAGGGCTTGCTATTTATGGCGGAATAATAGGCGGAATAATAGCATGCTACATATTTTGTAAAAAGAAAAATATAAATATACTTAATTTATTAGACTGCATAGCACCAATATTAGCACTTTCACAAGGAATTGGAAGATGGGGCAACTTTATAAATGTAGAGGCTTATGGTACTGAAACAAATTTACCATGGAAAATGGGAATAATAGAGGACGGAGTAAAAAAATTTGTACATCCAACATTTTTGTATGAATCATTAGGAACTATAATTATATTTGTAATATTGGCAGTTTTACAAGACAAAAGGAAATTTGAAGGTCAAATAGCATATATGTATTTAGCATTATATTCTCTATTAAGATTTTTTATAGAAGGAATAAGGGCAGATAGTTTAATGGCATTTAATATAAGAATTTCACAAATATTGTCACTTATAATTTTTGTATTATCTATTGGAATTATAGTACAAAATATAATAAGAGAAAAACAAACGTCGAAAAAAGACGAATAATGTTGAAAAAAATCACTCGAAAAACCGGCTAAAAGCCTAAAAATCAACAAAAATGGTTGACTTAAATGTAAAAATATGGTATTTTAGATATATACAAAAGAAAAAACATAAAAAAAGGAGAGTGATTGTATGTTAAATGAAGAAATTTGTAAACTAAGGGATGAACTAAATAACAGCATTACATCCGGGAAAGATTATAATGAGATATACGAGATAAGTACAGAGCTAGATAGACTAATAGCTATGTACTATAGAAAAAGCATAAAAGATGGGACTAAAAGAAAAAGAAGAACAAGGGAAAAATTGTTTAGTATTGTAATAGCATAAAATAAATTAGGAAGGAAGTTAAAAAAACTTCCTTTTTTCAGGATTATGCGCAAAATAATTAACAAAAAAGTTTACATTAAAAAGTACATGTGTTATAATTTCAGATAATAAGAGGTGAAAAAATGAATCAAATTCTTTACGTAGGCGAAAATAAAGGAAATGGACCAATAGCAATAAAAAGCATTGTGAAATTTTTTGCAATAGTAATAATAGCATTTGGAATTATCTTAATAGGAAAAGGTTCATATGCAATATATAAAAATATAGAAATTAACAGTGGAGATAATATACCAGTAGTATATATGAATAGGGTTAACAATACGGTTGTAATAAAAGCTGAAGATAACATAGAAATATCAAAATTAATATACAGTTGGAATAAGGGAGAAGAAACTATATTACTTCCAAACAGCAAGAAGGTAGAAGAAGTAGTATTACTTCCAAATGAAAATAGTGTGTTGAATGTTACTATAGTTGATACAAAAGGTAAAGAAACAAAATTTATGCAAGAATGGAATATCGAAGGAACAGATATAAGAAAACCAGAAATAGAAATAACAACAGATGAAGATATTAGAAAAATAACAATTATTGCAAGAGATGAAACAGAAATAAATTATCTAATATATAAATGGAATGAAGAAGAAGAAATAAAAATTAATGCAACAGAAAATGACAAATTGAAAATTCAAGAAACAATAGATATGATATTAGGGGAGAATAAGCTAACAGTTAAAGCAGTAGATAAAAATGGAAATACAGAAACATTAGAAAAAACGATAATAATTTCATCTAAGCCTGTTATAGCTATAAAGCAAAGCAATGGCAAACTAGCAGTTACAATAAATGATGAAGTTGGAATAAAAAAGGTAACATTAAATATTAACGGCCAAACATATGGAGGAAATTACTCAGGAAAGAAACAATTAAAATTAAATGTGCCATTAAAAAAAGGCAATAATACAATAAGCATAACAGCAATAAATGAATCAGATTTAGAGCAAAAAGTAGTAAGAGAATTTACGTATAAACAATAGAAAAGAGGGAGAAAAATGATACAAGAAGTCTATTTAATAGATAACGAAGATGATATAAAAAACAAATTAGAAGTAATGTTTGAAAATGAAAGTGACTATAAATTTAAGAAAGCTAATACAAATGAAATAGACACAGTATTAAGAAATATTCCCGCGTTAATAATAATTAATGAAGACAATATTGAAGATGACATAACAAAAATATGTAACAACATTAGAAATAATGAGGATAACAGTATAACTCCAATAATTGTAATATCATCAAATAGAGACAAGAGTCATAGGATAGAAATACTAAAGGCGTGTGTGGAACATTATATAATAGCACCAATAGATGAAGAATATTTATATTATACAATAAAAAATGTAATTAGACTTTTATACATAAATAGAAGAGTAAGTCCATTAACAGGACTACCAGGAAATGTGCAAATACAGGCAGAAATGAAAAAACGTTTATTAAACAAGGAAAACTTTTCTATGATATATTTCGATTTAGATAACTTTAAGGCATATAATGACATTTATGGTTTTTTAAATGGAGACGAAATAATAAAATTCACAGCAAGAACTATAATAAAGAATATACATATGTCAACAAATGAAGAAAAATTTGTTGGACATATAGGCGGTGATGATTTTGTAGCAATAGTAGGAGGCATGGAATGCGAACAAATATGCCAAAACATAGTAGCAGAATTTGACAGAGAAGTAGTCAAATATTTTACACCAGAGGACGTAGAAAAAGGATATTTGGAAGTGCCAAATAGAAAAGGAATAATAGAACAATATCCAATAACAACAATTTCTGTAAGTGCAGTAGTAGTTGACGCAGGAAGATTCCATAATGCACTAGAAATAGGAGAAGTAGCAGCACAAGTAAAACATTTAGCAAAAATAACACCGGGAAGCACATATGTAATAGATAGAAGAAAAAAATGAAAGAAAAATGATAGTAACTTCATTTTTGTCACATTCTTTTAAATTATATTTTTTCTTTAATTGTTCAAATAGCTCGTTTGAAACACATAAATCAAGATCTCCAACTATTTCTCTTAATCCATATAGCAACATAGATCCACTAGATAAAATATAATATTCTGTTTTGGGCAATTCTAAGGAGTTTAGCAAATTTAATAGTTCCTCTTTATTCATTTTTAAATTTCTCCTCACATAAAATTACCATTAATATAGCAAAGTATAATAAAAATAGTCAATATTGCATTCACATATAAATAGCTGAAACATAAGTATTTGTAAAATCTAACGCGAATGGTAATATAAAATAAAATTGCCTCATATATATTAGGTGAGGTGATTTAATGATAATTTTAAGTAAAAAAAGGATATATATTATGCTAAGTATGGTTATGGTAGCTGTACTTGCATTTTCTTTTAAGGTGGCAGACAGTGAAAAAACTGTGCAAACTATGTCACTACCTGTTTCAAACAAAGTTATTGTATTAGATGCTCGGCCATGGAATACCAGATGAGGGGGGTAGCTTACTGCATTAAACAAAAAATATTAAGTAACTATTCCTTTATAAAAAAGTTGCAAATGTAAAAGTTTGCATTTTTTTTAATTTTAAATAAATAAATTAATATAAAAAAGGCTCAACAATAAAAACAAATGTTTATACAATATAACAATGGACAAAAGAGAAATTAAGCTATTTGCTATGAATATTAAATTTATATGACATTGAAAAAATATATTGACAAATTATGATTAAAAAGATATTATGTAATGGAAAGATAGGTGAAAAAAGGATATGTATGATAAAAATGAAAGATTAAATAAGATAAGAAATAGTCTTAAATTAATAGGATATACAGAAGAGTATCAAGAAGAAAATTATCCTTTTACATCTGGAAATTTAGCATTAAAAGCTGATATTATAACTTTTAGTGATGATACTATACATGACATTTCAACATCTAATATTTCTGTAATTTTAGAAGAAAATGAAACAGCATATGATAAGGTTGGCATCTCAATGGGGACTCCTATTATTATAAAAGCAAGCACTAATAATGTTGAAATAAAAACACTAAAAAATCAAGAACAAGATAAAATTATTACTTTAAAATATGAAGATATTGATTCTTATTTTGCAAAAAGTAGAATAGATTTTGATTTAATTAATGAATATAAAAATGAAAGAAATCCAAAACAATTGTCTTTATTTGAGACATCTGTCGATGTTAATAGCAAAATAATAGAAAAAGAATTTACAAACTTGCTAAAAAAAGGTAAGCAATTATTAAAACAAATTGAGAAAGAAACAGAAGAAGACTATAAAAATTTAGTTTCAATTTGTATGAATATAATTACAGCAGTAATAATAGAGCATAAGATAAATTTTAAAGATGTAAGTCATAATATAATTAAAATGTTAGAAAAATACGAAAATGAATATCATGATTACTTTAAAAAAGATATGATATATAAATATGGACAAGAATTTATAATTGATTTATATAAAGAATTAGATGATGATATTTCATATAGAAATATAAATAGTAACATATTAAGCGCATTTTACGAAGATAGTTTATTTACAGATGACAAAAATGCAATAAAAGAAATAAAAAAAGAATTAGGAAATTATTATACACCGAGAATTTTAGCAGAAGATATGATAAATGCGATACCAGTAGAATTAATACCAGAGGAAGAAAGATTTATTTTAGATGGAACGTGTGGTTGTGGAAGCTTATTGCATCAGGCATATTATAGACTTAAAAAATTATTACCAAAGAAAATAGACAATAAACAAAAACATAATTATTTAACAAAAATGATAGAAGGTATAGATATTGATATATTTGCAAAAGAACTTACAAAATTATCATTTCTTTTAATAAGTTTACCATTTGGAAATGGGTGGAAAATTATTGCAAATGATATGTTAAAAATCAATGACTTTAAAACAAGACCTAATATAATTATAGCTAATCCACCTTTTGGAGCAGATTCACACAAACCTCAAAAGGCAATAGAATTTTTTGATGCCTACATAAATATATTAAATGATAATGGATATATGGCTATTGTATTACCACAATCTATTCTAACTATAAAAGCTGCAAGTAATCTTAGAAAAAGGATTCTAAAAGAATTTAATATATTAGAGATATGGACTTTGCCAGGAGGAATTTTCAAAAATAATTGTCCAACAATAGTAATGATTTTGCATAAAACTAATAAAAATAAAAAAGGAATTGTAATTATAAAGACAGTCTCAAGAGAAAATAAAGAGGACTATTTATTAAAACATATATATACAGATGAATATATAATAGCAGATTATGAAAAATGGAGTCAAAATGAAGAGTGTAAATATGAAATCTCTCCTTTATATAACATTTGTAATAAGATGGAAAGTAATATAAAGTTGGAAGAATGTGCTAATATATTTGATGGTATTATATTAGATATAGAAAAAAATAAAGACAAAATATCAGAGATAAGTAAAGATAATTTTGTACCATTTGTTTCTAATGCGAAAAATATGAAAGCATATAAGCAAATAAGTGAAATTTCATATTTAAAATATGATGAAAAAATAAAATATGAAGGAGAAACTAGACTTAGATTTCAATCTAAAACGTTATTTGAAAAATCAAAAGTTTTAGTAAAAAGGTCTAGTACAGCTGAAGATATACATTGTTTAGTAGCTAACATAGATAGAAAAGGGTTATTTGTTAAGAACTCTTTTTGCTCAGTAGTGCCTAAAGACGAAGAAGAAATATCATTAGAAGAGATAGTAGCTTTATTAAATAGTAATATAATAAATGCTTATGCAAGAATGAAGGATAAAAAAAGAACCTTAGATATAAAAACAATTAAACAAATTCCAGTTCCTAAATTCACTAAAAATGAAAAAAAACAAATTATACAAATAGTTCATAGCTTAGAAAAAGAAAATAATGATTATCAAAAAATAGAAAGATTAAACAATATTATAAATAATGCTTTTAAATTAAATGATGAAGAAAAAAGAATTTTAGAAAAATATTGGAAAAATGAATCAAAAGTAGATTCAAATAATATGGACATAAAAGATAAATGGACATTAATGGGAAATGTAAAAAAAGTGAATAACAAAAATTTAGAAATAGAAGTAGAATTTTATTCTTTAGATTTAATAAAAATAATTAAAATACAAGGATATATGCCAGGTTGGTTATTAGAGGAAGAAACAGAATTTTTATGCACTATATCTAATGAAGATATGGTGAATATAAAAGAAAAAGAAATACATCTATATGATATTACACCTATTAATTATTCATATATGTCATTGGAAGAGTTATATGCAGAACATGATAAAATTATGACAAAGGAGGCAGAAAATGAACAATAAATTGCCTCTAAAAATAATATTTCTAAATGTGCAACATGGAGATGGAATAATAGTTTTATTACCCCACGAGGAAGAATATGAAAAAGCAATGATAATTGATTGTAATGATGGGATAAAAGCATACAATGTTCTAAAGGATTATAATATAAAATTCATAGAATCTGTTGTAATAACTCATTTTCATAGTGACCATTATAGGGGATTTGATATTTTATTAAATAAATTAAAAGAAGAAAAAATAAAGACAAAAAATATATTTTATTATCTGGATAGAATACAAAGGGAAGGCAAAGAAGAAAAAACTTATAAAAGCTTTTTAACAAAAATACTTCAAATGGTACATAATACTGGTCTTATTTCTAATTCCAATGTTATTGATGGAAATAAAAAAGAAAAAAGCATATATAAAGATAGAGATTTAGAAATAAATTTAATTTATCCAAGAAACATAGATATAACTGGAGAAAGTCAAATAAATAATTATTCTGGAGTAATAGAAATAAAGTATAAAGAGAATAAAATGTTATTAACAGGAGATTTAGAAGAAGGTGGTTGGTATAAACTGTATAAGTATATAAATCAATATCAAAATCAGGATTGTTTAAATGCAGACATATTAAAAATGCCACATCATGGAGCATTTTATGAAGGACAGGATAAAGGAACATTAGGCACAAATGAAATATTAGAATTTGTTAAGCCAGATTATGCTATTATTTCAACTGCTGAAAATAGAAGATATCAACATCCAAATATAAAGACTATTAGGGAATTAAGAAATAAAGATATAAAAATATTGTGCACGAATTTGACTAGTGTTTGTAAAAATGATTGTGAATGCTTTGGGGATATAGTTATTGATATTGATGATAATATCATAGTAAAAGATTATGATATTAAAGCACAGAGTTTATATTGTGTGATGAATTTTTAAAAGTGAAAAATTAGATTAAGGACTAAGTGTAATTACTTAGTCTTTTTTGAGTGGAGGAGATGAGTAAAATAAAATGAACAAATCAGATTTAAAAGGATTATGGATGCCATCAGAAAGATTGATAAATAATAAATTATCTGATAAAGAAAAAATAATATTATCTATGATTATATATTTAAGTAAAGATAAAGGATATTGCTTTGCAACTAATAATTATTTTTCTGATATTTTAAATGTGACAGTTGTAAGTATATCAAGAATAATAAATTCTTTAAAGAAAAAGAACTATATAAAAATAAATATGAATTATAAATCAAACTCAAAAGAAATAGAAAATAGACAGATAATACCTTCAAATGAAGTTATAAACAGGTATTATCAAAATTGTGAATACACCGTTAACAAAAATGATAAAACGGATTATCAAAATTGTAAAATACCTATTAACACAAATGATAAAGATATAAAAAGAAATATAAAAAATAAAAAGTATATAGTCAGAGAATATTCAGAAGAATTTTTGACTGGACTATATGCAAATTTAGATACAAACTTGTTGTAACAAGTTTATTTTTTTGACTTTATTTTAGGCAAGCTTCCAATTTGTAATACAAATGGACTTGAAAATAGAGATTAGCGATGAAGAATTGGGAGTACCCAAACCCCATAAAAGGAAAGGATAGGTTAATTATGGTAGAGAAAAAACAAAATAAAAATAGACATTTTAATTTTAGAGTAAATGAAAAAGAGTATAACAAAATAAAGAGTCAAATAGAAAAGTCAAAATTAAATACTAGCGAATATTTATTAAGAACTGCAATGGATAAAGATATTATAGTTGTAGATGGATTAGAAGAAATAATAATGCAATTAAGAAAAATAGGAAATAACATAAATCAATTAACTAAATTATGCAATCAAGGAAGAATAACGAATATAAACTTAGAAGATGTAAAAAAGGAGGTGAAGTCAATTTGGCAATTATTAAATTTACTAATTCAAAAGCAGAACTAAAAACAATAATAGGTTATGTTACAAGGACAGATAAAACAAAAGCAAATTTAATAATAGGAAAAGATTGTATTGCTAATAGTTGTTTGGAAGAAATGAAAACAGTTAAAGAATTTTATAATAAAAATGATGGAAGGCAATATATACATATTGTTCAATCATTTAGTCCAAAAGATGATTTAGATTATCAAAAAGTACATGAAATAGGGATTAAACTTGCAAATTATTTTAAAGGTTTCCAAGTATTAGTTGCAACACATACTGATAGAGAGCATATACATAATCATTTAATTATAAATTCTGTTAATTTTAAAAATGGAAAGAAATTTAATCAATCAAAAAATGATATGCAGAAAGTAAAAGATTATTCTGATAAACTCTGTAAAGAAGCGGGACTAGAAATAATAGAAAAGAAAAAGTATCAAGGAATATATAATAAAAATGAATATCAAGTAGCATTAAAAGGACAAAGTTGGAAAATGAAATTAGCAAATGCCATTGATTATTCATTAGAAAGAAGTAAAAATAAAACTGAATTTTTTAAAAATATGAATAAATTAGGATATCAAGTTTTATGGACTAAAAAGAGAAAATATATAACTTATACAATACCTGAGGGAATGAAGTGTAGAGATAATAAATTAAATGATAAAAAATATTTAAAGGAGGAGATGGAAAATGCCATCAATGGAAGAATTAAAGAAGAAAAATCAAATAGATATACCAGAAGAACAAGAGCTAATACAAACACCAATAATAATGAAATACATGTTATTAGATCCAGATATAGTAACAGAAATGATAATTTGGAACAAACAATTTACAGAAGATATAAACGAAATAAGGACAACTTTGAAAAAGGAGAAACAAGAAATGCAGAACATTATGAACGATTTACAAGAAAAATTGATAGAGAATGTAGAAAAAATTATTATAGACAAGATGAACGAATTTATACACCAAGAAGAGAAATACAACGAGAAAAATATTGCTTTCAAAATAAAGACAATTTTTATAGCAATAATTATATGGCTTATAGCAGGTTGGATAATAACTCTATTACATTAATAGCAATTGATATATTAGCGAATATGGCTAGACCTAATAATATAAAGCATCCAAGAAAAATTAAAGGTTGGAAAAAGAATTTATCAAAACAAGCTATAAAAGAATGGTATTTGAAGAATAAAAATTCTAGTAGTTTTAATTGGTTTGAAGAAGAAGAGGAAATATAAAGAAATTAATTATAATAAATGGTATATAAATGTTATAATATGTTATTAAAAATAAAGAATTTTCAGAAATAAATAGATATTTTTATACAAAACGGTAAAAAAGCAAAAATTCAATAAAAAAATGACAAACTTATAAAAATATCTTTACAAATCAATCAAAAAATGGTATAATTTGGATATTATGGTGAAAGGAGTAAAAGATATGGAACAATTGGCAATTAAAAAAATTAATAAAATTGTATATTGTTTATTCTTTTATTGCGCCTTTTAAAGAGCAAAGTAATTTAGCACTTTGTTCTTTTTTTATACCAAAAAATGAAAGGAAGGAGAAAAAATGCAGAAAAACTATTATTTTACTTCAGAAAGTGTAACCGAAGGACATCCAGACAAATTATGCGATTTCATATCAGACTCTTTGTTAGATGAGTATTTAAAACAAGAGCCAAATTCAAGAGTTGCCATTGAAACATTTGCTACAAAGAATAAAGTAGTTGTTTCTGGAGAAGTAACAAGTAAAGCTGAAGTTAATATTGAATTGGTTGTAAGAAATGCAATTAAAGAAATTGGATATGGAAACGAACAACTTGATATTAACCCAGACATATGTGAAGTAGATATTGAAATTGTTAGACAAAGCCCTGATATTGCATTAGGTGTAGATGAAGGTGGAGCAGGAGACCAAGGGATAATGTTCGGTTTTGCTACCAATGAAACAGATAATTATATGCCTTTTGCAATAAATATGGCACATAAGTTATCAAAAAGACTAACAGAAGTAAGAAAGACAAAAGAATTAGAATACCTAAGACCTGATGGAAAGACACAAGTAACGGTAGAATATGAAAACGATATACCCAAGAGAATAGAAACTATTTTGATATCTAATCAATATGAAAAAGATACAGATATTAAAAAAATGAGAAACGATATAATAGAAAAAATAGTTAAAAAAGTTATACCACATGAATATATTGATAAGGATACAAAAATATATGTTAATCCAACAGGTAGATTTATAATAGGAGGACCTTTAGGTGATACAGGGTTAACAGGAAGAAAAATAATAGTAGATACTTATGGGGGATATGCAAGACATGGAGGAGGAGCTTTTTCAGGAAAAGATGCTAGTAAAGTAGACAGAAGTGCTGCTTACATGATGAGGCATATTGCAAAAAATATAGTTGCAAATAAATATGCAGATAAATGTGAATTACAAGTTTCATATGCTATTGGAATGAAAGAGCCAATGTCAATTTATATAAATACTTTTGGAACTAATAAAGTACCAGAATCTGAAATTATTGATATCGTAAAGAAAAAGTTTGATTTAACACCACA
Organism: Clostridiales bacterium; assembly: GCA_003534295.1. Taxonomy (GTDB): domain Bacteria; phylum Bacillota; class Clostridia; order TANB77; family CAG-508; genus DNVW01. Next base: position 106,237 of record DPDV01000002.1, read on the forward strand.
GGGAATTATTAAATATTTAGAATTACAAAAACCAATTTATAAAAAAACAACAAATTATGGACATTTTGGAAAAGAAGATTTAAGTTGGGAAAAAATAGTTAAAATATAAATCTATATAGGGGGAAATAATGAAGAATATTGATGTTATAGGTATTGTTGCATTAGCATTCTTTTTGGAAAAGACAGAAAACTACAAAAAAGCATTAGAATTTTTTGAAAAACAAAAAATCTAAACAATAGAATCTAAAAATATAGATAAAAAATATTATAATACAACCGCACCGGTTGAAGAAAGAATTAAAGATTTGGAAGAAAAATTTTTGAATAGCAAGATAGATATGATTGTTTCTTTAGATGGTGGATGTACTGTAATTGAAATGATAGATAAAGTTGATTATGATATGATAAATAAAAATAAGAAAATATTTACAGGATTTAGTGATTTAACACATTTGCAAATAGCAATGTACACCAAATCGAAATTACCATCTTTATATGGAATGGATATTATTAACGGATTTGGAAATAATAACGAATTTACTCAAAAAAATATAAATAGTTTCTTTAATATTATTAATAATAAGGAAGAAAAAATAGAAAATTATGATAAAGTAAAGGTTCTGAAAGAAGGAAATGCTACAGGTACATTAGTAGGTGGATGGTTAACAGCTATTGCAGATCTAATCGAAACAGAATATTGGCCAGACGATGAAAATGTAATACTATTTTTTGAAGAAGTAGAATGTGAACCTCATTTGATAAACATTAATTTGCAAAGAATTAAACTATCTAAAAAAATGAAAAATATTAAGGGAATAGTTATAGGTGATTTTACAGATTGTGAAGAAAAAGAATATTGGGATTGTATTCCAACTATTGAAGATATAATATTAAATACTTTTAAAGAATATAATATACCCATAATTAGTAATATGTCATTTGGACATGGAGATAAACATTTGACTATTCCAATAGGTATAAAAGCAGAAATAAATTCCGAATGGAATTATATAAAATTATTAGAAAAATTTAAATTAGGAGGAAAATAAAATGGAAGAATTTGAAATGAAAGATATTGGATTTAAGGAAATCGCAGAATATGGAATAATATTAGAAAGTTATAGGATATTAGAATATTTTATAGAACAAGGAATTGAATTTAAAACAGTTTCATCATATCATTTAGATTATGACTGGTATTTATATAAGAAAAATGGCGTAAAGATAGCTGTAGCAGTATCACAAGGTGCACCAATGGCAGTAGATTTGGCAGAAAGATATAAATCAAGTGGAATAAAGTATATAACTAGAATAGGAACAACAGGAGCTTTAGATAAAGCTTTAAGATTAGGAGAAATAGCATTACCAATAGCATCTGTAAAAGATGAAGGAACAAGTAATTTCTATATCGAAAGTAACGCTCCAGCAGTTGCTGATTTAGAATTATTTAAAAAATTAGAAGATAAGTTAAAAAAGAATGGCGAAAAAGTAAATATTGGTATATCTTGGTCAACAGATGGTCGTTGGAAAGAAACTGATGAAATGGTAAGAAAATATGTTTCTTCAGGAGCTATTTTCGCAGATATGGAATCAAGTGCATTATTTGCTTTTGGTTTAAATAGAAGAGTAAAAGTAGCATCATTATCAATATTATCTGATGAAATACAAGAAGATGAAGGTGATGCACCAAAAGGATTATCAGATAAAGATATTTGGTTTGATAAAGTATTACCAAAGATGTTAGTAGCTTTTAATAATATAGTTGAAGTTTATGAAGATATAGACCAAAATAAAGGATAGGAGAAAGAATATGAAAATTTTATTGATAGATCCATTTTATAATAATGGTGTAGTTCCTCCAAATTATTCTTTAGGGGAAATAGAAAAATATATAGTTGATACAAATGTTGAAATTGAAGTTATTGATTTTGTACATAAAAATAAAATAGAAAATTTAGATGAATTTAAAAAACTAGAAAATGATTTTATAAACAAGATTGTAGAAAAAGTAAAAAAAGAAACTAATGCTATAATTTACATTACTACAAGCTATGGAATACCATTAAAACAAAAACCGGTTTATCCAAGAGTTAAAAAAATATTAAAAGAAATTAGAGAAAATAACAGTATGATTCCAGTCTATGTAGGGGGTGCTACTGTCAATTATGCTCAAAAGGAATTGGGAATCAACTTACAAGATTATGAAGAAAATGTGACAGATATTATATATGGAGACGAAATAAAATTTGTAGATATTTTAAGTGAAAAATATGGAATAGAAACAAAGGATATAGGGATTATAAAATGGAATAATTGGAATTGGGAAAAATATCCTAAGCATATTTCTTTATTATCTGCAAAAGGTTGCCCAAGTGCTTGTAATTTTTGTTTTGAAAATAAAATATTTGATAATAAATACATTAGAAATAATATAGATTTATTAATAGAAAATATTAAATATCTTGTGAAAGAAAAAGGAATAACAAATTTTGCAATAGAAGATTCTTCGTTTTTATTTAATATAGATTTTGAATATTTTTGTGACAAAATAATAAAAGATAATATAAACATCAATTGGACTTGTTATGCTAAAGTGTTTCAAATAAATAAATATCATAATTTACTTGAGAAGATGAAGAATGCAGGATGTACTAGTATAATTATAGGAATTGAAACAACAAATAATGAAGACTTAGAAAAATTGCAAAAAGGAATAACTAATGATGAAATAAATAAAATGATTGGTTATATGAATGAAGTTGAAATTGGGATACAAGGATGCTTTATGGTTGGCATGCCAAATAGTTCAAGAGAGCATATAATTCAAAGTGTTAAATATGCAAAACAATTAGACTTATTCTTATATAGATGGCATATATTCCAATTACCTCTTATAGAAATTCATAATACTGTGGATAAAACTGTTAAACCAGAAGATTATTTTACAATGCAATTAAATGTACCAGATAATTGTTTAGATGAAGTATTAAGTAATATTAATAAACCTATATTACTATTAAATGAAGAACATTTCTTGATTAGAGGATTAAGGTATATAGATGAAGAAAATGCAGCATTTGGTAATATTTCTAATTCAATAGTAACATATAAAGAATTATTTAAAATATTAAAAGATAATATAAATTTAGATGCTATTTTTGATGAAGAGGAAATGTATAATAAGATTGGTAAGGAGAAATAATAATGAATTATAGAGAGAAAATGGAACACTTTTTAGTTGACAAATTCAACGGAAGAATAAAACCATTAGAAATAGAAGACTTTGAAACTATAAACAAACATAAAGATAATACTTTTGGATTTAGTTTTGCTGGACTAATGTTATATTGTAATGGTATGAATGAAAAAGCAATAAGTCATTATGCACCAATGGGATTATTATATAATGATGGCGAAAATATAATGGGAATAGGAATATTTAAAAAAGGTGTTGCTGAAAAAAATATATATGTACATATAGTTGCACCAAGAGGAAAAGACTGGATGAAATGTATTGATGAGATTGAAGGAAATCTAAAAGAATATAGTGAAGAAAAAACTTATGCGATAATAGTTAGACATATAAAGGACAATGAATATAATGAGTTAATAGAAGCTGGATATCAAAATATTGAAATTGACCCATGGGATATTCAAGCTCCGCAAGAAGATGAAACATATAATAATAGATTGGTGGAATTATCAAAAATAGTTAAAAATGAAGGAAATGACATAGTTGTAGAATCTTTAACAAATGAAGAAGCTAAAAATTACAAAAAGAAAACAAGATTAGCATATAATAGATTTAGAAACTTTTTAAGCTATAATAATGCAGAATTAGTGTATGAAAAATATACACCTCAATATATTGATGTCGCTAAATCTATCGTAGAAAGTCATTTTGCATCATTAAAAAATAGAGTGGGGTCTACACCGCAAGATTACTATAACTTAATAGAAAAATCTTTTTACGAAGAAAATAAAGTGTATGCGTATATAGGTTTTTTAAAAATACAAAATGAAAAAATTCCAGTATCTTTATTTATAGGTGAAGTTATAGGAGAAAAAAATGTTGCCCTTTATGCAACTTTCGCAACTAGAAATATAGAGCTAAAAGATGATGTTAATACTATTGGTTTTTCTGCCATATCGCAATATTGCTATGTTAGAATTTTCTCGATGTTACAGAAAGAAGGAATTAAATTTGCAGATTTAGGTGGTTCAGAATTAGATGAATTAAATACATTTAAAAAACAGTTGGGAGCTGTGTTAATAGATACATATTGGGCAATAAAAATATGTTGACAAATCCAAAAAAATGAGCTAAAATATAAGTAGTTCATTTTTGTACCTGTAGTTTAACTGGATAGAGCAATCGATTTTCTTATCGAAAGATGGGGGTTCGAATCCTTCTGGGTACGCCAAATATACTTAATCCGAAGAAAAATTCTAATAATTAGAACTTTTCTTCGGATTTTTTTATTGGAGGATATCATAATGATTTCAAAGCAAGAATTAATAGAAATAATAAATAGTTTAAAAATAAAATTCAATCCAGATATATTGGACAAACTTACTAAACGAGTTGAGAAAATGACAAATTCTGAATATTTAGAAATTTTAACAAAAGAAAATATAAAAACAAGTAGTGATGCAGAGAAACGAATTGAAAATATGGTGCTAACTATGGAAAAAACTAGATTACAAAGACAAGAAGGGGAATATGAAGAACGCATAACTCAAGATGATATATTAAATGATATTTTTCAAAGAGCGAGAAAATTAAATAATAGAAATGTAAAAGAAATAGGTTATTTTGTATATCATGAATTATGTTTGCATTTTAAGGAAAATACGGAAAGTTTCTTTGAAGAAAGAAGAAAAAGAGTAGCTCACTATGATGATTTATTATCAGATGATTATAGTGGTATATGTAAAAATATGGCTGAAGTATATGCTGATATAATGCGAATGTTAGGACATGAAGTTAAATTAGTAGTAAGAGATCCAATCATATCAGAGTTTCCACATGTTGATGCTATATTATTTGATAACTTTAATGAAGAAAGATATTTTATGAACTTAATTGGCGATATATATAGAATTAGATCTAAAAGAATAAGTAAATTTTTTGGAGAACTACCAGATGCTGGATATAGAATGAGAATAGAAGAAATTTATGGGGAATTAACTTCGATTTGTGAAGATGAAATAAGAAAGATGGATAAGAATTTTGGATTTATGGGAGATGATGAGAAATATACAAATGAAATAGTAGATGAGTTAATTAATTATGAAGTAGATGAAGATTTAACGCTTTTTGAATTAGTGCAAAAATTTATCTCTAGTTCAAATACAGATTTAAAGACTATGGATAACACAGGTTATATAGAAACAACACAACATTTTAGAAATCCAATAGTAAAAATGGCGTTTAAAGGTTTAATTAGTAGAGAAGATTATTTTAATAAGGTTTTTGGGTGTGACTGCGTAAGAGATGAAAATTTAGCACATATGCAATGGTTGCTTATGGTATGGGAAGAAATAAAGAATGAATTTAGATATTTTACATTTGAATCAGGGCAAAATACACTAACAGAAATTAGTAGAGATGAGATATTACAAGAATTGCAAAATGGAAATCTAAGAATATTAAAACCAGTAAAAAGTGATAGAACATTACCTATAGATGAATATGAACAAATTTTATTAAAGTATTTTAGTGTGGATGATAAACAGATAGAAAGTTTACTCCAAATGTATAAAAAACAAGTCGTAATTAATATCTTAAAAACTTTAAATGACAATGGTACAATATTAAGTGATGGAGACATGGAAAAAAGATTGAGTCAAATAAAGACTATGCCATTTGAAGAGTTCAAACAGACCGAAACACAAATCTATAATTTATTAAAACAATTAAGTAAAAGGCAATTTGGAGATACACAGGAAATAGAAACGAGAATAAGCAGAATGAGTAGTGCAATGGATAATAAAAATTTAGAAATTAGTGATACTTATCAAGAACTAGAAATATAAGTAAAATGGGAAGAGAAATTTGCATTTTTCTTCCCACTTTTTAAGTCTAAATTTGGTCTAAAACTTCTATTCCAAGAATTCCAAGACCATTCTTTATTACTTTGCTGATTGCTTTTACTAAGTACAAACGAGCATTTGTAAGTTCAGGGGTCGCATCATCAATGATTTTGCAATCATGATAGTATTTTCCGAACAATTTTGTAAGAGAATATACATAAGATGCAATTCCATTAACTGAAAGTGTAGCAACAGATTTCGCTACTACATCCTTGAATTCGGTTAACTTTTTAATTAACTCGTATTCCAAAGGATTGTTAAGCAACGAGAAATCTACATTGTCAGAAGGTTGCTTTTTATTAAGCATAGACATAATTCTTGCATAGTTATACTGAATATACAAGCTAGAGTCGCCTTCAAAACTCAATACATTTTCCCAATCGAAAACAACATTTCTATCGCTTGAAGTTTTCAAAATAGCATATTTAACTGAACCATAAGCGATTTTCTTTGCTTTTTCCGTATCAACTTTTCCGTATCTGCTTAACAAGCTGTCTGATACCTTTTGAAGTGATTCTTCCATAAATTCTTCTAAAAGAACAACTTTACCTTGACGAGTAGACATTTTGCCATCCGCCAAAAGTACAAAAGCATAGTGAACTACTTCAGGAGGAACGTACCCTAACATTTTCAATGCAGCAGAAATTTGTAAGAAATAGGTTTTTTGGTCTTCACCTAAAACGACAATATTTCTGTGAGAATCGCTTTGTACTTTATCAATAGTATAAGCAATATCTCTTAAAGGATACAAAGATGTTTTGTCCTGACGAGTAACAACCAAATAAGGATTTTTCAATGGAACATTATATCCATTTTGGTCAATTACTAATCTACCTGTTTCATCTTCAAATAAATTTCCGGTTCTTTGTAAATCTTCAAGAATTTCTTTAATTCTTCCATTTACTACATAGTCAGATTCATAATCAAAATGGTCGTAAGAAATTCCCAATTCATTAAATATTGCTACTTGTCCTTTTAAACAAATATCAACGATATGTTTGAATTTTTTTGCGACTTCAGGATTACCACTTTCCAACTCATGAAGTAAGTCAAAGACCTTTTGTTCAAATTCAGGATGATCTTTTAAATCATTATAAACTTGTACATATAAGGCAAGTAATTCTTCAAATTTTACATCTTTTTTACCTTCAGTAGCTAAAACAAGCATTGCAATTTGTTTGCCGATATCATTAACGAAATAATGTACATCGACATCATAGTCTTCAAATCTAAGCAATCTTGTAATAGCATCACCAATAAGTGCATTTCTTGCTCTCCCGATATGTGGAGAGGCATTAGGATTGATACTGGTATGCTCAATAAAAGCAGTTTTTCTCTCACCTGAATGAGAAGAACCATAATTGGTTGTGGTGTTGATAGTATTCAATGTTTGTGAAAATAAGAACTGTTTTGACAAGAAAACATTGAAATATCCATTTACAGCTACTGTATGATCAACAGAAGGCAATGAAAAGCTATCAACAAGTTTTTGGGCGATGTCTTTCGGAGACATTCTTAAAATTTTAGCAAATGCAAAACAAGGAACTGAGAAATCTCCAAATTCAACATTGCTAGGTGTTTGAACTTCGATAATATCTTTGTCAATATTAAGAAGTTCTGAGACTAAAGTTGCAATTTGCGTTTTCATAAAAAACTCCTTTCTTAAATTTATGGCATTTGTAGTATGCAATCAGTAGTTTTATAAAGAAAAATAATCAAGTATAATAAAAAATGTTTTTCTTATACTGAAAATAATCTATTACCAACGAAATCTACATAAAAAGCATATCATAAAAACGTGGAAAAATCAAGGAAAATTAGCAATAAATGCCATATTAATTAACTATTAAATATTCAAAAATATATTTTTTTAAAATTATAGCATATTAAAGACAAATTTCATAGTAATTTCGAAATAAAAAATAAAAACTTCCACGTCTAGTGAAAGTTTATTATTACTAAAGTTATCTATTTTTTTGCATGTTATATAAATGATTAATAGTTTGTTTTATAAAATCCTTATTATCATCTTTTAATTTTGTATATGCAATTAGCATTTCATGGTCAAATACATCAATAGTATCGTTTAGCTTTTTTGCTTTGATAGATTTGTTAAAAATATAATTAGGAGTAATTTCTAGTATATTGCAAATGTCTATAATAAGAGGAATACTTCCAGATTAGAATTGTTTATTTGTGTCCCATAATGTTCCATCTAAATCAAAAATTAAAGTTCTATTCATTATATTTCCCCTCAACAATTAAATTTATTATTTTGTATTTTCAATCCATTCTTCAAAATCCTTTTTATTAATTTCTTTATTCAAATATTTCTTCTTCATAGCAGCTCCCTCTTTTTTATAATTCTCAAACTTTTCAATTGCTTTTTCAGTACCATAATGAGAAACAGAACTAGCCAAAGAAAGATACCTTTTCCTATACATATCAAGCAACTCATCATCTTTTAATGATTTTTTATAACTTATTTGTTTCCCTAATTGTTTACAGGTCTTATTATCTTTAAAAATATTATTACAATATTTAATATCCCTTAAATTTTCTGGAATAAAATATTTTCCGCAGTTTTTACATTGCTTAATTATATGGTGTTTATCTGATACAAACTCTTTAAATTCAATTGCTAAAATACTTATAATATCAGAACTGCAAAAACAATATGGTATATTATACAAAGGTAAATTATATCCACATAAATAGTATGCACCAAAAGTAAAGTCTAATGATAGATCATTTATTAATCCAGAAATTTCAATAAAATCATTTTCTACATTATAGTTTTGCAAACGACTATAACGCTGTTTTTCATATTCATCATATAATTTTGGATATTTTTTCTTAAATAAATCAAGTCTTTTTGGGGCTAAATTACTTTTTTGCTCAAAATATTCATCCCACTTTTTATCAAATTTTATTTCTTCAGGAGTAGGTGGCATAGATTCATAATCTTCATCAATATCATCTACAATCGATTTATCATAAGGTAAATTCAAATGTTTAAAAAATACATTTTGAACATTAATAAAATGTTCTTCTTCAGAACGCATAAGTTCAAATAAGCCTAAAAAATAATCGTTTTTATTTAATTTAAGACTAATGAAATTAATTCCTGATTTACTCTTTTCAGGATGCTTTTGGTAATACAAAGATGCATAACAATATTTTCTAATAAAATTTCCGAATATCTGCACTTTTAAAGTCTGTATTTAAAAAATTCAAAAGAAATGTTCCAATCGACATAACTTTGCATTTGAATACAGGTTCAGAATAATAAATTTCATCTGATTCATCTGTTTTATCTTTATGAATCATATCTCTATATAATAAAAATTCAGTATTGCTATTTCTATCAAAAGCAATATAAAAATCCATAAACTACACTCCTATCAAACAACCACAAATCAATAAAAAATTTTTTTCTGTTGTATAGTGTTATTTCTGAAATCAAACAATTATAATCGTATTACAAGTTGTTTGACAATATTGTATTACAAAATACCGTAAAAGTCAAAAATAGCACATTGAAAAATATACAAAATATAATTGTCAAAAAGGCACAGCAAATATTTTGTATCATAATTAGTTATAAGACATATAATGAAACTTCTGTCTGGCTAACATGATGTAAAGGGATAGCTTCTTAGAAAAGAAGAGGAGGGCAAATCTCCTATGTGAATGACAATTCACTTATAACTAATGAATAAAAGTAATAAAATTTATAGATTGATAATATGGTGTATAAAGGAGTTGGTGTTGGTGTGAATGATTACATAGAAGAAAAAACCACATATACCATAGATAATCAAGAATATACTGTAATAGCACGAACTAAAAAAGATAATGACACAGAAAAAATATACAACATACTGAGTAGGTATGCTCTTCAAAAATTAAATAACATTAATTAAAAGATAGTAATTATTTTGAAAAATGCTGGATATTATCAAAAATATTTTGTATAATCCATGTTACATAAAGGAATAGTTACTATCGCAAATCATAGGAAAGGGAGAGTAACTATTATGGAAAATACAAAATATAAAGTAGCAGGTTATTTAAGATTATCAAAGGAAGATGGTGATAAAGAAGAAAGTGATAGTATTGTTAGTCAAAAAAGCATTATAGAAAATAAAATAAAAGAGTTAGGAAAAGAATTTGAATTATATGATTTATACATAGATGATGGATATACTGGTTTAAACACAGATAGACCTTCATTCAAAAAAATGATTACAGATATTGAAAATGGTGTCGTTAATACTGTTATAACTAAAGACTTATCAAGACTTTCAAGAAATAGTTTTGAAGCTAACTATTACATAGAAATATATTTTTTAGAAAAAAATATAAGATATATTTCAATTTTGGATAATGTAGATACATATTTAAAAAATTCAAATAATGATATGATACAATTTAAAACTCTAATTAATGACTGGTATAGTAAAGATATTTCGAGAAAAGTAAGAAGCGGTGTATGGGCTAGAAAAGAAAAAGGAATGTATTTAGCAGCAAAAGCACCTTATGGATATAAGAAAAGCAAAGATAATAAAAATAAATTAGAGATAGATAAAGAGCAATCAAGAGTAATAAAGATGATTTTTAATATGTATGATGATGGAACAAAAATTACAGATATTGCTAAGTATTTGAAAGAAAAAAAAATATATTGCCCAGATTATTATGATTTTGGAGGAGCTAAAAACGGAGAGTATAATTGGAGAGATGAGGCTATTAGTAGAATCCTAAAAAACAAAGTTTATATTGGACATACAGAGTATGGTAAAAAGATTAATCTAAGCTATAAATCTAAAAAAGTAAAAATTATACCTAGAGAAGAATGGCAAATTGTAGAAAATACTCATCAGCCAATTATTTCTAAAGAACAATTTGAAAGAGTTCAAACTAAATTAAGTATTCATAAAAAAACAAGACATAGAAAATATGAATGGAAATTAAATGGAATTGTATTTTGCAAAGAATGTGGAACAAAAATGGTAATCAAAGTAGTTCGTAATAAAGATGGAAACATTAAGTCTAAAAAAATATATTGTGGAACAGCAGTAAGAAAGAATAATACAATTGATTGTAACAGAAAGTATAAGTCAATTAACGAGGACATAGTAGATAAAATAGTTATAGCAAATGTAAAAGAAAAGTTAAGCAAAATAAGTAAAAGCGACAAATTGGAAAACTTAATTTTAAATCAGTATAATGAAAATAGTACAAAGGTATATGATGATAATATAAAAATTCTTGAAAAGCAACTTGAGAAAACCGATAAGACAATAACTTCACTATATGAAGATTATAAAAATGATATTATAGAAATTGATGATTATAAAAGATTTTATAAAACAGAAATAGAACGAAGAACAAACATAAAGAATAATCTTAATTCCATTTTAAAAGAAAAGGAAAAAAGACCAATAATAACAAAAGAAAGATTAATATCTATTATGAATGAATTATCTAATATTGAAAACTGGGACAGAGATAAACTATCTGAAATTATTTACAATATAGAGATAGACAAGGATAATCATATTTATATTAATTACAGATATAATGTTTTTGATAAAGTATAGTTATAGAATGGGATAACTATGAAAGAATACAAAGCAGGAATTTATTTAAGATTATCAAAAGAAGATACGAATACGAATAATAGTATAGAGGCACAAAGAAATATTACTTTAAACTATGCTAAAAAACATAATATTAGTGTAATTAATGAATATGTAGATAACGGATATTCAGGGATTTTAGACTCAAGACCAGCTCTAAATAAAATGATAGTAGATATTTTAAGAAAAAAAATAGATATGGTTATTGTTAAAGATTTATCGAGATTAACGAGAGATAAAAATAAAACAGGTTATTATACTGAAGTGTTTTTCCCAGATAATGATGTTAGGCTAATTTCTGTAACAGAATTTATAGATAGTGGCGAAAGATATGAAATTGATGATACTATAATGTTAAGAGGAATAATGAATCAAAGTTATGTAGCAGATATTTCTAAAAAGATAAAATCTGTAAAAACTGATATGAAGAAACAAGGTAAATATGTTGAAAAAAATGTACCATATGGATATAAAAAAGATGCTGAAGATAAGTACAAAGTAGTCATAGATGAAACAGTTTCTGATAATGTGAAATTAATATATGAAATGTATTTGCAAGGCTATTCTCAAGGAGAGATTGCAAAATATTTAACTAAACTGAAAATAGACACCCCTAAAAAATATAAAGGGCAAAATGTAACAATTAATGAATGGAGAAATGATAGCATAAGTAGAATTCTAAAAGATCCATTTTATACAGGAAAAATGATAATAAATAAATTATATACAGACTACAGAACAAAGAAAAAACACAAGACATCAAAAGAAGAATGGATTTTTAAAGAGAATACACATAAAGCCATAATTTCACAAGAACAATTTGATAAGGTCCAAGAAATACTAGAAGAAAAGTTTTATAAACCCAAAAATAAATATGAGTATTTATTAAAAGGATTGGTATATTGTGGACATTGTAAAGCGAGAATGCAATACAAATATAGAACAAGAACTAAAATAAGAAATAAAGTATTAGATAAGCCCCAAAAATGTTGGTACTTTAAATGTAGAACGATTTATAAATTTCCTAGTATATGTGACAAAGGACATACAATTATGGAAAATACATTAAATGAAATAGTATTAAATGCTGTAAAACAAAAATTGAATACAATAAATATTAATATAGCCACAAACAAAATTGCTGATGAATATAGGAAAAATGATATAACTTATAGAGAAATGAAATTACTCAAAAACAATGAAACAAAAATAGATAATGAAATGAAAAAGCTATATAGTAAAAGAGTAGATGAAAAAATTTCAATAGAAGATTTTAAATCGCAATATGATGAACTAAAAAGCGAATTAAAAGAAACTAAAAAATATTTAGAACAATTACAAGAAAAGAATAAAAACAAAATATCAGAAGAAAACTTAAAGAGAATTGTTATGGATTTTAAACAAGGTAAAGAATTCACAAATGAAATATTAAAACAAATAATAAATAGAATTGAAGTATATGAAGATAAGAAAGTTGAGATAGAATTTAATTTTTAAACTAAAGCAATCTAATCTAAATTAGATTTTTAATTAAATATCGAAATGCAGTAAAAAGTACCCAACAGATGAACGGAGCTCAAAGTAGTACAGGGA
>DPDV01000017.1 GCA_003534295.1 Clostridiales bacterium
AGAGTCATGTTAATGATAGCGAGAAATTACAATTTAGTAATTAGTTAAAAAATAGTAAGTTATAGGGAGGAATAATATGAAATTGTATTTGTCATCGTATAAAATTGGAAATAGAATAGATGAATTGAAAAAGTGGATAAATGAGCATGGAAATAGAATATGTCTAATACCTAATTCAAGGGATATATATCCAGATAGTCAAAGAAAATCAAATGGAATACAAGCAGATGAAAAAGAACTAACAGATTTGGGATTTGATGTTACAATAATTTCATTAAAAGATTACTTTAACGATAAAGAAAAATTGTTGAATAGATTAAAAGAATTTAATGCTTTCTATGTTATTGGAGGAAATACATTTGCTTTAAGACAAGCCATGTATTTAAGTGGTTTTGATGAATATTTAAAGACAATAGAAAATAATCCGAATTATTTGTATGCAGGATATAGTGCAGGTATATGTGTACTTGCAAAAGATATGCATGGATTAGAAATGTGCGATGAACCTAATATCAATCCATATGGTATTGATACTATGTGGAACGGGTTAGGATATTTTGATTACATATTTCTTCCACATTATAAATCAAATCATAAAGAAACCGAATTAATAGATGGTTGTGTTGAATATTGTGATAAGCATAATATTAAATATAAAACATTGCGTGATGGAGATGTAATTATACAACAAATAGAAAAACAAGTAGAAAGATAAATTACAAGTTATAATTAAAAAATTATCCATTTATTGAGCTACACCAAAAAAGTTGAGTTCATGAATGGGTATTTTTTTATAGAAAGTATTGACAAAAAGCAAAGATAGTTATATGGTGTTATATATAACATTGAGCGAGAGGTGATAATTTGAACTTTATTATAAGTAATAATAGTGATGTACCTATTTATCAACAAATTAAAAATGAAATAATTAATTCAATAAGCAATAATGACTTAAAAGAAAATGATATGTTGCCATCTATTAGAAATTTAGCAAAAGATTTAAGAATTAGTATTTTAACAGTAAAAAAAGCCTATGATGAACTAGAGCAAGAAGCATATATTAAAACAGTTCAAGGAAAGGGAACATTTATAACACCAAGAAACAAAGCATTAATAAGGGAAAAACAAATTAGTATAATAGAAAAGCATATTGAACAAATAGTTGACATAGCAAAAATATCTAACATTAGCAAAGAAGAAGTAATGGGCTTATTTAACTATATTTATGAGGAGGAATAGTTAAAATGGAAAACATTTTGGAAGTTAAAAAATTATCTAAAAAATATGATGGTTTTGAATTTAAAAATATAAATATAGAATTACCCAAAGGAACAGTTATAACAAATATTCCAGAAGAGTTTATTCAACAAATAGAGAATTGGATAAATAACTTGTTAAGACCTATGTTTGGATATAAATCGAGTTTAGAAATGGCAAAAAATGTATCATAAATAATGTTATAATTTTATTGAAAAAAGTGCAACACTTATTATTGCAATTTATAATAAAATAAAAAGTATTTTTAAATGATTGACGAATCGACATAAATATGTTAAGATTTTGGAAAAATATGTAAAAGGAGTTGAAAAGAATATGAACAAAGAAGAATTATTAAACCTTGTGGAAAGTTTAAATATGCCTAGAGATGAATATTATATTTTAGGTGGTGGTAGCTTAGTTATGTTTGGAATAAAAGATAAAACTGCAGATTTAGATTTATGTGTATCAGAAGAATTATTTGCCAGATTAAAAGAAGAATATAATTTAGATGAAAAAGATAAAAATGAATGCGGATTTTATCATATTTCAGATATTATTGAGGTTATACCTAACCCTAAAGACGAATTTACTTGTGAAGAAATTGAGGGATATCAGGTTGAAGAATTAAAAAGAATACTTGAATTTAAGAAAAAAAGAAATGCACCAAAAGATCAACCTTATATTGAAAAAATTACTAAGTATTTAGAAGAACATAAAAATTAATATAATTGAGCGAATAATTAGTATTGCTAGTTACTCGCTTTTTATAGTTTAAAAGCACAAAATAATGATAGGAAAATCTGAAAATTATAAAATTATCTTGGCTTAGAAAAATATCGCAATCTAATATAAAAGAATAATATTTTTGAAATGCTGATTTTTAGGCATTTATTAAAAATGCTCGAAAAAGGCTAAAAAGACGACGCACGAGAATCGATTTTAAGGCATTTTTCGAAAAAAGCAATATAGTTTACATGTCTTGAAAAACGGCTAAAATAAGAATTTGAGCGGATTTCGAGAGTTTGAAAAAAAATTATAAGATACAATATAGAATTTTATATAGAAATAATAAATTAGAATATAAACTAATATAAGTACAAAATATTAAAGCTAGAGTTTTATAAGGAAATAATATAGTTTGTTGTTAAAACAAATAGCTTAAATACTAGTAATAGCAAGGAATTGTAAGATTTTGTGGGTAGGACCATATATGTATGGTTTTATATTTTGCCCCTATCTCTTATTGCACAAAAGTTTCATAATAGTAGCCCTTATTAAAAAATTGACATTTAATTATATGTATGATATTATTTTAAATAAAGAGG
The DNA here is from genome assembly GCA_003534295.1 of Clostridiales bacterium. Taxonomy (GTDB): domain Bacteria; phylum Bacillota; class Clostridia; order TANB77; family CAG-508; genus DNVW01. The sequence goes on from DPDV01000017.1 coordinate 2,586, forward strand.
TATATACAATGAAGAAGAAATATATTAAGATATTAATAATTGCTTTATTTACAATATCAATTATTATATTATTTGTTTTATTAACACATTTAAACAATAAAAAAATAATCGTTGAAGATTCATATATAAATTGGGCTGGGGGATTCTCATATGAGGGAACTGTCATTTGCGACGATGGGAGTATATATAAATTCTCGATGAATGACAAAAAAGATAAATATGAAAAATCTTATGAAGACTTAAAAAAATTAAATATAGCTATTTTAAATAATAAAACAAAATATGTTGGAAAAATTAGTGAAGAATACTTAAAAGAAATAAAAGAATTCTCAAAGGATATTAAATCCGAAAATTTTCAATATAATTATTCGGGCGGAGCAGATATAGGACAACATAGTATTCATATATGGAATTACGATTTAAATGAAAAAATTACATTAAGTGCATTCGGAGATTGGATTGGTAGTAATTCAAGTAAAAATATAAACGAACTAATAAATATTATTAAAAAATATACATAATAGTAACCCCCTTGAAGAGATTTTCTTCATATAAAATTTATATTCGTTAATAATATTCGACAATGATCTTTAATTTTCTTAATTAAAATTGAAACAATAATATAGTTATTTAAATAATATCTAACAGTTAAGTTGAATAAAGTTTGTTCAGCTTATTTTTTATACCTTCAGAAAAAGGAGGGAAAATGCAAAATACAAAAGTAATTGCAATTGCAAACCAAAAAGGCGGAGTTGGAAAAACTACAACAACGCTTTCTCTTCGGAGTTGCTCTAGCATTAGAATATACATACCAACAAATTCTTGCTATACAAGCAGAACAAGTTAATAATAAAGCAGATCTTCATGATACAAATACAAAAATGGCTGAAAATATGATAGAATCAGCGAATATACTTGATTTTGATAAAATGATTAAAAAAGCATAAATTTTCATAATTCAGAAAAATTAGGTGGAGTAGGGGGAAGAGCCTTATTTTCAGATATATACAATTTAAATAAATATTAAAAACCAAAAAATAGAAAAATAGGTAGTAAAATATTTTGTGCAATGTTCTTAAATTATTTTTAGAAAAAATATAAAATATATAATTTAATAAAATAATTTTAATTTAAATTTTAAATTAAAATTAAAAAAATTACAAATTAAAGATTTTAAAATTTTGTTTGTAAAAAATCTTAAAACGAAGATTTGATTATTACAAATTGATTTATAAATTTTAATTATAATCTTAGATTTTAAATTATATTTATAAAGTCTGAAAATCAATTATAATTAATTTAAATTATTAACTAATCAAATTATCTGTTTATGATTCTAAAAATTAATTTTGATGCTTTAAATTTATAGTATGCAATTTAAATTTGCAGATTTTAATTAAACTTATGGAATTATAATTATATGTAAGATCTTTTGAAATTAGTTAAAATAATGGCTTGTGTGAATCGTTTTTAAAGTATTTTAATAAAACAGTCATATAGTTTGTTGTCTGGTATTTTAGCAAAATAATGATAATTCTAAGATTTAGCAATTTTTAATAGTAAATTGTTTGACTTTATAGATATACAATAATAATCAAAAATACCTCAAAAAAGCGACGCACGAGAATCAATTTTAAGCCGTTTTTATTTTTAAAGCTTATAGTTTGTTGTCGGTAAAATACGTCAAATATAGAGAAATAAGCATTTTGAAGATTTTAGATAAAATTTAGATAGAAGATCAGAAATTTAAAAAAATTATTAAGATATAAATTTAAAATTTAAAGATAAAAATTATTTGAACATCAAATTATATAGATAAAATATTTAAGAAGCTTAAAATGAATTTTAAAGCGTTATAAAAATAAAGTAATATAAGTTGTTGAATAAGATTAAATAATAAATAATATGCAAAGTAAAATAACTAAATAATAAGTAAGTATTAGTAAGGCTAAAGACTTGAAAGTGATGAAATTACTGGGTAGGACTATAATCATAGTCTATATATTTTACTCCTATTCTTTTTTTGCACAAAACTTTGATTTTGTGCAATGTTCTGCATTCCTTTTTTAACACTTTTCCATATCTACTTCTACCTCATTGTTCATAAACTTCCCTCCATAATTATATTTTTGATTTTGATTTTGTATAATAAACTATATTAAAATAAATATTTAAAAATTTGTTCTGGATATAAGGTTAACTCTTTATCTTTAAATCTATTAATATCTATCCACATTGCTTCTGTTTCTGAATCATCATCTATTACAGAATATTTTTCTTGATAATCTTTATCATCAATATAAGCATCATAAAACAATACTAATTCATGTGCATTTTTACCTTTATAATTAAATATATTTTCAGAAATGCCTAAAAATTTTCCAACCTTTATATCTATGTTGAGTTCTTCTTTAAATTCCCTTTTTAATGCATCTTCGCTTTTCTCTAAAAATTCTATTCCGCCACCCAAGCATCGATAAAATTCCTGTTCTTTTAATTTATCATATCCCTTACTAACTAACAGTTTATTACCATTTCTAACTAATCCAAGCACTATAGGTCTAATTTCTTTAAATTTATCCATATAAAATTTCATTCCTTTCTCCTAATATATGTATAATTATACCATTTTATCTGTAATATTACAATTATTCTTCAAACTCTTTTTTCGTATTCCTTATTAATTTATTAATTTTTAATTATTATTCTATCTTATGTAATATATTTTCTATGTGAATTTTTAACATTAGTTTGATTAACCATTGCATATTCCATTGTTGTATCTATTTTAATATGTCCCAATAATTTTTGCACTTGTTCTATTGGCATACCTTTATCTATTGCCATTGTAGCCATTGTTCTTCTAAATTTATGTGGATGAACTTTATTTATATTTGCTTGTTTTCCTAAGTTTCTGATAACTATTTCAATTCCTGATATTCCTAATCTGTTATATGGTTTTATTAATGATACGAATAATACTTCGTTGTTATCAATTCTTGTTTCTAAATATTTCTCTATATACATTTTACTCTTTGTACTAAAATAGACTTCTCTTTCACTATTACCTTTACCTAAAACAATACAACTTCTTTCTTGAAAGTTCATAATATAGAACTCTATCTATATTATACAATATTTGATTGACATAATAAAAGATGAGCATATTTTATATACCCATCCAAATATTTATATTTTTTTCAAATTTCGAAATTCAATCTCAGCGATAAATTACTATTTTTCTAATTTTATTTTTTTCCATTCTTCTTTTATTTTTCTTATTACTGATATAATTAAAATTGCTTAAATATTCCCTAAAAATTCAAATATTTTATTATAATATGTTTCTGGCTCTTTGTACTTAGAGTCTGTATGTCCTGCATCATGTATTATTAGCTTATCTTTTTTACAATTTGCTGCTTCATATAGTTCTTCACACATATATTCGGGTACAAAATCGTCTGCATCTCCATGTATAAATAAAATTGGTGTTTTATTATTTTTTACTTGTTCTAATGCAGATGCTTCTTTTATATCATAATTTGCTCTTACGTTTGCAACTATTTCAAACATATTTAGTATAGGAAATGTTGGTAAATTAAACCTTGCTTTTGCCTCTGATGCAAATATGTCCCAAACTGATGTATAACCGCTATCTGCTACTATTGCTTTTACATTTGTAGGTAAGTCCTTACCTGATGCCATTAAGACCGTTGCTGCTCCCATTGATGAACCATGTAGTATAATTTCTGCATCTTCATTTTGCTTAATAATTAAATTTATCCAACATTGTAAATCTTCTTTATCTAGCCACCCCATTCCTATATATTCTCCATCACTTTCACTACATGCTCTCATACTTGGAATTAAAACATTATAGCCTTCTTTTGAAAAATGCATTCCTATTGAAATTATAGAATTTGGAGTTGAACGATAACCATGTAATATTATTGCCCATTTGTTACTTGATTCATCTTTTATATATTGTGTCCCTCTTAAAGTAATTCCGTCTTTTGCTTTTACTTCTACTTTTTTATTCTCAATAGTTTCAGACCATTCATTTGCTAATTGTTTTTCATTCTTTTTATTTTCTTCTATAATTTTTTCTGCTTCATTATCTATGTTTGCAACTGTTATTGAATCTGCATTTTTTACTTCTCTATCTCCGCCATTTCCAGTTCTTAATATAGCATAATTCACAAAATAATTTCCAATTCCAATAGTAGCAACTATACTAATTATAACTATAATTAATACTGCAATTAGTAATCTTTTTAACAATATTTTATTTTTTTCTTCCATCTCTATTTCCCCTCATATTAATTTTAATACATTATAACATAGAAATTAGTAAATTAATTGTAATTGACTTATTAGTATAAATTGAGGTAAATACCTATCTAGCCTACTTCTTGTTAAGATTTGTTTTTGTTTACATACCTATAAATAAGTAAGTATATTAAAATTAAGCCAGACACTCCAATTAAAGCAAAACCTATATTATCAATATATAATTTATCTTTTTCATTACTTGTTTGCCCTCCAAATTACTATTTTTTATTGTCTGCCATTTTTTATTCCTACATAATATATTTTTTCTGTATAATTTTCTTTAAATTCTATTGATTCATTCTCATTCATGCTACTTACCTCCATTTCTAATCGTTCAAAATATCGTTCAATCGTTCAACCTTATTATAAATTATACAAGATATATTTTAAATTTTTGCATTTTTCGATGCTCCAAGTTGGTCGCATTGCTTTGATTTTGTGCAATGTTTCATATTCCTTTTTTTACACTTTTTCATATCTATTTCTACCTCTCTTCTATTGTTTATTTATGTGTGCAACAAAAAAAGAGATATTGATTAAATTCAATACTCCGTAATTTTTTTATTATTTACTTATTTTAATGTTGTTAAAGTAATTTGATTTACTTATTGTAATTTTTTACTTAAAGTCTTTCTTTGCCAACTTTTCTTGTTACATTTTGGACATTTCATATATCGTGTAGTTCCAGAGTGCATTGCAAAATATACTTGGCTATATTTTGGTACATATTTATGATGACATTTTTGAGTTTCTATTTTTAATGCAAATGAAACACCTATTATTAAAAAGAACAAATGCTAATATAAACAACACTATTTTAGCAATATTATTCTCCACTAAAAATGATGTAACAAAAATTAGTATTAAGAAAGATATTGTCAAACTACTATGTATTACCTATCACAACCGTTGTTCTGCTGCTAATTCCTATATATGACTTATTATTTCTTTTTTGTTCATATTGACAAAGGCATTTCTATTCTCCATAATTTCCTTAGCAAGTTCAGCACAAACACTATGGGCTAATTCAAATTCTTTCTTCGTTATTATTCCTTTTTCCAAAGCATCTAATAATTCATCTTCATCTAAAACCTTGATATTATTATTTGTATCAGCGCCATACACAATGTCTAAAAACAAATCATCATAATATGGTCTTCCATTTTCTAGTCCATTTCCTAAACTAATGTCGAAATAATAGCTTATTGTTTTTAATTCATTATCTATAAAAGCTCTTGCATTGTATAACCTATCCAATGGTGTGTATTCTACTATGTAATATCCATTATCTATTAATGTAACATTTCTTATAAATGGCTCATCTATTTCCTGAATTTTTTTTATCACAATATAAGTATCTTGTCCTTTTAATTTTTTTGTTGTTACATCATATTTCGAAACCCCCCTCAAATATGTTTCATCAGTATATTTCTTTCTCATCTATATTTTCCCTTTCAAAATTTTTATTATATCAGTAAAGATGTAACATGTATTGGTATTACATTATTTCCTAATATTTTTAATGATTCGCTTAAAATTCTATTATCATCATCTATTAAAACTGCAACTTCATTATTCGAAATACTATTCTTTATATATTCACTTTTTACTTTATGTATATTTTCATTAGTATATTCCCCATTTTCCTTAACTATAAATTTCCTATTTTCCTTTTTTATATTTGGCATATATATATCTAGCCATTCATCTTTTTCTTTTACCATTTCATTACTACTTGAACAACTTAATATGTAAATCTCAATCTCTTCATATTTTTCTCTTATTCTATTTATTTGTTCAATAATTGGTTGTATAGGTCTTTTCCTTAAATACTTTCCTTTTTTTTCGTAACTTTTTTCTATATCAAAAATATTTTCAACAATTGTTCCATCCATATCTAAAAATATTTTTAGATTCTTGTTATTTTTTAATATTTCAGAAATCAAATTAATAAATTCCATTTTTTCTCCTATATCTTATATGAGTCAACTCATAATTTTTATATGCCTATAATTATTTTTATTGTTTAAAACTTCTCTATTATAACACCTTTTACTAATTATGTCAATTTCATTATACTTTAGAACTCCATCTAAGAGACAAATTACTATTTTTTATTGTCTGCTATTTTTTATTCCTACATAATATACAAGATATATTTTAGAATTTTGCTTTTAATTGGTCGTATTGCTTTGATTTTGTGCAATGTTCTATATTCCTTTTTTGCACTCTTTCTCCTGGTAATAGCCAGATTTCCTTATATAAAATTATCTTTCTTCTAATATCATTTGTCTATGTGGTACATTTTCTAAAAGACTTTCACTTATTTTATCTAAATTAGCATATAAACTTCTACATAAGTTAGTTCTAAACAAGGCAAATTTTAATAAATCTTTTTGGCTACAATCTTTATTATACTCCCTATATCCAAATGTGCTTCCTATTAGTTGCATTAAGTAAATATGTGGGGCAAATTTCAAATCATATTCATTTAATTCTACATATTTAGAGACTTCTTTAAAATATTGAATAAGATTATCTGTATCTATTTTTCCATCTTCTGCATTTTTATCTACATAACTATACGATCTGACTATTTCCCATACTATTGGCATCTTCTTTGCTGTTTCAAAATCTATTACTGTAGCTAATTTACCTTCATTATAAATTAACTGCTGAATGCTATAATCTCCATGTGTATTCATTATACTTAATCTTCTAATTATTCCAAAATCAAATTGGTCAATTAGAGCATTCGCTATTAATATTTTATCATTAAAATCTGCAATAAATTGTTCTTTATATTTATTATCTCCTTTAATGTTCTTTTTTTCTTCTTCTAATTTTTGAACTCCTATTTGTACACTCTTTTTAGAAAACCATTTATCTATAATGCCTTCTTCTTCTAATCCTTCATATCCTATTAATTCTCTTATTAATTTTCCTAAAATAGTTGCTGATTCCATCATTTGCTCATAATTTCCTGTATTGTTTTCAACAGTATATCCCTCTATGAATTGTTGTAAAATCACTACTTTTCCATTAAAAATAAAATAATATCTTCCATCATTTAACTGAATATACTGTGGTACTTGAAGTTTTCCGTTTTGTAAATATTTAATTAATCGAATTTCTTTTTCTACTAAAGATACAGGTTTATTTGAATTAAACTCTTTTAATATATACCTTTTACCATTTACATTAATTTCAAATAAATTTGAAGACCCTCTGTTCAACTTAGTTATTTCTATATTTCCTTCTATATTATATTGAGTTCTTAATAAAGTAATTATATCATTTTTTGTTAACACTGATTTCCCTACAGACATTTACAATATACTCCTTATTATAATTCTAAACATTTTTTATAATCTTCTTTATCAAAATCTATCGTTGGAATAATTTCTTCGTTATCAATCATTTTTTCAAATTCATCTATAGTAATCCATTTAGAATCAACTACTTCTCCATCTGTATAACTTAAATCCTTTATTTCTAAATCTTTTCTAAATAACCATATATCTTTAAAATCTTTTGCATTATCATCCCTTAAAGTTTTGTAAAAAACAGCATCTGACTCATTAAATATAACTCCTAGTTCTTCTCTTATTTCTCTTAACATTGATTGTAAGCTGTTTTCACCTTTTATGCAAGAACCAGCCGTACTTTCCCACATATTGGGATATTTATTCTTAAATTTTGAGCGTTTATTTAATAATATTTCTCCTTTAGAGTTTATTATAATAGCCTCTACTACTAAATGATATTCCCCTTCTTTTAATCTTTCATCACTATGTCTATCAATTACTTTTCCTGTAAATCTTTTATTAATATCATATACATCCCACAATTCCATTGTTATTTATTCCTTCCTTATTACCATAATATTACATTTTTCTTGATTTGTCTATGATTTCCGAAGATTCTAATTAACTTATTACTTAGCATACTTTTAACTTTTATATTTTTTATAATATAAAAAAGTTTATGCAATATATTTCCTATGAGAATTTTTTACATTATTTTGATTTACCGTTGCATATTCCATAGTCGCCTTTGTCCTTCTAAATTTGTGAGGATATACCTTATTTATATTAGCTTTTCTTCCAAAATTTCTTATTAATATTTCGATTCCAGATATACCTAGTCTGTTATATGGTTTTATTAATGATACAAATAATGCTTCATTGTCATCTGTTCTTGTCTATAAATATTTCTTTATGTACATTTTACTTTTAGTAGTAAGATAAACTTCTCTTTCGCTATTACCTTTATCTAAAACAATACAACTTCTTTCCTGAAAATTCATATCTGATATATTTAATCTCGTAATTTCTCCAACTCTCATACCAGTTAATATTAATAGTTCTAATATTGCTAAATCTCTTGCATTTAAAAATATTTATATTTTTGTTCAAATTTCAAAATCAATCTCAGCGACAAATTACTATTTTTTATTGTCAGCCATTTTTTATTCCTACATATTAATAAAGCGAAGTTCACTTTTAAGTTATTATTTATTTATTTCATATCTTGTACTTGGCCCGTTTCCGATTTTAACCAAAACACCATTTTCAACTAATTTATTTAATATTGTTGAGGTAGTTGTCTTTTCTTTATTAATTAGTGCCTGAGCATTAATCCTTGTTATAGAGCCATTTTTTTCAATATATTTTATAATTATATCCATATCACCTTTACTATTATTTTGTATAGCAACATTATTCAATGATATTTTAGGTAATTTTACAACAAACGCTGACGGTAATACATCTATCTCGAAATTTAATCCAATTTTATTATAATATGATTTTACTCTTCTTAATCCACTTCCTATTGCTTCTACCCTCTTTATTCTCATAAAAATAGATTGTAAGTAAGGATTTCTTGAAGTTGATAGACCTGCTAGTATATCATCAAGTGTTATGTTTCCATATAAAGATCCAAAACTAATAACTTCTATTCCATTATTTTTATATAAATTAAGTATATTAGATGTTAACGTTCCATAATCTCTGTGTATAAGAGAATTTAGCACAATTTCTCTTAAAATAAATTCTGGATATTCTTCAATATCTTCTCTAACACTCGTATTAATCAATCCATATGTTGCTGTATTATTTTTTAAATAATCAATTATAGTATCATAAATTTCCAAGATTGATCCTTTAAATTCTTTTCTATCTAAAAAATTATTCTTTTCATTTGATTGATACACAGCTAACTTAAATGTAAATGGATTTTGATCAGAAAACAATAATCCTATGTTTGTATATTTTTGATTTGCAGTAAAATGCAAATTTTCTTTTATATTATTTTCATTTATATTAATATTATTTTCTTCTAAAGCTTTACTAATATAATCAAAAGTTAATTCTTGATTGCTTGAAATTGATGTTTCAAATGATAAGCTACTATTTTTTATTATCAATTGTTTTACTGTTTCTTCTGTTGCAGGAATCGAGCAAGAGCCAGTTCTTAAGTATGTTCCTTTTACAATTCCTTTTTCTTTAAGATAATAAATATCAATTCCTTTTGAAACTTTTATAATAATATATTCTTTATCTTCAAGTTTTCCTGTATTTATCGAGACAAAAATTCTAGCATCTGGATATATATTTGTTCGTATGCCATTAGAAATCTTTTCTTCAATGTCTTTGCAATTATCCACTCCTATTAAATTCCCATTATCATCATATCCAATATATATAGTTCCAGAATTTGTGTTCAAAAAAGCTATAATCTCTTTATATATTTTTTCTGTATAATTTTCTTTAAATTCTATTGATTCATTCTCATTCATGCTACTTACCTCCATTTTGAATCGTTCAATCGTTCAAAATATCGTTCAATCGTTTGACTATAGTATAACACTTTTATTATATATTATACAAGATATATTTTAAAATTTTACACTTTAGTATCCCTATAACCAACTCTTAATTACTTCTTCAGAAACATTCATATTTCCTAATCCAATTCCAAGTTTTATATTTGGTTTTCTTTCTCCATGACAATCTGTTCCTGCTGACATATACAAATTATGTTCTTTACAGAATTTTTCTAAAGTAGTTATTTGTTCTTGACTAAATCCAGAATAATATACCTCTACACCATCTAGAATTCCTTCTTGTACTAATTTTTCCAAATATTTAATATGGTCATTCAGTGAATATAGATATAAGTGTGCTATAAAGACTTTACCTCCGTGCTTTTCTTATTTGTTTTGAAACTTCTAGCGCATTTGGATATTGTTTAGAAAAATCTCTATACAATACAAAATTTGGATTACATGTACAACTTCTAAAAAAGCCTTCTCGTATATTCCATTCATCATCGGTAAAATTTTTTTTATTTTCAATGTATTTAGTAATATCATTATAAATAATTTTGGTTGGATATTTTAAAGACTCATCATATTCTAAATCTTTTGTTGTTTTTATATTATTTTTTTTGCATAATTGTAACAGTTCATCAAATTCTTTTTTGTATCCTTCTATTTCATCCATAGTATTATAAGTTTTATTTATCCACTCTTGTAATAATTCAGGATTAAAATCATAACCTAGTAGTTCAATCTTTATATTGTCAAAAAATGCATTGAATTCTCCTCCAACAATAATCCTTCCAGAAAAATAGCTTTTAGTGTCAATCTCTTTTAATTTTATGTGTGGCATAGCAGTATCATGATCAGTAATTGCTAAAGTTGATATTCCTGCTTTTTCTGCATTTGATAGCATTTCTTCAATGGTCCATGTACCATCTGAAAATATTGTATGTGTATGTAAGTCAATCATATTATGACACTCCTTTTTGATAAATTTTATTATATTCCCTAGAATAATCTAAGGGATATAATAACCTTCCTCTTCTATAATACTTGTATATCTATTATTTCATTTATTGCAATTGATAATCCATCTATCATAATTAATTTATTTTTATACTCATCAATTTTTTTAATACTATTTTTTATAGTTTCATATTTTCCTCCTTCTTTTCGTTCATCAGGAACAAAATATGTTATTTCTATTTGGGGTTGTTCTTTTATTTTAGATTGTATTAATTGTATTTTAAAATTTAATTCTAATTTTTGTTCTTCATCTAATTCAATTTTTCTATTTGTCAATCTAGCTGTTTCCTTTACTTGTCCGTCATAACCTGTTAAAGCAGCGAATGGTGCAAATTGTGCCGACCTTTGTTCTAAACTCATTTGAGGTCTTTTAGAAACTGGTCGTGACAAATTTATAATGTCATTATAATTATTCCTCATCCCTTATGCCCCCCTACTTGAGAATTTCTATCTATTGTGGTTGCTCCTTCTTCAAAATTCATTCCTTTAAGAATTGCATTTTTACCATATTTTCTTTTAATACTTAGAATAGATTTTTGCAATTCATGTTCTCTCTTTTCTTTATCTTGTTTTCTTCTAACCTCAGAATAATCTGTGAATAAATCTATTTGCTCAAAAGTATTCTTTTTCTCAGCTTCTTTTTCATTTATCAAATTATTAGCTGAAATGTTTATTCTTCTTGTGTATAACCTTTTGTCTATTATTCTTTCATATAATTCAATTATGGCTTCTCCAATGATTTTGCTTGAGGATGTATAGTGGTCTAAATTTTGAGTTCCATGCGCATGTTTAGGTACATTTCTTCCATATTTATCAATAGTAATTTCACCTTTATAGCCAATTAATGAGTTTTTAAGATTATCAACGTCATACCCGATAGTCATAACTAACTGATTTGTTACTAGATTCTTGTCTACCAAATCTAAAGCAAGTAATTCTGTCATTTCTTTAACAATTAATTTGGTTCTTTTGTAATCATAAGGGCAATGCAATACTTGTCCAGTATTTATGCTATTAGTTGCTGGCTTATATGATTTAACGCTTTTAATAGTTGCTAGTTCATATCCCCATGCATGATCTATTAATAACTCTGCATTTACTCCAAATAGTTTAAAAAGCTTGTCTTCGTTGTTTATAGAGCATCTAGCAACATCTCCCATAGTATGCATATGATTGTCTTCTAATTTTTTGGCTATTCCCTTGCCTACTCTCCAAAAATCTGTTAAAGGCATATGACCCCATAGTTTTTGTTTGTACAATTGCTCATCTAAGCATGCTATTCTAACACCAAATTTATTTGCTTTTGCATGTTTAGCCACAATATCCATAGCAATTTTGGCTAAATATAAATTAGTTCCAACACCACAAGTGGCAGTAATTCCTGTCTGACTATATATATCATGTATTACCATTGTTGCTAAATCACTTGGTTTTTTATTATATTTTTTCAAATAATTAGTTACATTTATAAATACCTCATCAATCGAATAAATAAACATGTCATCTGCAGAAAAATATTTTAAATATATTTTATAAATATCTGTACTATATTTCATATACTTATTCATCTGAGGTGGTGCTATAATATAATCAAGCTTGTAATCTTCATGTTTTTTTAATTCATCATCATCATATGATTTTCCGTTAAATTTGCGCCCTTGTATTTGATATCTTCTTTCTGCATTAACTTCCTTAACTTTCTGAATTACCTCAAATAACCTTGCTCTGCCTGGTATGCCATAAGTCTTTAAAGACGGACTAACTGCAAGGCATATTGTCTTCTCTGTTCTGCTATTATCAGCTACAACTAAGTTGGTTTTTAGTGGATTTAATCCTCGTTCCATACATTCAACTGAAGCATAAAAGCTTTTCAAATCAATTGCTATATAATATTCGCGCATTTCTCTATCTCCTATTATAATTCTTTACAATATTATAACATTTTATATCTTCAACATGCTTTGGCTGTAGACCTTCTCCAATTCCATAATATTCTTTCATTTCCACCCAGTATTTCAATTATTTTTTAAAAAAATAACTTGTCCTTTTTAAAAATTCTTCATTGTTTTTAGTTGCTATCATTTGATCTATTAATTGTTCAGTAACATCTGCCATAGGCATAGTTGACAACGCTTTTCTTAATGCAAATACTGTTTCTAATTCTTCTTTAGACAATAACAATTCTTCTCTTCTTGTTCCAGATTTATTAATATTAATAGCAGGAAATATTCTTTTTTCTGATAAAGCTCTATCTAAATGAACCTCCATATTTCCAGTACCCTTAAATTCTTCAAATATAACGTCATCCATTCTACTTCCTGTTTCTATTAATGAGGTTGCAAGAATTGTTAAACTTCCTCCATTTTCAATATTTCTAGCTGCTCCAAAGAATTTTTTTGGTTTGTGTAATGCACTTGGATCAAATCCACCCGATAAAGTTTTACCCGAAGATGGAACAACTAAATTATATGCTCTCGCTAATCTAGTAATACTATCCAACAATATTACAACGTCTTTTTTTTGTTCTGTAAGTCTTTTAGCTCTTTCCAATACCATTTCTGCGACTTTTACATGGTGTTCAGGAAGTTCGTCAAATGTGGAATATATTACGTCCCCTTTTATCGATCTCTTCATATCTGTAACTTCTTCCGGGCGTTCATCTATTAATAATACTATTAGTTCTATTTCTGGATTATTTACAGAAATACTGTTTGCTATTTTCTTTAATAATGTTGTTTTACCAACTTTTGGTGGTGCCACAATCATTCCTCTTTGTCCTTTTCCAATTGGACACATCAAATCTATTATCCTCATAGAATATTCATCAGGTGTCGTTTCAAGCCTTATTCTTTCATTAGGATATATAGGAATCAAATCATCAAATTTTACTCTTCTATATGCCTTTTCTGGTGCTTCTCCATTGACCTCTCCTACATATATAAGGGCTGGAAATTTTTCACCTTCTTTAGGCAATCGAGCAATACCCTTAATTTTATCTCCTTTATCTAATTTGAATCTTCTTATTTGAATTGGAGAAATATAAACATCTTTTGGAGTAGATAAATAGTTTTCTCCTCTTAAAAATCCGTAACCATCTGGCAATACTTCTAAAATTCCCTCAACAATTTCATCTTCTTCATTTGTAACTTTATATCCACTGTTATTATCTACTTTTTCTTCCTTTTTAGGTATTTCTGTAGACACTTCTTCTTCTGACTGCAATGCAGTTTCTCCTTGAATATTTGTTAAATATTCTATTAACTCTTCTTTTTTTAGTTTAGACACATTTTTTATGCCCTTTTCTTTTGCAAGTTGGCGCAATTCAACCAATGTATAACTTTCTGGATTTACCATAAAAAACTCCCCCTATATAATTTTTTAGTGATTTCTTCGAAGTGCGGGCGATTAAAATCGCCCCTACATTTTTCATAGATTACTTTACACTATCTATAATTTTTTTTAAATATTTGGATTTTTATTTTATAAAGATTAAAAATAATAGAATCTAATTTTATTTTTTTAGGCAGAGATTAAACTCTGCCATTGCAAAACATTTATTTTATTTTCCGATATCTATGTATACTCTCTCATTAGGTAAATACATATCAAGTTTATCTCTAGCTATTTCTTCAATATATTCTTTAGAAGTTACATTATTTTTTTTAGCAATTAAATTAGAATTTTTTAATTTAGCCTCTTCTATTTGCAAAGAATATCTTTTAGCATCTGCTTTATAGGTATTTAATATTTGCTGTTGATTTATAAAGGTATATATAATATATCCACACAATAATACTAAAAACAGTATTTTATATATTTTTTTCTTTCTCATATGTACTTTTTCTCTCCGAATTCGATATTTTATATTTCTATAATTAGATTTTCTACATAAATTTGTAAAATCCTTCTTTAAACATAACTATTTTAACATATTTTTTATTTAGTTTCAACTTTTTTTATACTTTTTTGTTGAAATTTTTTTATTGGTTTCTTTATATTTATTACTAAGAAATATATTGGATTAAACAGTATTATTTTAAAAAGTTTACTTAAAAACTTAAATATGCAAGTAATTATCTTCTTTATAAAAGTTACAATTTTAACATTAAACTTTATAAAAGGCTTGCTTATTGTTAATAAATATATAATAATACCTGAACAAAGTCCTATAAAAATGTACCCTCTTATTTCTCCATTATTAAATTTAAATATTACAAATAATAGGATTGCTCCAGTTATAATCCAAAAAACAAAATCTTCTATGCAAGTTATAAAATCAGATGTTTTAAAGCTCTTACGTGCAATTCTAAAAACATCAAATATTAAACCAATAGTTATTCCAGTAATAGTAAATATTAAAAGGCTATATATTTGATTATATATACTTTGTGCCATAATATCAGTTCCTACTCTTATTTAAATATTTTATTCAGTAAGCCCGAGTTTTTCTTATCTGAGCTTTTTTCAGTATAACCTAGGTTATATATTTCACCATTAATAACTACCTCTGTTGTATCTAAACTTAATTTATTTATTCTTAAATTTTCTCCCTTTACAGTTAAAAGCCCTAATTCCGTTTCTAGAATAACAATTTGGTCATCGAAGCTCAATACATCTAATACTCCTGAAATACTTAATTTCTCCCTATTTTCTAAAACAATATTCTGTACCACATTGTTCATGGTATTCATACTATTTTTTCTTTCATCCATTGTCATAATACTACCTCCAATTTTGTCTTTTTAGTAATTTCTTCGAAGTGCAGGCGATTAAAATCGCCACTACATTTTCATAGATTACTTTACACTATCTTTGTCTTATAAATAATATATATTCAGTACTTGTCTATTTTAGAACGATTATTATTGAGTTTTATTTTAAAATGAAGACTAAAAGAGAGACTTTATTTAGTCTCCCTTTTATATAATAATTTCTTTATGCAATTCTTTTATTAATATATCACTTTCTTTTTCCTTAGTTATTATAGATAACTTTGTTTCGTCTATTTGCACTGACAATATATTAATATTATGCTTTTTAAATATCTCCAATGTTTTTTCTAAAATTTCTTTATTGTTTTTAATTCCATATCCTATAAGAGAAATCCTTGAAACCTCCGCCATTGTCCATGTTAGTGTATTCAATTCTGTTTTAAGTAAAAATTTTAATTTATTTAAGTTATTTAAATGTATTGTAAAACTAATGTCTAATT
This sequence comes from Clostridiales bacterium, assembly GCA_003534295.1. GTDB lineage: Bacteria > Bacillota > Clostridia > TANB77 > CAG-508 > DNVW01. Next base: position 18,983 of record DPDV01000017.1, read on the forward strand.
TATCTGTACTATTATCAATTATTGTGTTTAAAGTAATTCCATTTTCTATTAAAATTAAACTTATATCCTTTAAGTCTTGTAAAGGACCTACTAAATTAACTAAAATCAAATTATCATTTTTTACTATACTTTTAACATTACTCTCTTCTATTTTTTCATTTATGATTGTTCCTATATTTTCATTAAATGTTGACTTTGTTTCTATCAGCACATTATATTTTTCTGCAATTTCAACACATCTATTGTGAAGTACCTTAGCACCTTCGTCTGACAAATTAACCATTTCAATATAAGAAAGTTCTGGTATTTTTTTTGCATCAGATATTTTATTAGGATCTGCAGAATAAACACCGTCTACATCTGAAAAAATGTAACAATGATTAGCGTTTATGGCAGCTGCTATCGCCACTGCTGTTGTGTCTGAACCACCTCTTCCCAATGTTGATATGTCATTTCTTTCATTTATCCCTTGAAATCCAGCTATTATTACTATTCGATTATTTTCTAACTCCTCTTCTATTCTGGTAGTATTTATATTTGATATTCTAGCTTCTTGAATTTTATTATCTGTGTGTATGCCAGCCTGCCATCCTGTCAAAGAAATTGAATCATAACCCAATTCATTTAATAATATAGCTAATTTAGACATTGACATTTGTTCACCTGAACTTAAAAGGACATCCATTTCTCTTTCGTTAGGTATACTTGAAAGCTCATTTGCTTCTTTTATTAATTTATCTGTTGTTTTCCCTTGTGCTGAAACCACTACTACTATTCTATTTTTTCTTTTATAAAATTCAATAATTTTATTTGCTACAGTATTTAATTTATCATTGTCTGCTAATGAACTTCCTCCAAATTTTAATACTATTGTGTCCATATTCACCTGCACCTTTTAATAATATATATAAGCCTAAGCCGAATAGGCTCTATATTATATAATATTATTAAATAGGAATTTGGTTACTGCATTGTTATTTATTATTTCTTAAATATGCATTTATAAAGCCATTTAAGTCACCATCCATTACAGCTTGAACATTACCAACTTCGTAATTCGTTCTATGATCTTTTACTAAAGTGTATGGGCAAAACACATAAGAACGTATTTGACTTCCCCAAGCTATCTCCATCTGGTTACCCTTTAAATCTTCTATTTTTTCTTTATTTTCCTTTTCTTTCAAGTTTAATAATTTAGATTTTAGCATTTTCATTGCAGTTTCTTTATTTTGAATTTGGGATCTTTCAGTTTGGCATGCTACAACTATGTTTGTTGGAATATGAGTTATTCTTACAGCAGATGATGTTTTATTTATATGTTGTCCACCTGCTCCAGAGGCTCTATATGTGTCTATTCTTAAATCATCTGAATTAATTTCTATTTCTATGTCATCAGTAATTTCAGGTAGCACTTCCACAGAAGCAAAAGATGTGTGCCTTCTTCCTCCAGAATCAAATGGTGATATTCTAACTAATCTATGAACTCCCATTTCTCCTTTTAAATAGCCATAAGCATATTCTCCTGAGACTAAAAAAGTTACACTTTTTATGCCAGCTTCATCTCCTTCCAGAAAGTCTAATTCTTTAACTTCGTATCCATTATCTTGAGCCCATCTAGTATACATTCTGTATAACATTTGTGTCCAGTCTTGTGACTCTGTACCACCTGCGCCAGGATGAAGTGTAATAATGGCATTATTTGTGTCATACTTTCCAGAAAGTAATGTATTTATCTCCAAACTTGTAATTTCATTTTCAATTTTTGTTGTATTTTTTATTAATTCTCTAGCAAGTTCATCATCTGATTCTAGTTTTAATAAGTCACTTAAGTCTTTCAAATTGTCAAATTCTGATTTTAAATTATTATATTTTTCTATCTTTGACTTTATGTTAAACATTTCTCTTAAAACACTTGAATTGTCTTTATTATCTGTCCAGAAAGAATCTTCTAGAGTCTTTTTTTCCAAAAAAATTAATCGTTGTTTTAACGTATCAATGTCAAAGTGAATCACCTAATTGTTCTAATCTTTTGTCTAATGTATCTATTAATTTATAATTTTCATCTAAATCTATCATCAAATCACATCCTTTTTTAAATCACTTTCCGTTATAATAGTCATAATCTCCTCGTGAAAGAGCCGAATAAGGTATAAACGGACCTCTTTTATCTTTCTCTTCTTCTCTTTGAAATTCTCGTATTATTCTTTGATCTCTATCAACCAAATACTCTTTGCCATTTATATTAACAATTAAACATCTTATATATCTTGTTGATTCTCTGTGACTATCTTCTCCATCTATTCTTTTCCATATCTTACGTCTTGTTTCGCTACCCAGTTTAATATCTATAATCTCTTTCATATACTCAAATATGCCTTGTGAATCAAGATTATATTCTTCTAGTATATGCATTACTTCTTTTAAAAATAGCACATGTTCATCTTCTTTGTCTGTATTATTCATATTAGCCATGTTCATCCTTTTAGTTTCAACATCTTCTATTGCATATTCACTTCTTCCATCATTAAATTGGGTAAGAACATTTGCAAACTTTTCATTAGTATCTTCTAGAATTGTTATTCCCTTTGCAGTTAATCCAGTTTTTATTCTAGTTAGGTCTTTTATATAAAAGAAATCATCCGTATCCAATGTTACACTATACTCATCAGAAGCTAATCCTACTAAATAATGTGTAAGATCTTTGTTCCAAAGAATACATACATTAAAATTTTCTTTTTCTTCAAACAATTGCATTATAGCTACTGCAAGATATCTTGAAAGTTCGAAACATATCCTTCTGTTATGTGTTTTTCTATTTCTTTCCCAATCTTGATTAACATCTCTTCCATACCAATCTGGAAGGCAAAAGACATCATCATCAACTTTTTTTATATATGATATTAAGTTATCATCATATACATAATCTTTGCATATCTTTTCAAATATCATTAAAACTCTCATTTCATCGCTTAAATTTTTCTGTTTAAGAAGGATTTCTACATATTCTTGTAAGCCATCTTCTAACTTCCAGTTTCCTTTGTCATATTCTATTCCTAATGCATTATTAAAATTAATTTTTTCTCCTGGTGGCAATATAATTGTATGTTTTTTATGAAAATGCTTACTTGCTAATGCGTTTAATTTAATCAATTTATCTATATCTATTTTCATCTTATTCCCCTTCATATTTTAATACATTATCCACCATAGTAAGGATACTCATTTTCTTCTGGATTAAAAGTAAATAATTCTTTATCCAAATTATCTTTGTTGATAATACTCAATGTTTTACAAATGCTGTCCGCTATATAAGTTTGATCATTATAGTCAAATGTTAAACATCTAGTGTATCTCTTTTCTCCATCTTCATTGATTTTTTTCCAAACCTTTTCTGTTTCAATCTTTTTTGCTTCTATTATCAATTTCATGTATTCATAAAATCCCTGCGTATCAACATTATATTTATTTAAAATTAATATAATTTCATTTAAGTAAGTAATAAAATCTTTTTTATCTGATTCACTTGATAATGCTTCAATCTCTGCCAATTCATTTTTTCTGCCAACATTAAATTTGTTAATAGCATCTTTAAATTTTCCAGAATTGTCTCTCAATATTCTTATTCCTTTTATTGTTAATCCTAATTTTAGTCTAGTAAGATCTTTTATACTATTAAAGTCGTCTAAATCTAGAATCACACTGTACTCTGGCCCGGTTAATCCTACAACGTAATGCAAGTTTTCTTTATCTCCTAACATAAAAACATCTAAATTATTATTATCATCTAAAAGTTCTTTTATTGCTTTTGCATAAACTCTTGCAAATTCATAGCATACTCTTCTATTATGATTTTGTCTATTGTCTTTCCATTCATTACCCACTATTCTTCCATACCAATCTACAGCTATATATTTTATATTATTAGGATCTGACAAATCCTTTCTGAAAAAAAATAACACATTATCATCATAAACATAATTTAAGCAAATGTATTCATATAATTTTAAGATTTTTTCTTCTAGTGTGCTAGACTTTTTATTTAGCAGTTCATTCACTTTTTTTTCTATTGGTTGCTCAACTGTCCATTTAACGCTGTCATACTCAACCCAGTCTTCATCTAAATCTTCCTTAGATTCAATAATAATTTTATAGTTGTCATCTAAGCTTTCTTTTACTTCTTCATAAAATCTTCTTATATTTTCATTATTCATATTTGTTCTTCCTTTCATATTTATTTTTAAATATATCATCATAACCGATTCGTAGCATACCTAATAATAATATTATTATCATCCTCTTTTATTTTTCCCTTGTTAAGTAGTTCATAGAATATTTTTTGAGATACTAATTTTTTATATGTATTTTCTAATTGTTCCTTCTTTACTCCAACTGCACTTAAAATCTCATAAGCTCTTTGTGGGCTTACCCTAAAAAAAAGAGCTTCATCCTTTAAATATTCTTTTATCTTTAAATTAATACTACAATCAACTTTTTTACTTTTTAAAACGTTTATTGTAGCCTCATTCATTATGGTGATAACGCTAAATTCATTCATTCGCTTGTTCTCCTTTGAATTCTACTTTTTACACTATTTTACAATATTTTCTTCCTTATATCAATACTTCCTTATAAAAAAGAGTATTTGCTTTTTTATATTTTTACTGTATAATATCATTAGTTTATATACTGGAGTGTGAAATAATATGATAGATAGAGAACAAAATCCAGAATTTATTAATTCGTTTTTGGATTATTCAATAACAATATTAAATAAATCTCCTAACTCTATAAAGGAATACAATTATGACTTAGCTATGTTTTTTAAATATATGAAAATACACTTTCATCTAACTAATGAAAGTGATTTTACCCAAATTGATATTAAGGATTTCCCATTAGAAAAAGTAAAGGACATTAAACTAGATGATATTCATTCTTTTATTGCATACCTAGCTACAAATTTAAAATCTAAAGCAGCTACACGTGCAAGAAAAATATCTACCATACGAATATTTTTTAATTATTTGACCAACAAAGCTCATATACTAGAAATAAATCCTGCTCAGACACTGGAAACCCCAAAGCAAGATAAGCGCATACCTAAGTATCTTTCTCTTGACGACAGTAAAAAGCTTTTAAATATAACTGCTTCAGAAGAAAATCGCAATAAAGAAAGAGATTATGCTATTATAACTTTATTTTTAAATTGTGGCATGCGTTTGTCAGAGTTAGTTGGAATAAATATTAAAGATATAGATTTTAATGAATGTAAACTTAATGTTATTGGAAAAGGAAACAAAGAACGAACTATATATTTGAATAAAGCCTGTATGAACGCAATAGATGGCTATTTAAATATAAGACCTAAGGAAAAAATACAATATAATTCTAAAGATGCTTTATTTTTAAGTGAGCGTAGAGAAAGGATTAGCAACAGAACTGTTCAATATATAGTAAAACAGGAACTGCTAAAAGCTGGGTTAGATATAAATAAATATTCTGTTCATAAATTAAGACATACAGCTGCTACCTTGATGTATAAATATGGAAATGTAGATATAAGAGCTTTACAAGAATTGCTAGGACATGCTAGCATATCTACAACAGAAATATATACCCATGTAGATAACGAGCAAGTTCGAAATGCTGTGGAAAGCAATCCTTTAAGTAATTTTAATTAATATATCAAGGTGTTTGCATAATAGCAGACACCTTGATATTTGTTTAAATTAGTATAGGTTGAACCTGCTCTTTCTCAAGAGCTTTTTCTAATGTAGGAATTATATATTTAGGATCAAAAACTAACGAACGTGGTTTGGTTATTGGATTATCTTGTCTAAATGGGACAAAAAAATAATTATTTCTATTAAGTAATTTTCCTATATTTTCTGCACTTCCAGCTAATCCATCATTTGTAGAAATAGCTATTACTACAGGATTATTATTTCTTAAATGAGATTTTGTTGCCATTGTTCCTACATCATCTGTTATTCCGTTGGCCAACTTTCCAATTGTATTCCCAGTTGCTGGTGCAATTATTAGTATATCAGTTAATCCTTTGGGTCCAATTGGTTCTGCTCCTTGTATTGTGTGTATTATTTCTTTGTTTGTTATTTCTTCAATCTCTTTTATAAACTCTTGTGCGGTTCCAAATTTTGTGTCCATATTATATGCATTTCTAGACATTATTGGAATTACTATTCCTCCTTCTTCAACAATTTTCTTAATTTGAGGGATAGTATGTTTAAATGTACAAAAAGAACCTGTTAGTACAAATCCAATTCTTTTATCTTTAATTTTCAAAAAATCACCCCACTCTCTAATTTCAAATTACTATATAATATGAAATTATGTAAATAGAGTGAGGTGTTAATTAATTATTTTATATAATAAAATCAGTTATATTATTTTGTAACAAGTTCCTTTGTATCTCTCGCAATCATTAATTCTTCGTTTGTAGGTATAACAAATACTTTCACTTTAGAATCCGGTGTAGAGATTTCTATTTCTTTTCCTCTACAGTTGTTAGCTTCTGTATTTATTTTGACTCCTAAGAATTCCAGATAAGCACAAACCTTTTCTCTTACATCTATTCCGTTTTCTCCAACTCCTCCTGCAAATGTTATTACATCAACACCATTCATTTGAGCAGCAAATCTTCCTATATATCCTACAACTTGGTAGATAAAATTATCTATTGCAAGTTCTGCTCTTTTATTTCCATTTAGTATTTCTTTTTCTATATCTCTATCGTCGGCACTTATTCCAGACAATCCTAATTTTCCAGATTTTTTATTTAATATATTATCCATTTCTTTAGCTGATAATCCTTCTTTTTCCATTAGAAATGTTACTATTGATGGATCTATGTCTCCAGAACGTGACCCCATTGGTACACCTGCTAAAGGTGTTAATCCCATTGAAGTATCTACAGATTTTCCATTTTTTACTGCACAAAGGCTTGCTCCTTGTCCCAGGTGACAAGTAATTATTTTTAAATCTTCTATTGGTTTGTTTACTATTTCTGCGACTCTATTAGATACAAATCTATGAGAGGTTCCATGGAATCCATATTTACGAATTTTATATTTCTCATAATATTCATATGGTATTGCATACATATATGCTTTAGGATCTAATGTTTGATGAAATGCTGTATCAAATACACCTACCATTGGAACATTTGGTAATGCTTTTTTGCAAGCTTCTATTCCTGTTATTCCAGCAGGATTATGTAGTGGAGCTAAAGGAATGCACTCTTTGATAGCATTAATAACCTCATCTGTTATAACAACAGAACCACTAAATTTCTCTCCTCCATGAACAACTCTATGTCCAACTGCATTTATTTCTTTTAGATCAGAAATAACTCCATATTCTTTATCTAATAATTGTTCCAAAAGTAAATTCATTGCTTCCTCATGGTTTGCTATTTCTTTTTCTATTCTGTGTTTTTCTCCATTTACTGTATGTGTTAAAAAAGATCCTCCTAATCCTATTCTCTCTAAATATCCCTTTGCCATAACTTCTTCTGTTTCCATATCAATTAATTGATATTTTAATGATGAACTCCCACAATTTACTACTAAGATTTTCATTTTACATCCTTCTTTCTTATATATTTTTTTCTTGTGCTTGAACACAAGTAAATGCCACAACTCCAACTATATCCTCACTACTGCAACCTCTTGATAAATCATTTACTGGTTTTGCAATTCCTTGACACATTGGTCCATATGCTTCCGCTTTTGCTAATCTTTGTACTAACTTATATCCAATATTGCCAGCATTTAAATCTGGAAATACTAGTGTATTTGCAACTCCTGCCACATTGCTTTCTTTTGCTTTGCTTTTAGCAACTTCTGGAATTATTGCTGCATCTAATTGCAATTCTCCGTCACACATTAAATCCGGCATTTGTTCTTTTAACAATTTAGTTGCATCAATAACTTTTTGTGTATCTTCTGAATTTGCGCTTCCGTGTGTTGAATAAGAAAGCATCGCAACTTTTGCAGGTTTTCCTATTAGTTGTTCAAAACTCTTACTTGATGATTTCGCTATTTCGGCAAGTTCTTCTGCATTTGGTTTTTCAACTAATCCACAATCACTAAATACAAATATTCCATTTTCTCCATATGAACAATTTGGAACAATCATTACGAAAAATGAAGAAACTAATTTTGTATTTGGTGCTGTTTTTAATATTTGTAATGCAGGTCTTAATGTATCTGCTGTTGAATGATATGCTCCTGAAACCAAACCATCCGCATCTCCCTGTTTTACAATCATCATTCCTAAGTATGTTTCGTTTAATAACAATTCTTTCGCTTTCTCTATTGTCATACCCTTTGCTTTTCTTAATTCAAATAAAGCATTGGCATATTCATTATGTTTTTCAAAATTATGTGGATTTATTATTTTTGTTCCTCTAATATCTAAACCATTTTGATTGGCCACTTTTTCAATTTCTGTTTCATCACCTATTAAAATTATATTAGCAAATTTCTCTTTTACAATAGTATCCACTGCTTTTAAAACCCTAATATCATTGCTTTCTGGTAATACTATAGTTTTAATTTGCTCTTTCGCTCTTTGTTTAATTTCATTTATAAAGCTCATTTAACTCTTCCCTTCTGTATATAAACTAAACAATATTATATAAAGAAATTTCCAAAAGCACAAGTACTTTTGGAAATTTCTTTTCTACCGCATTGACAATATTGACAATGCCAATACAGTAAAAAATGTGCCCTCAAGAGTCATTGATACTCTTGACTACCTTAAAATGCAAGTATGCTTTATAACTTCCTTGCTCAATCTTAAGGTAGTATTCATGCATTGCCCAGGCTTCTAAGCCAAGAAGTGCACGTTCATTCTCATGTTCTGTTGGGAAAGTTTCCATCTCTCGCCAACCACAGAATTCAGTAAGAATACTTACCTTTACCTCCTCTTTCGAAAACATTTTCAGGGTAAGTGTGCAAGGCATATTAAGCTCTGGGCATTCGCTCTGACTTTCCCTGTATGAGGGAGAAATGGGTAAAGTCATTTCCCACCCATCTCCTTCGACAACCGCTTTTTTCAATGGCATTCGCCATTGAAATGCTAGCATTAAAATGACAAGCATTATGGCAATAATGCCTGTTTCTGCTAGTCTTTTGTTCTGCTTGTAGATAAAATATCTATTCCGCACTTTTTGTACCTCTCTTTCATCAGTGTATTATTACTAAAGTATACTAAATTTTAATTTTTCTGTCAATGTCAATGATTTTTGAAAATGTCCCAAAAGATTTTAAATATAAGCCCTAAAATTTTGATTTTTTAGGATTAGTTTTTGGGGTCAGGGTACTTGAGTAATTTTTAAATTTTGTTTTTCTATGAATTTTTCAAATGATTGTCTCTTGAATGGATGTACCATTTGAGGAATGTAAATTTTCTTTGGTTCAGTTGGCAATATTTCATCAAAATTTTGCGATTTTAATTGAACTTTTGGTATTTCTTCAAGGGCAAACATACTATCTTCTACTGTAGCATATAAAGATTTATCAAATGCTTCAATTACCATACATTTAGTACCTTTTCCAAAATATATTGGTGTACTAACATAATTTATGGTTCTGTAATGTTTCTTTTTAAAACAAATTGAATGACCTGTATCTACTATCCTACGAGATAAAACAGCTAAGGTTAAATTAATTTTTTGTAAACTAGGTTGCTTTTCAAAAACAGATTTGGTATTATCTATATATAGAGCGAACTTTGAATTGTATTTGTCTATGAAAGATGGTAAGAAGTTGTTGGCTTCTTCAATTGTAGTTATGTTGGCTAATCTGAGTTCAGGTATTAATCTTAGCTGAAATGATTCAAAAAGTCTTTCAATACGAGGCTTAAATTCAGGTACACTACTTGTTTCAATTGCTGTTAACTTTATCCGAATAATACTTTAGGCATACAATACATTATCTATTTTCCTAGTTTAAAATTGTATTCTAAACATTAAGGGTATGGGCATTCCCATAATAGAATTTATGCGAGAGTACAAATTCAGTGCTGGCTAGACATATATTTTATTCCCGTATTCAAGAAAATAAAAACTTACGAACTTTTCAGTCCGTAAGTTGATTTCAAATGGAGCTACTGGGCAGAATCGAACTGCCGACCTACAGGTTACGAATCTGTTGCTCTACCAACTGAGCTACAGTAGCATGTATTTTAAGTATACTATAATCATTTTTTGTTTGCAATAGTTCTGCATCATTAAATTTAAAATTATGGCAATATTACAGGGCTGTCCCTGATTGTTCAAATGGAACAATTGGGGACTGTCCCTAATTTGGCATCTTTAAAAATGTTTTCCTTTTTTCTTTTTTAAGTCATCGTTTGGGTCTTCATTTGTTTCTTCAAAATTATTATTTTCTATTTTCTCTTTTGTTTCATATTGGTCTAAATACTCGTTTTTGTTTTGTTCATATTCTCCATTATTTGTTGCTTTTTCTTCTTTATTTTTTTTGCCTGCATTTAATTTATCTCTTTTAATTATTAACAATAATATTATTAAGCTTATTATTCCTGCTATAATATAGAATATTTCTTTTGCTGATAGTTTAGGCAATATTCCTTGTTTTTCTGCTTGTTGTACTGGTTTGTTTACTGTTATCTGATATGTTGTTGTTTCATCTGTTTTAGTTGATTTCAATAATATTGTTATTACATTTTCTCCATCTTGTAAATTGCTATTTCCCAAAATTTCTATTGTAGTATTTTCGTCACTTGTTGTAGCATTTACTTTTAATTCATTTATTTCACTATTGCTTAGTGTAGCTGTATATGCAAATATGTCTGGTGAAAATGCTGGCTCTATGTTGATTCCTTCTATAGTTAGTGCTGATAATCTCAAACTTGATTGCACAGTTTTTTCTCTTGTAGCAGTTATTATATATGTTCTAGTTGTTCCATCTTCTGCTGTTACTAATATTTTAACTATATTATCTCCTTCTACTAATTTATCATTTCCAGAGATTTCAACTTTTGATTTGCTATCTTCTGCCTCTGCTATAATATCTAACTTTTCTATACTATTTGGAACTTTGATTGTATAGTCTGTAACATCTTTTTTAAATTCTGGTGTTAGTCCTTCTAGTTTTACTTCTAGTTTTGCTAAATTTTTGTTTGTTGATTTTTCTTCATTTTTAGGTTGTTCTTTCGGTTTTTGTTCTTCTGCTTTTGGCTGTGTTGTAGTTAAATATTTACTGTATATATACCCTGTTGAACCATTAAATGATACCTTGCTCCAATCGTTATCGCCTTTTCCTATGCGCGTTACACTTTTGCCTGCTCCTAATGAACCTATTATTCCACTACTTGTTGACCAACTTTTTCTTACATTTACTTCCGTAGTCGCATAAACAGTTTCATTTACTGATGTGAATTTTGGTTCTGTTGGTGTAGTATTTCCACCTGCATTGCCACCTGTACTTCCTCCACCTGTTGTATTATTGTTCTGTTTTGCTTTTACGGTTACTGTTGCTGTTGCCGTTGAAGAGGCAATTGCATTACCTTCCGCATTTTCCATATCTTGTGATGCAAATACAACTTTGTATGTTGTGTCTTTAGTTACATTTGGTGTTTTGAATTTGTATGTTGCTATTCCACTTGTAACATTTTCTGCCCTTGCAAATGCTACTAATGTTCCATTTACTGTACCACCTGTAACACTTTCAAATGTCAATCCGCCATTAGATGTAACATTTATTGCTCCATTTGCCACTGGTTCCTGACTATTAATTGTTATTGTTGCTGTTTCTCCTGAAGAAACTGTTGGATCACTGGTTGTAATTCGCGCTTGCGAGCAAGTGCACCAACCAACTAAAATTAAAACACTTAGAATTAGAATAAATTCAATTTTTTTAATCATTTGTTATCTCTCCTTATATTGATATATTATTAAGTCCTACATATGCTCTTAAAATCAAAGTAGAATCTGCTGGTGTTATTTTCCCATCTTTATTTGTATCCGCCGCCAATTTTGCCTCATCTGATAATTTAGATATTCCAACATATTCTTTTAAAATTGCTGTAGAATCTGCTGGTGTTATTTTTCCATCACAGTTTGTGTCACCTTTTACTATTATTATATATTCTTTTTCTTCTATTATTACTTTATATCCTGTTCCTACATTACCCGTTTTTATCTCTTCATTACCCTTTTTAATTATTGTATTATTGTATTTTGTCTTAATGTTTTCCACTGTTGTTTTTGGCACACACATTAAATTTGTTCCATCTATCTTAAAGATGTCATTTGTATTTTCTGGCTCTTGAGGTTCTTGTGGTTTATCACTTTCTATAGGTTCAATATTTTGTTCTGAGCCACCTGCTCTTGCCACATAACCAATAATTCCATTTCCTGTAACAACTTTATCCCATGTATACCCATTTTTATTAGAAACTGCTTTTTGTGTTCTTGTTAATATTGTACCCTTTTCTACAATTGTTAAACATTTAGCGTCTATTCCTGGATTTTCTCTTATCTTAAGGCCATATTCACATACAACTTTTACTAATTCATTACCCGAGTCATCTGAACCTGAACTTACTATATTTAAATATTTTGAAGCTAAATATCCCTGCGTTCCATTGTTTAATTTTACTTTATACCAATTGTATCCATCTACACCATTGTATTGGCCTTTTTCAATTATTGTAAGTGCTTGTCCCTCTGTTAATGTAGTAATTACTGTTGTATTTGATGTTCCTGGCCCGTTTCTTAAATTTACATCTGTATTTGCAATTGCTCTTTCACTGCAATTAGTTATGTCACTAATTCGCTTTATATAAGTTGAATTAATATATCCCTTTGTTCCATTTGCTAATACTATTTTGTCCCATCTTATTCCATCATTTGTAGAAACTCCTATTTCTATTCTTAATATTTTTGCTCCTTTTTCTAGTGTTGCTATATTTGTTGCTGAACTTTTTGCTTCTTTTTTTATGTCGGCTTTTGAATTAAGTTCTACATTTTGTGTTACAATTGTTTGACTTCCTGGATATGGGCAATTCTGTTTTGGCATGTTCTCATATACTGGTATTAAAAAATTAAATGGTATCTCATTACTTGTATTTATAAATCCAAGCTTTTTGTAAGCACCTCTTACTTCTTCACCTTCAGTTTTTGCAGCTGATACATTTTGCATATATTGGTGATAATACAACTCTGTTTCATAATCATCTACAACATCAAATTTTTGTAAATATAATGTGGATTGTCCATATTGTATGTATTCTTTTGCAATAAATTTTGCTCCTCCATGTATTGCTTTTTCCGGTGAAGACCATCCATTATTTTTGGCATATTTTAATCCGTTAGCCATAATGTCACTTCCAGTAGCGCCAATATTAAAGAAGTTATAATATCCTCTGTATGTCGAATTATAATTACCTGAAACCATTGCAGTTCCTGTTGTTCCTTGTTCTTGCAATATCCTACTTGCTAAATGATATGGACTAACATTATATGTTTTACCTGCTTCCATTATAATCTGTGCATAAGATTTATTTATTGTAGCTTGTTTTCCATTTGTATCTATATAATTAATACTATTCCCCTGTAGATATTTACAATTTGCCAAAATACTATTTACTCCTGAAATCGTGTGTAATTCTGCATTATATCCAAGTTCTTCAAATTGAAATATGTAATCTTCATAAAGGAAATTTCTAGGATCCATGTAATATGAAACTGCTACTTCTGAAGCGCCCTTCCATCTTCCCTCATCATATGTTTTTTTATTTGCTTCGCAGTATGCACAAAGCCATTCTCCCTTTCTATCTGCTGGGACTAAATTTCTGCTATGTGCTTCTGTTGTTTCATTTTTTATAACTTGATTCCAGTCAAGCCCTGTAAAAAATATTGTATATGTCCATGTTGGATGTTGCTTTTTTAAGTTGTTAATTAACTCCGTATATCCTGGATAATTTACAAGTTTATTGGTTTTGCTCTCTGGCTCTTTGTATTGAGCAGCATCAACCTTATGTGGTAAAATATTTATTATAAAAAATGATAATATTATCATTACTATTAACATACTAATTATTTTATACATTCTTCTCAATTATTACACCTCATTTGTTATTATTCGACAAATAAAGTATAACATTGTTATTTTTTTTAGTCAATTGATATAAAGAAAAAGTAATATAATTGTAACAAAAATTTATTTTTTCATTTTATTTACAATTTACTACTTGTTGCCTTAGATAGTTATTATTTCTTTAATTCACTTATATAATATTAATATATGCAAAATGAAAAAAATATGTTACAATATCAGCGGAGGTTTTTGTATGAATAAAATCGAATTATTATCTCCTGTTGGAGATTGGGATTGCTTATTAGCCGCAGTTCAAAATGGTGCGGATAGTGTGTATTTTGGTTCTACTCTGTTTAATGCTAGAGCTTCTGCAAATAATTTTGATGTTCCCACATTAAAAAAAGCTATACAATACTGTAAGTTAAGAAACGTAAGAACTTTTTTAACTTTAAATATTTTAATTAAAAACTCTGAATTTAATGATGCCATTAATTTAGCTCAAAAAGCTTATGAATTTGGCATTGATGCCTTAATTGTACAAGATCTTGGGCTTGCAAGATATTTAATTAAGAATTTTCCGGATATGCCTATTCATGGCAGTACTCAAATGTCAATACATAATTTAGAAGGTGTTTTAGAATTACAGGATTTAGGTTTTAAAAGGGTTGTTCTTGCGCGTGAATTACCATTAAATGAAATTCAATACATATGTAAAAATTCTAAAATAGAAATAGAAACTTTTATACATGGTGCTCTATGTATTTCTTATTCTGGTCAATGCTTATTTTCCAGCATTATTGGTGGACGTTCTGGTAACAGGGGCAAATGTGCAGGTCCTTGTAGGTTGCCTTATGAACTTTTAAACCATAATAACGTTTCAAATAAAGAAACAACAATGGATAAAGGTTATCTATTAAGTCCAAAAGACTTATGTACCCTTGACTATTTACCTCAGTTAATTGATGCTGGTGTAAAATGCTTTAAAATTGAAGGAAGATTAAAAAGTCCAGAATATGTTGCAACTGTAACTAGAATATATCGTAAATATATAGATAAAATATTAAATAAAGAAGATTATATTGTTGAAGACTCTGATATGAAACAGCTGTTGCAAATATTTAATAGAGGTGGCTTTTCTAGTGGACATCTTTCAGATTCACCCAATAAAAACCTGATTTTCAAAGAAAGACCTAATAATATCGGCTTATTCCTTGGAAATATTAGCAAATTTAGCAGCAATAAAGGGCATATTACTTTAACATTAAATGAGGATTTGGCAATTGGAGATACTATTTATACAGAAAAAGAAGATTCTAAATATACTGTTTCAGAACTGATGCAGAAAACATTAAATCTTACACATGCTAAGGCTGGCACAAGAGTTACAATTGGTAGAATGAAAGGTAATATATCTGTTGGAGATAAAGTGTACAAATTAAATAGCAAAGAATTGCTAAATACTGCTAGACTTTCTTATACAAATTGTGAAAATAAAAAAATAAATATTAATGCAAACGTTATAGTTAAAAAAAGAATTCCTATAAGCATATCTGTTAACTATAACAATTCTGTTATATCTGTTTCTTCAGATGTTGTCCCTATTCCTGCAATTAACTCCCCTATAACTTCTGAAAGAATTATAAAGCAGATTTGTAAAACTTCAAATACGCCATTTAATTTTAAAACAGTAAATGTTCAACTTGATGATGGATTGTTTATTCCTAATATAAGTGTTTTAAATGAACTAAGACGCAATTTGTTATTAAAACTACAAGAGCATATATTGGCTGAAAGTGCAAGGACATCTAATTTTGGATTAAATAATATTACTTTGCCATATAATATTCTAAAATCCGAAAAGAATAATAATAAAAAAATATCAATCTTACTAAGAAATATTAATTCTGACACGGATTACTCTATTTTAGATTTTAAAAATATAAGTAGCTTATATATTCCTTTAAAATGTTTTGTAAATAAAAAATTGGAAAAAACATTAGTATTTTTATCAGATAAAGTAAATACATATGTATACCTACCATCTGTAATAAAAAACAATTATAAAAATATTATAAAGAAATATTTGGAAGATATTATACAAAAATACAAAATTAAGGGATTTGTTATTTCTAACTTATCAAATTTAAAATTTTTAGAAGGTTATAAAAGCAATTTTGAGATAATAGGAAATTCATCTTTAAATATATTTAATAATTATTCTATAAAAGAATGTGCTGAATATGGAATAAATAAGGTAACTCTTTCAAGAGAATTAAGTAAAACAGAACTGGAAGATATTCTTAAATATAATCTTGATATAGATACTGAACTGATTGTTTATGGAACTTTACCTATAATGTCTTGCAATTACTGCTTTTTAGGAAAATCAAATATGTGCTATCCTGAATGTAAAAGACTTTGCTCTGATGACAACTCTTATTACTTAAAAGACAGATTAGGCTTTAAATTTAGAATAGTTTCAGATAACATTCAATCAATTACATCTATTTTTAATAGCAAAATTTTATCAATTTCTCCTAAGACATTTAATGTTTCGTCTGTTAGAATAGATATATTAGACGAAAATGTAACCACAATAAATAAGATAATTGAAACTGTAAAATCAGGAAAATCATTTGAAGGTAAAGAATACACTTCTGGAAGATTAGAAGAAGAAAAATAACTGGATGGCGGAGGCTTTAGCACCTCCGTCTTTTTTCACAATTATTGTGAAGCCGTTAATTTAATTAATAAATCTATGTTATCGTCTTTTGCTGCTTTGTTTCTACGTATTGCTCCACATTTTTTACATCTAAATATTATTATATATCCTTTTTTTGAATCTGGCTCTACTCTTATTGGTTCTAGTACTCCATGGCATGTTTCGGCTCTATCTCCCGGATTTATATCCACATGTTTTGAATGTAAACAATAATTGCAATGATTCCTGCACGAATAACCTAATGGTTCTATTTTTTTGCCACAATTTTCGCATATAAATTCTTCATCTATTTCAAAAAATTTTCTACCCATTTCTTCTTTTCCTCTTTACCAATATTTAATCTTCGTATATGCTTCCTCCAATAAACTCTCTTAGCAAAGAATTCTTTGGAACTAATTCATCTGGAATATCTTCAAAATAATTTAAAAGATTATATAAATTCTTAGCCTCTGAAAACTCCTTTGAAGCATTTGTTATTTCTTTTAATAAAGGATGTGCATGTTTTTTTAATACACACAATTCATATATTAATGATGTGTTAAACATACTGTCGGCATCTTCTTGAAACGGATATATGTATTTTTCTTCTCCTTGATTAACAGAAAGCCATGTTTCCAATGTATGTAGGGCACTATAACTTCTAAATTGATAATCTCTTACTATTCTTCTTATAAGTCTCGTGTCAGTTGTAGATATTCTGTTAAAATAATCTATATTTAGTACTGTTAATGCACTTATATATATTTTATACTTTTGGTCTTTTGAAATTGCTTCTGTTAGCTTGTCATTTAAGCAGTGAATTCCTTCCATTACAAGTACTTCGTCCTGCGCTAATCTCATTTTCTCTCCATGGTATTCTTTATGACCTGTTTTAAAATTAAATGTTGGCACATCAATTTCTTCACCATTTAATAATTTTGTTAAATGTTCATTAAATAATTTTAAATCTATTGCCTCTATGCATTCAAAATCATATGTTCCATCAGAATGTTTTGGATTATCTTTTCTTTCTACAAAATAATTATCAACAGATATTGTAACTGGTTTTAATCCATTTAGTCTTAAATGTACTCCTAATCTTTTAGAGAAAGTAGTTTTTCCAGAAGAAGATGGTCCCGCTATCAGTATTGCTTTTACATCTTTTCTCTCTACTATTTTGTCTGCTAAATCGGATATTTTCTTCTCATGTAATGCTTCAGATAATGATATAATGTCTTGAGCTTTTCCCTCTGATATTGCTTTATTTAGTCTGTACACTGTATTAATTTTTAATGTTTTATATATATCTTCGTATTCATCTAATGTGTTTAAAAGTTTCTTTGTTTCATTATACTTTTCTAAAACATTTGGAGTATATTTTGATGGATATCTTAATAAAAATCCATCATGATATTTTACAACTTCAAACTTATCTATAAATCCTGTTGATATAGGCATTACACCATAAAAATAGTTATAATATTCTTCACAAAAATATAGCGAAACTTCTTCTTTTTCTTTATTATCTAATTGTAATATTCCTCTTAGTGTTTTTTCTTTTTCGTAAAATTTGATTGCCTCTTCTTTGGTCATTTCCACTTTTTTAATTTCTATATTTTTATTTACAATTTCATGCATTTTTTCACTTATTCTTTTTATTAATTCTTCAGTTATTTCCATATTTTCTATTTCACACAACATTGAATTAGATAATTGATAATTTACTGTTAGTAAAGCTTGTGGATATAATTCATATAGAGCTTTAGCCATTATATATGTTACCCCTCTTATGTATACTCTTCTGCCATCTCTTGTTGTTGTATCAATTAACTCCACTTTGTCTTCTGGCTCTACCTCATAATTTAAACTTTTTACTTCATTATTGCATTTACAAGCAATTATATTACTATCTTTTAACTCTATTTCTTTCTTAAATATATCTATTACTTTTTGTTTACTTGTAATTTCTAACTTTTTTTCACTTTTATATACTATGTTCATATTTTTTTCTTCCTTTCATACATATATTTATATCATATTTCTATTATATTATCAATACATCGAGTTATGCCAAAGTAATACAATATGATAGCAAAAGGAGAGACATTTGCCTCTCCTCTAAACTAGTTTGCCATTTTATCCTTTATTTTAACTAAAGTATTTAATGCATCAATTGGTGTCAAACTATTTAGGTCTATTTTGTCTATTTCATGTGCTATTTCTGCTAATTTGTAATTATACATATCTAATTGACCTTCTGCAACCTTTTTATTTTCTTTTTCTTGTTCTTTACTTCCTAAAATGCTTTTTCTTTCCAAGGTTCGTAATATCTCATTAGATCTTTTAGTAACAGTTTGAGGTACCCCTGCTAATTTAGCTACATGCACGCCATAGCTTTCATCCGTTCCTCCTGCCACAATTTTTCTTAAAAAGATAATATCTTCTCCTTTTTCTTTTACAGCTATAGAATAATTTTTCACACCCTGTATTTTTTGCTCAAGCCCTATAAGTTCATGGTAATGGGTTGCAAATAGTGTTTTTGCCCCACACTTTTCTTTATCTGACATATATTCTGCAACCGCCCATGCAATTGATAGTCCATCATATGTAGAAGTTCCTCTTCCAATCTCATCTAGAATGACTAAGCTATTTTGTGTGGCTTCTTTAAGTATTGTTGCAACTTCCATCATTTCCACCATAAATGTACTTTGTCCCATGCTTAAATCATCTGATGCTCCTATTCTAGTAAAAATTTTATCAACTACTCCTAATCTTGCAAATGTTGCTGGAACAAAACTTCCACATTGCGCCATTAACGTTATTAACGCAACTTGCCTCATATATGTAGATTTTCCTGCCATATTTGGTCCTGTTATTATAGAAAATCTATTATCTTCTTTATCTAAATATGTATCATTGTCTACAAATTCTCCACTTGGAAGTATTTTTTCTATAACTGGATGTCTTCCACCTTTTATATCTATAATTCCACTATTGTCTACTATAGGCATGCAATAATTCATATCTTCTGCCACGATTGCAAATGAGTTTAAAACATCAAGTGTCGCAACTATGTCTGCTGTTCTTTGTATTCTTAGCAGTTGCTTTTCTATTATTTCTCTTATTTCGCAAAATGCATTATACTCCAGATTTATAACTTTTTCTTCTGCTCCCAGCAATTCATTTTCTAATTTCTTTAATTCCTCTGTAACATATCTTTCACCATTTGTTAGTGTTTGTTTTCTTATATATCTATCTGGTACCAATGAAATATTAGATTTCGTAACTTCTATATAGTATCCAAAAACTTTATTAAACCCAACTTTTAGTCCTTTTATTCCCGTTTTTTCCCTTTCGTTTGCTTCTAACTGAATAAGCCAGTTTTTTCCATCTGTTGTTGCCATTTTTAATTTATCTATTTCTTCATTATAACCTTTTTTTATTATTCCACCTTCTTTTACACTAATTGGCGGCTCTTCTACAATTGCAACATCTATTATATTATATATATCTTCTAATATATCTAATTCGTTATACAATTCCTTTAATAAAGTACTTTCCGTATTTGACATTATTTTTTTTAATTCTGGCAACTGTTTTACAGAATTTTTTAATGAAATTAGGTCTCTGGCATTTGCATTTCCATAAGAAATTTTGCCAACTAATCTTTCTATGTCATATACTTTTTTTAATAGATCTGCTATATCTCCTCTTAATATTGGGTTATCCTTTAATTCTTTTACTGAATTTAGTCTTTTATTTATTTTTTCAATATCCAATAATGGGTCATTTATCCATCTTCTTAACCTTCTTCCTCCCATTGATGTAGAGGTTTTGTCCAACACCCATAATAATGTACCTTTTTTTGACTTGTCTCTTAATTTTTCTGTTAATTCTAAATTTCTTCTGGCATTTATGTCCAAACACATATATTTTGTATTGTTATACAAAATTATCTTATTTATGTGGTCTAAATTAGTTTTTTGAGTTTCTAAAATATATGTAAGTAATCCGTTTATTGCACATATACAAAGCGTCTTATCATTTATTTCTATTTTGTTTTCACTTTCATCAACTACATTATATTTAGATGTCAATTCTTCCACATTATTAGAGAACTTATTGTCTTCTTGCTTAGATATATATATTTGAAACCTTTCTCTTATTTTTGCAATTTCCTCCGTAGTATCATACATTAAATTATTTACTACTATTTCTGCTGGTGAATATCTAGAGATTTCATCTAATGCTGCAGAGAAATTATTTGTTTCTTTTATTTGAGTTGCTCTAAAATCTCCTGTTGAAACATCACATACCGCAATCCCAAAATAAATTCCGCTCTTATATACTGACATTATATAATTATTTTTCTTTTCATCCAATAAATTACTTTCTATTACTGTTCCTGGTGTTACAACTCTTATTACTTCTCTTTTAACTATTCCCTTGGCTTGTTTTGGATCTTCCATTTGTTCACAAATAGCAACTTTGTAACCTTTACTTATTAAGCGTGCTATATAATTTTCCGCTGCATGAAATGGTACCCCACACATTGGTGCTCTTTCTTCTTGTCCGCATTCCTTTCCAGTAAGAGTCAGTTCTAATTCTCTGGAAGCCAAAATTGCATCATCAAAAAACATCTCATAAAAGTCACCCAATCTATAAAATAAAATACTATCTTTATAATCTTTTTTTGTATCTAAATAATGCTGCATCATTGGTGAATATTCTGCCATAGTTAATTTTCTTCCTTCCCTTTTATTAATTATCTCTTTATATTATTTCTCCTTTTAAATACCACATATGTTCAGAAACTATTTTTAAGTCAATAACCTTTCCTATCAAATTGTCTTCTCCCTCAAAAATTACAACTTTATTTGAATCTGTTCTACCTGTTAGCATATTATCATTGTTTTTGCTTTTACCTTCTACTAGCACTTTTTGTTTAGTATCAATATATTGTTTATTTTTATTTGCAATCTGCTGTTCAACTAACATTTTTAATTTATTAAATCTTATATGTTTTTGTTCTTCTGGAACCTGATTCTCCATTTTGTCTGCTGGTGTTCCAACTCTTCTTGAATATATAAACATATATACTTGTTCAAAGTTTACCTTTTCTACCACATCTAATGTATCTTCAAATTCTTCATCTGTTTCTCCTGGAAATCCCACTATTATATCTGTAGAAAATGTTACATTTGGTATCTCCTTTTTCATTTTTTCTACAAGATTTAAGTATTGTTCTTTTGTGTATTTTCTGTTCATTTCCTTTAATACTTTAGTATTACCGGATTGTAATGGTAAATGTATTAATTTACAAACCTTGTCACATTTTTTTATTGCTTCTATTACGTCATCTGTAAAATCCTTTGGATGAGGGGACACAAATCTAATTCTTTCTATTCCTTCTATTTTATTGACTTCGTAAAGTAGTTCTGCAAAAGATGTTATTTTTTCGTTTTTGTTCTCTACTTTTTCCATTCTCATATATGAGTTAACATTTTGCCCTAATAGAGTTATTTCTTTATATCCTTTATCAGCCAACTCTTGTACTTCTTTTAAAATATCTTCTGCTTTTCTACTTCTTTCTCTTCCTCTTACATATGGCACTATACAATAACTACAAAAGTTATTACAGCCATACATAATAGTAACAGATGCCTTTATTTTATCATCTCTCTTTATTGGCAAGCCTTCCACTATTTCTCCATCAATATTAATTATATCTTTTATCCTTTTCTTATTTAAAATTATATTATATAAGTCTTGAGGGAATTTATGTAATGTGTGAGTACCAAATACTATATCAAAAAAAGGATAGCTTTTCTGTAATTTTTCCACAATGTGTTCTTCTTGCATCATACATCCACCTATTGCTATTATAGTTCCTCTTTTTTCTTTTATCTTTTTTACTTCTCCCAATTTTCCAAATAGCTTATCTTCGGCATTTTCTCTTACACAACAAGTATTAAATACAATTAGGTCTGCCTCTTCTATATTTTCCGTACGAGTATATCCCATCTCTTCTATCATTCCGGAAAGTTTTTCTGAATCATTTTCATTTAGTTGACAGCCCATAGTTAAAATGCTATATTTTACATTTTTATCTTCGTTTAATTTTTTTACTGTTTCTATATATTCTTTTTGATTTTCTATATTTATTGCTTTCATTTTCTATTACATTCCTTTCATAAAGTCATACAATATTTTACATTAAAAATTGCCATTTTTCAATATTTTATAATAAAATAAAACGTTCCTTTTGGGGAACGCTTCATTTTATTGTAAACCGTATTTCTTTTTGAATTTGTCTGCTCTACCACCTGTTGTCTCTCTTTTTAAATTACCTGTCCAATATGGATGACATTTTGAACATATATCAACTTTCATATCTGATTTTGTTGAATTTGTTTTCATTATATTTCCACATGCACATGTTATTGTTGTCTCTTCATAATTTGGATGTAATCCTTCTTTCATTTTGTCTTCACCTCTCCCTTACTTTTTTAAAAACACTAGTAAATATTTTAACATATCATTTATTATTTTTCAAGTGTTATATTATTATTTGTCTTTTTTATCTGATTTTTCATTTAATTGTTGCATATATTGTGCTGAAGATAACAATTCTTTTTCTAATGAGGATTTATGAACTAACTTTGTTGTTATATTGAATATACATGCTATTATTAATATAAAAAATAAAACTTTTTTCCATATTTTACCTAACATATTTTTCTCCTTCACATAATTATATTATTATTATACTATAAAATTTTAATTTGTCAATATATGTATATGAGTAAATTTCTATATTTCGGGTATAATAATACAAATTTATTGAAAGGATTTCTAATTATGAATAAAAAAATATATGCCATTATATTTTTATTATTATTATCAGTAACTTTCCTTGTTGGTTGCGAAAATAATAATACTAATAATAATTATACTACTAATAAAACCACTTATGAATCTCCAAAGCAATCTTTAAATGAAGAATTATATTCTTTTTCTACTCCTATAAAGTCCAGTGACCCAAATAGGATGACAAATTTGAAGATAACTTCTTCTAGAATTGATGGAACAATTGTTAAATCAAAATCAGAATTCTCATTTTATAAAGTTATAGGAGAACCTAGTAGTAAGGATGGATACAAAGAAGCCGATGCTTATGGAAAAGATAATGAAATAATTAAGGTTGTTGGTGGCGGTAATTGTCAGATAAGTACAACTATATATAATGCTGCACTTGGAGTTAACGGATTAGAAGTAACAGAGCGCCACGAACATGATATGCCTGTTGCATATGTAGAAGATGGCAAAGATGCTACTGTTTCTTATGGAAGTTTGGATTTAAAGTTTAAAAATAATAATGATTTTGATATAAAATTAACTTGTGAAACTAAAGATGATAAAGTAACAGTGAAAATTTTTAGGATTTCATAAAATTCACAAATTTTTATTACATTTTTCAAGAAAACTACTAATTTTCATTAGTAGTTTTCAGCCTTTCTTTCAAAAAATGATTTTGCATGAGCACATACTGGGCAAACTTCTGGGGCTTTTTTTCCAACAACAATATGTCCACAATTACGGCAAACCCAAATAGTATCTCCTTCACTAGAAAAAACCAATTCATTATTTATATTCTCTATTATTTTTTTGTATCTGGCTTCGTGTTCTTTTTCAATTTTTCCAACTTCTTCAAATAAAAAAGCAATTCTTGTAAATCCTTCTTCTCGTGCTTCTTTTGCCATTCTATCATACATATTAGTCCATTCATAATTTTCTCCACTAGCTGCATCTTTTAAATTATCTAATGTTGTTGGAACTTCTCCTCCATGTAGTTCTTTAAACCAAAGTTTGGCATGTTCTTTTTCGTTATTTGCTGTTTCTTCAAATATGGCAGCTATTTGTTCATAACCATCTTTTCTAGCTTTACTTGCATAATAAGTATATTTGTTTCTAGCTTGTGACTCACCAGCAAACGCTTCCATTAAATTTTTTTCTGTTTTTGTTCCCTTAAGATTATTCATTTTTACCCTCCTCGTATAATATTACAATAAATTATATATTTTAAAATTACATTAAAATTATATAATACATATTAAATAAATTCAAGTAGTAAAATTAATTAAATTGTAAACTAATATAAAATTAATTAAATTGTAAATGCACTACTAGATAATGTATTAAGTATCAACGTAAATACCATATTTTGCATATGTAATGCTAATAATTCTTAAAATTTTATAGAATAAAAAAATAACTTTTGAATATTATGTTTTAGGAGGTATCTTTTATGTTTTTTAAAAAATTGCTATCTTTAGTTTCCATTTTTTCTTTATTTTTTTTCAATATTGTTTTAGCATATAACGATTCTACTTTTGTTTGGAATAATAGCTCTGAAGCTATAAAAACTAATACTAATGTTTCAACTAGTTTAGCTTCTAACAATTTGGAGTTGCAGTCATGCAGTGGTATTTTAATAGAACAACACTCTGGTCAAATTTTATATGAGCATAATTCACATGAACAGTTAAGACCGGCTAGTGTTACAAAAGTAATGAGCATATTATTAATAATGGAAGCTATAGATTCTGGTACTTTATCTTATACTGACAAAATACCTTGTACAGAAACAGCGGCCGCAATGGGTGGTTCACAAATTTGGTTAGACGTTAGAGAAGAACTTACTGTTGCTGAAATGCTTAAGGCTATTTGCGTTGTTTCTGCTAATGATTGTACAGTTGCTATGGCAGAATACTTATGTGGCTCTCAAGAAGCCTTTGTAGAGAAGATGAATGCCAAAGCTCAAGAATTGGGAATGAAAGATACCTCTTTTAAAAATTGTCATGGATTAGATGAAGATGGTCACCTAACTTCTGCTCATGATATAGCATTAATGTCTAAAGAACTTTTAACCAAACATCCTGACATAACTAAATATACTACTATTTGGATGGATTCTCTAAGAGACGGAAAATCCCAGCTTGTTAATACTAATAAATTAATTAGAAATTACAAAGGAATTACTGGACTAAAAACCGGCTCAACTTCACTTGCACTATATAATTTATCTGCTTCTGCAACACGTGAAGGATTATCTTTAATTGCTGTAATAATGAAAGGTCCTACAAGTGCCATTAGATTTTCGGATGCACAAAAACTTTTAGATTATGGCTTTAGTAATTATTCTTATAAATCGTTTGCCAATCAAAATGAGGTTATTAAATCCGTAGCTGTAACAAAGGGTGTTAATCAAGAAGTAAATGCTATATATGAAACCTCTCCTGCTTTTCTTATAAAAAAAGGTGACGAGTCTAACATAAATTATGAAGTAAGCTTAGCTAATACAGTTCAAGCACCTGTTTATGAAGGTCAACTTCTTGGAACTGTAAAATATTTTCTAAATGATACTGAACTCGGAATAGTTAATTTGGTAGCTGAATCTTCCGTTAATGAAGTTGGATTACTTAATATGAATAAACATATTTTTGCCAATTGGTTTTCGTTACTTCGATTATAATTTTTTTAATTAGTAATATTTTGAAAAAACTAACGCATATTGTGTGTCTTTACTTCAAAGTATAAAGCATAAATTTTAATATATTTTTTTTATTTGGTTATACTATTAACAAACAAATTATGGAGGTTAGTATGGATAATCAAAACTTAAATGTATTAGATGAAATTAATAAAGGTGCTACTATGGGAATGGATGCAATCTCATTTATATCTCAAAAAGTTGAAGACAATCAATTCAAAAATATTTTAAAAACAGAATATAATAAATATAAAGATATTTCTGCTAGAGTTAATAAATTATATAATAATTTTGCAACAAACAAAGAGCCACACGAAACTAACACTATGAACAAGATGATGACATGGTATGGTATACAGATGAAAACTATGACTGATGATACTACTTCTAAATTGTCTGAATTGTTAATGCAAGGTACTAATATGGGTATTATTGAAGGAAGACGTTTAATAAATCAAAACACAAATGTTTCTTCTGATGTTAAAAATATTTTGCATGATTTTGTAACTATGCAGGAAGACAGTGTAGAAACATTAAAAAAATATCTGTAGCTGATACTCTTCATTTTCAAAAAAATAATAAAAACTACTCTCTTTTTGAGAATAGTTTTTTGTTTAATATTTTAATTATACATATTTGTTTTTTAAAATATCGAATGCATTATAAACAGTGTAGCTGAAAGCGACGATACTAGAGATACTACTGTTATTTGAGTATTTATTGAAGGGCCTGCTGTGTCTTTAAATGGATCTCCTATTGTATCTCCTATTACAGCTGCCTTGTGGGCTTCTGAACCTTTGCCTCCAAAGTTGCCTGCTTCTATATATTTTTTAGCATTATCCCATAACCCTCCACTATTACTCATTAGCATTGCAAGTAATAGTCCAGATAATATATTTCCAGCTAGAAATCCTCCTATTGCTTGAACCCCACCTACAAAGCCAACTATTAAGGTTGATATTATAGCTGATAATCCCGCTGGTATTAACTCTGTCATTGCTCCTAAAGTTGCTAAGTTTATACATTTTGCGTATTCTGGTTGTGCTGTACCTTCTTTTATACCTTTTATTTCTTTAAATTGTCTATGAATTTCTGAAACCAACTTTTGTGAATTCTTATTTACTCCAAATATCAATATTGCGGAAAATACAGCTGGTATTGCCACGCCAACCAAAGCACCAAAAAATACAGATGGGTTCATTAAATCAAATGTAATTATTTCTCCTGTTGTACTAGATACAATTTCTGCAAATGCTGCTAATAAAGCAATAACTGTAAGTCCTGCGGCACCTATGGCAAATCCCTTTGTAATTGCTTTTGTTGTATTTCCAGCCGAATCTAATTCATCTGCTCTTTCTATTACCTCATCCCCTAAATCTCCCATTTCTGCAAGACCTCTGGCATTATCTACAATTGGTCCATATGCATCATTTGAAACTATCATTCCAACAATTGATAACATTCCTATTGCAGACATAGAAATTCCTAGCATTGCATATCCTGGTCCGATTGGTTCGCATAATTTGTATGAAACAAGTGCTGCTAGTCCAATTCCCACTAACGCTGGCAAACTACTTATTAATCCATAAGAAAATCCAGATAAAATTGTAAATGCTGGTCCTTTTAAAGAACTTTTCGCAACACTTATAACAGGCTTTTTATCATCGCCTGTATAATAATTGCTTGTAAGTCCTATTACTACACCAATAATCATTCCTATTATTGCTGCTCCCCAAATTCTTATATTAAAATTGCAGAATATTGTTGCAAAAAATGTTAAAATTGTGAATATTCCACAAGTTAAATAAGTTCCATTATTAAGTGCTTTACCCGGATTTCCTTTTTTCCCTATATGTGCACAAAGTACTCCAATTATTGATGCTAAAAGTCCAATTGCACAAAAGCAAAACATCATGTTAACTTCTCCCAAAGGTAATGCTATTACTAATGTTGCCGCTATTGCTGCAATATTAGAGTCAAATAAATCTGCTCCCATTCCTGCAACATCACCTACGTTATCTCCAACATTATCAGCTATAACCGCTGGATTTCTTGGATCGTCTTCTGGGATTCCTAATTCTACTTTACCTGTTAAGTCTGCAGCCATATCTGCTGTTTTCGTAAAAATTCCCCCACCAGCTTTTGCAAAAAGTGCTAACAAACTCGCCCCAAAACTAAATGCCAAAACGATGTTAGAATTTTTTGTTAATAAATACAAAATCGAAGAGCCTGCTAGAGAAGTTCCAACAACAGCCATTCCCATAACTGCTCCACCTCTAAAGCCTGCCATAAAAGACTTTGCTAAGCTTTCTTTTGCTAAAATTGCTGTTTTAATATTTGCTATAGTTGCAATACTAATTCCTATAATTCCAGCTAATCCCGAAAAAGTTGAGCCTAAAATAAATGCTATAACCATTCCTATATTAGTCATAATATTTTCTGTTTTCCATATAGGCTCTGGGAAGAATAATAAAATTACTACTGCTAATACACACATAATAACTGCTAA
The DNA here is from genome assembly GCA_003534295.1 of Clostridiales bacterium. Taxonomy (GTDB): domain Bacteria; phylum Bacillota; class Clostridia; order TANB77; family CAG-508; genus DNVW01. The sequence goes on from DPDV01000017.1 coordinate 47,833, forward strand.
CATTTTATATTCTTTTTTTAAGAATGTGAAAGAACCTTCTCTAATTAATCTTCCTACATTTTCTATCTTTTCATTTTTAGCAGGCAGACTTTTCACCCATTTATAAAAGTAAAACGCTACAATGAAAGAAAGTACTGACACAAAGATTGAAACAATTGCCCAATCAATTTTCATAAATAATTCCTCCTTTTCTTTTGTTACATTAATATATATTATTTAAATTAATGTTAAAATTTAGTGTGAAATTTTTATATAATTCCATGAGTCTCTACACATATCTTCCAATGTTTTCTCAGCCACCCAATTTAACTCTTCTTTTGCCTTTGTTGCATCTGCATAGCATGTAGCTATATCTCCTGCTCTTCTTTCAGTTATTTTGTATTTTATTTTTTGTCCTGTTGTTTTTTCAAACGCATGAACCATATCTAAAACGCTATAACCTTTTCCTGTTCCCAAATTATATATATATATACCACTTTTTTCTTTTTCTAATTTTTCTAATGCTTTAATATGTCCCTTAGCCAAGTCTACTACATGTATATAATCTCTAACACCCGTTCCATCTGGTGTATTGTAGTCATTTCCAAAAATTGATAATTCTTCTAACTCTCCTGATGCAACTCTTACGATATATGGCATTAAATTGTTAGGTCTACCTTGTGGTTCTTCTCCTATTATTCCAGATTCGTGTGAACCTATTGGGTTAAAATATCTTAATATACAAACATCCCATGTATTATCCGATTTATATACATCTTTTAATATTTGTTCTATAAACAATTTTGAACTTCCGTATGGATTTGTTGTTCCTCCTATCTTACACATTTCTGTTAGCGGTACTACTTCTGGATCTCCATAAACTGTTGCAGATGAACTAAAAATAATTGTTTTTACATTATGTTTTCTCATAACATCTAATAAATTTAATGTTCCCGATACATTATTTGTATAGTATTCAATTGGCTTCTCTACAGATTCGCCCACTGCTTTGTATCCTGCAAAATGTATAACAGAGTCTATTTTATTCTCCGCAAAAACTTTATCCATCTTTTCCTTATTTGAATAATCAAGTTCATAAAATTTAAAGTCCTTGTTTGTTATTTTTTTAATTTTGTCCAACATCTCTGGCTTGCTGTTTGAAAAGTTATCAACAACAATTACCTCCTTATTTTCATTTAATAACTCCACAACTGTATGACTACCAATGTATCCTGCTCCTCCTGTAACTAAAACTGACATATTATCATCTCTCCTTTATAATAATTTATATATTTATTTTTTTCTTAATTATATATTGAGGCCTTTGTTTTGCTTCATCATAAATTCTTACTAAGTATTCACCTATAATCCAAAGAGAAAGTAAGACAATACCTCCTACAAAAGCTGTTGCAAACATAATGCTTGTCCATCCCTTTACCATGTTTGTCCATCCAAATATTTTTGATAATATAAAATAAAGTAATATAACTATAGACACTATTACAAAAGTAATTCCAAAACCACCTATTACTTTTATAGGCTTAGTTGAAAATCCAATTATACCATCAGAGGCTAATTTTAACATTTTTTTTAATGGATATTTTGTCTTACCTGCATACCTTTCTTTTCTTTCATATTCATACTCATATTGTTCAAATCCAACCCAACTAAACAGTCCTCTTAAAAATTTGTTATGTTCAGGCAATGAGTTAATTACATCTACAACTTTTTTATCTACTAGTCTAAAATCTCCTGTATCTCCAGGTATATCTACATCTGATAATTTATTTAGTGTTGTATAAAAAGCCTTTGCTGTAAGTAATTTAAATGCAGATTCTCCATTTCTTTTTTTTCTTTTGCCATATATTACTTCATATCCCTGCTCCCATTTTTCTATCATATCTGGTATTAACTCTGGTGGATCTTGCAAGTCCGCATCTATTATTATAATTGCATCCCCTGTCACATACTTTAGCCCTGCCGTTACTGCCGCTTGATGTCCAAAATTTCTTGAAAAAGATATTATCTTTACATTTTTATCAACTTTTGCTATGTCCTGTAATATGTCTAAAGTCTTGTCCTTTGAACCATCATTTATAAAAATAATTTCGTGTTCATACTTTTCTTTTAGTTCATCTAAGACTTTTTTTACTCTTTTATAACAAACATCTACAACCTCTTGTTCATAATACATTGGTATAACTACTGATACTTTTTTCATATAATCCTGCTCCTCTTTTATTTGTAGTACTTACACATTTTGTATAAAATCTTCAATTATGTTTATAATATGCTCTGTATTACTTTCTAATTTGTTTGGTATAAATGTATCTATTTCTCTTAAAGTTTCTTTTAATTCTGAAACATCTTTTATACCTTTTATAAACCCTTGGTTCGAAAAAGTTTCTACTATTTGAATTTGATGGTCATTAACATGTTCTCCATATTGTTTTAATCTTGGAACTGCAATCACCTTTTTGCCTAATTTAACAGCTGTTACAATTGAACCCACTCCTCCATGTGTGATTATTGTATCTGCCTGTTCCATTAATATATTAAATTTGTCCTGTTCTATCAAATTAAAAACTTCCATATCTTTTGATTCAAATTTTGTACTTCCAGCTTGTACAATAACCTTATCTTTTATTATATCTTCATCTATACATTTTTGCACTTCTTCTAATAATCTATAAAAGCTATTATTCTGAGTTCCAAGTAATACTAAAATCATTAATATATAGCACCTCCATATACAGCTTTAGGATACAGTTTTTTCATTTCTTCCCATTGTACTATAAACAAATCAGCAATTGGGTAAACCATTTTGCCAGATAATGTTTTAGTATTTTTATTTGCAAATGTCTCTATAAAAATAATTTTTGAGCCAAATATTTTACCTATATAACACATTGGTACAGCAGTATGTGTACCTGTTGTTATAATTATTTTTGGTTTAATTTTAAAATAGTAAAATAAACTTTTGAAACAATTAAATATAAATATAAATGGATACACTAAAATTCTACTTCTTGTACCATATGTAAGAAAGTTCAGCTTATCCTTATATATTTTTTTTAGATTTTCCGTTGTTTTATCTTTTTCGGTTATTATATGGTAATCATATTGTTTAAATAACGGTTTTAATTGCATAAGCTCATTAAAATGCCCACCTGTGCTCGATATAAATAATACTTTTTTCACTTGTATCTTATCTCCTTTTTAGACTATGATTTTTTTACCAATATTTTTTTATAAGAGCAACTTTTTAACTTTTGGTATATAACAATACTTCTTTTAGTTATTATATATGATACAATAATTAGTTTCAATCTAATAATTAAAATAATACACTGTATATGTTTTATTTTGATAAATTTTGTCAAAATTAAAATTTATCCATTTTTCCATTTCTTGAGTTTTATTTGTATATGTAACTACTATTTTAGTTTTGTCCTTATGCATTGCATTTTTAAAATTATACATGTCATCTTCGGTTACACTATCATTATTATATAAGAAAATTGTGTACGCATCTTTTTCATCATTTAAATATTTTTCATCATATGGATAGCGATATGTATTAGCATGATAATTAAGTGAATACTGTCTAGGCGAAAAATACATCGATGTAACTACCTGTCCCTTGAACTTTTCTTGGTTTTCCGTAAAAAAATCTCCTAATTCTTTAGAATCCATATCTTCTCTTAGCACATAATCATATTTTGTATAATAAGTTGGTTCTAAAAAAGTGTAACTTCCTAGAATCGCTCCATATCTAATTATTAGAAGTCCTACTCCTATTATATAAGCATATTTAAGCATCTTTTTCTTACCTTCTATATATGTATATACACTATAAAAAATTGTTATTATCATAAAAGGACTTTTTGTAATATAAAATAACCTGTAATATACCACTTTTGATGTCAGAAATTCAGAAACAAAAGGTGCCACTAATGGATTAAAGAAAAATATAAAATATATAAAGAAGATGAATTGTGATACATCTATTTTTCTATTTTTTATGTATAGATAAATTATTGCTAAAATTACTAGTAAATTTGCTAGAAGTGTTCCATAACCCACTCTATAAATGTTCCATGAAAAATCCAATTTCAGCACAATTCCAATTATGAACAATACTAAAGGTAATATAAATATTAATTTATATATTATATCCTTAAGTAATAATTTTTCCACTATTTCCTGTACTTTTTTATTTAAAAACATTATATAGATCAATATTACTGGAACTATAAGCCAATATTTCTGTAAAAATAAGATAGCATATATAATATTAGGTAACATCATAATCAGGTAATCATATATTTTTATATTTTTTATTTTTAAACAATATATAAAGAACGAAAAAATTATAAATGTTTGTAGAAATAAACTGCTTGAAGCAATAGCATTCAAGCCTAAACTTATTCCAGTTATAATCCAAACATATTTTTTTTGTTGGTTTTTAGTATATTGTTCTAGTAATATAAGATAAATAGGAATTCCGATTATAAATATTAAATTAGAACCCCAATATAAATGACTTAATTCTAATGTGCCTATTAATAAAATAGATAAGATTGTAATAATTAATGCTATAGTTTTATCTTTAATTTCATATATACTTTTTATTCCATATATAATAATTGCAAAAGAAATTATAACAAACAAACTCATGGTTGTCCTGAAAGTAATAAATATATCACTTGTAAAATGGAATAATGTATTTTGTAATTTATACATGCTTGATTGAAATAGATAATATCCTTGATATTTATAAAATTCATCGACATTCCAATTCCAGCCAGTCCTTGGATTTATGCTATTAATCTTGTCAGTCTGTGAATTTTCCATTATTAATGGCATGTAAAAGGAATCATCTCCTGCATCTGTCGCAGGAATTATTTTTATAATTCCAAATATTAAAATAATTAAAATATAAAACTCATAGTGTTTTAAAAAACAAAAGTCTTCTTTTTTTATCTTTGCAATTCCATAAATAAACAATGGAATACTTATTAGTGCCGTATATGTATGTACTAACGTAGATGAGACTTGAAAAATTTGCATTGGATAATAGCCTAATTGCAAACCTCCCATGAAAACAATAAATCCTACAGGTACAGATAATATTTTTATTTCTTCTTTTTTACTAAGTAAAAATTTCCCTATACCATTTGATATTACAAATATAATAAAAGCATAAACAATAAACATTATATTCTCCTAAAAAACAAATTTTATTAAATCATACATTTTATGTTTTAAACACCACAAATATAATTTTTTATTAAATTTTACATTTTTTATTAGTGGATTTTTATACCATTCTGGATATTTCTTTATTACAGGTTCAATTACTTCTTTATACGCTTTTTTTTCTTTTTTCGCCTTCATAACTTTAATTGCTAAATCAACCAAAATACAATTTATATTCAAAAATTCAATTTGTGTTGTATAACCATTTTTTATAAATTTAGGTTCAATTATATCTATAGCTTTTTTTATATCGTAATTTCTGTCTGTTAAATTGTTAGTTATTGAGTTATCCGTTCTTCTGTAATAATATAAATAGTCCTCTATTTTGACTATTTTATTAGCATCTATTAGTGCTTCTGAAATAGCAACAACATCTTCAAATAGCATATCTTCAGGGTATAAATTTTTCATCATTAGGTTTTTTCTGAATAATTTATTACATGAGTGAAATTCCATTAACAAAACTTCTTGTATTTTACCTTTTTTATAAATTGCTTTTTTACCTTTGTTAACCTTTTCTAGTTCAAGATTATTGGTCTTAAATCTGTAAAAGTTGCATATAACCACGTCGGCATTGTTTTGAATAGCTTCTTCTGTCATCCTTTGTACAAAGTTTTCTGATACATAATCATCACTATCAACAAAGAGTAAATATTGTCCCTTTGCTTTTTGAATTGCTAAATTTCTTGCAGCACCCGGTCCACTATTTTTTATATATATATGTTGTATATCTTCACTAAATTGCTCTAATATTTTTTCCGAATTATCTGTTGAGCCATCATTCACGCAAATAATCTCATACTTAAATTCTGTTTTTTGATTTATTAGAGATTCTAAGCACTGTTTAAGATATTTTTCAGTATTATAAACTGGTATTATAATAGATACATCCATATTTTCCCCTATTTATTTAATAATTTAATAATTTAATAATTTCATCATATGTTCTTTTACAGTTGTTGTTATCAATATAAGCAAACGTATCTTCAACCATTTCAATATACTTTTCTTCCATTTTACATCCATTTTTTAAAATCTTTTCCAATTCCTCTATTACTTCATCTTCTTTTTTTGCTATTCGCCCAAATTCCTTATGTTTATATTCTATTGTGCACTCCTTATATTGCTTTTGTCTAAATTTTTCTTTATCAAACTGGTAAAATAGTTCTGGTTTTTTCATATAGGCAAAGTCGAAGTAAACACTTGAATAATCTGTTATTAATATTTTCGACTGTCTAAGTAATTCCTGCACGTCATTTTCTTCCTTTGAAGCAATAATAATGTTTGGATTATTCGTATTAAATAATTTAATATATTTTTGCATTTCATAATGTGGATAAAATACTAGTTTAACATTATATTTTTTTAATAGTTCATGTAATCTTGTATTGTTTAATAAGCTCTTATATTTTTTATAATATTCTGTTTCTGTAAATCCTTTCTCTACGCTCTTGTCTTCTTTTTTGTATGACGGATTAACTAAGTAGCTTCTCCAAGTAGGCATTAGCAAAATTTGTTCTTTAGTTTGATAATTATTTAGATTATCAAACCTCGCCATTCCTATTAGTGGTACTTCTTCTTCTTTATATCCATAGTTAGGATTATTTAATATAGAATTTCTTTCATCAAAGGTTGATGTTATAAAAAGATTTATCTGATTTATTCTTTTATTTAATAAATCACTCATATCATCCTTTGTAACTCCGTGTTGTAAAAAAATATATTTTTTCTTGTTTTTTCTGTCAAAAACTTTCTTGTACAATAAATAACTCCAGATGTTAATATATCCAATATGTGTAGAAATATATACATTAGATAATATCAGCGCAATCTTGTGTTGAAAGCTATTGTATTCTATAACTTCTCCTAGTTTTTTTACTTTTTCGTAATCTATTTTATTTTTTTTATTGATTATATAGTAAACCTTTTGCTCTGGATGTTTTTCTCTTATATATTTAAACATCCAGTACCCATTATCCCTTGCTTCTGTTCCCCTCTCACAAATAAGCCATGCATCTTTATATTTTTCTCTGTCTTTATAAAATATTGAAACAATATAATAAAAAATCATTTGAAGTAAATATCCTGAAAATCTTGGTATCTTTTTAACTAGTTCAATTATTGATATTTTCATTTTCTTCTCCTTTTTTAGGATAATAGTCGAGCTATTTTTTCCTTAATGTTGTAGTTATATTTATTTAAATAATCTACTTGTTTATCTTCAATTTTTTTTGCTCCTAATATGTCTTTTTCTATATTAATACATCCTTCTATACCTTCTACATATTTTTCCAAATGCTTAGGTATAAAAATTGGTAATCCTATTACTTTAGCTTCTAAAATCACCATGCCTTGTCCTTCATAACGTGATGTTATAACAAAAGCATCCATCTTTTTCATATATTCAAATGGATTTTTTTGGCTACCCAAGAAAAATACATTTTCTTGTAATTTTTTTCTTTTTACTAGTTTCTTTATTTTTGGAGCATCTGGTCCATCTCCTATTATATATAAATTAACATTTTTATTTTGCTGTACTATATTTTCCATATGCTCTATTAATATATCAAAACCCTTTTGATGACATATTCTTCCTACTGTAACTAAATTATATTTTTTATTATCTACGGTAAAACTATTTTCTTTTTTACTTTTTGTTATTATTTCTTCTGCATCTATATAATTTGGAATACTCCATACCTTTTTTTGATCTATTTTAGTTTTAGCTATAAATGACTGTTTTGCTCCCTCTGAAACATTAACGATTTCATCAAAATATTTATATTTTGTTTTAAATGCATTATATAAAATATTATATTTCCATTCATTTTTAGATTTAATTACAATATCATTATGGCACCATATTATTTTTTTCTTACTATTGGTTTCTAGTGCCGCTATTGCACATTCATTAGAATATCCGTTAAAATCAATAGTTATATCATATTCCTTTTCTATGTGATATTTTTTATATTTTATAAGGATTTTAAATGGAATAATTTTACATATTGCAGCAAAAGGTGATAAATATATAATGTTAATCTTAGTTGGCATTTTAACATTATAAAAATTCTCTTTGCTGAATAAATATAAATCTATGTTGTATTCATCCAAATTTAAGTTGTTCAATAAATTTATTAATGATTTTTGAATTCCCCCTAATCCTAAATCATATTGAAATATAGCTATTTTTTTCATCTATCTTCCTCTTTTTTGTAATCTTTTATTCCTTTGAACAATAGTTTTGTTATATTGAATATGTTTGTTTTACAAATATTTCTTTTTAAGATTGCAATTGGCAATACCATAAAAAAACACATTTTGGGATATAACCTCCTAAATAATGCCCCTTTTTCATATATGTCTTCTTCCATCCATATCGCTCCTGTACTTTCCTTTGGATGTATATTTATTGCTTCATTATAAAAATATATTTTTAATCCTTTATTATAACAATCAAGTAAAAATATATTTTCCTCGCCACTTTTATATCTAGAACCTAATCCAAATCTTTCGTCAAACCTCACTTTATCCTTTATTTTTAATACTCTAAAGGTTATTTCTATAGAACATACTTGTAAGATTTCTTTTCTTGTTAGTTCCTTGTTGTGAGATGGATATTTTCTTCTATCTTTTCCATTTTCATCTAAAGACTTAAATATAATTATATCTGCATTTTTTATTGTATCATAAGCTTTTTGAACTATATCTTTATATTCTTTAACAAATGTCACATCATCATCCGTAATAATACCAATATCTACATCACTTTCTATTTTTTCCAATAACCTATTACGTGATTTTGCTAGCCCTTTTTCATTGTATGAATAAAAAACCACATCACCTTTTTCTATATTTTTTATCTGCTCTTTAGTTTGATTTATTATTATACAGTTTGATATATTTTTTTCATTTAACTTTAGTTCCTCAATATCTTTTTTATTCATCGTAGACATTAAAATTTTTATATTCATGTTTTCCCCTTTAATTATCTAATTTTTTGAAACATTTATATAGTGTTTTATTTTCAAATATTGCTTTCAACATTTTTCTAAAAATTTTTAAATTGTATATATTTTTATTCATTAAAAGCACTGCCGCTATTTTATAGTACATTTTAGTCCTGTAATATTTAGTTTCTTTGTACTTGTGATTTTTCTTTAAATATTCTCTCAATTTTGTATATACTTCTATTCGCTCTTCATCATTTTCCATCATTACAGTTCTTAGTATTTTATAGATCACATGTGTAAAACATAAAAATTCAATCTCTTCTTCATACTTACTATATGTATTTTGACTTTTAGCAATTTTTTTCAGTTCTTCCGTTGTTGTTAAAATATCTAGTAAATTTCTAACATTTACAGAATTTGAAAGCCCTTCATCATTTGGAACATAATGATATACTGTTTTATCCATATATGCAATATTTTTTGCTTCCATAATGGAAGATATTGTTATTACCATATCTTCTCCTATTTTAGATGTAATAAAAAAACTTTCTTTTATTAAATCTCTTTTAAATATCTTGTTCCAAAGAGCTGGTTTTATGTGAATAATATCTTTATGTTCTTTTAAGTTTTCTGAGTAATATTTATACGGAATTCCCTTTTTTTCTTTTAAAAACTCATCTTTTTTTGTTACTTCTTTATAATTTCCAATAACAATATCTGCATTTGTTTCTTCTAGTTTACCCACAAAATTCTCAATTGCATCCTGCTCTACAAAGTCATCTGAGTCGCAAAATAAAACATAATCTCCTGTCGAAGCTTCAAATCCGACCTTTCTAGCATAATTAGGTCCTTGCATTGTAGCTATTAGTGCTTTAACTCTACAATCGTTTTTTTCTAGTGTCTTTATATAATCATAACTGCCATCTTTTGAGTTATTATCAACCAACAGTATTTCTATATTATGATATGTTTGGTTTAAAACTTTTTCCAAACTAATTGGTAGATACTCCATTGCATTATAAATAGGAATAATCACACTAACTTTCAATTTTTCCCCTCCAAATTTTCTCTTAATGTTATAACTTGTCCTCTATTGTCATCATAATTTGCAACTATTTTGTCTATGGCATACTTATCCATAAATACATTTGTATAATTTCTATTTCTTTTTTCGCTGTACTTTTTTAGTTTAACCGGATGATGTTGAACTGATAGTTCATTTGTAAACCCTACCTTCAAATTATTCAATTTGACTCTATAAAAAAACTCCGTGTGTTCTTGCAATTTCAATTTTGGATCCCAACCGTGAATTTCTTTTATTCTTTCTGTCTTAGCCAAGAAAAAATTTAATACTAAATCTGTTTCTGCAAATTCCGGAAATGAATGCACTGTGTAATCTGCATAAAATGTATTTCCTTCCATCTTTAAGGTTCCTATATAATTTGTTGGCAATTCATATTTTAGTATTTTTTGAATAAGAACAAGAAGCTTGTCCCAATTACTTTTTATAATTTTATAGTTGCGTATATATCCCCCTATAATATCTAATTTTTTCTCTTCAAGTATTTGCACTGCTCTTTCTAAGTTTGTTTTTTGATCAAAAACGAAATCGTCGTCTGCTAATACAAAATATTTCGTTTGTATTTTATTTAATAAAAAATTTCTTCCAGCAGATAGTCCACAATCTTTTTCTAAATTGTAATATTGCAAATTGTATTGGTTAAATTTTGATAGTATTTTTTCTTTGGATGATATTTCGCTATCATCTCCAACTAAAACTCTAATTTTAGGATATTTTTTAAAAATAGAGTCCAATAAATTAATTAAGCAATCACATCTGTCTAGTGTTTTTATAATAATTGTCACTTCATCCATTTTTTCTTTTCCCCCCTTATTTCAATTTTAGGATTTGAACATCGTCATTTGAATAAATAACTTCAAAGTTATTATTTATATAGTTTTTAAACTTTTCTTCTTTAGATGCCTTGCAAGTTATATATTGAATATCATAGTATTTAATATATTCCTCAATTTCCTTTTCTTCTATTGGTACCTCTTTTCCAGATTCATTATATAAATAGCTTTTACCCTCTGAATCAAAGTAAGCACTTATAGCTAATTTACTTGTAAAAGTTTTATTTTCATCTCCCAAATATCCCATATATTCTTTACTATTTATAATTTTAATTTTCTTATTGACATTTTTGTCAATCATAGACATATTAAAAGTATTAGCCGTATAATAGACCCTAACATATTCGTTAGATAAATTATTTTCCTGTATATATTTATTAAAATATTCAGTCGCTTCTACTAAAGTATTTGGCACTTTAGCAAGTATGCTATATTTTTTACAATCAATTATATCAAATTGTAATATATAGACTAATATTGAAAATGCTGTTAATGTTATGTATACATAACTTCCATATTGCAATACTTTCTTAATGTTATATTGTGTTTTTATATTTTTTACTCTAGTTTCTATAAATTCAAGCAAATAATATATTCCTAATATTCCAAAAATAGTATTAAAGAATAAATATATCCTACTTTCAAGCCCTAATGTTAATGCTGAAAGACCCTTTCTTACTAAAGGATTATACAAAATAATTATATATACCACTAGTAATAAAAACTCTGGTTTTTTTCTTAAATTTTTTATTCCATATACTAATAAGAATATCATACCACCATACAAGATGCTTGAATGTGTAATTAAAATCAGAATTGTACTTAATACATTAGATTTATTTTCATAAATATATTTCATTGATGAACTATGAATTTCTTTATCCACTGTATAATTTAATATTAATTTTTCCCCATCTTCTAAATGTTCATCCGGATTCTCTGCATTCTCTGGAATTATTTGCATGCTTGAATCAATATTATCCTTCTTTATTAATAATTTTGCCAATATATTATCATATAAAGGAGTTCCTAGTAAAATAAGTATTATTGGTATAATTATCATCATTGGATATCCAAGTTTAGCAATTATATCTATTATTTTTTTGTTTTGAAATAACAAATATAAAATTGTTAACACAAATAGCATAATTGCAATAACATATATATTATCTAACGATTCATAAATATATAAAAACAAAATTATCAATACCGGTGTACCTACATATAATACTGAATTCAATAAGTCCTTTCTTTTTAATATACATACAACTATATAGAAGGAACAAATAAAAAATAACATAATAAACATCATCGTAGATGTTATAGAAATTCCAGCAATTATACAAATTAATAGTAAATGTAATGATGTTTTTTCTTCTTTGAATAAATCAAACATATAAGTAAAACAATAAATACTTAATACTATTGTTACTAAATGAAGTGCATTAAATGGCGCCCTGAAAATGCTAAGAACAAATGTTAAAAAAAATGCTGTAAGTATATTGTTTAAATTTTTATTTCGAGCTATTCTCACCAATGTTATTGCTGTCATACTTATAAAAAAGTAATTCATAAATGTCATTACCCATATTAAAACTAAATATCCCTCTTGTAGTCCGACTATGTTAGCCAAAAATGATGCTTGGTAGTAATATGACATATATTTATAATAATTTTGCAAATTACTTTGGCCTGTATATGGGTCTATAGTTGATATGTGTTCTGCATTTTGTGCACTATTAGTAAATACACTGTAAAAATAGGAATCATATGTTTCCATGTATCCAAAGTGAATGCATATCATATATAATAACATAAAAGCAAATGCCACAATAAGTGCTATAATTTCTTTTTTTGTTATTTTAATAATTTTCTTGTTTTTTATATACTTAAGCATAATAATTCCAATTATTGTTAAATATACAAGTCCAAAAATATTTAAGTATCTTGATGATAGTTTAAAGAACATAACTGGAAGCTCACATATAAAAAACAAAGTCAGATTTGCCAAAAAGCCTATTGCTGTTTTTTCTTCCCTATCTTTCTTTATCTTATCAAAAACATAAAGTCCAAGTGCCTTTGAACTAAAACACATAAAAACTATTAATAATAAAATCTTTAGTATTGTCAATTTTTCTCCTCCACTTATAACTAAAATTAGTTATTATTTGTTCTGTTTTTCTTTTAATATCATATATATGTCATCAATAATCTTTTTATTTGTCTCTACATCAAACTTTCTAGCAAACAGCATTCTACTTTTTAGCAATCTTTCTAGGTCTTCCTCTTTGAATACATATGGATTTCCTCTTTCCCAATCAATGTATCTCATACAAGCATCTCCGTTAAAATTATTTGATGGTTCTTTATAAACATTTTCTTTAAATTTAGAGTTTACTAAAAGTGTCTGAATAAATAGTTCATCTGCGCATAATGAATATTTAAATACCTTTCTTACCCAAGTTTCCTGTTTCAACACATAGTTTGCAAAGTCATTTGTAATACTGACCCAATTTGCACCATATCCTACTTTGATATCCAGCTTTTTTATTCGATCAACTTTTAAAATAGATTGTATAGGCATAAAAACATTTTGAAAAGCATTATAAAATGTTCTTTCTAATCTTCGATTGCTTTTTGCAATTTTTTGAAAAAAATGGAACCTAGAGATTCTATAATATGCATTCCTTTTGTTTATTATTTCATCCGTCGTTAATTGAACAATTTCTTTTCCATTGTTCTTTTGAAAAAAATCGTGAATTTCATCTTGTGTTTTTAATGGTAGGTCTACTCCTGATATAAAGTGATAATATTCATAGTTCTTGTTTTTGCTTTCTTTTAGTAATAAATATTCACATTCTATCTGAGAAAAGTCCCCCCATCTCACATCAATTCTTTTCGTAAAATATAGATTCGAATTCTTTACAATATTGTTTATTTCTTGTACATTGAATAATTTTGACTTTTTATCTATATGTAAATAAATATCATTTCTCTTATCATCAATTAAATTTAACAATTTTTTTAGAATGTATGGGTTATTATGAGCCATAATTAGATATGCATGTTTTTTCATATAAGTTACCTTCTTATTATAATTCCTTTTAAAATTTTTACAGTCTCTTTAAATGTTTCTCTATTGGAAATTGCTCCTGTTATTAAAAATATAATCCCTACAGTAGTAGATATTATAATTGCATATGTAAACCACTGCAGATAGTTTAAAATCATAAGGTTGATTCCAAATGAATAAAATCCAATAATTATACATGCAACCGCTAAAAATAATAAAACTCTTTTTATAATTATATTATTCGATATCTTCAATATATATTTGTTAGAGTACCAAATAAAATTAATTGCCCTATATATTGCTGCCAATAGGCATCCTAATAAAGCTCCATAGATTCCCCAAAAATACATTAGAATTACTTGTCCCAAAAGATTTATAATCATTTCAATTACTGAATATTTTTTTGTCTGTTTAAAATGCCCGCTTGCAATGACCATCGTTCTTGATGGAATCTTAAGATTGTTTATGAATCCAACTAGTACAAATAACTTACCTAATATAGGAAGCACATAGTTAGCGTCTGTCATTCCTTGAGTATATATTTTTATAAATGGCATAATTAATATATATGCTATTGTATAAATTGCGGAGATCATAATCATGTATGTAAATTCAAAAACATCATAAGCTTTTTTCAGAACTTCATCTTCTTTTTTCGAAACTACATCCCCAAAAGATGCATATATTCCATTAGAAACAATATTGCAAATCATGTTTAATCCAGAAAAAACTAACATATAAACATTATAAATACTTGCATTTTTTAACCCAATAAGCAATGATATTAGTACAATAGAACTATTGTTAATAATCAGTGCAGTAATTTCGTGTATTATTGCATCTCTCCTTTGAGAAATTTCGTTCATCAGTGGTTTTTCTTTCTTATCAATATAAGTATAATTTTTTTTGAAGTACGTCCAAAGCACAACCACTCTGACAATATACACAGTCATTGCACCAAATTCTACCAAAATAATATTACAGTTAAATTTAATTAATATTATAGAAATGACAATGTTAAATATATTACCCAATCCTTGAGCAATAGATACCAAGTAGTTTTTTTGATCTGCGCTAAACAAGGCTTGATACTTTCCAATAAAATAAAATTCCGATACGCCACAGGCTCCAAGTAATATAATTAAACAAATTGTAGTTAAAACATCTACATCGTTACGCACAAATAATGGGTATATGAATGCAACTAAGAGCATGATAAGAGATGACAAGTTTCCTGCTTTTACAAACATTTTCCTCGTTGCATTAAAAATACCACTTAACTTTTTATAGTTTCGTTCAGCTAGTGGTTGATACATTACATATGTACTAGCACTTGCAATTCCTGCACCAGTAGTTTGAGCATACATTACAATCTGTTTTATCGTAGAAATCAGCCCATTAATTGATGAACCATAATTATGAATTATGAGGGGTGGTAATATAAAACCGGTCACGATACTTACAATTTGTTGCAATAAGTTAAATATTAAATTTTTTAAAGTTTTTTTTGCTCTCATTTGTTCTTCACCTGTTATAAATTATTGTTTTTCTTTATTCTCATTATTTTTTTGGTTATACACATATATACTTGTTTTTTGAATTATCTCTTTGTTTTTTTCTTTTAACTCTGATATTTTAATATTTTGAAAAAATAACATGATATAAGAAACAAACACAAATAAGCATAAAATGAAATTACTCGTTGATTGAAATCCCATTTGCTTTGCAAAAAAAATTGAAATTTTCGGAAATATACTAAGTATCAATAATATGATTGACCAAATTATCCATACAATAGAATCATCAATATTTAATTTATGTTTTCTTATTTTTCGTATAATATAAATGATTGTTAATATTGAAATAATTATAAAAAATAAATTTAATTGTAAATCCATAGTCAACTCCTCTTCTTATCAATATTTTATTTTCTTTTCCTAAATGGTTGTATAAAAAAGATAGAAATAATCATTCTGCACATGTATTTAATAGTATGACCTACATTAAATGAAGATGTTCCTTGTTCTCTTTCACTCATTTCTACTTGAATTTCTTTTATTTTTTTCTTCTTTTTTAACATATACACTAACGTATCCGGTTCTGGGGGATTGTTCATGTCTAGTGCATATTCCTTTATAATATTTTTATTATATGCTCTCATTCCACTTGTTGGATCCGTAATCCTTTTCCCTGTAGTTAGAAATATACAAGCTGATATTACTCTACTTCCCAGCATTCTCAATGACCATGGTTTTTTTGCAGTTACAAATCTTGAGCCAATAGCTATATCTATTCCATTTTCAATTTCGTCAACTAAACATTCTATATATTTAGCACTATGTTGTCCGTCTCCATCGAATTGGATAGCAATATCATAATTTTTATCCATTGCATATTTAAGTCCTGTTTGAACTGCCCCCCAAAGGCCTAGGTTTACTAATCCGTTTATGCAATTATAATTGTTTTTTCTACATATTTCTAAAGTATTGTCTTTTGATGCATCGTTTATAATAACATAATCAACATTTTTAGCATTTTTTTCTAAATCTTTTACAACTTTTTCTATGTTTCCCGCTTCGTTGTAGGCTGGTATTATTAATAATACTTTAGGTTTCATCTTGTTTTCCCCCAACTCCTATTATTTCTTGTATTTGTTATTCTATATTAAAACTTTTTCTTTGTCAACCTTACAAAATAAGTTGTTTTTGTGTAATTTCTTATGATGTTTTTGTTTTTTTGAATATATCTTTATACCCTACTGCGATAATTGCCACTACTAATAATGCAAATGATAACGCCTTCCATAACCCACTGTCTAATAATATTATTGCAAACATGCCTAGCGTTGCACTTAGTCCATATAATATCAAAACTGCCTGTTTTTGTGTATACCCTTTTGCCATTAATCTATGATGTAAATGTCCCTTATCTGGCTTAAATACAGCTTTTAATGACTTACCTTTGATTATTCTTCTAAAAATAGCAAATATTGTATCAAATATAGGTAATCCTAGTACTATTAGTGGCGCTATTAATACTAAAACAGTATATGTTTTTGCCACTCCTAAAATTGATATTACTGCTAAGCTGAATCCTAAAAAATTAGAGCCTACATCTCCTACAAATGTTTTAGCTGGATTAAAATTAAATGGCAAAAATCCAACTATTCCACCTGCAAGAGCTGTTATTAATATAATAGATAATATTGATGAACCATTTGTTGCAAATATTATTAATAATGATATACAAGATATAAGTGAAATACCTGAAGATAAACCATCTAATCCATCTATTAAGTTTATTGCATTAGTTATACCTACTATCCATCCTATTGTAAGTATATATGAAAAAACGTTGTTTAAAATTATGTTTTTTTCCATAAATGGTACTGCTATCATGTCTATCTTTACACCACACACAGTTACAATTACTGCTGATAATATTTGTGCAAGTAATTTAACCCACGCTGGTATATTTTTCGAATCATCTATGAAACATGTTATTCCCAATATTATAATTCCTAGAAAAAATCCCATCAGTTTTATTCCATAGTTTTCTGTTCCTACTAAACTTATTGTTTTTTCTATGTTTAATATAAACAATAAATATAGAACCGAAAGTAGGAAACCGGATATTATTGCTAAACCACCTAATCTTGGAATTGGTTTATTGTGTATTTTACGTTCCCCTGGAAAATCTATTGCTCCAACCTTATGCGCAAGTCTCATAGTATAGGGTGTTATAACAAAGCTTGTAATAAATGCTAGCAAAAAAGCTATAGTAATATTTCCCCACATTTTCTATCGCCTCACTCTTTTATTATCTTTTACATTTTATATCATTGCATATTTTTTGTCAATTTATTTTCTCCTCTACACTTCATAAATTTCCCTATAAATCTCATAGTCTCTTAATATTTTTCTTACATAGTTATTTGTTTCTTTAAATGGTATATTTTCTATATCAGTGCCATCTTTTTTTATTATTCCTTTTTGTATCCACTCTGTTACATTTCCTATTCCCGCATTATATGCTGCTAGCGCTATTTCAAGCTTTCCATCATATCTTTCTAGCAGTTCTGATAAGTATTTTATACCAATTTTCACATTAATCTTCGGGTTATATAATTCTTCTTTTGAGTTTATTTTTTCATTTACTTTTTCTCCTGTTTCTATAGCTGTATTCTCCATTAATTGCATTAGTCCAATTGCATTACTTGTTGATGTTGCATCTTTTTTAAAATTGCTTTCTGCCTTAATAACTGCAAATACTAGTAATGGATCTACATTGTATTCTGTTGCATATTCATAAACATATTCCGAATAATCTTTTACGTACATTTTTCTCAAAATAATTCTTTTTACATTAGCGACTTTTAGCACCACTACTAAAATTATAATTGCTAATGTGCAAATCAAAATTTTTTTCACTATTTTCACCTTTCGTATTATTTAAAGCTTCTTTTGCTTATTTTGCCTCATACCAATTGTTTGCTTCTGATATTTCTACTTTTAATGGTATGCTTAGTTTTGTAGCATTCTCCATACTTTCTTTTAAGACTTGCTTTACTTGTTCGCTTTCCTCTTTTTTACATTCTACAATCAATTCATCATGTACTTGTAATATTAATTTTGCACTTAATTTTTCTTTTTCTATTCTGTCAAATAATTTTATCATTGCAATCTTCATAATATCTGCCGCTGTTCCTTGTATTGGTGTATTCATTGCTACTCTAGCGCCAAATTGCCTTACCATATAATTGTTTGATGATAATTCTGGAATTTCTCTTCTTCTATGGAATAGTGTTTCTACATATCCTCTTTTCTTTGCCTCTTCTACAATGTTATCCATAAAATTCTTAATTCCCATATACTTTTCTTTGTATTGCTCTATATATTGTTTTGCTTTTTTTCTTCCTATCCCTAACTGCTCTGCTAATCCAAAGTCACTTATTCCATAAACAATTCCAAAGTTTACAGCTTTTGCAGCACTTCTTTGTTCTTTTGTAACTTCTTCCATTGGCACATCAAATACCTTTGAAGCTACTTGTCTGTGTATATCTTCATCATTTTCAAATGCATTTATCATGTTTTCATCTTGAGATATGTGTGCTAACACTCTTAATTCTATTTGTGAATAGTCTGCATCTATATATATATATCCTTTTTCAGGTTTAAATGCTTTTCTAAGCTGTTTTCCTAATTCTATTCTTGTCGGAATATTTTGTAGATTTGGTTCTGTACTGCTTATTCTTCCGGTTGCTGTTATTGTTTGATGAAAATATGAATGTATCCTTTTTGTCTTAGTATTTACATATGGAAGTAATCCTTCAACATAGGTTGAATTTAATTTCATTAATGTTCTATACTCTAATATTTTCTCTATAACAGGATGCTCTTTTTTTAATTTTTCTAAAACATCAACATCTGTTGAGTAACCGCTTTTTGTCTTTTTATATACAGGAAGCTTTAAATCTTCAAATAAAACCTTTCCCAATTGCTGTGTTGAGTTCACATTAAACTCTTGTCCACACATTTCATATATTTCTTTTTTTAACTCTCCTATTTTCGCTTTTAGTTCATTTCCAAACATAGTTAATTCATTTTCATCTAAATGAATTCCATTATATTGCATTTCTCCCAATACCTTAATTAATGGCATTTCTATATTATTAAATAATTCCCAGCAATTTATTTCTTTTAGTTTTTCTGTTATTTTTTCTATCAGTTTATTCAATAAGTAGGTCTCTATACCATTTTCATATTTAGTTGTATCATTAAGTTCTTGTGTTTCAAAAAGCGTAATTTGTTTATTTTGATTTTTATCTATGCCCATTTTTTCCAAATAGTCATTCATATCTATATTAAGATACTGATTTGCTAATATAGAAATATTGTATTTTGAATTTGTGGGATTTACTAAATATGCGGCAATTTCTATGTCGAATACCATATTTTTAAACATTATACCATTTTGTCTTAATATTACATAATCTTCTATTAAATTATGCCCATATTTTTCAATGTTTTCACTTTCAAATATCTTTTTTATCTGTTCCTCATTTGTTTTAGCATAGTATATTACATTTTTTTCGATATTATATATGCTTATGCTTATGATTTTTTTCTTAATTATGTCATTATCATTATTACTTTGCTCTTTACCTAAAGTATATATTATTTTTTTCTCAGTTTGCGCATACTCTTCTATTAAATTATAGTTTACTTCTTGTATTTCAAATAATTTTTCTATCTGAGACTCATTTTTTTCCGCTTTCAAGCCAAATCTTTCTATAAACCTATTAAACTTTAGTTCCTTAAAGATTTCTAAAACTTCATTTTTATTCCATTCTGTAATTTTATAATCTTCTAAGTTTTTTTCTATTGGAACTTGTGTATTAATGGTTCCCAATTCTTTAGATAAATATGCCAACTCCTTATTTTGTTCAATTTTTTCTCTAGTCTTTCCTTTTAATTCGTCCTTGCCTTCTTCTATCTGCTTATATAGGTTTTCTATTGAACCATATTTTTTTATAAGTTCTAGTGCCGTCTTTTCCCCTATTCCTGGAACTCCTGGAATATTGTCCGAACTATCTCCCATTAGCCCTTTGACTTCTATTAGTTGTTTTGGCATTACACCATATTTTTCTATAATATTTTGTTCTTTAAAATCTTCTGTCTCTGTCTTTCCTGCTTTTGTATGCGGAATTCTTATAGTTATATTATTGGTAGTTAATTGGAACGTGTCTCTGTCTCCTGATAATATTGTCACATGAATTCCTTGCTCTTCTCCATAATTTGCTAGCGTGCCCAAAACATCATCTGCTTCGTATCCTTCTTTTTCTATTATTGTTATGTTCATTGCTTTAAGAATATTTTTTATTATTGGCATCTGTTCTGCAAGTTCATTTGGCATTCCCTTTCTTGTGGCTTTATAGCCTGCATAAAGCTTATGTCTTGCAGTTGGTGCTTTTAGGTCAAAAGTCACTACCATATATTCTGGTTTTAAATCATCTATTATTTTAAACATTATTGATAAAAATCCATATACAGCATTGGTATATCTTCCATCTGGAGTTGTAAGCATTTTCGAACCCATAATTCCGTAAAATGCTCTATTCATAATACTATTTCCGTCAATTAAAACTAATTCTTTCAAAACACGCCTCCTGCTTTTAATACATAGTTTTGTTTTCACTTTTATTTTGATAACTTTCAAATGTTTTTATTGTTTCTTCCCTATCCATTGCTATAATTTTCAATATGTCTTCTTTATTAGAGGTTTTGCTTTGCCCCTCCAAATATTCATAAATTAAATTATCTCTAAATCCTATTTTTTCTGCATCTTCCTTTGTGTTGCCATAATACACCATTTTTATGTTTGACCATATAATAGCAGACAAACACATTGGACATGGATAACAACTAGTATAAATTTCACATCCTGTTAAATCAAATGTACCCAAGTTTTTGCAAGCATCTCTAATTGCTACTATTTCTGCATGTGCTGTTGGATCATTTTTTAATACTACTTGATTATTACCTTTACCAACTATTTCATTATTCTTTATAATAACAGCTCCAAATGGTCCACCATCATTTGTTAAAATATTTTGCTGTGCTAATTCATCAGCTATTTTCATGTATTTATTCATTCTTCAAGTCTCCTTTTTTGAAAATATTAAACCTTCCGTGTTCCTAATCAATTTTTATTAATTCATATTCTCTTGTTCCAAAACCCAATTCTTCTGCTACTATTGTATGTATTCCATTTTGTCTTTCTATTATTATATTCAATTAAATCTGTTATTTCCTCGCCCGACATTAGTATTGTACTATACTAAAATAAAAATGGCAATAATAAGTTATTATTTTTTAATTCGATTGAATAATTATTATAATAAATTCTAATAATATTATTATGGAGGTATGTTATGAAAACTTTATATTACATTGTACTTACACTTGTAATAATTGGTGCATTAAATTGGCTTTTAATAGGTCTTTTCAGTTTCGATTTAGTTGCCGCACTTTTTGGGAGTATGAGTGCTTTTAGTAGAGTCATTTATACTTTAGTCGGCTTAAGCGGTATTATTTCATTTGGTTTATACTCAAAAATAAACGAATAATGCATTTTTTATAAGTGTGTATCTCTATTCTTCATTTTTTTAGAGCAGATAATTAATTATCTGCTCTAATCATACTAAATACCACAGCTTTCACAATGATGTTCTTTTAAATTACATTTTATCTTAATTTCTTCTTCTGATAATTTGCCTTCTTTTCTATAGTAATCTGCAATAGCTTCATGTATTGCTTCTTCAGCTAACACTGAGCAGTGTAGTTTTACAGGTGGTAGTCCATCTAATGCTTTTACAACGTCTCCATTTTTTAAAGCTAAAGCCTCTTCTATTGTTTTTCCTTTTATCATTTCTGTTGAAATACTACTTGTTGCTATTGCAGCTCCACATCCAAAGGTTTTAAATTTTACATCTGTTATAATATTATTTTCTACTTTTATAAACATCTTCATTATATCTCCACATACTGGATTTCCAACTTCTCCAATTCCTGAAGCATTTTCTATTTTTCCAACATTTCTTGGGTTTGTATAATGCTCTATAACTTTCTCTGAATATTCCATCATTTATCCTCCTCTATAAATTTTTTAGTAATTTCTTTGAAGTGCGGGCGATTAAAATCGCTCCTACATTTTTCATAGATTACTTTACACTGTCATGAATTTTTCCCATAGCGGTGACATTTCTCTTAATCTAGTGACAATTTCCATCAAGTTTTCTATCAAATAATCTATTTCCTCTTTAGTATTATATTTACCTATTGATACTCTTAGAGAACCGTGTGCTATTTCATGTGGCAAACCTATTGCAAGCAATACATGTGATGGATCAAGTGAACCTGATGTACAAGCGCTTCCACTTGATGCACATATTCCCTTTAAATCTAAATTCAAGAGAAGTCCTTCTCCTTCTATAAATCTAAAAGAAATATTACTATTACCAGGTAATCTTTTTTCCATATCTCCATTTATTTTTATATATGGTATTTTTTCTTCTACTTGTTTCACATAATAGTCTCTTAATTCTTTTATTTTTTTATTGTACTCATCTAAATTTTCATAAGCAAGTTCAATAGCTTTTCCTATTCCAACAATTCCTGCAACATTTTCTGTACCCGCTCTTTTGTTTCTTTCTTGATGTCCACCAGAAATAAATTTTTCAAAAGGTACACCTGTCTTTACATATAAAGCCCCAACTCCCTTTGGCCCATAAAATTTATGTCCTGATAAAGATAAACTGTCAATGTTTAGTTTCTGCACATCTATTTTTATACTTCCAACAGCTTGTACACTGTCAGTATGAAAATATATATTATTTCCCTTTGCAATTTTTCCTATTTCTTCTATTGGTTGAATTGTGCCAATTTCATTATTCGCAAACATTATTGTTATCAAAATAGTAGTAGGTTTTATAGATTTCTTTAATTCTTCCAAATCAACTATTCCTTTTTCATCTACTGAAATATATGTTATTTCAAATCCTTCTTTTTCTAATTGTTTACAAGTTTCTAAAACTGCTGGATGTTCTATTTTTGAAGTTATTATATGATTTCCCCTTTTCTTATTTGCTTTTGCTATTCCCTTTATTGCTGTATTGTCACTTTCACTTCCTCCTGCTGTAAAATAAATCTCGTTAGCTTTACAATTTAAAACTTTAGCTATTTTTTCTCTTGAATCTTCAATTGCTTTTCTTGCTTCTCTCCCTAATTTATATATTGATGAAGGATTTCCATAGTTATCTTTTAAATATGGTAACATTTCTTTTAGTACCTCATCATCTAACTTTGTCGTTGCTGCATTATCAAAATATATATTTTTCATATTCTTCTTCCTTTCATACCGTTATAATAGGAATTATATAGCTCTTTTCCTACTATGTCAATAGGAATTAATAATAAAATAATAGAAGTCATGTTTTTGACTTCTGCTTAATCAGATCTTCCAATGTTTTACTATCGATATATTCGTTTATTACATTGTCTAGCTCTTTCCAAAAAGAATATGTTTTACAATTCTTCTGTCTATTACATTTTCCGTCTTCTGTTAAACAATATATTGGTGTTAAATCTCTTTCAGTTGCTCTTAATATATCTCCTACTTTATATTCTTTGGGTTGTTTAGTTAATTTATATCCTCCTGTATTGCCTCTTGCAGTTTCTAAATAACCTGCTTTATTTAATAACGATATTATTTGTTCTAAATATTTATTTGAAATTTCTTGTCTTTCTGCTATATCTTTTAATGATATATATTTCCCATTACTATTCATTGCTAAGTCTATCATTACTCTTAAGGCATATCTTCCTTTTGTAGATATTTTCATGTCCTTTTTCCTCCATTGTTTATATATATTATTTTGGGGTTATTCCTCATATCTCACTTCATTCATATAATTAAATCCACTTATAAAATAATCATATGGGTAATCTCTCACTCTGCTTTCCATAACATCATTTATAGGTATAAGCGTATAATCTTTTAACACTACATATTTATATGTAAATGTTAATATTTCATCATAAAATTTAGTTAATAAATTAATTCTGACTGTAGTTGTAACAGTTTTATTTAAATTAGTATCAAAATAACTCATTATTTCGTAAAAGCCTTTATCAGTTTTAAGTATTCTTTCATTATATATTCTAATTACTTTCTCGCCCTCATAATTTCCACTAACTTTATCAACTGCTGGATATCTATCATTATTATACAATAATCTATACAAAATATTATCCTTTACATAAACATAGTTAGACATAAAATCATAATCAGTCTTTTTGCCAAGAAATTCAGTAGAATATTCCCATTTAAGATAATTATTAAGTTTATAATCTGCATTTAGAAACATATCATAACTATCTCTAACTTTATTATCCAAATTTTCATCATGTAATGTATATAATGTATCATTGTAATCAATAAATTTTATATCTGCCCCAGAGCTTGGCCTAATGTTCATAACTTTAATATTTTTATCTATGTCATAAACTTTTTTATATTCAAATTCTCCGCTGTCTAGTTTTTGAGGATTGAAAATATATATTGAATTATTACTTATGAAAGCATATTCGCTAAAATTTGTATTTTCATTTAATATTTCTCCTCCTTTTAGTTTTAAATATTTTTTATCAGGGTTGGTTGCTAATATCTGTTCTATTATTGATTTAGGCTCACAAATAGTATGGTCATTTAATTCAGGTTTCTTATTTTTTATAGCAATAATAATTGCAAAGATAACAATTATCAATATAACAGATAATACAACATAAATAATCTTCCTACTTTTCATTTTACACCTATCTTTCTATATATCCATTTTAATGCACATATAATCAATTACACCTTTTTATATTATAATATACTTCGCAAAATAGGGCAACTCATTTTGCTAATTCTTCTTCCAGATTCTTTAAATCCACATTTTTTATAACATCTTAAAACTTAATACAGATTGGTCAATATTAATCCAATATCTTCTAAAGTAAGAATTTTCTTCTTTGATATAAATTAAATCTTTTTGTATTCCATAATTATTTTCTATGGTTTTATAAGAACCAACATTATTATCTTTACAAGTAATCATTACATCTTCCAAACCTAATTCTTTGCATTTTATTAATGCTAGATGAAGCATTATTGTTCCATACCCTTTATTTCTTTCACTTGGCCTTATTCCATAGCCAATGTGTCCACCATATAATTTTAAAAAAGCATTATCTATATTATGTCTAATTGATATATGTCCTAGAATTTTGTTTCCATCATTCATTAAGAAAAAAACTGTTGAAGGAACTCTACCTTCTTCCATATTTATTCCTTTATTTTCATTTTCTATTTTTATTAACCAATCCTTATAATCAATATTTTCATAATATCCTAATGGTGTAGCATTAATATCTATTTTTCTAAACTCTTTTATATAGTTTTTCCACTCTTGTTCTTCTTCAGCAGAAGGCTTTTTTAAGTATAATTTCATATTTTTCCTCCATTCTAATGGCTTTTTGATAAAATTCCAAGTCATCCCCCAGTTTTTCTTATAAATAATTTTTAACTTTCAAAGTAAAATGCTAATCTTGAATTATTTCTAATATATTTTTCCTCAAAATTATTATTTGTAAAATTTTTTATAGTGTTTCTCCAAAATTTTTGAGCTCTTTCATTTTTTAATAATGTACAAACTTCCCATTTTCCTTTATACACCTCAAACATTTTATTTGCCATAAATGTTCCTGCCCCTATTCTTCTATACTTGTTAAGAACAAAAAATTCGGCTACCTCATTCATATTTTCCTCATTAAATCTCTGTAAAACAAATCCTGCTAATTCATTGTTACATTTTAATATATATGGATGCCTATTTTCTTCCTGCCAATATCTTTCAACATATTTGCTCATTACATACAATCCAGAATCCAACATTTTAAATGTTGTAGTCTCATCTTCAAAGAAACTTAATTCATATGTATATAACTGCATTAAATTATATATTACATTCTTATCTTTCTCTTTAACTTCTATTAAATCAAACATCTTTCACTCTCTAATTATTTTTTTGTTACCCACTTTAATACTGCTACACACTCCACATGCCGTGTCTGCTTGTAAAAAACACCTTGGTTAGACTTGTGTGCTGATAAAAGACATCTAGTTATATAACTTATCATAAATAAAAGTAGCTAATTCAATAAATAATTCTTTATTGTCTATTAAATACTGAATATCCTCTAAAAACTTTTTATATTTTAAATCTTCAACATAGCTTTTATTAATCGCATATCCATTTTTTCCAAATTTTTTTATAACAAATTTATATGAGCTTTCAATAGATTCATTTTTATCAATTTCTGGATTCTTCTTTTTTCCATACGAAATTGAAGCAATCAGATATTGTTTCACCTCGACTTTTCTATCTGCAGAAGATAATATTTTTCCATATATATTTCTAGGTATATATTCTAATGAAGCTCTATGATCTTCAATTGTTTCTCTTATTGTTTTCATTTCCATGATGCTAAAAAATCCATTTAGATATTCATCCTCATAAGCTCTTTCTGCCGATAAAACTTCATGTCTATCTCTATCAATATGACATGCAACATCATGAAAACATACGCAAGTGTATAAGATATCATAATTTATTTCATATCCATCAGCAAGTTCAAAAGCTCGTTTTAGAACATATTTAACATGTTCTGAATTATGTCCTCCATCGTTTAGCTCATATTCCGGTAAAATCTTTCCTTCAATATATTGTTTTAATTCATTATTCACTTTGTTAATTTTTCTATTGATTTTTATTTCGTCAAAATTCAAGTCATCTAAAAATCTATTAATTTCTTTCATTTTTGCCTCCAAAATACTTAACCAAGTAATATTTATCTAATTTAGGATTTTCTTTATTCTTTCTAATAAATTCAACCTCAAATCCACATTTTTTATAAAACTCTGGTGCCTGAAATCCATAAGTTGTTAGATTTATATTTTCAAAACCTTTTTCTTTAAAATACTCTTCGACAGTTTGCACAAGTTTACTTCCAATATGCTTATTACGATATTCATCTATTATAATCAAGTCACTAATATGAACTTCCTTATAATATGAATTTCCTGTTATTATTCCAACAAATTTTTCATCATCTTTAGCAATAAATGAAAAAGGTGTATAATTGCAAACAACCTTATTTTTTTCTGCAAATTTATTAAATTCATCATCTATTATTTTGTAAAATTCTTCATCCAAATTTTCCTTATATTCTATATTTAGCACTTCTACTTCATCTCCTTTTACTATTTCTTATTTTATATCACATTCTACTCGAATTCTCAAGCCATTTCGAAGTACTTTATTAAGTTTCCATTTTCATCTCTTTCATAAGAAAAATATTTTCTTGTATTTGTAAAATCAACAAGGACATTATTGCTATTTAAATCAATTTTATTATTTTGTATAACAACTTCATCAAGGACATCTTTTGGAACACTTAAATCAAATTCTCGCTTTAGTATAAACCTAATTAAATAAGGATCTATTACTCCATTCTCATCATATCCACCAACTATAACATAATCTACAATAGCATTAAAAATTTCTTGGTCAAAACCTTCCATTATATCTTTAGAAGCTAATAATTCTTTTACTTTCTTTAAACCATCTGAAATAGTTTTGTATAAGATGTAAATCCAGATGTTATTGATAATGGTCTATATGGTGGGTCAAAATATACAAAAGTATTTGTATCTATATATTTAACGCACTTTTTGTAATCTCCATATTCAAACACTACATTTTGCAATAGTTTAGATAAATTTCTTAAGTTTTTTGCATCACAAATTGTTGGATTTTTGTACTTTCCACATGGTACATTAAACTCTCCATTTTTGTTTACTCTATATAATCCATTAAAACATGTTCTATTTAAAAATATAAATTCTGAAGCTCTTTTTACATCTAAATTATCTTCGATTTTATATGAATTGTATTCACTTCTAATTTTATAAAAATATTCTTGCCTATTTTCCAATTCTATATTTAAGAATTCTTTTTCTTTCTCGTTTAGTTTTTCAATTAATGTTTCTACATCTTGTTTTATAACATTATAACAATTAATTAAATCCTTATTTATATCAAAAGCATAGGCTTCTTCAACATCATATTTTTGTAATATATCTATTAAAACTGCTCCACCACCGACAAATGGTTCGACATATTTTTTTATTGTTCCATTTTCTAATTCGAATGGGTAAAAGTTTGTTAATTGCGATATTAAACTTCCTTTTCCTCCTGCCCATTTTACAAAAGGTTTTATAACTTCCATTTTTCCTCCAAAATTCTGTTTACACTATATCACATTTTTCATTTATTAACAACAAAATCCATCTAGTTTTTTTTTAATTTTTTAGTCAAAAAAATAGAAGATTACTCTCCTATTTCTTTGATTTATTATTTATATAATTTATTTGATTCTTAATATCAAAAAATTGCGATAGTTCAATAAATTGCAAGTTATCGCTCTAATCATTTTTTATTTTCTTATTTTCAAATGCTAACAGTATACTAAATATTATTTCTATTACTATCATCATTGTTGCAAGAATATAATTTGCAAAGTTTAAACCAACTATTAGAGATAATATTGGAATAATTATTGACAATACCATATATGTTTTTGAATTATATAACCAACTATATGGTAATAAATGTGCTCCAAATATCATAGCAATAACCATTAGCATTTTATCTGGCATTGTATGATAAATCCACATTGCTATTAAAAGATATATCATTTGATTTACAGAGAATAATATTCCTAACTTATTTAATGGATTACTTTTATCTTGAAATTGTATCTTTAATATTTTAGATATTAAAAATGATATTGGTAATAATGGTGCAGTACAACAAAATGTTAATAGATTTTTTGTTAATATAGGTAAATTGGTTATTTGTACTATTAAAAACATAGACCATATTATTATTGACGCAATAATAAAGTGAATGCCTTTCTTTTGCTTTTTACTACAATCTTTTTTTAATTCTTCTAAACTCATTCTTACTTCTCCTTTAAAAATTACTATCTATCTTTTTCAACTAACTTTTTTATCTTATCTGTATTCTCTATGTAATTTTCGGTATATCCACATTCAGGACATACAGCACATTTGATTTTTCCAATGGCATTTTTGAACATTCCTTTTTCCCTTACATCAATTCCATAACCACCATTAGAAACCATGACCTCTAAATTTTCTACCAT
The DNA here is from genome assembly GCA_003534295.1 of Clostridiales bacterium. GTDB lineage: Bacteria > Bacillota > Clostridia > TANB77 > CAG-508 > DNVW01. The sequence goes on from DPDV01000017.1 coordinate 77,847, forward strand.
TTCATTTTCACATCTTAAACATTTTCTCATTATTATTCCTCCCTATAACTTACTATTTTATTTTTAAGTTATTCAATTTTTTTGAATAACTTATATTACAAAACATAATAGCACAAAATACAATTTTTCTCAACCAATTCTTGCTTATAAAAATTTTTCTTTTTTCAATTTTTCTTTTTTGAAAAGGGATTGGGATTTTATCCCATGATTTACATTTGTGTATATACAAATGTCTTGCTTGTTAGGACATAAAAATTATAATATTTACATAATGTCATATTTCATTTTTATAAAAAAATAAACAAAATGCTCAAATTTTATCTCTAAAACTCAAGCATTTTTAATCAATTTTATTTCAAAATTCCTAACTTTCTGAAGTAAAAATATACATCCATTCCACCTTTAAAGTATATCTCTTTTTCTTCAATTTCTTGTAATTTATAATTCAAAATTATTATTTTTGAAAGCATTTTACACTCTTCTTTTGATAGTCCATTTTCTATATCTGCTTCATCTAAAATTCTTTGAATATTTATATTATTATTTAAAATATTATGCAATCTTTGCTTTATATTTTGATATTCCAAATCGTTATTTTTAAGATACATTCTTACATCTTCCATACTCTCAAAAAAGTCATCTTTGTATGCTTCAAAAAATGGTATAAACCTGTCATCTTCTTTCATTTTCATTCCCCCTTTCTTAACAAAAAATTAGTTCTTTTTCAACAATTTCTTCTGCGATAATTTTAAAATTATTCATCAATTTTACCCATTCCATTTGATTATTTTCTTTTAATTTTTCTGTTACATTTTCTTTTTTACACATATTCTCAACTAATATTTTTACTTGTTCTTTTGCCTCTTTTTCTATCTCAAGTAAATGTTCATTTAACTTATCATCCATTAGCAAAATAGTATAAATATCCATGTGATTATGCTTTAAATATTTTAATCCTAGTCTTCCATATTTGCCTATATTTTTATCTAGTTTTGCATTTGGAAATACCATTTCAGGTATATAATATTCTCCAACTTTTTTATAACTAATTTCCACTTTTCATCTTCCTTTCTTATCAATTTTTTATTAATTTTATCTAACTTGTATACCTTATTCAAAACTATAAATTGCACAAAAATCATTATTTTTTACATTTGATTTTGCTCGCTTTCGCATTATATTATTTAATATTTATTTAAATATATATAATATAAATATAATAAATAATATATATTCTTTTCTCAGATAGTAATTATATTCTCAGTTAGTATAAAGGGGAGGATTGTAAGGAGGAGAAAATTTAAAAATCGTATATACAAATCCATCTTGACAGATTTTCCTTTTGCCTTTGCTTTTTGTTGTGTTCCTGTAAATTATTTCATTTAACTTGTAACCAACTTGGGCACAAGTTAAATATTTTTTTATACATACAAAAAAAGACACCAATTTTTTATTTTGATGTCTTTAAAGGTGGTATGCGGAAACATGTTTCCTACTAACCACGTTATAATTATTTTTTATAAATTTTAATCAAATTTATCATTTTTTAAGTCTTTTTTAGGTGTTATTTTGATATGTTAGAAACATCTCAAATTTGTTTATTTTTCAGTACTTTCCTTCAATTCAAGAACAGATACACACTCCACATGTGATGTATATGGAAACATATCTACTGGTTGTATCTCTTTTATAATATAGTCGTTTTCTAGCTTCTGCAAATCTCTTACCATTGTCGCTGGATTACAGCTTATATATATTATCTGCTCTGGTTTTGTTTTATTTAATATTTCTATTGTTTTATTGTCTAATCCTTTTCTTGGGGGATCTACAAATACAACATCTGGTTTAATCTTTTCCGTATTTATCAATTCCGGTAATATCTTTTCTACATCTCCCGAATAAAATTTTATATTTTCTATTTGGTTTATTTTTAAATTTTTTATCTTGTTGTCTTCACAGAATCTTATAATGTCATAAGCCTCCTTATAATTTATTGTAGAAATAGTAGTTCTTATTGATAATCTTTCTCTTAATTCTTCATGCTCGCATAATTTTTTTATATTCTCAATTACTTTATTAACATCTATATTTTTTCTAATCAAGTTTGATTTTTCATTTTCTAAACTGTCTAAGCTAATTGTTATTTTTATGTTTTTATTATTTAGAAATAATTTTATAAATTGATCTCTTACTATTGAACCATTTGTAGTTATTGAAAATTTCATTTTGCTACTTGTTCTTTTGATTATTTCTTCCAAATTTTTCAAAAATGGTTCCCCTCCACCAATAGAAACTTTATATATTCCTTTTTTTGTTAATTCATTTAGAAAATTAACTATTTCATCAATATTCAATTCTTTATTTGCAATTGCATTATTATAATGCTCTGCATTTGTAAAACAATATTTACACTCTGCATTGCAAAATTTCGTTATATCAAAAAAATTTTATCTATCAAATTCAACATCTCCTAACCTATCTAATATTTGTATTTCTTGTCCTATTGTTTTATATAGCTCCATACATTTTGCATCAAATACATTATTTAATCCATTATTTCCTGTGTAAATTCCTAAAACTATTATTGCAGTATCAGCCTTGTGTTCTCCAATTCCTCTAAATTCCATTAATCTATCTTTTACATCATCTATTTCATTAAAATTTGTAAATAATTTTTTTGGACTACTTTCGTACTTTTCATTAATCATACAAACACTATCCCATATATTCATAGACATATTTCTTGGGAATCTATGTAAACATGGTTTTGTTGCCATATTTTTTTCTATCTTTTCGTAATCAAGAGTTTTGTATTCTTTATCAAAATCTGAAAGTAGATTTAATCTTTTGAATAATTCAAATGTGTTCTCCAACACTGTTTCGGCACTTTGTGATTGGTTTAAAATAGTTGCCCATAGTAAATATAAAGATTGATTATTGTTCATTTTTTTCTCCTTCATTTACTCTCCATTGTCTTTTTATGTTTTTTTCTTCTTTTTTCTTAATTGCATCATACAAGTTTATATTTAACCTGTTACATATAGAAACCAATACTATGAATACATCTGCAATTTCTTCTTCAATATCTGTGTAATTTTCTATTTTTTCATAGTCTATGGAAGCCTCTGGCAGTGTTTTTCTAATAGCTTTTGCTAACTCTCCTGTTTCTTCAAGTAATAATAACATTTTATCTTGTACTCTTTGTTCAGAAAAACCTCTAATTGTAATTATTTCTCTTATATAACTTTGAATTTCGTTTAAGCTATTTTTTTCATTTAGTAATTCATATAATTGATTTTGTTTATTTATCATACTTGTTCTTCTTCCAAAAAAATAGAAGGCATAATTACATAAAATATAATAACTTTACCTTCTATAAAAATTTATAAAGCAGAAAAATGGTGAAACAATGTTTGATATAAATGATTTTAGTATTAATTTAATATCAATTTTCGATCCATTGAATTTTATATCTTTCCACTTCCTTTTTTTGAGCACATTATACAGACTTTTACTTGTTGTGTCAATACTTTGATTCAATTTTTGATTAATTTATTGTATCGTACTTATGAGATGATTATATTATAAATAGAACTTATATTCAACCTTTTTACAATTTATTTATAGTCACTTAATATTATATCAATAGCCAAAATTGTACACTTTCAAGCAAATTCTGCTAACCAATTTCTTAATGAACTTTGTGAAATATTTAGAATACTCAATATTGCATTCGTGAACATATTATTTTTATATATGAGGCAATTTTATTTTATATTACCATTCGCGTTAGATTTTGCAAATACTTATGTTTCAGCTATTTATACGTGAATGCAATATTGACTATTTTTATTATACTTTGCTATAATAATGGTAATTTTATGTGAGGAGAAATTTAAAAATGAATAAAGAGGAATTATTAAATTTGCTAAACTCTTTAGAATTACCCAAAACAGAATATTATATTTTATCTAATGGATCTATGTTGCTATATGGATTAAGAGAAATAATTGGAGATCTTGATTTATGTGTTTCAAACGAGCTATTTGAACAATTAAAGAAAAAATATAATTTAAAAGAATGTGACAAAAACGAATGTGGTTTTTATCATATTTCAAATGAAGTTGAAATAGTTCCAAATAGTAAGGAAAACTTTAAAATGGAATACAAAGATGGCTATCCTGTTGAAAGCTTGAAAACAATATTAGCCTTTAAGGAAAAAAGAAATGCACCTAAAGACCAAAAAGATATAAAAAATATAAAAAAATATTTAAAAGAAAAGAGACTATCGTAAATGTTGTGTAAATCGGATTTCCTTCCGATTGATAATTTGAAAGTTAATATTTTTACTTTAATAATTTT